>NZ_CM009561.1 GCF_002933315.1 Candidatus Pantoea edessiphila
AATAAAATCAAATTTATTAAAAATAATAAACAATCTAAATTAAAATATTTATAATTAAAGAAAATTAAAACCTAATATATAATATATAGATATGTACTCACGTTAATCTAAATCCACTAATTTAGCAATACACTATTATCGAAATAATAAAAAATATGTGTAATCATTAAATAATTTAAAACAATATATAGACGTTAAATAGTATATCTAAATATAATTTATATAAAATATGTAAACAACAAACAAATTTATTACTAAAGGTTTTTTATGGATAAGTTATCTTATACGTCTGAAGGAAATACATCTGCTTGGTCAACTTACTTACAACAAATTGATCGTGTCACGTCCTATTTAGGTAATCTTTCCCGTTGGATAGATACGCTAAGACATCCTAAAAGGACTTTAATTGTTGACATTCCCTTACAGATGGATAATGGAACAATACGTCATTTTGAAGGTTACCGTGTTCAACATAACCTTTCAAGAGGTCCAGGAAAAGGTGGTATTCGTTACCACCCCAAAGTAGATTTAAATGAAGTTATGGCTTTATCTGCATGGATGACAATTAAATGTGCAGCTGTAAACCTACCTTATGGTGGAGCTAAAGGTGGAATTAGAGTGGATCCTTTTCAATTATCAGAAGGTGAATTAGAACGTTTAACTCGTCGATATACCAGCGAAATTGGAATTATAATTGGCCCCCAAAAAGATATTCCGGCTCCTGATGTTGGTACAAACAGTAAAGTAATGGCTTGGATGATGGACACATACTCCATGAATCTAGGAAATACAGTCACTGGAGTAGTTACAGGTAAACCTATTCACCTTGGTGGTTCTCTGGGAAGAGAAAAAGCGACAGGACGAGGTGTATTTATTACTGGATGTGAAGTAGCACACAGAGAAAACATTAAAATTCAGAATGCAAAAATAGCAATACAAGGTTTTGGAAATGTAGGAAGTGAAGTAGCTCGTTTATTTAACCAAGCTGGTGCAAAAATCGTTATTATTCAAGATCACACTGCAACTTTATACCATAAAAAAGGAATTAATATTAAAGAACTAATAATATGGCAGCAGAAAAACAAAAATATATCAGGTTTTCCAGGTGCAACCTCTATTGATAGAGAATCTTTTTGGACAACAGATATGGATATTTTAATACCAGCTGCATTAGAAGGTCAAATAACCAAAAAACGTGCTGAAATTATTAGCTGTAAATTGATATTAGAAGGCGCAAATGGACCAACTTACACTGACGCTGACGATGTTTTAGCAACTAGAGGTATTACTGTAGTTCCAGACGTCATCTGTAACGCAGGAGGCGTTACAGTAAGCTATTTTGAATGGGTACAAGATATGGCTAGCTTTTTCTGGAGTGAAGATGAAATTAATAAGCGTTCTGATAAAATTATGATAGAAGCTATGAATAATGTTTGGAAAAAAGCAAAAGAACAAAAATGTTCTTTGCGTACAGCAGCTTATATTGTAGCATGTGAAAGAATATTAATGGCACGAAAAGACAGAGGTATTTATCCAGGTTAATAAAAAGAACACTGCTATTTATAGCAGTGTTCTTTTTAAAGCAAAATAAAAACGTAAATTAAACTAAATACAATATAAAATATATTTCTATTAATTCAATATGGATTAAACCAACATTTACATATTAAACAAAAATATAAACAAAACTAAGATATATCAATAATTTCCCTCAATAATAAATGTAAATAACTAAATTTAATAGTAATATACAAAAAGAATAAACTAAAATACATTAAACATCACATATATATTATCTTTTTTCAAAATTAATTACTTCAAAAAAAGGCAATTAATATGACATCATCAATTTTCCCAAAATCACGTCACAAAAATCGTACAGAAGCTAAATCTTTTATAAAAAACCTAAAAAAAAACACTTTCCCAAATTCAAAACGTATATATTTACAAGGTAGTAATAACAATATACAAGTACCTATGAGACAAATTCACTTAAATCCTACTTTGATAAACAAAAACAAAAATCCTATTTATAAAAAAAATGAACCAATATTAGTCTATGATACTTCAGGTCCATATGGAGATCCTAAAACAAAAATAAATATTAATACAGGTATTCAAAGATTTAGAGAAAATTGGATTAAAACAAGACAAGACAGTCAATATCTTAATATAAATTATTTAAATAAAAAAAAATACCATTTAAATTCAATACAAGAAAAAATTTATTTCGGTATAAAACATAATCCAATCAAAGCAAAAAAAGGAAAAAAAGTAACTCAAATGCATTATGCAAAAACTGGAATAATAACTCCAGAAATGGAATTTATAGCGATACGTGAAAACATGGGACGTGACATTCTTCAAAATAAAATTCAATATAAAAACAATAATATAAAAATACCAGAAAAAATTACAGCAGAATTTGTAAGAAAAGAAATAGCTGATGGCCGAGCTATTGTTCCAGCTAACATAAATCACCCAGAATTGGAACCAATGATAATAGGACAAAACTTTTTAGTGAAAGTTAATGCCAATATTGGAAACTCAGCTATCACTTCTTCTATTGAAGAAGAAGTAGAAAAATTAATATGGGCAATACAATGGGGTGCTGATACAGTAATGGATCTTTCTACCGGCAGAAATATTCAAGAAAATCGTGAATGGATCATACGTAATAGTCCAGTTCCAATCGGTACTGTACCAATATATCAAGCATTAGAAAAAACTAAAGGAAAAGCAGAAAAACTTACCTGGCCTATTTTTAAAGAGACATTAATAGAACAAGCAGAACAAGGCATAGATTATTTCACTATACATGCAGGATTATTATTGCATCATATTCCAATGACTACTAATAGACTTACTGGTATAGTATCACGCGGAGGAGCAATTATTGCTAAATGGTGTTTATCTAACAACAAAGAAAACTTTTTATATGAACATTTTCATGATATTTGCAATATCTGTGCTGATTATGATATATCAATTTCACTTGGTGATGGACTAAGACCAGGATCAATAAAAGATGCAAATGATACAGCACAATTCGCAGAACTACACACTTTAGGTAAATTAACTAAAATTGCATGGGAAAATGATATACAAGTAATGATAGAAGGTCCTGGTCATATACCAATAAATATGATCCAATATAACATGACAGAACAGTTAAAATACTGCCATGGAGCACCATTCTATACACTAGGACCTATAACCACTGACATTGCACCAGGTTACGATCATTTTACTTCAGGAATAGGTGCTGCACTTATAGGATCATTCGGATGTGCAATGTTATGTTATGTAACACCTAAGGAACATCTTGGATTACCAAATAAAGAAGATGTAAAACAAGGTATAATAATGTACAAAATAGCAGCTCATGCTGCTGATTTAGCTAAAGGACATCCTGGTGCACAAATTCGTGATGATGCCTTATCAAAAGCACGTTTCGAATTCCGTTGGGAAGATCAATTAAATTTAGCAATTGATCCATTAACAGCTCGCAATTATCATAATGAAACATTACCAGAAAAAATTGGTGAATTAGTTGACTTTTGCTCTATGTGTGGACCAAAGTTTTGTTCAATGAAAATATCCCAAGAAATCCGTCATTGTATGAAAAAATAAATTAATAAATAATATAATTTATCAATATCTTTATAAATCACATAAAAAACTGAGATTCAGAAATGCATATCAATAAACAATTTGCACCAGTTCCATATAGACTTGGCCTATATCCAATAATAGATTCTTTATTATGGTTAAAAAGGTTATTAGATATCGGTGTAAATACAATACAATTACGTATAAAAGATCAAACAGAAATACAATTAAATAAATCAATCGAATCAGCTGTATTATTAGCACAAAAATACAATATTAAATTATTTATTAACGATTATTGGAAATTAGCAATTAAATATGGTGTCTACGGAGTGCACTTAGGTCAAGAAGATATAAACAATGCAGATCCCAATAAAATATTAAAAGCTGGATTAAGGTTAGGTATATCCACTCATTCTGAATTAGAAGTAACGAAAGCACTATCATGGAACCCTTCTTATATTAGCTTAGGTCATATTTTCCCCACAAACACAAAAAAAATGAAATCTACTCCTCAAGGTCTAAATAAACTGCGTAATTTTAGCTATAGGTTAAAAAATATTTCTACTGTAGCTATAAGTGGTATTAATCTAAATAACATTAAAAATGTTTTAGATTGTGGAGTAGGTGGCATTGCAGTAGTAAGTGCTATAACTATGGCTTCTGATTGGCGTTTAGCGACTATGCAATTAGTAAATATCATAAAAGAATGGGAAGAAAAATATGTAAATAATTAGTATTAATTAGAATAGTGTATAAGGATGAATATAAATGATTGATGATAAATCTTTTCTACGTTATAGCAGACAATTATTACTAAATGAAATAGGGTTTCATGGACAGAATCTATTAAATTCTGCTACAATACTTTTAGTTGGTTTAGGTGGTTTAGGTTCTCCAGCTGCTTTTTATCTAGCTGCTGCTGGAATTGGTAAATTAATACTAGCAGATAATGATAAATTACAACTGACTAATTTACAAAGACAAATATTATACAATACAAATGAAATCGGAAAGTTTAAAGCGGATTTAGCTAAAAATAAGTTAACTAATCTCAATCCTGAAAATAAATATATTTCTTTAATAAAGAAATTAGATAATGACAATTTGATTAAACAAGTAAAAACAGTAGACTTGGTATTAGATTGCAGTGATAATATGGAAACTAGGCATAATATTAATTATGCATGTGTTTACTGTAAAAAACCACTCATAACTGCTAGTGCAACTGGTTTTGATGGCCAAATTATAACATTTACACCTCCCTGGGAAAATGGTTGTTACTCTTGTTTATTTCCTAATAAAAATAATATAAATGATATTAATTGTAATTCTTTCGGAATACTAGGCCCAATAGTAGGAATAATGGGTACTATGCAAGCCTTAGAAGCTATTAAATTTTTATGTAATATCAAAATTAATTTTAATCAAGGTCAATTATGGTTATTTAATGGAAAATCATTGCAATGGAAAAACTTGCATTTAACTAAAAATACCAATTGTTCTATTTGTTCGTAAAAACTAAAATTATTAATATTTATATATTTAGGAAACATTACTTAAATGAAAATTAATATTAATGATAATATAATAGAATTATTATCTCCTATATTTTTAAGTGAATTAATCGTTCAACAATATGGTAATATTAATGGTATTGCGATAGCGGTAAATCAAAAAATCATTCCTAATTGTAAATGGGCAAATTACCTCATACAAGATAAAGATAATATAATTATATTTCAAGCTATTGCTGGAGGTTAAATCGTGTTTGCAATTAAAAACATTAATTTCCAATCAAGACTCTTTATTGGAACAGGTAAATTTTCTAGCAATGATGTAATGCTAAAGGCTATTTCTGCTTCTGGTAGTGAATTAGTCACTTTAGCGATGAGAAGATTAAACTTAAATGATAGATATGATTCTTTTTTGACAAATTTAAATAAAATTGGAATAAGATTATTACCTAATACTTCTGGAGCTAAAACAGCTGAAGAAGCAATTTTTGCTGCTCATTTAGCTAAAGAAGCATTAGGTACTTATTGGATAAAAATCGAAATTCATCCAGATACGCAATATTTACTTCCAGATCCAATAGAAACTTTAAAAGCAGCTGAAAAATTAGTAAAAGAAGGTTTTGTAGTATTACCTTATTGTAGTGCAGATCCAGTTTTATGTCGTAGATTAGTTGAAGTGGGTTGTGCTGCAGTAATGCCATTAGGATCTCCTATTGGTTCTAATCAAGGATTAAAGACTAGAGATTTTTTAAAAATCATTATTGAGCAAAAAACAGTTCCTGTAATAGTAGATGCTGGTATTGGTTCTCCTAGTCAAGCTACTGAAGCATTAGAATTAGGTGCTGATGCAATAATGATAAATACTGCTATAGCAATTGCACATGACCCAATTAATATGGCAAAAGCATTTAAGCTAGCAGCAAGAGCCGGTGAATTAGCTAGGAATGCAATATTAGGACCAATTAATTTAAAAGCTAGTTCTACTAGTCCATTAACTCAATTTTTGTATAATCACCCAAAGAAAAAATAAATGGAAAGTTTTACTGAATATTGGAAAAATATAAATTGGGATAATTTATCATCATATATCTATAGTCAAAATAAAAAAGATGTATTAAAAGCGCTAGAATCAAAAACTTTTGATAGCAAAACAATAAGTGCGCTCTTGTCACCCGCTGCTAAAATTTACATAGAGCATATAGCAAAAACAGCTCAAAAATTAACACGTCAAAGATTTGGTAATACCGTTAATTTTTATTTGCCTCTTTATCTATCTAATATATGTTTAAATGAATGTACATATTGTGGTTTTTCTGCAAGTAATCGTATCGAACGAAAAATACTTAATGAACAAGAAATTATTCAGGAATGTAAATCAATAAGAGATAAGGGCATTAGTCATATATTATTAGTTACTGGAGAACACTCAACAAAAGTTGGCATGGAATATTTTCGTCGATATATTCCATTAGTAAGAAATTATTGTAGTTTATTATTAATGGAAGTTCAACCAATGTTACAAGATGAATATGCAGAGTTAAGAACAATTGGTTTAGATGGTGTGCTGGTCTACCAAGAAACATATGATATTATTACCTATAAAAAAAATCACTTGCGAGGGAAAAAGAGAGATTTTTTTTGGAGATTACAAACTCCAGAAAGGTTAGCTCGTGCTGGAATGAGTAAAATAGGTTTAGGTGTTTTAATTGGATTATCTAATAATTGGCGTGTAGATTGTTATATAGCTGCCCAACATCTTTTATATTTACGTAATATATATTGGAGAAATACTTACTCCATATCTTTTCCTCGTTTACGTCCTTATAAAGGTAATAATATGTCTAGTTCTTTTAGTCAGATAGATGACATTGATTTATTACAAGTTATGTGTGTATTTCGTTTATTAATGCCTGAAGTAGAAATTTCTATTTCTACTAGAGAAACTCCTTATTTTAGGGATAATGTAACTCCAATTATAGTTAATAATATTAGTGCTGGTTCTAAAACACATCCAGGAGGTTACACAAGCAATAAAAAAGAACTAGAACAATTTATTATATCTGATAATCGTTCACCCCAAGAAGTATGTAAGGTACTATCATCAAATGGATTACAGCCAATATGGAAAGATTGGGATATATATTTAGGACGTTCTACGAATAAATAAAAATTTAGAAATAATAATAAAATTAAACTCATAAAGGAATTGTTATGAAATCAAAAAAAAATATATAATGTATTAAGTATTGCTGGAACAGATCCTAGTAGTGGTGCAGGTATTCAAGCAGATCTAAAAACTTTTTCAGCATTGGGAGTATATGGAACTACAGTTATCACTACTTTAATAGCACAAAATACTTGTGGAGTACAATCCATTTATCCAGTGAGTTCATCTTTTGTAGCAACACAATTAGAATCAATATTTAGTGATATATGTATTCACAGTATTAAAATTGGACTACTTAGCAAACCAAGTATTATCAAAGTAGTAATAGAAAAAATCAATAAATATCGCATTCCTTGGATAGTTCTAGATCCTGTAATGACAAGCAGTAATGGTTATAAATTTTTAAGTAATCATGCAATAAAAATGATTAAAAATGATTTATTACCTTTAGTATCAATGATTACTCCAAATCTCCCAGAAGCGGCATTACTTCTTGATAGTATTATCGCAAAAGATGAAGATCACATTATTTCTCAAGGAAAAAAACTTTTGTTATTAGGATGTAAGGTAGTCATAATGAAAGGTGGTCATTTAGAAGGCAATTTAAGTCCTGATTGGTTTATAAAGTCTGATGAAGTAATCAAAATAAACACTCCTAAAATCAATACAAAAAATACACACGGTACTGGATGTACCTTATCTGCAGCTATAGCCGCAAAAAGACCTCAGTGTAAAAATTGGTTCCAAGCTTTTAGTGATGCTAAAACATGGTTAAATCAATCCATAATTCATGGAAATAAATTATCAATAGGTAAAGGCAACGGTCCTGTACATCATTTTTATCAATGGTGGTAAAATATACTTTTTTAATAATTATTACTGTATTTTTACAAATACATTTTAAAATAAAATTTTATAACTAAATTATTTTTAATAACATCCAACAAATCCTTTAAAGAACCAGACAATCTATCCAATTTCCAAACTACTAAAACATCCTCAGAACCAAGATAGTTAATTAAATACATTAACCCAATCCTATACTTACTTACAACCACATTCTTTCAAAAAAGAAACTTGTATATTAACATCCTGATCTTTTGTAGATACCCTAGAATAACCAATTAGTATATTAAATCACCATAAGATAAGGTTTCAAAGAAAACTTAATTTTGTTTGTTAATTAAGTAAATAAAAAAACAAAAAAAATTACCTAAAAATATCAATTTATAAGCATTAATATCAAAATATATTGCAAAAATGCCCATTTTTGCAATTATGTATAATAAATAAACATATATAATTTGATATAAATAAATATATTAATTATAAATTAATAAAATATATCATCATCTTATGACAGGATCTTTTTTAAAAGAAAGAGAACACATAAATTTTTTATTAAGATTTAAATGTTGTCTAAGTAATTCGTCTGGAGTATTAGCAAGCCATTGATTTAAAGAAATATCAGCATAATAACTACTTTTAAATAATTCTAAAAACCTCATATTATTTGTACCAGTATTTTCTATATAATGTCCCATAGCAAATGGAACATAACCAACATCTCCTGCCCTATAATTAAAGGTTCTAGCTTGTCCTGAAGAAGCAAATACTCCCATACGTCCTTCACCTTCTAAATAATACTGCCATTCATCATTATTAGGATGCCAATGTAATTCTCTAATTCCACCTGGTTCTATTTCTATTAATGCTGCTGCAATATTTTTAGATATTGAAAAACTTGATGAATCTACAATTCTTACTGTTCCTGCAGATGCTTTAATAGATTTTTGAGATAACATTTTATAAGTAAATATATTATTTGATTTTTTTGATTTAGTAATAAAATTTGCTGACACACTATTATTTATATAGCCGGAAAAAATATACCTATCATTAGGTGAAGGTAATGTATTGAAAGTTGAAGTTGGAACATTAAAATTTTTAGCTAGTATTTCAGAGGGAATATGTTGAAACCAATCTGAAAGAAGAAAAGTACTTTCTTCATCGAAGAATCCATTATCAAAAGCTAATAAAAATTCACAACCATTTAACCCTATTCCTTGAATCGAATGAGGTATACCAGGAGGGAAATACCATAAATCACCTATTTCAAGATCATCAATAAACCAATTGCCTTCAGAATCTAACGCAGTTACACGTGCATTACCATATATCATATATCCCCATTCACTTTCTTTATGCCAGTGTAATTCTCTTATTCCCCCAGCATTAAGACGCATATTAACTCCTGCTATAGTAGTTGCTATGCTTAGTTCTCGTTGAGTAATTTGTCTTGTCCAGCCTCCAGTACTTCTTTTTATATGTGCATCACTAAATGAATAACGAAGATTTGGCAAAGTACCACTGTCTGTAATAGGTGGATTAATGATATCTGGATTTTCTTTCTCCCTTATAATATCTTTGGGACCTGGATCATCTTTGTATTTGTTTCTATATTGAGATATATAATTTCTTATGCTTAAATTATGTGAATAGACTTTAGTTGTAGCTAATGCTAAAGTACTACCTAATGCAAATGTCATAAAATTTCTTCTTGAAATTTTACTCATCGATAATATTCCTTATTTAATATCTGATAATATTTGATTTGTTTTATTTGAACAATAACAATATATGTTTTGTATATTATTAACAATAACATTTCTTAATGTACATATAATTATGATTGATTGTTTATTTTTATATTTAAACATTTTTATTATTTTTTGAATTACTTACTATAGTGAATATTTTTAATTATTCATAATTGAATCCATACTATCAAAGTGATTAATCTTATCTAATTTTGGTATTCTATCATGAATAATAAAAAATACAGATTTTCCACGTTTTACTTCAGAGTAGTCTAAATAACCGATTTTTTTTAATTGCTTCATTGCTCGTCTCACAACATAATTTTGTGTAGTAATTTTAGATGATAAATTTAAACGCATGCGTAATCTAACAAGAGAAATTGGTATAGGATTTATCGGAAGACTTTCTAAAAAAGTGTAAAGAGCTTGAGCTGATTCTTTACGTTTTAAACGAGAAATAGCACGAAGATGTAATAACACTTTATGATCAAAACTATAAAGTTCGAATAATTTTGGATCAGCTTGAATATGTACTATATCTTTTTCTCTATTGTAATATGCAGACTGAACAAGATGTGTATGATATATTTTACCATTACCTTCAAATGATAAAGTATTAGTTGCAATACGACGAAGGGATGCATCTAAACGTTTACGTAAAACAGATGAACAATTTGCAGAAGGAATACCACACATTTTCACAAAATTAATAAATGATAAAGTTACAGTATCTTCTCTAATTTGATAACGTGCAAAAGATTGAATTATTCCAGCCCACGTTTTAAAATCATTATCCATATCTAATCTTGCACCAGTAATAGTAATTTTCTGGTAACCTTCAGCTTTAACTAGTGATAAATTTTTTAGTTCATTTGTTGCATCTGTAAAAGCAATAGATCCTGTCTTTCCTCTAGCTGTAGATTTTAATGTTGGTACGAATAACCCTAATCTCATTAGTGCAGCTGGTTGTACAGTGTTATTTTTGTTAGGACATAATTGAACTATTTCACCACTATTTTTATTTACTGATAAAAAAGATCTTAATAATGTTTTATTCTCATTATTTTTATCTTTCATAACTTGAATTCATTTTGTGTTAAATAAGAAACTATAAATATAAACTATAGTGAATGTTTTTACTGACTATAGTGAATGTTTTACTGACTATAGTGAATGTTTTACTGATTATAGTGAACACTATCATTGTTTTAACCCTTGTATAATATGGCTTACAGCATTATTAGGATCTATATAGGATCTATATAGGATCTATATAGGATCTACTTAGTGTATAAGTGGATAAGTTTACAAAAAATATTAAATAAAAAAAATCAATACTAATAAAATCAATATGATATTATATTAAATAACATAATATTTTACATTAAAAAATGTTTTTGACCTGTTGAAATCTTTATTAAATATAACCTATAACTGGTATAGTTACCAAAACAAAAAATATTCAAACAAAAACAAAACAAAAATGAAAAAAACAATAAAAGAAAAAACAGTTAATAACAAAAAATTAAATAATATTAATGATCTACGTTCAGCAATTAAACTAATAAAACAATACCCAAATCAATATATTGAAACCAATAACCAAATAAATCCAATAAATGAACTAGTAGAAGTTTATCGATACATAGGTGCTGGTGGTACAGTAATGAGACCTACAAAAATAGGTCCTGCTATGATGTTTAACAACATTAAGAACTTCCCAAAATATCGTATCTTAATTGGATTAATGGCAAGTAGAAAAAGAATAAGCAAATTATTGAACCTTCCAGAAACAAAACTTGGCATTAATGTAGCCAAAGCCAGAAAAAATAACATCCCACCAATAATGACCAAAAAAAAAATAATACCTTGCCAAGAAGTAAAATATGATGCAAATAAAAAATCTTTTGATTTACGTAAAATACTACCAACAATAACAAATACAGTTGACGATGCTGGTCCATATATCTGTTTAGGTTTAATATTAGCTAATGACAAAGAAAAACCTAACGATACTGATGTTAGCATTCATAGATTATGCATACAAAACAAAAACGAATTATCAATTTTTTTCGCGCCTGGAAGACATATCGATAACTTTCGTAAAAAAGCTGAATCAATGGATAAATCACTAGATATATCTATTAATATAGGACTTGATCCTGCAATAACAAAACAAAAACGAATTATCAATTTTTTTCGCGCCTGGAAGACATATCGATAACTTTCGTAAAAAAGCTGAATCAATGGATAAATCACTAGATATATCTATTAATATAGGACTTGATCCTGCAATATATATTGGAGCATCATTTGAAGCACCAATTACCCCTTTAGGTTTTAATGAACTCAGCATAGCAGGAGGATTAAGAAAAAAACCAGTAGAATTAGTAGATTGTATTTCTATACAACAAAAAGCAATTGCAAGAGCTGAAATTGTTATTGAAGGAGAAATTCTACCTCATGTAAGAATAAAAGAAGATAAAAACAGTAAAACAGGAAAAACCATGCCAGAATTCTTAGGATATACTGGAAATGCGAACTCACTATTACCAATAGTTAAAGTTAAAGCTGTAACAACACGCAAAAACCCTATACTACAAACACTAATTGGTCCAGGAGAAGAACATGCAAATTTAGTAGGCATACCAACAGAAGCTAGTATTTACTTAAAATGCGAAGAATCTATACCTGGTTTATTAAAAAATGTTTATGCTCACAGTGCAGGAGGAGGTAAATTACTCGCTATATTGCAAGTTAAAAAACGTAATCAAAATGATGACGGAATGACACGCCAAGCAGCCATAATAGCACTAGCTGTTTATCGTGAATTAAAAAATATTATTCTAATAGACGAAGATGTTGATTTATTTGATACAAATGATGTTCTTTGGGCTATGCAAACAAGATATTCTGGTGATCTCGATACAATATTTATACCTGGTATAACAGGACATATATTAGATCCTTCACAAAGTCCTATATACGATAGTCGACTCCATACAAAAGGATCTACAACCAAAACAATATTTGATTGTACAGTACCATATAATTTAAAAAAACATTTTATTAGAACAAAATTTAAAAAAATAAACCCTGAACCGTGGATAAAAAATATCATTGTAAAAAACAAAACAATAAAAAACCATAAATAGT
>NZ_CM009562.1 GCF_002933315.1 Candidatus Pantoea edessiphila
AAAAAAATAAAAAAAAAAAAAAAAAATATCCAATAGAAAAAACAACATATCCTGTGGAAAAAACAGCATATCCTGTGGAAAAAACAGCATATCCTGTGGAAAAAACAGCATATCCTGTGGAAAAAACAGCATATCCTGTGGAAAAAACAGCATATCCTGTGGAAAAAACAGCATATCCTGTGGAAAAAACAGCATATCCTGTGGAAAAAAACAGCATATCCTGTGGATAACTTGTGGGAAAAACTGTGATTTAAAAACCCCAAATACTGTGATTTAAAAACCCAAATACTGTGATTTAAAAACCAAATACTGTGATTTAAAAACCGTAGGTGAAAAAAAAATATTATTTTTCAAAAAGATAAGAGCAAAAAAAAACCCTTAACTTATTTAACTTATTTTAACTAAAAATCTTTTAACTTATTATTACTTAAGCGAGAGGCTTAACTGTGGATAACTTTTTATAATTCAGCAAAAAATAAAAATTCAAAACAAGAAAAAAACAAATTTTAAACAAAAAAATAGTTTTTCCCCGAAGTTTAACTTTTAAAAGCACCTTAAACCACTCTAGAATCTTACAAGAGACATTTTTAGACAGAAGATGAAGGAAAGGGTATACAATAAAAAAAAAGCGCTCAAAAAGACTTTTAGGAGGCAATTATTGAATATATTAAAAACACAACCTCTTTTAATATATTCAACAAAACAAAATAACCAATTATTATCTATTCTAGAAAAATAAAAACAAAAAATTTAAACAATCAATATTAATCTTAACCAAGAGAAAAATTTCATCAAAAAATAATATTTACTAATTTATTTCTCTTTAATTTATATAAATTAATTTAGTTATTTTTATTTTTTTAACAATGTTAACAAAAAAAACGAATCTATTTAATATTTATAAAAATTTATATTTACATTACAAATAACCTAAAATTTATCTATCTTACTTGACTTTGGTGAAAAGAATATGAAATATTTACAACATACTTATTCAAAAAAAATAAAAACAAATTTTAATATCACCAAAATAATGACTTAAATATTTCAGAAAAAACCCATTCCTGATTATAAATATTTTAATTATATTAAAAATATGATATAATGTAGAAATGTTTTTCAAAATAAAAAAATATCATAAGATTATCCTTTATAATTTAGATAATGACTTAAAAAAAAAGACAAAATAACACATAACATAGTTCTTGATTAATCTATAAAAAAATAAAATATTGTTTAATAATGGAAAATAATTTTATATAAAATCATCATCTCCGAAATTACCAATATCAAAATCACCATTAGAAAGTTGATCATCACTGATAAGTTGACTATCAGAAGTATAATCAAACATATCTCCATCTAAATTATCCACATCTAAATCGCTATTTAATAAAGAACTATCGTTTTCTACAACTGAAGAACTGGGATCATCAATTATATTAATAATTTCTTCTGGAGCAGAATGATGAAACATATTATTCAGCATATTTCCTATAACTACCCCACCCGCAACACCAGCAGCAGTTTGTAAAGCACCAGTCATAAAACTATTAACTCCATTACGAGGAGAAGTACCAGAACTGTAAGATCTATTTTCAGAAGAAACTACTGGCTGCTGTAGATCTTTTGATGACATTTGATGAGAATGTTGATTACTACCAAATAACCTACTTAAAAATGTTTTACCCTTTGCCTGATTCGTCATCTGTAATTGAAATAACTCGTTTTTTAATTTCAAAATTTGCTGATTAAGCTTATTCAAAGCTGCTTCTTGAATCAAGATAGATTGAACCATGTAATAAGGTGCTGCAGGCTGTTCTTTTACAGCATCTTGAATTTGCTTTTCAGCTTCATTATCTCTAATAGACGCATTTTCCTCTGCTTTTTGCAATCTCTGAAACAATTTTTCAATAAGATTTTTTTCTTCAAATTGCATAAATAATATCCCCCAATACCTAAACTTTTATTAATTAAAATCATTAACTTATATTTTAACACCAAAACACCTTAAACTCTTTAATTTATTACTTGTTTATAATTATCATAATAAATAAACCTAATTTAAAATTATAACTTAACCAAAAAAATATCCAAAAACAAAAAAATTATGTTTTATAAAAATATATATTTTTTATCTTGCAAATATCAAAATCAAATTAAAAAATAAATAATAATTTTAATATGTAGGTTTTGCATCTATCCCTTCATTCCATAGACGATCAAATTCTCTAAGATATTGTCTAGCAATATCTCTTCTATTTTTGATGTAAATAACATTCTCAGCATTACGAAACATAGCACTTTGTGTATAATTAAAAGAACCTGTTTCTACTGAAATATTGTCAATAATCATAAATTTATCATGCATAATGGAATATTTATCATTAAACCTTACTGGTACAAAATGATTAACCAAATAAGTTACAGCAGTATATCTACTAGTATTTACTTTTTTATCAACAACTAAATGTACGTGAACACCTCTTTTTTGAGCTTTAACTAATGCCAAAGCTATTGGTTTACTAGTGAATGAATAAGCAGCAATCAAAATAGAACGCTTAGATTTTTCAATAGCACTAATAATAATTTTACTTGCTGTATGACCTGGTGAAAATCCAACTTCTATATCATGATTATCTTCATCATGATTATATACATCATGATTATATACATCACGATTATATACATCATGATCATGATTATAAAAATTTTCATGAATATTTTTACAACCTGAAATTAACAAAGTAATAAAAATAATAAAAGAAAAAATAGCAGTTTTTAGTTTTTTATTCATTCTGCAATAACCTTATTTCAATAGAAAATTATTAAAAATAATTAATAAAATATTAAAAATTAATATATTAAATCAAATAGATTTTCAATGTAATTAATAAATTTAATTGTTACTGATGTAAAATAAAACCAAAGTCATAAAAACAAATATTTTTAAAAATATTTGTTTTTATGAGCAAATATTTTTAATATAAATTTTGTTTTTTACTTAATAAATATCCTAATAATACAATTACTTTACTATTGTCTTTATATGTTTTTTAATTTTACTTTCTAATTTAAAATTAGAATTACGATTATCAAAGATTACCATATCCTCTGTAGAATTATAACGTATTGTATAATCTGGTAAATCATTATTTTTAGCAAGTTTCTTAATATTATATCTAAACATTTTTAATAAAGATGTACTGCCTGTTTTCAAATGTAATTTATCTAATGCAATACTAAATTCACTCTGAACACCACAATGCTTACGAGCTATTTCATAAATACGTCTATCTATAGCTTTTCTAATTCGAAAATAATCTGGACTAATTTTTAACATTTTATTTTTATATAAAGCCTGATATAACCAATTAGGTAAAGTAACTTTAACCATGCCAATATCTAACCTACCCTTTTTTTCTTCAAGAATCTGCCAACTATCAATAAGACCAAATCCTATAATTTCTTGTTTTTTCTTAGAATAAAATATATTTGTTTTAATAGTTGTTCCCCTTAATCTATCTAAAGCTTTTTCTAATTCCTGATAAGTTCTGCCACTAATTGTTCTGTTAGTAGTTATAAAAAAATCATAAGGTGTAAAACAAACAGTTTTGCTTATTTCCTGATTTATATTAATTGATTCTTGTAATTTTGATATTACATATATCCAAACATCTTTATCAAAAATAGTAGCCAAACCATCTGCAGTTGGTTTAATTATGACAGTTGTATTTCCATTATGATACTCCCTAATTCTTGTATCTCCACCTTTTAAGGCAAAAAATGGATGTTCCATACTAGCAATGTCATCTCTAAAGCTAGAAATTTCAATTTTATCTGTAATAAAAAATTCTAAATCATGTTTACGTGGTCTTAATGTATTCAATTGCTGTACTCTCTAAAATTACCTATGGTTAACCATTATCTCTAATTTTATACAACAATAAATATTATTGTTTTTTTTAATTGTTTTATACAAATCAATAAGATTGCTATCCAATATTTATCTAACAAATTTTTCTGTAAATTAAAAAAATAAAAAAAGATAACTTCATTAAGTTTTTCAAATTTAAAACATTAATGAGTAAAAAATCCTAAAAATCAGTTTAACAAAAACAAAAAAACTTATCCCCAAAATAAGAAAATATCCTGTGGAAAAAACAGCATATCCTGTGGAAAAAACAGCATATCCTGTGGAAAAAACAGCATATCCTGTGGAAAAAACAGCATATCCTGTGGAAAAAACAGCATATCCTGTGGAAAAAACAGCATATCCTGTGGAAAAAACAGCATATCCTGTGGAAAAAACAGCATATCCTGTGGAAAAAAAAAAAAAACAAATGGAAAAAAAAAAA
>NZ_CM009563.1 GCF_002933315.1 Candidatus Pantoea edessiphila
AAGTAAAAAAATAAAATTTTTATGAAAAAATAAAGTTTTTTCATAAAAATTTTAATTTAAAATTTTTATTCACAATTACCCGCAAACTAAAAAGTTAATTTACCGCATATGATAAACTAATTATCCGCAATATAGTCGTAAAAAAAGATTTAATTCATTAAAGAAAAATAATATTTCTGTCAAATAATATCTTTAACAAAAAAAAGAAAAAAACAAAACTATATTTCAAAAACACAAAAAAAAACGCTCCAAATATGGAGCGTCTTTTTATATAACAAAAACGAATAAAAAATCTATAACACATTAAGAACCATGATGTTCAATAACACGATTTAAATCATTCTGTAAACCAATAGAAACCTTTTGAGGTTTCTCTCTTTCAGGAATATCATAAGTAAAACGAAGAATCAATAAACCATTACACAAAACAGAATAATTAATATTAATCCTATGCTCAAGATTAAAACTCAAAGAAAAATCACTTCTTTTGATACCCTGATGTAACCATCTAAAAAATTTATCTTTATTAAGCTCATTTTTATTAAGCTCATTTTTACCAGTATTAGAAACAGAAAGCTTACCACTTATAGTCAATTGATTATTAAGAATAGAAATATCTAATTCATTCTGTGAATAACCAGGCACACTAATGACCAACTCATAATTATCTTTATCTTTTTGTAATAAATTATAGGAAGGAGTATCCATTAAAGGTTTTTCACCAGTAATTCGACTAAACAAATTATCCATTTGAGTAAAACGATCAGAAAACAAATTATTACTAAATGAAGGCATAAGAGAGAAAGAACGATATGACATATTATCCTCCTTTAACGCTTAAAAACATATCAAAACCATTATAAATCACTATTGGGATATTAAATAAATTTTCAAGTAAACAAAAAAGATTTATCCCACAAAAAATAATCAATTTTTAACTAATAAATTTCTATGCAATAACCTACATATAGTTGAAGGATGTACATTAAATAATTTAGCCATATTAGCAGCAGTTTTTTTACCAGAACGAACTAACTCAACAACCTCTTTTTGTTGTTGTAAACTTAATTTAGGTCTTCGCCCACCGATTCTACCTTCTTTACGAGCAGCTTGTAAACCAATAATAGTACGTTCACACAACACAGCACGTTCAAATTCAGCAAAAGAACCAACTATTTGCATCATCATACGTCCCGCTGGAGTTTTTGTATTAATTGTCTCTGTAAGACTCTCAAATTGAGCTCCAGCTAGCTGAACTTTATCCAAAAATATCAGCAAATCTTTTAAAGAACGAGATAATCTATCCAATTTCCAAACTACCAAAACATCTCCAGGACCAAGATGATTAATTACTTGAATTAAACCAGGCCTATTCCAACAGTCTGCTGATATTTTATCTTCATACACTTGCTTACAGCCAGATTCCTTCAAAAAAGAAACCTGCATACTAGTATCCTGATCTTGTGTAGATACCCTAGCATAACCAATTCGCATATTAAATTACCATAAGATAATATTTTAAAGAAAACTTAATTTTATATCTTAAATAAACAAATGAAAAACAAACAAAATTTACTAAAAAATACCAATTTATAAACATTAACAATAGATTATATTGCAAAAATCATCATTTTTGCAATATTAAATAACAAATTGACATAAGTAGAACAAATAAAAAAAAAATAATAAAATTAAAATACATAATTATCAATTAAAATCAAACTAATTAATAAAATATAACAACAAATAAAGTATTAATGATAAACATTTCTAATAAAAAATAAAAAAACAAGTTTTTCCTAAAAAATAAAAAACCATTCTAAAAAACAAAATATAAAATTTCTTAAAAAATATATTAAGACTAACAAAAAAAAATATTTTCATAATCTCATAAAATAATATATCATTAGTTTTTAAATAAATATTCTAAAAACAAAAAATTAAAGAAACAAAATGAAATATAATTGTATAATATAATTATTAATAAAAAAAAATAGAAAAATTTCCAGTTAATTAAAAATTCTCTAAATATTTATAAAGATATCAAAATAAGAAAATTATTACATAATATATTTTGATTAAAGAAAGGAAAAAAAATTAATTATACTTCATTAAAACAAAAAACCCATTAAAAAATTAACATGCATAAATCCCTTGATCCCAAGAATCTAATTGATAGAAACAAAGAAACAAGAGATTATAAGCACATTTAAAACCTAACAAAAATTATAATTAATGTATTTAAAAACAACCTTTTTCTGACATAAGTATAGCACATAATGAACAATCAAATTAAAATAGAACAAAAACAAATAAAACAAAGTAAACGCATAAGAGGCAATCATTCTGTAACTTGTAAATGCCCCAAACCAGAATGGTTTGCACCTACAAACTATAAACCACTTCCAGGTGAATTAGGTCACGCAATGCGTCAACTAGTAATAAAAAATAAAAAAAATGGTACATCTTCTTTACGCCGCCGTATATCACTTGATCCATATTTTTTAAAACTACGTAAAATTGCTGGTCGTAAAAGAGATTTCAGACCAGAAAAAAAAGCACTTATTGACGCCATCTTTCCATTATTAATTCAGAAAGTTGATTTAGGTAGCTGGATAGTAACAATTAATATAACTAAACTAGCAAATGAACTAAGTCCTAAAAACGAAAAAAAAGAAGTAATTCAAGAAACAAAAGTAACTACATCACGTTTATCACGTTTGCTACCTGAAATGGCACGTTACGGTTTATGCGAACTACCTAATCTCAAATGGGACCCAGTAAAAAAATATTGGATGCCTTGTCATATCATATTAACAGAAAGATTTTGGAAATTATGTGGAGTTAATATAGATAAAATAATATATCAACGAAATATGCGTCTTGACTCAAAAATTAACAGTATGATTAAATCCAGCAACTATATTACATTACGTAAAACAAGAGAATATTGGTATGAACAAATGAATATAGCTACATTAAAATATAGAAGAGAAAAAGCCACAAGAGCAAAAAGAATAAAAAAACTTACAACACTTCCTTTAGATCAACGTAGACATACCATGGCAGCATGGATAATACGTACTTATCCAAATCACATACTTTTAAACATGGATCCTGAAAGTTTCGATAAATTAGTATGGCAAAAACTAAATCAACTCAAACTTGGTCTAAATTGGAAACATGAAGTAAACAAAATTATTCATTAACTTTTATATATTTAAATTACCGACTTAACTGACGGTAAATTTACTATTAACATTACACTCCAAAATAAAATAAAAGCTCAATTTATCAAGTAAAAAAATAAAATTTTTATGAAAAAATAAAGTTTTTTCATAAAAATTTTAATTTAAAATTTTTATTCACAATTACCCGCAAACTAAAAAGTTAATTTACCGCATATGATAAACTAATTATCCG
>NZ_CM009564.1 GCF_002933315.1 Candidatus Pantoea edessiphila
TTTTGAAACTTATCCACAGCTTTTGAAACTTATCCACAGCTTTTGAAACTTATCCACAGCTTTTGAAACTTATCCACAGCTTTTGAAACTTATCCACAGCTTTTGAAACTTATCCACAGCTTTTGAAACTTATCCACAGCTTTTGAAACTTATCCACAGCTTTTGAAACTTATCCACAGCTTTTGAAACTTATCCACAGATTTTGTTAAAAATATATATTGAGGAGTTCTTAATTCAGAAAATAATTTTATTTAGTTTATGTTTTTTATATATATTTTTTAAATCAATGTAGCAAGTAAATTATTATTTAATTCTACTTGTTATAATTAATTAACTAAAAAAGGGTGTGATGGATTTGAAAATGATACGTTCTTCTAAACAACAAATAGATTTTTTTATTGCTGACGAAGTAGAAATATCAGGTTTCCGTGATGATATATCTAGCATGGAGTATCCCTTTTTTGCCTTGAGAGGGGGAGATAAAAAGATAAGAAAATATGAAACTGAAAATGTTATTATAAAGATAAAACCTAATGTGGATGGTGTAGCTACAATCTTTGACAAAGATATATGGATATACAGTATATCAAAATTACAAGCTGCTATTAATAATAATAGTCCAATTAGCCGAACAATTACTTTTACTCCATATGATTTTTTTATAACAACAAATAGAGAAAAAGGTGGAAGAGCATATAGTGATTTTAAAAAATCACTATCAAAACTTGCTGGAACTAGGATTGAAACTAATGTTATTTACTCTGATTCCAAAAGAGAACTAGTTGGATTTGGTTTAATTGATAGTTGGCGTATTATTGATGAAAAACGTGGTAAGTTAAGTATTGGCATGGTAGAGATCACTTTACCTAATTGGTTGTATCAAGCTTTACATAAGAAAAAAATATTAAAGATTAGCCCTGATTATTTCAGTATAAGAAAAGCGATAGATAGAAGAATTTATGAAATTGCTAGAAAGCATTGTGGTAATCAAGAAAAATTTTCTATATCTCTTAAGAATTTACATCTTAAAACTGGAAGTACATCCCTTCTTAAAATGTTTCGATATAACTTTAAAAAATTAGTTAAAGTTAATAATTTGCCAAATTATACAATTCTGTATGATGAAAAAACAGATATTGTTATGTTTAGTAAACGTGTAGAATTAAATAGATAGTAAAACTAGACGACAAAAACGCAATTTTAAGCAGTTCAGAAGAGTTTTAGCAGTATTTTTTAGTCAAGATGAAGAAAACCCTACCGAAATAATTAAAAGCTCTTACAGGAGCTTTTAGGCTATCATTTAAGAAATGAGATTAAAAATTCTTTAAAGATATAAAAATATTTTTTGTATTACATTAAAAATACCAAACCAGAAATATTCTTACAGAATAAATTTATTTTCTTGGTTTCTCTTTTTAAGATAATCAATATAAATAACTATTTCAAAAGTAATCTCATTTCTTAAATGATAGCCTAAAAGCTCCTGTAAGAGCTTTTAATTATTTCGGTAGGGTTTTCTTCATCTTGACTAAAAAATACTGCTAAAACTCTTCTGAACTGCTTAAAATTGCGTTTTTGTCGTCTAGTTTATGTAATATTAATCCACAATAACTATTCAGGATGAGAAAAAGGGGATTGATTATTTAATATTTGTACGATAATCCAAGGTATTTGTTTGGGTTGTTTAATTCTTAATTGTTTATATCTGTTAAACCTTCCTTTTTCTATGCTTATACAACTTTTTGATACTCCAAATTCTTTAGAAAGAAACTTTAAAAGATAATTATTTGCTTTTCCTTTTGATGGAGATGTTACAATATTAGTTTTAATTGAATTATTGTATTTTCCAACTATTTTGTTGCAGTTAGAATTAGGTTTAACATATATATTAATCAATAATGTATTTTCATCATTCCACATAACTGTCATAGTATATACCAAATATTAGGCAATAGATCCATACCTAAGTAATTTAATGCATAAAGTGTAAAAATTATTATCATTGGTGAAAAATCTATAACATTTGTGTCTGGCAATATTTTGCGAACAGGATTAATCAAAATTTCACTCATTTGGTATAAAACAAAATGTATTGGATTATAGCTATAATTTACCCAACTAAGTATTGATCTAGTAATAATTACCCAAAAAATAATTTTTCCTGTTGATTTTATGAATACTAATAATCCTATAAACAAATCAATAGAATCTAATGTTAATATCCTATTTTCAATAAATCTCAGTGTTGGAAATTTAATTATTGATAAGATAAAAGCTATTGTTAATGCAGCAACATCTATTGAAGCAATGTTAGGGATTATTTTGTTTCTTAACCATCCAACTATAGGTTGAGTAACTTTAAAAATAGATTGTGCTATTGGATTAAAAAAATCGCAGCGCGCTATTTGCATCCATATTAGAAGCAATAACAATGTAATGTAAAGATCAATTAAAGTTCTTATTAAAAAAATCAAGGTCAGCATGAAATTAAAATTAATTTTTTATCTATTTAAAAAGAAAATGTAAATCAATACTATTCTTTAGAAATTTAATAGCATCATTCCCCCCCTATTCTTTTGTATTCTATATCTCGCATATTATAATTTAAAATTTTGAATTATTCTATCATTTTTTAGTATTTATTACTTTTTTGTTATTTGTAATAAATCTTTTGACTTTAGATCACCTCAGTTTGTGTTTATTAAATAGTTATGCACAGTTTATAGATAAGTTTGTAATCTATCTTGTGTGGCTGTATAGCTGTTATGATAGGCATTAAGATGTTAAGGGCTATAAAGTTATCCACATATTCACAGGCCTAATAATAATATAAATATAGTTAAGTATAATTAAGTTAAATAATTAGTATTTAAGTTAAGTATTTTTTTTTGTTTTTAACATTATAAAATATAACAATTTTTTTCTAGTTGCAGTTTTTAAAAGACGAATTTTTAGTTTTTAAAAGACGAATTAATAATAAACTTATCCACAGATTTTGAAACTTATCCACAGA
>NZ_PDKT01000001.1 GCF_002933315.1 Candidatus Pantoea edessiphila
GTGTAACATGTTTTTAAAAAAAATTGATACAATTCTACGAATACCTACACAGGTTGTCTGATAAATTGTTAAAGAACAACAGCAGTGCTATCTTAACTTTGTTATGTCTGTTAGTCAAGTTTTTAATGACATCTTTCTTCCTTTGTTAGATAATTGATTATATTAATATATTAATTAAGGTTTATTATTTCAGTAAATTTTAATTCTTGTAATATAGGAAATCCATATTTTTTCAGAGTTAATGAAATTTGTATTGACTTGCTATTAATACATGTACAAAAAGCTATATTTTCTTTTAAATATCCAATCTTAATTAATGTATACTTCAATAAGTAGCTTACACGATTTGCTATAGCAATATTAGAGTCAATTAAATATGTATTTGATGGTAGTACCTTTTGTAATTCATCACGTAATAAAACGAAATGGGTGCAACCTAAAATAACAGTATCAGGTTTTTGTGATTGTTTTAGCCATGGATTGATAACATATTGTAAATCTTTTAAAAAAATTTTTTTACCTATAAATTTTTCTTCCGCTAAATATACTAATTTACTTGATTGTATTTTTAATATTATACAATTTTTAGCAAATTTATATATTAATTTATTTACATACATGCTAGTAATAGTATTATGGGTTGCTAATAGTCCTATTATACCATTTTTTGTTATTTTTACTGAAGGTTTGATAGCTGGTACTAATCCTATAATAGGAAAAACATAACGTTTACGTAACTCGAAGAGAGAAATTATACTTGCAGTATTGCAAGCTATGATAGCTAAAGATATTGAAAAAATACTTACTATTTTTTCAAAAATATTAATAATACGCTTAATAATAAACAATTGTTCCTTATTACCATAAGGAAAACCAGCATTGTCAAAAATATAAATATAATGAATATTTGGAAATTGTTTTTTTATTTCATTATATACTGATAGGCCTCCAATACCAGAATCAAAGATAAGTATAATAGGTTTATAGTTAGGATTATTCATGAACGGACAATTATCACTTTTATTATTGTAGATAAAAATTATATTCACTGATTAAATCATTTCATTAAATATAATGACATATTTTCATTTTAATTGTAAGATGAAATTTGGTGTTATCTATAATTTTTAGTTAATTAAATTATAAAAATTGATATAAATATATTGAAATAATTTTTAAAATTTATTAATAATAATTAACGTGGATCTTTTAATACTAATATGACATCTAATAATAGCAAATATCATATATCTTAATTTAAAATTTTTATATTATTTACTTAAATTTATAAGCAATGAAAATAATTATATCTGAAAAATGTATACATTAGCAAAAAAATTTCTAGAATAATTAATTAAAAATCATCTAAAGAATTAACTATAATTTTTTTTGCTTCATTAATAGCTTTTGAAACTTGTATGGGAGATACACCACCCTGTACATTACGTTTATTAATACAAGATTGTAAACTAAGAATGGAATATACATCTTCTGTAATCTTATCACTAAATTTTTTAAATTCACTTAATTTTAAATCTTCTAATGCTGAATTTGTATTTATTGCTTTTAATATTATTTTACCAACAACATGGTGTGCTGTTCTAAAAGGCATTCCCTTAGACACAAGATAATCCGCTAATTCAGTTGAGTTACAATAACTTTGTTTAGCAGCTTCTTTACAGCGTGCTTTATTTATTATTAATTTATGTAATACAAGGATTGACATATCTATACATTCATGCCAAGTATCAATAGCATTAAACAAAAATTTTTTATCTTCTTGCATATCTTTATTATATGATAAAGGCAATCCTTTTAAAATCATCATCATTCCAGTTAATGCACCTTGTACTTGCCCACATTTACCACGGATTAATTCTAATATATCTGGATTTTTTTTCTGAGGCATAAGTGATGAACCAGATGTTATATCGTCTGATAATTCAATAAAACCTACTTCGGTACTGTTAAAAAAAATCATATCTTCAGCAAAACGAGATAAATGTACCATACCAATTGATGCATTAGATATTAATTCTAAAACATAATCACGGTCAGAAACTGAATCTAGGCCATTATTAGAAACAGATTTAAATCCCAACCAATCAGCCAATTGTTTTCTATTAATATTATAACTAGTTCCTGATAAAGCTCCAGAACCTAATGGACTAATATCTACACGTTTAAAGGTATTTTTTAGTCTTTCTTCATCTCTTAATAACATTTCTAAGTAAGCTAAACACCAATATGCAAAAGTTATTGGTTGTGCACGTTGTAAATGCGTATAGCCTGGCATTATAGTATTTTGATTGTTTTCAGCTGTTAATATTAGTATTTTTTTAAGTTCTAAAGTAGATTTAAGTAATTTTTTAATACTGATTTTACACCACAATCTTAAATCTGTTGTTACTTGATCATTACGACTACGTCCAGTGTATAATTTTTTAGCTAATTCACCTAATTTTTCTATTAATTGATCTTCTACCCAACTATGAATGTCTTCATTATTACTTGATAACATTATTTTAGGGTTAATACGAATCTTTTCCAACAGACAATTTAGTTCATATTCTATTTGTTTCTGTTCATTAAAATCTAAAACATTTACTGTAGTTAATGCTCTTGACCATGCAATAGAACTGATAATATCTTGTTCTGCTAATCGATAATCAAAATATAATGAATTATTAAATGCTTTAAATTTTTGGTTTATTGATTTACTAAATCGTCCACCCCAAAGTGACATATAAATTTCCCCATTTATTAAAATCTTACAAAAATTCAATTCTAACAAATATATTAAAAATTATTTATTTCTTTATAAGAGCACGAATTCTAGAAGAAAGAGAAAATAATCGAATAAAACCATCCGCATGATGATGATTATATACATTATCTTCTTCAAAAGTAGCATAATCTTTTGAATATAAACTATTAATTGATCTTTTTTCTATAGCAATAGCATTACCTTTATAAATTTTCATAACTACTTCACCAGTCATTTGTTCCGCTAATACTTTAGCAGCTGCTTGTATAGACTCACGTAATGGACTAAACCATCTTCCATCATATACTATATAAGACATTTCATGACCAATTTTTTCTCGCCATTTAAAACTATCACGATCCAAAACTAATTGTTCTAAAGCACGTAATGCATTGACCATTATAGTTCCACCAGGTGTTTCATAACATCCCCTTGATTTTATACCTATTAAGCGATTTTCTATTATATCAACACGACCTATCCCGTGCTTAGCACCTATTATATTTAATTTTTTTAAGCATTTGAAAGGACTTAGATTTTCTTTATTAACTCCGGTTATTTGTCCTCGTTCGATATTAATAACTATTTTTTCTGGTTGATTAGGAGCATATAATGGATCATTAGTCCATACCCAGCAATCTTTATTTGCTTCTTTTTCGGGATCTTCTAATATGCCACCCTCAGTTGAAACATGCCATGCATTTTCATCTCTACTATATATTTTTTCTAAAGAAACATCATTAGGTATATTTTTATTTTTTAAAAAATTTATGAGATCTCCCCTAGAATGTAAATTCCATTCTCGCCAAGGAGCTATTAACTTTAAATGTGGTGCTATTGCAGCATAAGTAGTTTCAAAACGTACTTGATCATTGCCTTTACCTGTTGCTCCATGACATAAAGCGTCAGCATTTAGTTTCATAGCTAAATCAACTTGTGCTTTTGCTATAATAGGCCTTGCCATACATGTTCCCATTAAATAATAACCTTCATATACTGCGCCTGTTTGTAATACCGGATAAATATAATTTTTAACAAATTCTTCTTTTAAATCAATTATATAACAGGAAGAAGCGCCAGATTGAATAGCTTTTTTTTCTATACCATCTAAAGAATGATGAGATTGACCGACATCAGCTACAAAGGCAATTACTTCACAACAATGATAATTGTCTTTTAACCATGGTATTATTGCTGAGGTATCAAGTCCACCAGAGTAGGCTAGTACTATTTTTTTAATTTTTTGTTGCATCATTTATAAAATCCTTTGGATATAACTATTAATAAACAATTCTAGTACCAATTGAATATCCATTTAACAAAGAAATCAATTGATCAGATTTTTTCCAGCTAGAGATATTTACAGGTCTATTTAGTACACGAGCAGCAGTTAATGCTGCTTTAACTTTAATAATCATACCATTTGTAATTATTTTATTAGAAATTAATTTTTTTGCTTCATTTCTATTTATTTCTGTAATTAAAGACCCTTTATTGTCAATTATGCCATTTACATCTGATAAAAGCAGTAAATCAGCATTTATAGTTAATGCTACAGCAGCAGCAGCTTTATCAGCATTAATGTTTAACAAATAACCGTTATTATCAATTCCTATCGAGCTAACTATTGGCATATATCCACCATTTAGTAATGTATTCAATAATGATGGTTTTCCGGGAAACACCTCACCAATATAACCTAATTGTTCATTAATTTGTGTGGATTTAACTATATTTCCATCTCCTAAGGATAAACCTACAGCATTAATATCATGTTGTCTTGCACAAGCAAGAAATTTTTTATTAGCTGTCCCTGCTAAAGCACCAGTAATAATATCGATATGATCAATAGGAGTAACTCTTAATCCATTTTTTTTTACTATAGTTAATGATAACTTATTCATTAAATCATCTACTATATAACCACCACCATGAACAATTATGATAAAACGATTAAAAATATTGCGATAATTTGCTATGATTTTAAATAAATTATTCAACTCTATTTTTTCTTTTAAAATATTACCACCTAATTTTATAACCAAATGATTATTCATATTAATTTATCATATTTATTTTATATAATTGATTGAGTTTCAGGAAAGTTAAAACGAATATTCATACATTGTACTGCTTGAGATGCTGCTCCTTTTAATAAATTATCTTCTGCAGCAACAATAATCAAGTGATTACCTTTTGTTGCAAAACCAATATCACAGTAAGGTAAATTACTCACTGCTTTTAAAGATGGAAATCCTTCTTCATATATTCTAATAAAAGGCTTATTATAATAAATCTCATGAAATACTTTACTAATATTTTTATTACTTACGCTACTTTTCATCAAACAAGTAATAGTAGCTAAAATTCCACGGGCAAAGTTACTAATATGCGGAATAAAAATTACTTGAATTCCTAAATATTTCACAATCTCTAAATAATGACGGTGATTAAAGATACCGTAAGGTTGCAAACTAATTTCACAAAAATGAGTATTTATATTTGCTTGACGTCCAGATCCACTCACTCCACTAATAGCGTTAATTACTGGTAATTGTGATATATTAAGTAAATCCGCATCAATCAATGGTTTGAGAGCTAAATGTGATATAGTTGGATAACAACCTGGTATTGCAATTAATTGAGCTTTTTTAATTTCATTGTATTGAAATTCAGCTAAACCATATACTGCTTTATTTAACCATTCTTCATATTTATGATGAAATCCATAAGAATTTTTATAAAACATTTTATCTTTTATACGAAAAGCTCCTGAAAGATCAAATACTACACAGCCAATCTCAAGAAACCTAGGTGCTAGTTCATGACTAACTTCAGGAGATGTAGCTAAAAAAACTAAATCTATTTTATTTTTCCAATTCGGAATATTTTTAACGCTTTGTAATGGTAAATCTATAATATTTTTCATTCTTGGATGTACTTCAGATAACGATTTTCCGATATCTAAACTATTATCTGAAACTAATAAAGCAACTATATTAATATGTGAATGACGACTTAAAATATTTACAAGTTCTATACCAGCATATCCACTGGCACCGATAATTAAAGTATTTAACATAAAAAATCACTATTTTAAAGTTAATATATTGTTCTTATAATATAAGAACGTATTATTAATGAATTTTAATTTATATAAGGAATATAATTAATGAAAACACGATTACCTTCTTTTTTTGAATGTTATCGAAAATTAATATCAATACCATCGGTTAGTTCAATCGATCCTAAATTCGATAATAGTAATAAATTATTGATCGATATATTAGCTAGTTGGTTTTACGATCTTGGGTTAAGCATAGAAATATATCCTATTCTAAATACAAATAATAAATTTAATTTATTAGCAAAAACTGGATCTGGTTTAGGTGGTCTAATGTTAGCAGGTCATACTGATACTGTACCTTTTGATCCTAACTCTTGGAAATATGATCCTTTTGTTTTAACTGAATTTAATAATAAATTATACGGTTTAGGAACAGTAGATATGAAAGGTTTTTTTGCTTTTATTATTGATGTATTACGCAATGTTGATATAAAAACATTGCGAAAACCTCTTTATATTTTAGCTACTGCCGATGAAGAAACAACAATGGTTGGTGCTAAAAACTTTTCAGAATCAATTATATTGAATCCAGATATTGCTATAATAGGTGAACCAACTGATCTTAAACTTGTTTATGAACATAGAGGTCATATATCTAATATAATTCGCATTACAGGAGATTCAGGTCATTCAAGTAATTTATATAAGTGTGTCAATGCTATCGAAATAATGCAACAAGTAATAAAAAATTTGATAAAATTGCGTAATAGTATCGAAAAAAATAATTGTAATCGTTCTATTAATCCTCCATACATTCTTAACTTTGGTTACATTAAAGGAGGAGATGTATCAAATAGTGTATGTTCTTATTGTGAATTACATATAGACATTCGTTTTTTATCGAATATCACTATTATTGAAGTAAACAAATTTATTCATGACGCTTTAGAACCCATTAAAAAAAATTGGCCAAATAGAATAATTATTGATGAATTACATTCATCTGTTCCTGCATATAAATGTTCTACCAGTAATTTTTTTGTTAGAAAAATCAAAAAATTATTAAATACAAATTTTGAGTCAGTAAATTATTGCACAGAGGCACCATTCATACAAAAATTATGTCCTACTTTGATTTTTGGTCCTGGTTCAATAAATCAAGCACATCAACCAAATGAATTTATGGATACATCATATATTAAACCTACTTATAAAAATATTTATCAGATGATTCATTATTTTTGTAATTAATAATATCATTAGAATGCATATAATTGTTTAATTAAAATTTTTTCAATACAATACATTATATTTACTGTATAGAAATTTATTGTATGGAAAATAATTTATGAGGTTTAATACCCAATGTATGACAAATTGAGTAACTCATCTCGTATCGATTAAGTGTATAAAAATGAAAATCTTTAACACCTTCATTGGATAAAATTTCTACCATATTCATAGCTATGTGAGCACCTATCATTTTACAAGTTTCAAAATCATTATCTAAACCATTAAATATTTCATACATCCATAAGGGAATTTGCACTTTACTGATTTTTGCAAAATGTCGTAATTGCTTGAAATTTGATACAGGTAAAATTCCAGGTACAATTTCAACATCAATACCAACAGCAACACAACGATCTCTAAAACGTAAATAATGTTCTATATTAAAAAAAAATTGAGTAATTGCACGATTAGCACCAGCATCAATTTTACATTTTAGATTAAGTAAATCAGCTTGTGCATTTTTTGCTTCTGGATGTACTTCAGGATATGCAGCAACAGAAATATCAAAATCACCTACTTTTTTCAATAAAGCAATTAACTCATAACAATACATATTTGTTTTAATATTTTTTTTATTAGGTAAATCACCTCTTAAAGCAATAATTTTACAAATACCATTATTCCAATAATTATTTGCTATATTAATTAATTCATTACGTGTATAATTAATGCATGTAAGGTGAGGAACAACTTCCAATCCAGTTCGATCTTTAATATCTTTAGTAATGCTATATGTAAGTCTATTTTCTCCTGAATTAGCACCATGTGTAACGGATACAAATTTAGGTTTTAACTGACTAAGAAAATTAATAGATTTCCATAACGTTTCTTCCATTTCTTTATTGCGAGGAGGAAAAAATTCAAATGAAATATTAAATTTTTTATTAAATTTTAATTCAACTTTACTTAATTTTTTTTGTTGATCAGTGTAATAATCACTCATCTCATTTACCTTGCTTAATGATATCAACTAAAATTATATATAAATTAACATATTAAAAATATGTTAAATGTATTTTATATTAAAAAAAGGAATATTACATATAAAACGTTACTGTATAAGAATGAAAAATAAGTTATATGCAAGCAATACTAATAATAATGCAGTTAAAATTAAGATAATAAAAATTACTTAGCTAGATTATTTATCTAAATTAATAATAAGTTAAATATTTTATTATTATATTTTATTGCTAACTATAATTTTAATTTATTACTGCAAGAATTTTTATCTTATTGAATAAAATATTATTTAGATACAATTTTAAATGCCTGATCTAGATCAAAGATTAGATCATCTTTATTTTCAATTCCTACTGAAATACGCAATAACATATCAGAAATACCTGCTATAGTTCTTGCCTCAACAGACATACCTGCGTGTGTCATAGTAGCTGAATGACAAATTAAACTTTCTACACCCCCTAAAGATTCCGCTAAAGTAAATAATTTAAGAGAACTCAAAAAAAGTTTTAACAATTCATTATTTCCTTTAAGTTCTATACTTAAAATAGCTCCAAAGCCCTTTTGTTGTTTAAGTGCATATTTATATCCGATATTATCCTTTAAGGAAGGATGATATATTTGTTTAACTAATTTTTGTTGCTTTAAATAATCAATAATGGCTTTAGTATTATTTTGAGCTATTTCTATTCTAGGCAACAGAGTACGCAAACCACGTAGCAATAGATAGCTATCAAAAGCTGCTGCAGTTACACCTATGTTGTTACTCCACCAAGATAATTTAGATATGAATTCAGGCTCTTTCGCAATAACTACACCAGCTAGTACATCAGAATGACCATTAATATATTTAGTACATGAATGAACAACCAAATCAGCTCCTAGAGAAAGAGGATTTTGCAATATTGGAGTCATAAATGTATTATCTACTACACTAATAGTTCCTGTTTCACGAGCTAATTTACAAATCATTGCAATATCTACAACTCGTAATAAAGGATTACTAGGAGTTTCGATAAGTATTAATCTTGGTTGTTTATCAAAAATTTCTTGTAATGCTAGTTTATCATTTTGATTGATAAATTTTACACGATATGCATTACGTTGGTGCATGCTAGAAAATAAACGATAACTACCTCCATAACAATCATATGGTGCAACTAGTAAATCTCTGGGTTGAAGAAAACAAGTTGTTATTAAATGAATTGCTGACATGCCAGTATTAGTTAAAACAGCGCCATTACCACCCTCCAATTCAGATAAAGCATTTTGTACTATATCCCTTGTTGGATTACTACGTCGTGAATAATCATGCAATCTTGGTTCTTTAAAATCGATAAAATTATAAGTACTAGAAAGATAAATTGGAGGCGATACACAACCATACTGTATATCAGTATTTAAACCACTGTGGACTGCAATAGTTGCTTTTTTAAATTTCATATTTATCCTAATAATTAATTATTATGAAAATATATTAGTTTTTAGTCATTATTCTAAATTTTAGATATAATTATCAATTAAAATTGAATTATATTAATTTAATGAATATTACAAAATAATTAACACACTAATTATCATATTTGAATTAATTAACTAAAAATATACTTATTATTTAATTGAATATTTTATAAAAATCTAGGAATGCTTTAAATTTATAATAAGCATTCCGTTTTGTTAATAATTGATCTATTTATTTTTTGTAACTAAAGAAAATCTCTTATTAAAACGATCAACACGACCTTTAGTTGAAACATCTCTTTGCTTTCCTGTATAAAATGGATGACATTTATTACATACATCTAAATTTAATTTATGTTGTAAAGTAGAACTAATTGTAATCATATTGCCACAAGTACAATTAGCACTAATTATTCCATAATTAGGATGAATATCTTTTTTCATAAAAATCTCCTATAAAATTCATGGGAACTTATTTAAATAACATTAATTTAAATGACAATGTAAATTATACTTTTTATCATTATAAAATGTATAATTCCACTTTTTTGATGCAGTAAGTACATTACTGATGTTTATTATTTATATATTATATTGAATTTATTATTTTATATAAAAGATATAAATTTATATGTTTTTATTAAAAGAGATAAGCATGTCTATTATTCAAGTTGTTTTGCCAATTCCGTTAAATCGTGTCTTTAGTTATATATGTCCAAAAGATATTAAACCAATTATAGGAGGGCGTGTAAAAGTGCCCTTTGGTCATAGAAAAATGATTGGTATTATAGTATCACTACATGAAAATATTATTATTGATTCAAAAAAAATAAAATTAAAAACAGTTGAAGAAATATTAGATAAAGAATCTTTATTTAATAGTTCTTTATGGAATTTACTAAATTGGGCTTCAAATTATTATCATTCACCTTTAGGAGAAGTTTTAATTCACTCTATTCCTACATTATTGCGTAAAGGAAAAATAATATATAATAATCCAAAATTATTATGGCAATTAACTGAGAAAGGTTATTCAATTAAAATTGAAACTCTTAATAATGCACCGATACAACAAAAAGCTTTAAAATTATTGCGTCAGAAACCACTAAGTTTTAACCATATTAGGAATTATAATATAAAATATTCAGTTATTAAAGCATTACATGTCAAAGGCCTATGTAAGCTTATTGAATATAAATTACCAATAAACAATTGGTATAATAATTGTATTATTAAAGGTGAAAAACCAATATTAAATGTAGATCAAAAAATAGCTATTAATGCTATAAGAAAAGAAGATCAACATTATGCTGCTTGGTTATTAGCAGGTATTACAAGTTCTGGTAAAACTGAAGTATATCTTCAAATATTAGAAAATATTTTAATACGTAACCAACAAGCATTAATTTTAGTCCCGGAAATTGGTTTAACAATTCAAGCAATCAATATATTTCGTAAACGTTTTAATGTTCCTATTGATTTATTACATTCTGAACTAAATAATACAGAACGTCTTGCTGTATGGTTAAGAGCAAAACGTGGTGAAAATGCTATTGTAATTGGCACTCGTTCGGCATTATTTACCCCTCTTGCAAGGCCAGGTATCATCATTATTGATGAAGAACATGATAATGCTTACAAACAGCAGGAAGGTTTGAGGTACCAAGCACGTGATTTAGCAGTATATAGAGCTTATCAAGAAAATATACCAATTGTAATGGGTTCAGCAACTCCTGCATTAGAAACATTACATAATGTCTTTAAAGGTAAATACCGCCAGTTAAATTTGAATAATCGTGTAGGTAATGCTAGAATAGTGTTAGAACAGGTAGTAGATATTAAAGGATTAACACTAAACGGAGGTTTATCTCATGTTCTCATTAAGAAAATTCAAGCCCATCTAAATGCTAAAAATCAGGTTTTATTATTTTTAAATAGGAGAGGTTTTTCACCCTCACTGCTGTGTCATAATTGCAGCTGGATCGCTGAATGCAGCAACTGCGATCGTCATTATACATTACATCAATATAGTCGTCAACTGATTTGTCATTACTGCCATAATAAGCGTATAATACCTAATGTATGTCCTAATTGCACATTAAAAGATCTCATACCAATCGGAGTAGGTACCGAACAAATTGAAGAAAAATTAAAACAATTATTTCCCAATATAAAAATACTACGTATAGACTACGATACAACAAGAAATAAAAATTCATTAAAGAATTATATAGATAATATAAATTTAGGAGAGCCGTGTATTCTAATTGGTACTCAAATGATTACAAAAGGTCACCATTTTCCAGATGTTACTTTAGTATCTTTATTAAATGTAGATGGGGCTTTATTTTCATCTGATTTTAGAGCTACTGAACGTTTTGCTCAACTCTATGTTCAAGTTTCTGGAAGAGCTGGACGTGCTAACAAACAAGGAGAAGTCTTACTACAAACTCATTACCCTGATCATCCGTTATTAAAAATTTTATTAAATAAAGGATATTTCGGTTTCGCAGAAAAAACATTACTAGAACGTAAATTAGTATTACTTCCACCATGGACTAATCATGTTTTATTTCGTGCTGAGAACTTTGATAGTCAAAAAGCAGTGAAATTACTTCAAAAATTGCGTTGTTTATTAGAAAATTATTCCTTAAATGACAAATTTATATGGTTTATGGGACCTTTACCATCTTTGCAACCAAAAAAGAACAGACGTTGGCGATGGAACTTGTTAATTCAACATCCTTCAAGGAAATACTTACAAAAACTAATTAATAAATCTTTACCTTTAATTTACACCATGCCAGAAGCACGTAAAGTTAAATTAAATTTAGATATTGATCCAACTGAACTATAATTATGTTAATCAATATTTGATTTAAATCACTTTATTTACTTTTAATCTTCAAAACATTATTGTATTAAAAATACTAGCAAGTAAAATTCATTATATGATTTAATATATAACAAATATTAATTATACTTTATGAAAATAATTGATTACTATATGTGATATAAGATATTATGCTCTTGTTTCCGTAGAGTATTGATTAAATTTTGTGATTAACGATCAATATTTTTGATAAATTTAAAAAAATTAATATTATTTATCTTTAATAGAAATATGTTTGTTGCCATTTTGATAAAAATATATGTAGGTTCTTAATAAATACATTACAATCGTTTATAAAAATGGGGATTAAACATATTGAAATTACTCCATATCTTTTTGCATAAAGCTCTGTATATTATAGTCAGAGCCCTTCTTGCATGTAACAAGGAAATCTACCTGTGACAACAATAGTAAGTGTGCGACGTAATGGTCAAGTAGTTATTGGTGGTGATGGTCAAGCTACTCTTGGTAATACCATAATGAAAAGCAATGTAAAAAAAGTACGTCGTCTTTATAATGACAAAATAATTGCTGGATTCGCAGGTAGTACTGCAGATGCCTTTAATTTATTCGAATTGTTTGAACGTAAACTGGAAACTCATCAAGGTCATTTGGTTAAAGCAGCTGTTGAATTAGCAAAAGATTGGCGTACTGATCGTATTTTACGTCGTCTTGAAGCGATGTTAGCGGTAGCTAGTGAATCAACATCTCTTATTATAAGTGGTAATGGAGATGTAATACAACCGGAAAATGATTTAATTGCTATTGGTTCTGGAGGTTCATTTGCACAAGCCGCAGCTCGTGCTTTATTAGAAAATACTGAGTTAGATGCAAGAAATATAGTTGAAAAGGCACTTAATATAGCTGGTGATATCTGTATATACACTAATCATAACGTTAATTTTGAAGAATTACCGTTCAAGGCGTAAGGATTTTAATTATGTCCGAGATGACTCCTCGTGAAATTGTTACAGAATTGAATCGTTTTATAATAGGTCAAGATAGTGCTAAAAGAGCCGTAGCTATTGCATTACGTAATAGATGGAGACGCATGCAACTTAACAAAGAGCTACGCCATGAAGTAACACCTAAAAATATTCTAATGATTGGACCAACCGGTGTAGGAAAAACTGAGATAGCACGCAGATTAGCTAAATTAGCTAATGCACCTTTTATTAAAGTTGAAGCAACAAAATTTACAGAAGTAGGATATGTTGGTAAAGAAGTTGATTCAATTATTCGCGATTTAACTGATTCAGCTGTTAAAATGGTACGTAGTCAATCTATAGAAAAAAATAGGCATCGTGCTGAAGAAATAGCTGAAGAACGTATTTTAGATGTTCTCGTTCCTCCTATGAAGGATAATTGGAATCAACAAACAAATCATAAAGAATCTTCGACAACAAGGCAATCTTTCAGAAAAAAATTACGTGAAGGTCAGTTAGCAGATAAAGAGATCGAAATTGATGTATCAGTAGCTTCTTTAGGTATAGAAATTATGGCACCTCCAGGTATGGAAGAAATGACAAACCAATTGCAGTCTATTTTTCAAAATTTAGGTTTTCAGAAACAAAAATCTAGAAAATTGAAAATAAAAGAAGCTATGAAGTTCTTAATAGAAGAAGAAGTTGCTAAATTAGTAAATCCAGAAGAATTAAAAAAAGATGCTATTGAAGCTGTTGAACAACACGGTATTGTTTTTATCGATGAAATAGATAAAATATGCAAGTATGGTGGTCAAAACACTGGTGGTCCAGATGTATCACGTGAAGGTGTTCAGCGCGATCTGTTACCTTTAGTAGAGGGATGTACTATATCTACTAAACATGGTATGGTAAAGACAGATCATATCTTATTTATCGCTTCTGGTGCTTTTCAGGTGGCAAGTCCTTCTGATCTCATTCCTGAACTTCAAGGCAGATTACCGATTCGTGTTGAACTAAAAGCTTTAACTGTAGATGATTTTAAAAGAATATTAACTGAACCAAAAGCTTCAGTTACAATGCAATATAAGGCTTTGATTAATACAGAAGGTGTAAATATAGATTTTACTGATGATAGCATATGTAAGATTGCGGAAGCTGCATGGCATGTAAATGAAACAACTGAAAATATTGGTGCTCGCCGTTTACATACTGTGCTTGAACGTCTAATGGAAGATATTTCTTATGATGCTAGTGATCGTAAAGGTGAATCAGTAACAATTGATGCAGATTATGTCGGTAAACATTTAGATACATTAGTTTCTGATGAAGATCTTAGTCGTTTTATATTATAAATAAACCTAGTTATCTTAAACTATGTATCTTAAGCCTAGCTATAGCTAGTTGGGCTTTTTATTTTAATAAAAAATATTAATTTTTAGTAAGCAAAAAAATATATTTTATGATATATTTGATATATCTTGATTAATTATATTATATTACGTAAAGATATGTTTGAATGTTATTCAATATTTATTACAAGATATTATATGATATATAAGTTATCATTAGTTGTTTTTGTAATAGAAGATAACATTAATATTTAATGTAAGATAATTATCGGAAAATTGTTATTATCTACCTGACTTTGTGATGTAAATTATTATGTAATTAATTCTATAAAAATTTTAAAAGGTTACACTATGTCTGACTGGGTTGATGCTCGAGTTCATGAAATAAAAAATTGGACAAATGTTTTGTTTAGTATTCGTGTTAAAGCGCCTATTTGTCCTTTTATAGCAGGTCAATTTACTAAAATTGCATTAGAAATAGATGGTAAGCGTATACAGCGTGCTTATTCTTATGTAAATTCTCCAAATGATGAAATACTAGAATTTTACTTAACCATAGTATCTGAAGGCAAGTTAAGCCCATACTTGCAAGGATTGAAGCCAGATGAAAAATTGATGATAGCAAAAGAAGCATGTGGTTCTTTTATATTAAATTCAGTTCCTACATGTAAAACATTATGGATGATCGCAACTGGTACTGCTATTGGACCATATCTTTCAATATTACAATGCGGAAATGATTTAGATCGTTTTGAAAATATTGTCCTTATTCATGCAGTAAGATATTTTGCAGATTTAAGTTTTACAAATTTAATAAATAATTTACAAAAAAAATATCGTAAAAAATTACGATTTCAAACTATAGTCAGTCGAGAAAAAATATCTAATTCTTTACATGGTCATATACCTGATTTGATTAATAATGGAGCTTTAGAAAGTGTAATTAAACTAAATATAAACGCTGAAGATAGTCATGTTATGTTATGTGGTAATCCGGGAATGGTGCACAAAACTCAGCAATTGTTAAAAGACACTAGAAGCATGAAGATAAATCTAAAGGCAAATCCTGGTAATATAACTAGTGAAAATTATTGGTAAGTAATTAATAATTCATTTAAAATGACTATTTTGTCAGTGATATGTTTGTAGCTATAATTAATTTTTCTTACATTTATTTAAGATTATTTCACTATATTAAATATAAATTTATTTTTAAATTCATTAATAATATAAATATTTCATTAGATATTTATATTATTGTATATTATTCTCTATATGAGAGTAAGGAATTATTTTATTATAGTATTAGTTAACAAATATATACAATATATTTTATCAAAAATTGGAATATATAATGAAATACCCACTAATCATAGGTAATTGGAAATTAAATGGCAATAGTTCAATGATATATAATTTCATCAATGAACTTAATCAAAAAATGTTGAACATAAATCGATGCAAAATATCAATTGCACCTCCTACAATATATCTTGATCGAGTAAAAAAAATGACGTCAAGTAAAATAAAAGTATGTGCTCAAAATGTAGATATCAATATATCTGGAGCTTTTACAGGAGAAACTTCAATAGAAATGTTAAAAGAAACGGGTGTAGAATATGTTATAGTAGGCCATTCAGAGCGTCGTATTTATCATAAAGAAGATTATGACTATATAGCAAAAAAATATTCTATAATTAAATTGTTTAATTTAATACCTGTTTTATGTATTGGTGAAAATGCAAGAGAAAATGCAACAGGTAAAACTGAAGAAATTTGTAAATTACAAATTGATACTATATTGAAAAATCAAGGAATAAAAGCATTTAGAAATGCAGTTATTGCTTATGAACCCATTTGGGCTATTGGTACAGGTCAATCAGCTACTCCTTTGAAAATACAAACCACTCATGAATTTATTAGAAGTTATCTGGCAAAAAAAGATAAAGAGATTGCTGATCAATTAATTATTCAATATGGAGGTTCCATAAATATAGAAAATGCTATTAAAATTATTAATCAACCTGATGTTGACGGATTACTGATTGGTACAGCTTCATTAAATGCTACAGTTTTTTCACGAATTATTCAACTAGTAGAAAATAATAATAAAATTAACTGAAAATAAAATTATATTGTTTTGTTAATTTTTTTATAAATTTTAATATAATTTTTTAGCAAGATTAAACCAATCCAATTTAAATGAACGTTTCATATTTTTAATTGTATCATGAATGTCATAATGTACCATTTTTTCATTTTGTATTCCTACACAGCGACCTCCATAACCCTGAATTAACAATTGAACAGAATAATTACCCATTCTAGAAGCTAAAATACGATCATATGCACAAGGAGAACCTCCTCTTTGAATATGCCCCAACACAGTTGTACGAGTCTCTCGTTTAGTTTTTGTTTCTATAAAAAATGCTAAATTATCTATATCGCATATGTTTTCAGTAATTGCAACTATTGCATGTTTTTTCCCTTTAGCCATACCTATTTTAATTTCCTCTACTAATTCTTCACGATTATATGGTATTTCAGGTAAAACAATGAATTCGCATCCACCTGCAATTGCAGCCGCTAATGTTAAATCACCACAATAATGACCCATCACTTCAACTATAGAAATACGTTGATGTGAAGATGAAGTATCTCTTAAACGATCTATAGCCTCAACTATAGTTTCAAGTGCAGTAAAGTATCCTATAGTATAATCAGTTCCAGCTATATCATTATCAATTGTTCCTGGTAAACCAATACAAGGAAAACCCATTTCGGTTAATTTTATAGCACCCATATAAGAACCATTACCACCTATGACTACTAAAGCATCAATACCAGAATACTTCATATTTTCAATAGCTATATATCTAATTTTTTCGTTAAGAAAACTAGGAAATCGAGCAGAACCAAGAAAAGTACCACCTCTATTGATTACATCAGATACACTATAACGATCAAGTTGTATCATACGATTTTCATATAAACCTAAATAACCATCGTAAATACCAACAACTTCTAATCCTTCACTTAACGAAGAACGTACAATCCCACGAATAGCGGCGTTCATTCCTGGAGCATCACCACCACTAGTTAATATACCAATTTTTTTAATCATGATACATTCCAGTTATTATATTAATTAATTGATTTATTTTAATATTAATATCGATATTATAAATATTTAATGTTTCTTCTTTTAATTAATTTCAATAATATTTCATATTATCTGTTGGTAGATTTAAAAATAATTTTTTCGATTTAAAATATTATTTTATTTTTTTCAAGATGTATAGCAGAATAGGGATCTTGATGAATAATTATATCTGCATCTGGAAATTCTGTAAGTAATGCTTTTTTTATTCTATCAGCTGCATAATGTGCTTGTAAAAGTGGTAAATTATCTTCTAATTCAAGATGAAATTGAATAAATTTAGTTGATCCAGATTGACGAGTTCGTAAATCATGAATACCTTTTATGTTGGGCCATTTGTTTAGTATTTCTGATATTTTTTTTCGTTCTTGTTCTGGTAATACACAATCTAGTAGTGATTGAACTGCATTATATCCCATTTTCAATGAACTATAAAAAATAAATAAACCCACTCCTAGAGCAAATAATGCATCAGCATGTGTGAAATTATAACTACTTAAAATAAGCCCAATTAAAATAGCAAAATTCATGATAACATCTGATTTATAATGTAACATATCAGCACGAATTGCTTGACTATTAGTTTTATGTACTACCCAGCTTTGAAAAGCTACTAAAACTAAAGTAGAAATAAGTGCTAATATAGTTACAATTATCCCTATAACTGGAGAATGAACTACACTTGGTGAGATAAGATACTTAATGCCAGTTAGAAAAAGTAAAAGAGATGACCCTGAAATAAACATACTTTGTGCTAATACAGCTAGTGATTCTGCTTTACCATGACCAAACATGTGATCAGAATCAGCAGGTTGCAATGAATAACGAACAACTAGTAAGTTAATTAAAGAAGCAGTTATATCAACTATTGATTCAACTAAAGCTGCAAGTAAACTCACTGATTCAGTATACCACCAAGAAATAATTTTTATAATTAATAAAATAAAAGAAAAAATAGTTGCTGTTAATACAGCACGTTTTACTAGTTGGCAATAAGAATGTTTCATTTTAAGCTCCTTATTTTTATATTAAATAAAATTATTATTTAAATTAATAATATAAGCTAAGCTTAATTTTAACGTTAAGCTGAAATAAATTTATGCCTATAGTAAAACAGTAATTACTTAATACAAATTTAAGTATATATAAACAAAAATGATTTAGTGTAATGTATTTTCATTAATTTTTGTTAAAAATTAATGAAAATTTTTATTCTGCATTTATATTAATGTATATTATATTAACTCTATTATTATAAACATAAAAATAAAAATTTGTTATAATGAAATTATAAAATATTTATATAATTTATTAATTAATACTTTAATAGAAATTTAATATTTATTAATAACTTTGTTGTGATAAATCAGTAAATAAGATAGTATCGTTACTAACTGAGTATTTTAAATAAAAAATATTACATAGATGTGTCTTAACATTTTAGATTAAATCGTTTTATTGAAATTAAATACCATCACCAAGTTGAAAACCTGAACTATTAAAATATTGATCCATTTCCATTGATGGTGTTTTACTACCTGATTTACCAATAATACGAGCTGGAATACCAGCAGCAGTAGTATTTGGAGGAACATTTTTTAACACTACCGAGCCTGCGCCTATTTTTGCACACTTGCCTATTTCAATATTGCCAAGTACTTTAGCACCAGCACCAATCATAACACCTTTACGAATTTTTGGATGCCGATCTCCTTTTATTTTGCCTGTACCTCCGAGAGTAACTGATTGTAAAATTGATACATCATTTTCAACTACTGCTGTTTCACCAATAACAATTCCTGTTGCATGATCAAGCATAATACCATGACCTATTTTTGCTGCAGGATGAATATCCACACCAAAAGAAGCTGAAATTTGGTTTTGTAAATACACTGCCAGAGAATACCTGCCCTTATTCCATAACCAGTGACTAATGCGATATGATTGCAATGCTTGAAATCCTTTGAGATAAAGTAGTGGAATTGAATATTTATTTACTGCTGGATCTCGCTGAAGTACTGCCAGTATATCATAAGCAGATGAAAAAACAATAGAAATATCATCAGTATAAGCTTCTTTTAGTATATCATGAATGTTAATAGCAGACATTATTGAACTAGAAAGCTTATGAGATAAAATATAGCTCTGTGCACTGCTAAGATTTATATGTTTAAGTAATGTTGCATGATAAAAACTAGCTAATATCGGTTCACATTCAGACATAATTCGAGCTTCTCTCGTGATATTATTCCAAATGAATTCTAATTTATCAAAAAACATTTTTTTGTTTCCTGTAAAAATTTTTTATTTTTTTTGTTTTATATTTGCTAAATTATTTATGAATATTAAAGTAAAATTACTATTATAAATATATTATTTTGTTATTTTAAAAAAGCATATTTTTTTAAATATTATTGCTGAAATTATAATTGCATAATTATTAGGTAATGCATTAATTATTTCGATTAAATCTTATTAAACAAAAATAATTTTTAGTATAATAGATAGTCATGTAAAATAATTAAATTAAAATTTTATTATAATCAATATAACTATATTTATTGATAAATATAGTTATATAAAAATTAGTTTACTTTTCTTTTATAGAAATCTTGTTTTTTAAAAGTTCATCAAAGTTGATAGGTGTCAAATGTGTTTGAGGAAATGTACCACGAGTAACTAAGTTAGAAATGCATTCGCTTCCATAAGGAAACAAAATATTTGGGCAATATACTCGTAAAAAATGTGTTTTATATAAATCAGGAATATCAATTATATTAAATATTCCAGCTTGTTTAACTTCACAAAGAAAGGCAATATCTTTATCTATATTAGCTGTTACAGTTAGTCTTAATACAACTTCAAATATTTCATTAGATAATTGATTAGAAAAAGTATCTATATTTAATTCTAGTTTTGAATTCCAATCTTTTTGAAAGATTTGAGGCGTATTAGGTGCCTCAAATGAAATATCTTTAATATATATACGTTGAATATGAAATCTCATTTCATCAAATTTATAATCTAGCATGTAATCATAACCTAGAAATCAAAGTAAATATCATATTATAAAAATTTTCTTAATTTTTTTCTATCAAATTCAAATAAATCATCACAACCTCCAATATGTTTATCATTAATAAATATCTGAGGTACACTTTTTAAACCACTACGTTTTATCATTTCTTCTCTTTTTATTGTATTTTCATCAATAGAAATTTCTTTAAAAATAAATCCTTTTTTATTTAATAGTTGTTTTGCTTTAATGCAATAACCACATGTTTTTTTTGTATATATTTCAATTTTTAACATTTTTATAAACCTTGATAAATAAAATTTAATTACTGATTTTTATCATAAGTAATCAATTTATTAAAAATTTCTTTATAGATATAGATAAGATAAAGTTAAATATAATACATTATTTTACTATAGTGATATACAATTATGATTATAGGTCAATAATTTAATGATTAATCTTATTTTTTAATAATGTTATTATATAATATAATTAATAATTTATATATTTCAATACTTAATATTTTAGTAAAAAAATAAATTATATTTAAAAATATAATTTAATAACAAATAAATATTCAATAATTTTATAAAATCTCTTTAAAACATTTCATTAGATAAAAGATCAATATATATTACTATTTAATTATTGGAAATATTTGATGAATTGGATATAAAGTTTATTAATTAATAACACATGTCTAATCATATATTTGAATATATGATCTTTTAAAAAAATCTTGAAAAGATAACATTATCCTAGATAACTAAATTAATTACTGATGATTATAATTAATATTATTATTTTTTAGTTTAAATAATGACATATTCTATTTTTTATTATAAATAATAAAAAATAATATTTCAATTTATTAAATTGATAATATTTTTTAATAAATCATATATAAATTAAAAAATTTCAATTTAATATAAATTACATTAATAATATAACTAAAATATTTAATTTTAGTTGGTTTAATTCTTATTGAAATACTTTAAATAATTTTAGTTTGTTATTAAATAATACAAAAATGATTTAAACAATTATTAAATAAAATTTATAAGACTTTTATTGGAGTATTATATGAAAACCACTCAAATCAGCATGTCAAATAATATTAATGAGATAGCTAAAAAAGGGTGGCATAAAACTGATACTATTTGGTTACTAGGTTTATACGGTACAGCAATTGGTGCAGGCGTTTTATTCTTACCTATTAATGCAGGTATTGGCGGAATCATTCCATTAATTTTAATGACCGTTATTGCTTTTCCCTTAACTTTTTTTTCTCATCGAGCTTTAACAAGGTTTGTACTATCTGGAAATAATCCTTCAGGAGGTATTACTGAAGTTGTAGAAGAACACTTTGGTATTAATGCAGGAAATATTATGACTTTATTTTATTTTTTTGCAATATATCCTACATTGCTTATGTATAGTGTTGCTATGACTAATACACTAAATAGTTTTATTTTAAATCAATTGAAATTAACACCACCTCCACGTGCACTGCTATCATTTATTTTAATTATTCTTATGATGATAATTATTAGATTCGGTGAAAAAATAATATTAAGAATAATGAGTATATTAGTTTATCCTTTTATTATGGCTTTAATTATAATAGCATTATATTTGATACCACATTGGCATGGAGATATATTAAAAACGCTATATACTAACCAAAATAATAATTTATGGATTACATTGTGGTTAGCTATTCCAGTTATGGTATTTTCTTTTAATCATTCTCCTATTATATCTTCTTTTGCATTAGTAAAAAGATCAGAATGCGGTGAATACGCAGAAAAAAAATGTTCTCGTATTCTTGCCTATTCAAATTTATTAATGGTAATAACCGTTATGTTTTTTGTTTTTAGTTGTGTTTTTAGTCTTTCTCCACAAGATCTTGATATTGCTAAAAAACAAAATATTACTATATTATCATATCTAGCAAATCATTTTAATGTACCAGTAATAGACTGGTTAGGACCACCTCTTGCCATCATAGCAATAACTAAATCTTTTCTTGGTCATTATTTAGGAGCTAAAGAAGGACTTAATGGCATAATAAATAAAATACTACGTAAATTGGGAAAAAATATAGTTCCTAAAACATTAAATTATATCACTTCGTTGTTTATATTAATAACTACTTGGTGCGTAGCTACAATAGATCCTAATATTTTAAAGATGATAGAAACTTTAGGAGGACCAATTATATCAATTATTTTGTTTTTGATGCCAATGTATGCAATAAGAAAAGTTGCAAAGATGCACAAATATTGCAGTAATATTTGTGATTTATTTGTAGTATTAATTGGTTTAACTTCAATTTCTGCAATTTTTTACTCATTTTTTTACTAACTACGACTTTATTATTTAATATAATATCAAAATAACTTGACAAAACACAAATATTAATTTATTTCTATTGAGTTTAATAAATGTTTGAAATGACAATATTGTTAATATTAAATTATTGACTTAATTTTATATTTATTTGTTATATTTATACATAATAAAAAACTAATTATTTTAGTTTTTATTAACATAAAAATTTAATATGATTAGTTATCTAATTTGATAATTAGAAAGAAAATATTTAAGTATCAACAGATAAATTTTCATTTTTAGAGAATACATTTATTACTAATTTATGGTATACTAATACCTATAAATTTAGAATTTTTACTAAAAAAATAATATTAATATTTTGTTTGAATTAAATATTATTTTATGTAATAGTTAATGTCTTATGTAATAAATTATTATTTATTTTTATTTGTTAAGATGATTAATATGGAGGTTAATTAATAATAAAATATTAGTATTTATTGAAGTATAGTTAAATTTAAGTTATATAATTTTTTCCATAATTGCTGTACTGAGCACTGATACAGTAGTAGTGTTATATTTTTCATGTAAAGGTAATATTAGATGTCTAAGATCAAAGGTAATGTTAAATGGTTTAATGAATCAAAAGGATTCGGTTTCATTACTCCTGAAGATGGTAGCAAAGATGTATTTGTACATTTCTCTGCTATTCAGAGTAACGGGTTCAAAACTCTAGCTGAAGGCCAACGAGTAGAATTTGAAATTACTGACGGCGCAAAAGGCCCATCTGCTGCTAACGTTATCAGTCTTTAAGTTAACAGTCAGAAACACAACCACCCGCCGCTATTAGGCGGGTTTTATTTTAAAATAGGATTTATTAAAAATAACTTTATTTTAATTATAATACAAAACGCACCATTTTTATTTTTCCTAATGCATTATATATATTTTCAATTTGATTGATATCATTAGCAATAATAGTAATATTAACAGAAGTATAATTTCCTTTACGACTGTGGTAAATTTTAATTTTATAATAATCCGAGCAGTAAAGTTTTATAGTTTTTATTATATCGTCAACTAAATTAGGTTTGGATAATCCAATGATTTTATAAGTAAATTGAGTAGGAAAATTAATTAAATTTATAAAATTTGTTTTCATATATACACTTTAATTTTTTATAAATAATTGTAACTTTTATTAAAAGGAATTATTTTGCCAATCAACTCTATTTTAATACGTGAGTTAAATTTATGTTCATGGCAATCTGCATCAGATGCTATGCATCAGTATACAAATCAACGTAATAATAAGAGCTACGATGAAGTTTGGTTAGCTGAACACTATCCAATTTTTACTCAAGGTAGATCGGAAACTAAAAAAAATATATTAGAAAATATTAATATCAAAGTTATCCAGTCCGATAGAGGTGGTAAAATAACTTATCATGGTCCCGGACAGCAAATAATGTATGTACTAATAGATTTAAAACGTCGTAAGATGAGTGTTCATAAATTAGTACACATTTTAGAAGAAACAGCAATTAAAACTTTAAATTATTTTAAAATAGAATCTTGTAGTCGATTAGATGCACCTGGAGTATATGTACAAGGCAAAAAAATCTGTTCGTTAGGATTGCGCATTAGTAAGGGTTGTTCTCTTCACGGTTTAGCTCTTAATGTAACAGTAGATTTAAGTCCATTTTTAAGTATTAACCCTTGTGGACATGTTAATATGAAAATGACAAAAATACAGCACTACTATCCAAATATTGATATCGATAAAGTTAAATCTTTGTTAATATCAGAATTTATTAATTTAATGAATTACAAAGATGCAAAATGGAAATCATAAATTATAATAAATAAATATCTTTTTAAAATATTTAATTTGCTTTCTTTGTTCTTTGATGATTTATGTAAAAAATAGTTTTATTTTAAATAAATGCTAATGTATTAATTGACATATTAATTATGAAAACAATTCCGATAAAAAATATAAAAACACAAAACCAAGAAATACTTCCTAAACCAAAATGGATTAAAATCAAACTTCCTATAAATTCAAATCGCATAAATAATATAATATCAATTATGCGTAAAAACAAAATCAATTCAGTTTGTGAAGAAGCATCTTGTCCTAATATCATTGAATGTTTTAATAAAAATACAGCAACATTTATCATTCTTGGTATTATTTGTACTAGAAAATGTCCTTTTTGTGATGTTAAACATGGTAATCCATTCATGCCTGATATTAATGAACCTGAAAGGTTAGCAAGTACTGTAACTAGTATTGGATTAAAATATGTTGTAATTACTTCTGTTAATCGCGATGATTTAATTGATGGTGGTGCACAGCATTTTGTTGATTGTATTTATTCAATACGTAAAAAAAATGCTGATATAAAAATTGAAATATTAGTTCCTGATTTTCGTAGATGTATGGATCGTGCTTTAAATATTATCATCAATCAGCCTCCTGATATATTTAGTCATAACATAGAAAATGTTCCAAGAATATATCGCCAAATTCGTCCTGGTGCAAATTATAAAAAATCACTAAAATTACTAGAACAATTCAAACAATATCATCCAAATATTCCATCTAAATCTGGATTAATGTTAGGATTAGGTGAAACTAATACTGAAATTATTGAAGTAATGCGTGATTTATACAATCATGGTGTAAGTATGTTGACATTAGGACAATATTTACAGCCAAGTCGCAACCATTTTCCAGTCAAACGTTATGTAACTCCGAAAGAATTTAATGATATAAAAAAAGAAGCCCTATCTATAGGTTTTACTTATGTTGCTTGTGGTCCACTAGTTAGGTCTTCTTATAGAGCTGAGATGCAAGAAATGGGTTTACAAATTACTTAAATTCAATCAATTTTTTAATACAATTACAATTTATTAAGTTTAAATATCAGATATCACCTTTCTATGAGTATCAATAGACATCACAATACCGAATCCAGCCATGAGTACTGTAAGAGCTGATCCACCATAACTTACCATTGGTAACGGAATGCCAACTACAGGTAAGATGCCACTAACCATACTAACATTAATAATTACATAAACAAATAAAATTAATACTAATGTACTTATTATAACAAAACCAAAAGAAGTATGAGCTCGTAATGCTAACATTAAACCTCTTGTAATTATTAATAAATATAATAAGAATAGAATTATTATTCCTATAAAGCCAAGTTCTTCTGCTAAAACTGCAAAAATAAAATCAGTGTGACGTTCTGGTAAAAAATTTAATTGTGATTGAGTACCTTCAAGAAAACCCTTGCCATATACACCACCAGAACCAATAGCTATTTTAGATTGCATAATATGATATCCAGCACCTAAAGGATCACTGTTAGGATGAAATAACATCATTACACGTTCTCGTTGGTAATCTTGCATTAAAAAAAACCAAAAAATAGGACTAAACAAAACTATTAAACAACATGCTATAAAAATCAACTTCCAGTCGATGCCGGAAATAAACAACACAAGTAATCCTGACATAGCTACTAAAATAGATGTACCTAGGTCCGGTTGTATCGCTATTAATAAAGTTGGTATAAATATGAAAATTAAAGCTATAATAATACGTTGTAAACTTAATTGATAAAAATCACGATTAACAAATTTTGTAATTGCTAAAGGCACTGCTATTTTAGCAATTTCTGATGGTTGAAATCTTAATATTCCTAAATCTAGCCAACGTTGAGATCCTTTACTTATTTGACCATAAATATCAACTGAAATTAATAAAATTACGCATATACCATAAAGATAATACGCAGATGTTTCGTATATCTTAGGTGGTATTTGAGCTAATATTATCATAGCCATTAAACCAATTATCACTTGAATACATTTTCTTTCTATAATATTAATATTTTGACCGCTAGCACTCCAAACAATTATTATGCCATAAACCAACAATAAAATAATTGTAAGTATAAAAAATGGATCTATATGCATTCGCGTCCATATCGAATTTTTTCTGAATTTATTTTTTAATATTTTGATTGACATTTATATCTTTCCGTAATAATTTATTATTATTCTACTATTCAATCAATTTATTTAATTTTGTTAAGCATAAAATAATCTAAAATCTGACGCATTATTGATCCTATTTTATAATTGCCAGTATTTTCCATAATAATTGTAACTGCTATGCGTGGTTTATCATATGGTGCAAATGCATTCATTAATTTATGATCACGCAAACTTTCGTCAATATTACGTGAATTATAAATCTCACTTTCTCTTAGACTAAATACCTGGGCAGTACCAGATTTAGCTGCAGCTTTATAAGGAGTATTTACAAAACTTTGATGTACAGTTCCATTTAAACGATTTGCTACACCATACATTCCATCTTTAATTATATTCCAATAATCACTATTAGAGTGAATTACGTTCATTGAAAATGGTTCGTTATAAACCATTTTTGAATTTTTTTTCCCAATAGAACGTAAAACATGTGGTACTTTAACAACTCCATTATTTATTAAAATAATCATTGCTTTATTCATTTGTAAAGGAGTGGCTGTCCAATATCCTTGACCAATACCAATAGGAACTGTATCACCTTGGTACCAAATTGTATTAAAGCGATTTGTTTTCCAGTTACGGGTAGGCATATTTCCTTTATTTTCTTGAGGTAAATCTATGCCAGTATATTGACCAAAACCAAATTTAGTCATCCATTTAGAAATGTAATCAATTCCCATATTATAAGCTATTTGATAAAAAAATGTATCAGATGATTCCTCTATGGATTTAGTTATATTAAGATTACCATGACCCAATTTTTTCCAATCACGATAATATTTTCTAGAACCTGGCATTTTCCACCAGCCTGGATCAAATATAGTTGTATTTTTAGTAATTATTCCTGCATCAAGTGCTGTAAGTGCTATGTATGGTTTCACTGTAGATGCTGGAGGGTAAGCAGCTTGAATCGCCCTGTTATATAAAGGAAGATCTTTATTTTTTAATAAGATATTGTATGCTTTACTGGATATTCCATTTACAAATAAATTTCCATCATAGCTAGGTATAGAGACCATCGCTAGAATTTCACCATTTTGTGGGTTACTTGCTACAACAGCAATACGACCTTTATTTAAAATTAATTTTTCAATATATTGCTGTAATTTTAAATCTATAGTAAGATAGATATCATTACCTGACATAGGTAGTTGTTTGTTAAGTTTTCGAATTTTGTTACCACTACTGTTAACTTCAACTTCTTCAAAACCCACTTCACCATGTAGCAAATCTTCATAGTAAGCTTCTATTCCTAACTTACCGATATTTTTAGTTGCTATATAATTATAAGATTTATTTGTTTTTTTTAGGTAACTCATATCATTATCATTGATATTTGAAACATACCCTATAACATGAGTTAGTGTACTACCAAAAGGATAATAGCGAGTTTGATATTTCTTAATAATTATTCCAGGGAAAAGATATCTCTTGGTAGTAAAATAAGAAAGTTGTTTTTTATTTAATTTCCTTTTGATTGGAACATCATTAAAATAAGAGTTAGCAATGCTATCTTTTTGGAGTGCTTTAAGATCGCTATCTGTGAAATGTAATATATTGCGTAAATTTAAAATGGTTTTATTTAAATTATTAGTATTTTTAGATGTAATAGCTATTTGATACGAAATACGATTAATAGCCAAAGGTATTCCATTACGGTCATATATAGTACCTCTAACTGGAGCAATTGGAATTAATTTAATATGATTTTTAATAGATTGTAGTTTATATTCTTTAAAGCGTACTACTTGTAAATAGTATATATTTATTAATATCGTAAAAAGTACTGCTAATATAAAGAAAAAGGCAATTAAAGCCCTATAGGTAAGAATTTTTTTCGTATTATAATAATTACGAAAATTATTATTTTTAAATATCATTTTTATCTTGTGATTCATTATAATGTATATGTTAATTATTTATAACTTAATAAAAATAGATTTATTAAATTATGAAAAAAAATAACTTGCATATTTAAGTTTAATATAAATTGAATAATTTATTATTATTTTTATAACATACAATAGCTTTTATTATGATAAAGGAAAAATATCACCATAAATTATTTATTATATAATTTATGAAAATTAATATAATTGAAAACAGATAGTGGGAGTAGATTATCACATTTTTTCTTTTGACTAAGTAGTAATTTTATTTTGGTAGAAGAGATATTAAAAAAAGGAGTATTAGCAAACCATATATATCCTGATGGTTTTAAGTATAAATATTTCACTTCATGGATAATGTGTTTATTTATGAAGTGAAATATTTGTTTTTTTTGTCTATCTAATAAATATCCATCACGATTAAATACTAAAAGATGACATAAGGAAAACAAATCTTGCCATCTGTACCATTGTGTTAAATTTAAAAAAGAATCATAACCAATAATAAAAGCAATTGATTTATCATTACCAATTTCTTTACGTATATTTTCTAACGTAGAAACAGTTAATGATGGTATTTGATATTGTAGTTCACGAGTATCAATCTTAAATAGTGGTTCTTTTTCAATAGCACATTTTAACATATCAAGACGTTGTATTGCGTTAGCTTTTGGTTGTAAACGATAAGGTGGCATATTATTAGGTAATAATGTTACAGATTTTAAACCAATTTTATTAGCTAATATTTTTACAGGAATCAAATGACCAAAATGAATAGGGTCAAAGGTACCACCAAATATAGCGTATAATTCAAAAGACATAGGATAAATCTGCTGGAATAATAATACTTTTACATATTATAAAAGATAATAACTCTAATTGTAACCAAACTATTGGATACTGATTTTGTTTTATTGACAGTTCAATTGCTATTAATTGATACAATATTGATTGTAAATGAGCACTATCTAATCTTTTTAATGCAATTTTAAATAAAGAATGTCTTGTTTTCCATATTTTATATTCATCCATAATAATTCGGATAGATTTTTGTTGTTGATAATGATATAGCTTTACAAGAATTAACATATCACGTTGTAAAGTATTAAATAATATGATTGCATCACTGTCATTGCTACTTAATTGTTTTAAAATATTTATTGCACGAATAATATTTCCTTCTAATAAAGTATTGACCCAAGAAATAGCACTAAAAAACGGTGCTTCGCTTAATGATTCTGTAACTATTGATGTAGTTATCTTACTATCAGGACATTGTAAATGTAAAAATTTTAGAGATTGAGATAATGCTGATAAATTACCTTCATAATAGCAACAAAGCAGTTTTATTGCACTTTCATCTATAATTAAATTCATATTTTCAACACGTTTCAATATCCATTTAATTAACTGGTTTTCACTCAATTGCCAACAAGAAATTATTACACTAGATTGAAAAAATTCTCTAAACCAAATACTATTTTCAACACTCTTAGTTAACTTTTTTATACGACAAATAAGCAAAATATCAGGAGATAGTAATGAATGCAGTATTTTCATTTTTCTTATAGTTAATAAATTAAAACAATTTTCAGTAAATTGTAAATTAATAACTTTTTTATAATTAAATAAACTCAACGAATTACAAATTGTAAATAAATTAATCCAATTAGTATTAGAATCTATTGCAATATTAACATGCTCTTGAAAACCATTTATTTTAGCAGCTATATTTATTAAATCATAACTTTCATCTATTAATAAAGGCTCATTACCTATTAATAGATAAGAATTATTTAATTTATTATAAATTTGACCGTTAAGTTGCTGTGAATCAATCCTAATCATGTTTATAACATTTTAATTATATTCTATGAAAAGTTTTTGAAACTATTCTTTGTAAGACTTTATTTCTATGAGGAATTATTCTTGGAAACATTCTGGGTGGCACTTTATTTCTATATGGAGGCATTGCCGGAAACATTCTTGGTCGTATTTTGGTTCTACTACGCATAGAATGTATTAAGGGTTTGATTTTCTGACCTAATTTAATTTTTCTAACTTTAATTTTTGTTTTATATATATAAAATATTCTGTACAATAAGTCATCAGCAGCTTTTCTATTTATTGCATTAGTCACCCAATTATAATTTTTTTTAAAGGATCCTATATAATTACATATTGAACTTACACTATCAACCGATACTGAATGAAAACTTTCACCAGGTAGTTTGAAATTTACATTAATTTTTAATGTAAAGTTGCAGTTTTTTGGTGTTTTATCATCAATTAACTCTATCATTGAGCCATAATGTTCAAATTGTGTATCAAATTTTAATACAGGAAATCTGTCTCTATTTTGTGGAATATCTGCAACTACTTTAACTTTTTTATCAGCCAACAGTTTATACAAATCATTTAAAATTGGATTATAACTTTGATCATTACAAATAATTATATTCCTAAACCCCATTGGTGCCTGATAAAAACGCATTGATTGCATATTGCAACTAGTTAACATCAATATTATTAATAAGATAAATATTTTATTAGTTATTCTTCTCACTGTATTTCCCTATTATAATGAATAATAAAAATACTAATTAGTGACAAAATTAATAAGTTTACCCGGTATATATATAACTCGACGAATAGTAACTTGATTAATATATTTTTCAACTGCATATCTTTGCATAGCAATTTTTTGCATTTGTTCTTTTGTAAGATCACTGTCTGTAACTACAATCTTATCACGTAATTTTCCATCGACCTGAACTATAATTAAAAAAGACTTGCTAAGTAGTGCAAATTTATTAGGGGTAGGCCATGATGTATCGTCTATACTACCTTTTCCTCCTAAATTTTTCCATATTATATAACAAATATGAGGAGTAAATGGATAAAGTAAACGGGTTATAGTTAATAATATCTCTTGTCTTAATGCTTCACCTTGTTTACCATCCTTATTATTTTTAAAATGATGAATAAGAGTATTTACTAACTTCATAATTGAAGCTATAGCTGTATTAAATGATCTACGACGATCAATATCATCTGTTACTTTAATAATAGTGTCATTTAATTTTTTTAATAATACTTTTTGACTATAATTGAGATCAGATAAAGTTAATAAGGAAAAAGTACTCTTTCTATTGATATGTTCAAATACTAATTTCCAAAAACGATTCAGAAATCTATGTGCTCCAATAATACCAGATTCCTGCCATTGTAATGTCATTTCTGGTGGAGCCGCAAACATAATAAACAACCTTAATGTATCAGCTCCGTAACGATCAATTATTTTCTGTGGGTCTATTCCATTATTTTTGGATTTAGACATTTTATTCATGCCAGCATATACCAATTGATTTCCTTGCGTATCAACTGCATTTACAATTTGACCTTGTTTATTACGTTTAATACTAACATTTAATGGAGAAACCCAATTACGGTTACCATTTTCATTAATATAATAAAATGAGTCAGATAAAACCATACCTTGACAAAGGAGACGTATTGCAGGTTCATTAGATTGCACGAAACCAGTATCTCTCAATAGCTTATGGTAGAAACGAAAATACATCAAATGCATTATCGCATGTTCTATGCCTCCTATATATTGATCTACTGGTAACCAATAATTTGCTGCTGTAGAATCTACTATATCTTTATCATAATTAGAGCATGTATATCGAGCATAATACCATGATGATTCCATAAAAGTATCAAAAGTATCAGTTTCTCTAAATGCAACTTGATCATTTATATTCATTTTAGACCATTCAGAATTAGTTTTAATTGGACTTTTAATACCTTCCATAACAACATCTTCAGGCAGTATAACTGGTAAATTATTTTTAGGTATTGGCATAACTGTTCCGTCTTGTAGTGTCATCATTGGAATTGGTGTACCCCAATAACGTTGACGTGAGATATTCCAATCACGCAGACGATAATTTACTTTATTAATGCCAATTTTTTTCTTTTTTAGTTCTTCAGAAATAAGATTTACCGCATCTTTATGATTAAGTCCATCAAATTGATATGAATTAAACAATATACCTTTATTTGTCATAGCTGATTCAGTAATATTTGGTTTATTACCATCAATATTTAAAATAACTGGTCTTATTGGTATATTATATTTGATAGCAAATTCCCAATCTTTTTGGTCATGAGCTGGAACTGACATTATAGCACCAGTAGCATATTCTATAGAAACAAAATTTGATACCCAAACTGGAATTAATTTACCTGTTAAAGGATGTATTGCTAATAAACTGGTTTTTTCTCCTTGTATTTTTTTCACATCATAGTCAGTTGATTTATTACGTAATTTTTTAATAAAATTAGCTAACGAAATATTATGAGTTGAATTTTTTAAAGCTAATGGATGATTTACAGATAAATTAATATAAGTAACGCCAAAAATAGTATCAGGACGTGTAGTATATACTATTATTTTATCTTTAATATTATTAGATAAATCAAATTTAATCTCTATACCTTCAGATTTACCTATCCAATTACGTTGCATAAGTTTAACTTTTTCAGGCCAACCATGCAAACAATTTAAATCTGTCAATAATTCTTCTGCATAAGATGTAATTTTCATAAACCATTGTGATATCTCTTTACGTTGAACTTGAGTATCACAACGCCAACAACAACCATCTATAACTTGTTCATTTGCTAATACGGTTTGGTCTTTAGGACACCAATTAACTTCAGAAAACTTTTTATAAACAAGATCTTTTTCATATAGTTTTATAAAAAATAACTGTTCCCAATAATAGTAATCTGGCTTACAAGTAGTTATTTCGCGATTCCAATCGTAAGCATAACCTAAAGATTTCAACTGATTTTTCATGTAAGCAATATTTTTATAAGTCCAGACTGCAGGTATAGTGTCATTGTTAATTGCAGCATTTTCAGCTGGTAATCCAAATGCATCCCAACCAATTGGTTGTAATACATTTTTACCTAATAAACGCTGGTATCTTGAAATTACATCTCCGATAGTATAATTGCGAACGTGACCCATATGTATATGACCAGAAGGATAAGGTAACATAGATAAACAATAATATTTTTCTTTATCTTTCCGCTCTGTTACATTGAAAGTTTTGTTTTTATCCCAAATTGCTTGAACTTTGCTTTCTATTTTTTTAGGAAGATATTCTTTTTGCATACACACTTAATTATCCTTATTTTACAATGATATTATAATATACTTCCAATTTATTGTTAAAAGATAAATTAATAATAACGTTAATCATTTATATTATTTTATTATTATAAGATTTTCTATTATAATGCAGAATATTTAATTAAGTTATATATCTTATTATATTTTTAAAACGAAAAAACATAAAAATTAATATATTTAAAATTGTTAACATCCATATTAGCCAAGACCCCATATGGGCATATGGGGTTTTACCTGTAGCTGGTACTATATTATGAATTAAAACACTACGTGTAAATTGAGGAAGTATTTTTTCGATTTTACCACTAGCATTAATAATTGCTGTAATACCATTATTAGTACAAATAAGTAATGATCTACCTAGTTCCAATGCACGCATACGAGCTATTTGAAAATGTTGCCATGATCCTATCGAATTACCAAACCATATATCATTCGATATAGTTAAAAGAAAATTAGTATTTGTTCGAAAATTTGCTCTTATTTGTTCACCAAAAATTATTTCGTAACAAATTACAGGCGTGAAATTATAACCTGCAATTTTTAATGGTGCTTGAATATACTTGCCTCTACTAAAAGAAGGAAAAGGCATTTTAAAAAATGATATCAATGGAAATATAAAATTTTCTAATGGTATGAATTCACCGAAAGGTACTAAATGATTTTTACTATACTTATTATTTATATGATAGTTAAATATTTTTTTATTTCCCAAAACTATAATTGAATTGTAGTTTAAATTTTTATTGTTTTCTATATGACATTCATTAATACCACTTATTAAAAAACTACTATTATCAATTAATTTTTTATTTAATCTATGCAGAAATATTTGCTGATTAAAATCTAATTCACTAATTGCTGTTTCAGGCCAAATAATAATTGGTATTTTTCCCATCAAAATGTTACTAATTTTCGCATAAATAATTTCATTTTTAATTGGTTTTTCTATAGTTAAATTCGCTTTTTGGAAGATATTACCTTGTATTAAAGCAACTTTTATAGTTTGATTAGTTAAGTATTTATGCCACGGAATATAGCTTAATAGCCAAGATAATATTAATATTATTACAGCAGCAAATAGTGAGTTAATATTAAAGTTCATGATAGCTAAAACTATCAAACCAACAATAACCATTAATATAAAAGTAACCATTTCAACACCAGCTAATGGAGCATATCCTTTTAATGGTCCATCTATTTGACTGTAACCAAATTGTAACCAAGGAAAACCGGTAAAAATTGAACCTCTTAAATATTCAGTACATTGCCATAATGCCGGAGAAATTAATACCAAGCGCAAAAAATTTGTATTGATACATATATTATTTAATAATCCAGCAAATATAGCTGGATAACTTGATAAATATGTATTGAATATTATTAATATTATAATACTCTTATAAGTAGCGATACCACTGAAATTAACAATTGTTGGAGATATCCAATATAAACCGAAACTGAACAAACCCAATCCCCATATAAAACCTATAGCAACACATTGTTTACTAGTACGATTGAGCGTCAGAATTTGTAAGCCAGATAAAGATAATATTGAAATAGACCAAAAATCATAAGGAGAAAAAGCAAAAACACCACATGCACCTGTAATAAATGCTAGAAACAAACGTGTCAGTTGAGATTTATAGCTTAAAGATAAAAACATATTACTGTTTAGTAAAAATTTTTAAAACCATTTCTAACTTTAGAAAGATAAAATATTTTTTCTAAATAACTATCAAAAAATAAAAAATTGTTATAATTTACGATTATTATTTGTTGATATTATGACATAATGCTTAAATGTTAAACATATAAAATTTAGTATACATAAGGATTAGGATAACCAATAAGGGACATTATTTCAATTTCAATAGATTCCATCGTATTAGCTTTGTTTATGTTGTTATGGCTATAACCAAGCAAATGAAGTATACCATGTACTACTATATGTGCTAAATGAAATTCAATACTTTTTTTTTGTTCTATTGCTTCTTTTGTAATTACCGGAAAACAAATGACTAAATCACCTAATAAATACGATTTTATCCATGGAGGTCGTTCAAAAGGAAATGAAAGAATGTTAGTTGGATAATCTTTTCCACGATATTTTAAATTAAGTCTACAGCTTTCATTGTTATTTACTAGACGAATAGTGACTTGGTGTTTTATTCCAAAATATATGAATATTGTTTTTATCCATTTTTGAAATGTTGATAAATTAGGAATATCAGTGTTATGTTTACAAGCAATTTGTAAATCAACAATATTATCTTTCATTTATTATTTTCTAATACTATTAATTAACAATATTTATTTCAATACTTCATTTATTAATGTGCCTTTTAAAAAATTAACATTATTACTTGTAATTTTTACATCAACAAATTTACCAATATTGTTATGTGATCCTTTAAATATAACTACACGATTATTTTCTGTTTTTCCTGATATTTCCTTCATGTCTTTACGTAATACCTTATCTACTAATACACGTTGTATAGTGCCTATCATACGATCACTCCAAGATTGAGCTTGTTTATTAATAAGACTTTGTAATAAATAAAGCCTACGTTTTTTTTCTTCGTATGTTATTTCATTTGGTAAATCACTTGCTGGTGTTCCTGGTCTAGGAGAATATAAAAAACTAAAACTCATATCAAAATTTATATCTGCAATAAACTTCATAGTTTGATCAAAATCATTTCTAGTTTCACCAGGGAAACCTATAATAAAATCTGAGCTTATTTGGATATTTGGTCTTGCTTTAATTAATTTTTTAATTATAGATTTATAATATGACACGGTATGTGATCTTTTCATTAGATTTAATATACGATCAGAACCACTTTGTACTGGTAAATGTAAAAAACTTACTAATTTTGGATTTTCTCTATAAATTTCAATTAACTCATCAGTAAATTCGACTGGATTACTAGTAATAAAACGAATACGATCTATGCCTTTAATTTCTGCAACTAATCTCAATAGATTAGAAAAAGTGCAAATTGTACCATTAGCATTCATTCCTCGGTAAGCATTAACATTTTGACCTAACAAAGTTATTTCTCGTACTCCTTGTAATGCTAATTGAGAAATTTCTAATAATATTTCGTTACTGTAACGACTTACTTCTTCACCTCTAGTATAAGGTACTATGCAAAATGTACAATAATTATTACAACCCTCCATAATAGAGACAAAAGCAGATGGACCTTTCGCTGTTATTTTAGGAAAATTATTAAATTTTTCTAATTTTGGAAAGCTAATATCTATAATTGGATTTTTAGAGTTACAACATTTATTTATCATTTGTGGTAATCTATGTAAAGTTTGTGGTCCAAATACAATATCTACATAAGGTGCACGTTGTGTAATTTGTTCACCTTCTTGTGAAGCTACACATCCACCAACTCCGATAATTAAATTAGTATTATTTTGTTTTAATTTTTTCCATCTTCCTAATTGATGAAAAACTTTTTCTTGAGCTTTTTCTCTAACAGAACATGTATTTAATAGTAAAATATCTGCTTTTTCAGGTTCTTTAGTCAAAACATATCTCTGATTTTGTTTTAACAAATCAACTATTTTAGATGAATCATATTCATTCATCTGACAACCCCAAGTTTTAATATAAATTTTTTTCATTGTTAATTCTTTAATATACAAATATTTTATTAATGCAGAATAAATTACAAACAATTTAGTTGATATAAATAATCAAAATTTATAATGAAAATTATTTTCTAATATTTAATAAATAGTGATTAATATTAAGAAAGTAATATATTAATGATTCTAATTTTAAGTATAAAATTAGAATCATTAATTACTATATATCTTTATTAAGCAAAACTAGACATGTAACCTTAATAAACTAGACATGTAACCTTAATAAGGTTTTCAATTTATTTTAATTAATAATACCTAAATATTTTGAAAATATTTATGGGACGTAAAAAAATATATACATTTATATTTAGAGAAAAAATTTTATAACTGGGGTACCTGGATTCGAACCAGGGAATGCCGGTATCAAAAACCGGTGCCTTACCGCTTGGCTATACCCCAACTGTATTTTTGATTTATTACGGAAGGCGAGATTTGAACTCGCACACCCAAAGGCGCCAGAATCTAAATCTGGTGCGTCTACCGATTTCGCCACTTCCGCTAAAACATTAGCTACGACGGGAATTGAACCCGTGACCCCAGCGTTATGAGTGCTGTGCTCTAACCAACTAAGCTACGTAGCTATTCTTAAAAAGCTTATTATGATAATTAAATTATATTACGTCAACTAGTTTTTCTTTATAAAATAGTTTTTGTTTTATATCTGTATTTTACTAATAATTAAAAATTTAATTAATAATATTATGTTTTAAATAATTTAAATAAGAAGAATGCACATTAACTGAACGACCTGATGGATCATTTATATTTTCGAAATCCTTATCCCATTTAATTGCTTTATTTGATGAACAAGCAATAGATGGCCCTCCTGGTACACATTCTGCAGCACCAGATATTGGAAATAACTCATCAAATATTTTACGGTAAAGATAAGCTTCTTTTGATTGTGGAGTATTGAATGGGAAACATAATTTAGCTGATTTTAATTGTTCATCTGTAACTTGATTTTCAGCAAGTTTTTTTAACGATTTTATCCAGCTATAACCAACTCCATCAGAAAATTGTTCTTTTTGACGCCATAATATAATATCTGGAATATAAGAAGAGAAACATTTACGTAATATGTATTTTTCTATTTTTCCATTAGAACCACACATCTTGTCCTTTGGGTTTATTCTCATTGATATATCTAGAAATTCTTTATCTAAAAAAGGAACACGTGCTTCGATACCCCAAGCTGACATAGCTTTATTAACACGCATACAGTCAAACATATGTAATGATAGCAATTTTCGGATATTTTCTTCATGAAATTCTTTAGGATTTGGAGCTTTATGAAAATAAAGATAACCACCAAATATTTCGTCAGCACCTTCACCAGATAATATCATTTTTATTCCCATTTCTTTAATTTTATTAGACATCAAATACATTGGAGTTGAAGCACGAATAGTGGTAACATCATATGTTTCAATATGATAAATTACATTACGAATGTTATCTAAACCTTCTTGTATTGTGAAATGTATTTCATTATGCAGGGTACCTAAATAATCTGCAACAAATTTTGCTGCTTTTAAATCTGGTGAACCTCTTAATCCTATAGCAAAAGAATGTAATGGTATATTGTTTTTTTCTTTGAAATTATTTTGATTTTTTATTAATTTATTTGTAATAGCAGAAATAATTGAAGAATCTATTCCTCCAGATAAAAGTACTCCGTAAGGTACATCACACATGAGATGACTTTTAACAGATTTTTCTAAAGCATTTTTTAATTTAGAAACATAAGTTATATTATTTTTAACATTTTTGTATTTTATCCAATTAGGTTGCCAATAACGATAAATTTTATTCTGAATATTAGATAAATAACTTCCAGGAGGAAATTCTTTAACTGAACAGCAAATTGGAATTAAAGCTTTCATTTCTGAAGCTATAAAAATAGTATTATGCTTATTCATACCTATATATAGAGGAATGATACCTATGTGATCACGACCAATAAGGTAAATTTTTTTTACACTATCATATAAAATAAAAGCAAACATTCCTTGTAAGTCATTAAGAAAATTAATACCTTTTTCTTGATATAATGCAAGAATTACTTCACAATCAGAATTAGTTTGAAATTTATAATTTTTACTCAGTTTAGAATATAATTTGTGATAGTTGTAAATTTCACCATTAACAGCTAATACATGAGTTTTATTATCATTATATAACGGTTGTGCACCATTTTTCACATCAACTATTGAGAGACGATTATGTATTAAAATGATATATTTATCTTCATAAATACCAAAATAATCAGGTCCACGATGTTTCATTAAATTTGAGCACTCAATAGCTTTTTTTTTCATAAGAGCAAAATCTGTTTTTAGCTCTAATATTCCAAAGATTGAACACATAAATAATTCCCAAAATTAACATAAAATAATTTATTTTTATATTTATTAATGACGTTTTTTAGTAATTATAAAATAATATATATAATCATACTCCGTATTTAAAATAATATTTTCATGTTTTATATACAATTAATTATTTATAATTTTAAGAAATTAATTGTACAATCTTATATATTGATTTAATTTTTATTTATCACTATTTTTACTATAAAATATAAGGTTCTTCATGTGTACTATCAAAAATAGCATTTCATGCTTAATATAAGGTTTATTATATTAATATAAGGAATTTAATTTAATGAAAGGTAATAAAAGTCAAACGATTAATTTTATTCGTCAAATCATTAATAATGACTTGGCATGCGGTAAATATAGTAAAATATGTACTCGTTTTCCACCTGAACCAAATGGTTATCTTCATATTGGACATGCAAAATCTATATGTTTAAATTTTGGTATTGCACAAGATTATGGTGGTACATGCAATTTACGTTTTGATGATACAAATCCTTTAAATGAGAACGTTCATTTTGTTGAATCTATAAAAAATGATATACTTTGGCTAGGTTTTAATTGGAATGAAGATATTCGTTATACATCTGATTATTTTAATCAAATATATCAATATGCTATTGAACTTATTAATAAAGATTTAGCATATGTAGATGAACTTACAATACAAGACATTAAAGAATACCGTGGAGTATGGAATAAACCTGGTATTAATAGTCCTTACCGTAACAGATCTATAGAAGAAAATTTATTTTTATTTGATAAAATGCGAAATGGTTGCTTTAAAGAGGGAGAAGCATGCTTACGTGCTAAAATTGACATGTCTTCTAGTGTTATCGTAATGAGGGATCCAGTATTATATCGCATTAAGTTTTGTAAACATCATCAAACTAATGACAATTGGTGTATTTATCCAATGTACGATTTTGCTCATTGCATATCTGATGCTTTAGAAGGCATTACACATTCATTATGTACATTAGAATTTTTAGATAACCGTTGTCTTTATGAATGGATATTACACAATATTTCTATTCCAAATTTTCCAAATCAATATGAATATTCTAGATTAAATTTGGAATATTCAGTAATGTCAAAAAGAAAATTGGGTCAATTAGTAAATAAAAATTATGTTGAAGGTTGGGATGATCCTCGTATGCCTACTATTTCCGGATTACGTCGTCGAGGTTATACTGCATCTTCAATTCGTGAGTTTTGTCGTCGCATAGGAGTAACTAAACAGCAAAATATTATTGAAATTGATGCATTAGAATCATGTATTCGTGAAGATCTAAATATCAATGCACCTCGTGCTATAGCAGTATTAAATCCGATAAAATTAATTATTTTAAACCTTCCATTGCATTACGAAATATATATTAAAATGAAAAATCACCCTAATAAACCGGAAATGGGTACTCGTGAAGTAAAATTTACTAATCAAATTTGGATTGACAAATCTGATTTTAGAGAAGAACCTGATGAAAATTATAAACGTCTAGTTCTTGGAAAAAAAGTTCGGTTACGTAATGCTTGTATAATTAGTTCTAATTATGTAAAAAAAGATACAGAAGGAAATATCATCTGTATCTATTGTACATGTGATTTAAGTACGATTGGTAAAAATTTAATAAAAGATAAAAATATTGGCATTATTCATTGGTTATCGATTTTGCATTCTCAACCAGCTACGTTCCGTCTATACAATAATTTATTTAAAATTCCAAATCCAGAAATAGAAGAAGATTTTCTCGTAAATATTAATCCTAATTCATTAGAGATTAAAAAAGGTTATGTAGAACAAAGCCTTCTAAATGCAAAAAATAATATGGCTTATCAATTCGAACGTGAAGGTTATTTTTGTACAGATAGTTTATATTCTAGTTCAGATAATTTAGTATTTAACCGTATTGTTGGTTTACGTAATTTATACTCTAAATTAAATAAATAACTATTCAATCTCTAGATTATTTTTAAGGTTGCATTCTTTTAAAATTTTTTTGACCCATATACTAATTCGTTGTTTAGTAAGTTCTGGTTGACGATCTTCATCAATTGCTAATCCTAAAAAATTTTTTTCATTTTTAAGACCTTTTGAGGATTCAAAATGGTAACCTTCAGTTGGCCAATAACCTATGATTTTTGCACCATTAGATACAACAATATTGTGTATAATTCCTAATGCGTCACAAAAATACTCCGTATAATCTTCTTGATCACCACATCCAAATAAACCTATTTTTTTCCCAAAAAAATTTATTTCCTTTAACGTAGGAAGAAAATCATCCCAATCACATTGTACTTCACCATAATACCATGTTGGACTACCTATCAAAATAATATTAAATATTTCTAAATCTTCTTTACTACTTTTAGCTATATCAAAAATTTTTGCTACATTGTCTCCTATTTGTTTTTGTATCATTTTTGCAACATTTTCAGTATTACCAGTATCGCTTCCAAAAAAAATACCTATATTATTCATAGAGTTAAACCTAAATTATATTTACAAACAGTAAATTATATGAAATAAAAAGTCAGAAATGTATCATTTTTATATTCAACATTTCAAATTAATTTATATAAAACTTTATTAAAACATACAATACTGTTGAATGAATAAATTACAAATTTATTTTATGTCTATTAAAAATTGAGTTAAAGTTTTGATATATTATTATATAGTATATTTTAAATAGTATTATTCATTTACAACATAAAAATATCACATAATAATAACTTATAACACCAAGATTAAAAAATAATATTTAATAATATCTATTTTTAATAAGTTACATTAAAAAATGTGACGAAAAATATGAATTAGCTACATTATTTTTCAATAAAAATTTAATAAATAGTATTAACTCAATCATACTGATTTTTTATTGTAACTAATGTTAGTAAATATTTTATTCTGTTTTTTGTTTATTCGCTAATTTAGTTTAATTTGAAAATAGAAAAATATACATGGATGATTTACTTGATTATAAGTATATTGTTGAATTTATAGTGATTTTAACAATTTATATTATAATATTAATTAAGTTTATTAAAAATGATAGTAATTAATCAATTAATTTAGAAATAAATTTACGTTTATCATACCCAGTATAAAGTTGACGTGGTCTAGCAATTTTCATGGTATCATCATGCATTTCCTTCCAATGAGCTATCCAACCAACAGTACGTGCCATTGCAAATATAACTGTAAACATTGAAGAAGGAATACCCATAGCTTTTAGTATAATACCTGAATAAAAATCTACATTTGGGTATAATTTTCTTTCAACAAAATATGGATCATTTAATGCAATATTTTCTAATGCTATAGCCACTTCTAAAAGGTTATCTTTCATACAAAGTGTATTAAGTACTGCATGACAAGTTTCACGCATTACTTTTGCTCGAGGATCATAGTTTTTATATAAACGATGACCGAAACCCATAAGTCGAAAAGAATCATTTTTATCTTTTGCACGATTTATGAATTCTGGTATATGATCAACAGTATTAATCTCTTCTAGCATATTTAAACAAGCTTCATTAGCTCCTCCATGTGCTGGTCCCCATAAAGAAGCGATACCTGCTGCTATACAAGCAAAAGGATTGGCTCCAGAAGATCCGGCAGTACGAACTGTTGAAGTAGAAGCATTTTGTTCATGGTCAGCATGAAGTATTAATATACGATCCATAGCGCTTTCTAAAATAGCATTTACTTTATATTTTTCACAAGGTGTAGCAAACATCATATGTAAAAAATTACCAGCATAAGATAAATCATTACGTGGATAAATAAAAGGTTGACCAATAGAATACTTATAACACATTGCAGCTACTGTTGGCATTTTAGATAGTAAACGAAATGCTGCAATTTCACGATGTCGTTTTATATTAACATCAAGTGAATCATGGTAAAATGCTGCTAATGCTCCAGTGACACCACACATCACAGCCATTGGGTGGGAATCTCTACGAAATCCATGAAACAATCTAGTTATTTGTTCATGAATCATAGTATGACGTGTAACTATTTTATGAAATTTTTCAAATTGTTTTTTTGTAGGCACATCTCCGTTCAATAAAATATAACAAACTTCTAAATAATTAGATTTGCTAGCTAGTTGGTCAATAGGAAAACCTCTATATAATAGAGTACCTTTATCACCATCAATAAACGTAATTTTTGATTCACAAGAAGCAGTAGAATTAAATCCAGGATCGAATGTAAGTAATCCTTTAGAACTTAAATTTCTTATATCAATTACATTTTGTCCTAAAGTACCTTTTATGATATTTAATTCAATTGATGTTTTGTCTTGTAAAATGAGTTTTGTTTTTTTTAAATCCATTTATTATATAATCTCCTCACAATAATCAAAATAATTTAGATTAAATTTTAATTAATTATCAATATTATTATTTTATAATAGTATATTTAACAAATAAAAAATCAATAGTACTTAACTTACAATCTTATAATAATTCAGTTTATATACTGTTACAATATATGCATATTTTAATAATAAAGAAAAAAATAAATTATACCTGTCATCTTATCGATTAATTATAAATTTATTAACAAATTGATTATTATCAATTTTTATTTAAAAATCATAAAAAATTCTCATTGAATAATTGTAATCACTATTATGATTTATTTATAATTATAGCAATTTGCTTTAACAATTATTATAATTAATATTTTAGACTTATTTTTATTAAAAATTATTAGTAATAATGAATAAATTAAGACCTATTAACTTAAAATTATCGACGATTCATTTTCCTATAACAGCTATATCGTCTATATTACACCGTATTTCTGGTGTAATTATGCTATTCATTTTTGGTATCTTATTATGGTTGTTAGATTTATCACTTTCTTCTCCAAAAGATTTTCATTACGTTATGTATATTTTTAATAATTTTTATTGTAAATTTATTATTTGGTGTTTTTTTAATATCTTCATATATCATATAATTAATGGAATTCGTCATATTTTAATGGATTTCAACTTTTTATCAGAAACATTAAAAACTGCTACTTTCTTAACTTACATAGTATTTAGTATTACTCTTATGCTTTCTATAATAGCTGGAGTTTTAATATGGTAAATGATACTTCTGCTTTCAGTCGTAGTGGTATTCGTGATTGGTTAATATTACGTATAGGAGCAATTATTATTGTATTATATGTGATATATGTTTGTAGTTTTTTAATCAGTTTAGATAAGTTAAATTATTATAATTGGCATGAATTTTTTGAGAATATCACAACTAAAATATTTACCATATTAACGTTGTTTTCCGTACTTATTCATGGTTGGATAGGAATTTGGCAAGTATTAACAGATTATATTAAGCTGGTAGTATTGCGCCTTATATTACAATCAATAATTATATTAGTACTATTATCATATGCCATTTATGGATGTATTGTAATTTGTGGAGGATAAATGAGTTTACCGGTTAAAAAATTTGATGCTATTGTAATAGGTGCAGGAGGTGCAGGAATGAGAACTGCACTGAAGATTTCTCAATCGGGACAAAATTGTGCATTATTGTCAAAAGTTTTTCCCACAAGATCACATACAGTTTCGGCGCAAGGAGGCATTACTGTATCTTTAGGTAATACCCACAAAGATAATTGGGAATGGCATATGTATGATACGGTAAAAGGATCTGATTATATAGGCGATCAAGATGCAATTGAGTATATGTGTAAAAATGGTCCAGAAGCAGTTTTAGAACTAGAACATATGGGTTTACCATTTTCGCGTCTTGATAATGGAAAAATTTACCAACGTCCTTTTGGTGGGCAGTCAAAAAATTTTGGAGAAGAGCAGGCAGCTCGTACTGCTGCTGCTGCCGATCGTACTGGTCATGCGTTATTACATACTTTATATCAGCAAAATTTAAAAAACAAAACAACTATATTTTCAGAATGGTATGTACTAGATTTAGTAAAAAATGCAGATAATGCAATAGTTGGATGTATTTCCATCAAAATTGAAAGCGGTGAGGTTTTTTATTTTAAAGCTAAAGCTACAATACTAGCTACTGGAGGTGCAGGTCGTATATTCCAATCCACAACTAATGCATATATTAATACTGGTGATGGTATTGGTATGGCATTACGTGTAGGAATACCAGTACAAGATATGGAAATGTGGCAATTTCATCCAACTGGAATAGCAGGATCAGGTGTATTAGTTACAGAAGGTTGTCGTGGTGAAGGTGGATATCTTCTTAATAAACATGGCGAACGTTTTATGGAACGTTATGCGCCAAATGCTAAAGATCTTGCTAGTCGTGATGTAGTGGCTAGATCAATTATGATAGAAATTCGTGAAGGTCGTGGTTATGATGGCCGTTGGGGTCCACATGTTAAATTGAAATTAGATCACTTAGGTAAAGAAATTCTTGAGTCACAATTACCAGGTATTCTTGAGTTATCTAATACCTTTGCTAATGTTAATGCTACAAAAATTCCTATCCCTGTAATTCCAACATGTCATTATATGATGGGTGGTATTCCTACTAAAATAACCGGTCAAGTACTAAGAATTAACGAAGGAGGTAAAGAAGTTATTGTACCAGGTTTATTTGCAGTTGGTGAAGTTGCTTGTGTATCAGTGCACGGTGCTAATCGTCTTGGAGGTAATTCATTATTAGATCTAGTAGTGTTTGGCAGAGCAGTTGGTTTATATTTATCAAAAAGTATTGAAGAACAAGGAACATTACGTCATGCTTCTAGAGAAGATATTAATGCTGCAATGAAACGTTTAAATTACTGGAAGCAAAATACAAATGGTGAAAATCCATTTAATGTGCGTAAAGAACTTCAAAAATGTATGCAAAATAACTTTTCTGTATTTAGAGAAGGTAAAGCAATGGAACAAGGTATTAACGAATTAAGGATTATTCGAGATAAATTAAAATTTGTTAGATTGGATGATCATTCAAAAGAATTTAATACTCAACTTATCGAGTGTCTAGAATTAGATAATTTAATGGAAACAGCCTATGCTACTGCAATTGCCGCTAATTACCGTACTGAGAGTCGAGGAGCACACAATCGATTCGATTTTCCAAACAGGGATGATAAAAATTGGTTATGTCATAGTATTTATATACCACAAACTGAAAGTATGACTAGTCGCAAGGTTAATATGACACCTAAATTTCGTAGTTCCTTTCCACCAAAGATACGTACTTATTAAATCGAGTAAAAAATAGTTATGAAGCTTTGGTTTTCAATTTATCGATATAATAGAGAAATTAATGAAATACCATATATGCAAGATTATCATCTTGAAATTGAGGATAATCATGACATGATGGTATTAGATGCTTTAATTGCTTTAAAAGAACAAGATCCAACTTTATCATTTCGTCGTTCATGTCGGGAAGGAGTATGCGGTTCTGATGGCATAAACATGAATGGAAAGAATGGATTAGCATGTATTACACCAATATCAAAATTAAAAAACAAAAATAAAAAAATAATGATACGTCCTTTACCTGGATTACCAGTTATACGTGATTTAGTTGTAGATATGAGTCAATTTTATGCTCAATATAATAAAATTAAACCATTTTTATTAAATAACGGAATAAATCATCCTGTTCGTGAATATATTCAATTACCGATAGAACGTGAAAAATTAGATGGATTGTATGAGTGTGTGCTTTGTGCTTGTTGCTCTACTGCATGTCCTTCATTTTGGTGGAATCCAGATAAATTTATCGGTCCAGCTGGTTTATTAACACTTTATCGTTTTCTAATTGATAATAGAGATACAGAATCAAATGCACGTCTTGATAATATAATTGATTCTTTTAGTGTTTTTCGTTGTCATAACATAATGAATTGTGTAAGTGTTTGCCCAAAAGGACTGAATCCAACACGGGCTATTAATCAAATTAAATTAATGTTATTAAAACGTGATAATTAATAAATGTAATATTTTTAATAATTAATTTTAATAACCATATAAAATTAATTATTAGTTATAAATAATTCTATCATTATTTGTGTATAAAGGTATTGTCATGCAGAATAGAGCGATAAAATCCTGGCTGGAATCTTCTTGGTTAGTTGGTGTGGATCAATATTACTTAGAAAAGCTCTATGAAGATTTTTTAGAAAATCCTAGTTCTGTTGATATAGAATGGGGTAAAATTTTTCAAAAAATATCCGGTACAGAAATAGAATTAGAACAATTGCATTCTAATATACGCGAAAATTTTCGTTGTTTAGCTAGTAATAAATGTAGTTATAGTACTATTATTCCTGATAATAACTATAAGCAATTAAAAGTAATGCAATTGATAAATGCTTTTCGTTTACACAGCCATAGACAGGCAAATTTGGATCCATTAAATCTGTGGAAAAAAGATCCAGTTTCTGATCTCGATCTTTCTTTTCATGGATTAAATGATATTGATTTAAAACAAAACTTTTATGTAGATTATTTTACTGAAAAAAAAATACCTATAAAATTATCTAATTTATTTGAAATTTTAAAAAATACATATTGTAGATCCATTGGTGTAGAATATATGCACATTAGTAGCATGGAAGAAAAAAATTGGATTCAAAGATGTATTGAATCATTTACTTATCAAAATTCATTTAGCATAAAAGAAAAAATAGATTTCCTACAAGATTTAGTTGCAGCAGAGGGTCTGGAAAAATATCTAGGTGCAAAATTTCCCGGTGCAAAACGTTTTTCTTTAGAAGGTGGAGATGCATTGATTCCAATGTTACGGGAAATTATTAAATATTCTACCAAACACAATACTAAAGAAATGATACTAGGTATGGCACATCGAGGTCGTCTTAACGTATTAATTAATATTTTAGGTAAAAAACCAAAAGACTTATTTAATGAATTTTCTGGAAATTATTGCGGGGAATATAAAGAATATGTAGGTACAGGAGATGTGAAATATCATATGGGGTTTTCATCAGATCTCAAAATTAAAAATAAATTACTACATGTAGTGCTAGCATTTAATCCATCACATCTTGAAATAATCAATCCAGTAATTATGGGATCAGCACGTGCAAGATCAGATCGTGCATTAGAAAACAACAATGAAATCTTACCGATTACTATTCATGGTGATGCTGCGGTAACTGGACAAGGTGTAATGCAAGAAACATTAAATATGTCTCAAACACGAGGATATGAAGTAGGTGGTACTATACGTATTATAATTAATAATCAAATTGGTTTTACTACATCAAACCCTAAGGATTCACGTTCTACGATATATTGTACAGATATTGGGAAAATGATACTAGCACCTATTTTTCACGTGAATGCTGACGACATAGAGGCTGTAATATTTATTACAAGATTAGCTTTAGACTATAGAAATAAATTTAAACGTGATGTATTTATAGATTTAATATGTTACAGACGTCATGGTCATAATGAAGTTGATGAACCAACTGTTACTCAACCGTTAATGTATGAAAAAATAAAAAAACATCCCACTGCGCGTAGGATTTATGCGGATTTACTCATTAAAAAGGGAATTATTAGTGAAAATCATGTAAATGATATGAACATTTCTTATCGTATTGAACTTGAAAAAGGTGAATGTGTTATACCAGAATTATCTCCTACAAATTTATATTCTTCAGTTTGGTCTACTTATTTAAATCATAATTGGGAGGAAGCATATCTTTCTTGTATTAATATACGACACATTCAAAAATTAGCACGTATTATTAGTAATATCCCTAAAGAAATAAAATTACAAGAACGTGTAGAAAAAATTTATCATGATCGCAAGAAAATGGCAGAAAGAGAAAAAAATTTTGATTGGGGTGCAGCTGAAAATCTGGCTTATGCTTCATTAATTGATCAAGGAATTTCAGTACGTCTTTCGGGAGAAGATTCTAGCAGAGGTACATTCTTTCATAGACATGCTGTGATTCATAATCAAATTGATGGTTCAACTTATATTCCTTTAAATCATATATCTAAAAAAGGAAAATTTGAAGTTTGGGATTCTGTGTTATCAGAGGAAGCAGTACTTGCATTTGAATATGGATATTCTATTACTGAACCAAGAGTTTTAACCATATGGGAAGCTCAATTTGGAGATTTTGCAAATGGGGCACAAGTAGTTATTGATCAATTTATAAGTTCTGGAGAACAAAAATGGGGTCGTATGTGCGGTATTGTTTTACTTTTACCTCATGGTTATGAAGGTCAAGGTCCCGAACATTCTTCTGCACGTCTTGAACGTTATTTACAACTTTGTGCAGAACAAAATATACAAGTTTGTATACCTTCTACACCGGCACAAATGTATCATATGTTGCGTCGTCAGGCTATAAGAAAAATGCGTCGTCCACTTATTGTTATGTCTCCAAAATCACTACTACGACATCCATTAGTTACTTCAACATTAGAAGATATTGCAAGTGGTACTTTTCAAGTAGTCATTGGCGAAAATGTTAACTTAAATTCAGAAATAATCAAACGTGTAATAATTTGTTCTGGTAAAATATATTTTGATTTAATAGAACAAAGGATTAAAAACAAACAATTTGACATCGCTATAATTCGTATTGAACAGCTTTATCCTTTTCCATGTGAAGCATTAAAAAAAGTTTTATTATCTTATTCGCATGTAAAAGATTTTATTTGGTGTCAAGAAGAACCTCTAAATCAAGGTGCATGTAGTTATATGCAAAATTATTTCAGTAAAATTATATCATTTAATGCCACATTGCGTTATGTAAGTCGTCCGGCTTCTGCTTCAACAGCTGTAGGTTATATCCGAACACATCATAAACAACAACAAGATTTGATTAATAGCGCATTGACATGAATTAAAAGGAAAGATAATGAATGTTTTGGAAATAATAGTTCCTGATCTGCCTGAATCAGTTATTGATGCTTCAATATCACTTTGGCATAAAAAACCAGGTGATAAAATCAATGTGGATGAAGTATTAGTAGAAATTGAAACTGACAAAGTTATAATAGAAATTCCAGCAATTGCTAACGGAATATTAGAAAAAATTGTAGAGGATAAAGGTTCAACTGTAAAATCAAATCAGGTTATTGGTCTTATAAAAAAAATAGAAAGTTCCAATAATAATTATGATTATAAAGATCATCAAAAAGATGAAATTATTGATCAACAAAAAGAAAAAAAAAATAATATAGTTAATTTCAAAGATGATGTAAAAAAAGAAAAAAATGATACATTAAGTCCATCAACTCGTAGATTGATTGCAGAACATGATTTAAATATTTCAGATGTAAAGAATAGTAATTTTAATAAAAATATAAATGAATTAAAAAATATATTACAAAATCAACTAAAAGATAAAAAAACAAAAATTCAACATTATACAAATAATGATCGTGTTGAAAAGCGTGTTCCAATGACACGTTTACGTAAACGTATTGCAGAAAGATTAATAGATGCAAAAAATAATACTGCGATGTTAACAACATTTAATGAAGTAAATATGCAGCCAATAATAAATATTCGTAAACAATATGGCGATTTTTTTGAAAAAACTCATGGAGTTCGCTTAGGTTTTATGTCTTTTTATGTTAAAGCTGTCGTAGAATCATTAAAAAAATATCCAGAAATTAATGCTTTTATTGATGGTAATGATATAATTTATCACAATTATTTTGATATTAATATTGCTATATCAACATCTAGAGGATTAGTAACACCAGTTATAAATGATATTAATTTTATGAGTGTGGCTGATATTGAAAAAAAAATAATAGAATTAGCAGCCAAAGGTCAGAATGGTAAATTAAAGGTACAAGAACTAACTGGTGGTAATTTTACCATTACTAATGGTGGAGTATTTGGGTCATTAATGTCTACACCTATCATCAATCCACCACAAAGCGCAATTCTTGGTATACATGCTATTAAAGATAGACCTATGGCAGTAAAAGGTGAAATTATGATATTACCAATGAGTTATTTAGCTTTATCTTATGATCATCGTTTGGTTGATGGTCGTGAATCTGTTGGTTTTCTTGTTAAAATTAAAGAGTTATTGGAAAATCCAATACGTTTATTATTAGAAATATAAATGGATATAATATAATGAATTTACATGAATACCAATCTAAGTATTTACTTGCAAAATATGATATACCAGTACCAAAAGGTTATATATGTTATGATTTAGCTGAAGCAGAAGAAGCATATTCTAAAATAAAGAGTAGTTTATTTGTACTTAAGTGCCAAGTACACGCTGGCGGTCGTGGTAAAGCTGGTGGTATAAAAATAGCAAACAAAAAAAAAGATATTAGTGATTTTTTTAAAAAATGGTATGGCAAATATCTTGTGACTTACCAGACAGATATTTGTGGACAATTAGTAAATAAAATTTTAATTGAAGAGAACACTGATATAAATACAGAACTTTATTTAAGTGCTATTGTAGATCGTGAAACTTATCGTGTAGTTTTCATAGCTTCTGTTAAGGGTGGTATTGAAATAGAACAAACAGCAAAAAAAACACCTAATGTTATTCATACAATAAAACTTGATCCTATTACTGGTCCACAACAATACCAAGGCCGTGAATTAGCATTCAAATTAGGATTAATAGGAAAACAAGTCAGTCAATTTATTAAAATATTTATGAAATTGTCCATTATGTTTGTAGAAAATGATTTTAAATTACTTGAGATTAATCCTTTAGTAATTAATAAACAAGGTGATTTAATTTGCTTAGATAGTAAATTGTCTATTGATAGTAATGCTTTATTTCGTCATCCAGAATTAAGCAAAATGTATGATATTAGTCAAGAAGATCAGAAGGAAGCAAATGCGATCCAAAATGAATTAAATTATGTATCACTGGACGGTAATATAGGTTGCATTGTTAATGGTGCAGGTTTAGCAATGGGTACTATGGACATAATTAAATATTATGGTGGGAAACCAGCTAATTTTCTTGATGTTGGTGGTAGCGTAACAAACGAAGGTGTTATTGAAGCTTTTAAAATCATGCTATCAGATAGTAATATTAAATCTATTCTTATTAATATTTTTGGAGGTATTGTACGTTGTGATTTAATAGCTAACGGTATTATTATTGCAATAACCAAATTAAATATAAAATTACCAATTATAATAAGACTAGAAGGTAATAATGCTGAATTAGGAAAACAAATTTTGATAAATAGTGGATTAAATGTTTTTATTGTTAATGAGTTAACGCAAGCAGTAAAATTAGCTGTTAGTTCTGCGGAGAATAAATAATGTCTATTCTAGTTGACAGATTTACTAAAGTTATTTGTCAAGGTTTTACTGGAGTACAAGGTACTTTCCATTCCAAACAAGCATTGGATTATGGGACAAAATTAGTTGGTGGGGTTACTCCAGGAAAAGGTGGTACTGTACATTTAGGTTTACCTGTATTTAATACAGTCAAAGAAGCTGTTGAATGTACCGGTGCAACTACGAGCGTAATATATGTTCCCGTAATGTTTTGTAAAGATAGCATTCTTGAAGCCATAGATGCAGGTATAAAATTAATTGTTACAATCACAGAAGGTATTCCAGTTTTAGATATGTTATTAATAAAAACAAAATTAGATTTAACAGGTGTACGTATGATTGGTCCAAATTGCCCTGGTATCATCACTCCTGGTGAATGTAAAATTGGTATAATGCCCGGTTATATTCATAAATCTGGTTGTGTTGGTGTTATATCTCGTTCTGGCACTTTAACATATGAAGCAGTTCAACAAATTACTAATTTAGGATACGGTCAATCTACTTGCGTAGGAATTGGAGGTGATCCTATTCCCGGATCTGACTTTGTTGATATATTAAAACTATTTCAGGATGATTTGCAAACTAAAGTAATTGTAATGATCGGTGAGATTGGCGGTGTAGCTGAAGAAAAAGCAGCTGTTTTTATTAAAAAATATATTACAAAACCTGTTGTAAGTTATATAGCTGGATTGACTGCTCCACAAGGTAAACGAATGGGACATGCCGGTGCAATTATTTCAAATGGTAAAGGTACTGCAGATAAAAAAATATCTCTACTTCAAGAAGCAGGGGTAAAAATAGCACTGAAATTAACAGATATTGGTAAAGTAGTAAAATCTATTTTACTACAAGATATATAATTTATTTATTTTAACTTGTTAATTAAAAATTATATTTATTAGTTAACAAATTGAGTGCTTTATGAAAAGTATTAAATTTGATTCTGAAAATTTAACTTATCCTATTTTAATGAGTAAACCTTCTATATTAAGTGACGAAGCAAAAGAATTTTATTTAAATAAAATCAAGGTGCTTTTAAAATCTAGAAATGCGGTAATAATAGCTCATTATTACACTAATCCTGAAATTCAAAGATTAGCAGAAAATACAGGTGGATGTGTTTCTGATTCACTTGAGATGGCTAGATTTGGTAGTAACTATCCAGCTACAACTTTATTGGTTGCAGGTGTACGTTTTATGGGAGAAACAGCTAAAATTCTTAGTCCAGAAAAAAACGTAATTATGCCTACTTTAAAAGCAGAGTGTTCCTTAGATCTTAGTTGTCCAATTAAAGAATTTAATGCTTTTTGCGATAATCATCCAGATCGCACTGTAGTGGTTTATGCTAATACTTCAGCAGCAGTTAAAGCTCGTGCTGATTGGGTTGTTACTTCGAGTATTGCAGTTGAATTAATTGAATATCTTGATTACTTGGGAAAAAAAATTATTTGGGCACCAGACCGTAATTTGGGTAGCTATATTAAACACAAATCAAAAGCTGATATAATCAATTGGAATGGTACTTGTATTGTACATAATGAATTCAAAATTCGTGCATTAAAAAAGATGAAAACTGTATATCCTGATGCTGCCATTATAGTTCATCCAGAATCTCCAAAATCAATAATTAAAATAGCAGATGTAGTTGGTTCCACTAGTCAATTAATTAAAGCAGTAAAAGATTTACCTAACAAGAAAGTAATAGTTGCCACTGATCGAGCTATTTTTTATAAAATGCAACAAATAGTTCCGAATAAAGAGCTTTTAGAAGCACCTACTGCAGGTGAAGGTGCAACTTGTCGAAGTTGTGCTCATTGTCCATGGATGGAAATGAATAGCCTTAAAACAATTTATGATAGCCTTGAATTTGGAGGCTCTCAACATGAAATTAATATTGATAATGACTTAGGTAAGGCAGCATTAGTACCACTTAATCGTATGCTAGATTTTGCAAAAAAACTTAAATATAAAGTGAAAGGAAATATTTAATTTTATTGTATTTATACACAAAGAATTATTTTAAGTAATATCTTTTTGATATTTTTAAATCATTTTTAAATTCATATATTAATGGTTTTCCAGTTGGAATGTTTATTTTCATGATGTCTTTTTCATTAATATTATCTAGATTCATTATTAATGCCCGTAATGAATTACCATGTGCAACTATAATTAATTTATTACCTTGTTTTATTAAGGGAAAAATATTTTTATTCCAATAAGGAATAACTCTATTAACAGTTGATTCTAAACTTTCACTTAAAGGTAGTTGTTCATACTTCAAAAAAGAATATCTAAAATCATGTCCTGGAAATCGATAATCGCTAGGCGTAATTTTTGGTGGAAATATTTCAAAACTGCGCCTCCATTGATTGACTTGCTCTTCTCCATATTTATTAATAGTTTCTTTTTTATTTAATCCTTGTAAAGCACCATAGTGACGTTCATTAAGACACCAAGATTTATATACTGGAATCCAAACTTGATCAAGTTGATCTAAAACATACCATAAGGTATGAATAGCTCTCTTTAGCATAGACGTATAAGCAAAATCAAATAAAAAACCTGCTTTTTTTAATGTATTAGAAGCCTTTTTAGCTTCAATGCGACCTCTAGCAGATAAATCTATATCTGTCCATCCAGTAAAACGATTTTTCATATTCCACTGACTTTCACCATGTCTTAATAAAACCAATTTTACTATCTTACTCATATAATTCTCCTTGATTTATATTATTTTATTTCATATAAAAGATTTTATTAATACTATTAATAAAAAATTAATTAATCGATAATATAAAATGTATTTTTCAGAAAAAATTAACATGTTTAATATAATTAATAAAATAAAATAATCGAAATAACAGTTAATTATTATTAATTGTTTAAAATAAACATTATTTATTCTATTCTAAATAACTTATCCTATTTTGAAAATTAATTTATAAAATTTAGAGGATTTTCAATTGCTAGACTGATAGATTGAGTTAATTTTTTTAATTCATGTTGTTTAATGATGTATGGTGGTACTAAATAAATTAATTTACCGAAAGGACGTATCCAAACACCTTGTTCAACGAAAAACTTTTGAATCGCTTCAATATTGATTAGTTTGTAGGTTTCAACTACACCAATAGCTCCCAATATGCGAACATCTGATATCTGTCTCAATTTTTTTAATGGTAATAAATATTTACTTAATTTTTTTTCAATATTATTGACTTGTTTAATCCATTTATTATTTTGTAGTATATTGATATTTTCTAAAGCTACAGCACAAGCTATAGGATTTCCCATAAAAGTTGGTCCGTGCATAAAACAATTTGCTTTGCTATTGCTAATAGTATGCGCTATTTCATGTGTAGTAATAGTAGCTGCAAGGGTCATAGTACCACCAGTAAGCGCTTTTCCTAAACACAAAATATCTGGTTCAATCTTTGCATGCTCAAAAGCAAATAATTTACCAGTTCTGCCAAAACCAGTCGCTATTTCATCAACAATTAGTATTATTCCATATTTGTCACAGTATTCACGAACTAATTTTAGATATTTAGGATGATAAATGCGCATTCCACCAGCTCCTTGAAGTATTGGCTCAATAATCACTGCAGCTATTTCTTTATAATTTTGTTCCATGATATACGCAAAATCATTAAAATCATTTATATCCCAATTGTCATAGAAACCACATGTTGGGGCTTCCGCAAAATAATTATTATTTAAATATCCTTGCCATAAATTATGCATGGAATTTTGTGGATCACATATAGACATTGCAGCGAAAGTATCTCCATGATAACTGTATTTAATAGCCAAAAATTTTTGACGATTTTCACTCCGTCCTAACCAATATTGTAGAGCCATTTTTATCGATACTTCTATTGATACTGAACCAGAATCAGATAAAAAGACACAATCTAAAGATAAAGGAGTAATCTCTATAAGTTTACGACATAATGAAATTGCTGAAGGGTGAGTAATACCACCAAACATTATATGTGACATTTTTTTTATTTGTTTTTTTATTGCATAGTTAAGACGTGGATGATTATAACCATGGATTGCTGCTAGCCAAGATGACATGCCATCAATCAATTGTTTTCCATCATATAATTCTAATTTACATCCTTTAGCCTTTACTACTTGATAACAAAGTAAAGGTTCTTTCATTGAAGAATAAGGATGCCAAATATGTTTGCGATCAAATTCATAATCATTTTCTATTAACATTAGCTATAGACCAAAAAAATAATTAGTTTGTTAGTATAACCAAATTATTTGCTAAATTATAATTTTTAATTGCTGGAGTAAACATGACAAAACATTGGACAATTAAACATGCGGAAACTCTTCTCAATGAACCTTTCATTGAATTAATGTTCAAGGCACAACAAGTACATCGTAAATATTTTAATCCTCTTGTTATACAAAAAAGCACATTACTATCAATTAAAACTGGTAATTGTCCAGAAGATTGCAAATATTGTGCTCAAAGTGCAAGATATAAAACAGGTTTAAAAACTCAAGGTTTAATGCAGATAGATGAAATCTTAATTAATGCACATAAAGCTAAAGCTAATGGTTCTAGTCGTTTCTGTATGGGAGCTGCTTGGAAACATCCTCAAGATCGTGATATGCCTTATTTAGAAAATATAATAAAAGAAATAAAAGCTATGGGTATGGAAACTTGTATGACTCTTGGTCATTTATCTGATTCACAAGCAAAAAGATTAGCCAAAGCAGGACTTGATTTCTATAATCATAACCTTGATACTTCACCGGAATTTTATAACAAAATTACGACCACAAGGAATTATCAGCAAAGGTTAGATACATTAAATAATGTTCGTAATTCAGGAATTAAAGTTTGCTCTGGAGGCATATTAGGATTAGGAGAGACGATAAAAGATCGTGCAAGTCTGTTAGTACAATTAGCAAATTTACCAAAACCACCAGAAAGCATACCTATTAACATGTTAGTTAAAATAAAAGGAACACCTCTAGAAAACAACGAGATTATAGAACCATTTGAATTTATTAAAACTATTGCTGTAACTAGAATCATGATACCAGCATCACATATTCGTTTATCAGCTGGACGTAATCAAATGAGTGAACAGACTCAAGCAATGTGTTTTATGGCAGGAGCTAACTCAATATTTTATGGTTGTAAATTACTTACAACTTCTAATTCTGCAGAAGATAAAGATATTATTTTATTTCTTAAACTAGGACTTAAATTAGAAAATAACCAAAAAAATAATGAAAGTTCTATACCAAATGAAATATTACCTAATGAACAATTCTATGATGCGACATTATAATGAGTTGGAAATTAAGAATAAATGAATATTTGTCTAAACAACGATTTAGTAATAAATGGCGTGAACGTTACATAATAGATAATAATACTACTCGTTTATTGAAAATAGACAAAAAAAATTATATTAATTTTTCTAGTAATGATTATCTTGGATTAAATCAACATCCATTAATAATAAATAGCTGGAAAAAAGGTTTATATTTAATGGGTGCAGGTTCAGGATCTTCTAGCCATATAATTGGTTTTAGTCGTTTCCATGCGGATTTAGAACGGCAACTTGCTACATGGTTAGGTTATCCACGTGCACTATTATTTATTTCTGGTTTTGATGCTAATCAAGCAGTTATTAATTTACTCGCTAAGAAAAATGATCACATTATAGCAGATAAATTGATTCATGCTTCATTAATTGATGCCGCATTACGTAGTTCTGCGAAATTACATAGATTTAATCATAATGTAATTGAAAATTTAAATTATTATTTAAAATATTTTTGTAAAGGAGATAAATTAGTAATAACTGAAGGTATTTTTAGTATGGATGGTGATAGAGCACCATTAAAAAATATTTATGATAAAACAAAAAAACATAATGGTTGGTTACTAGTAGATGATGCTCATGGTATTGGTGTTATAGGTAATCAAGGACGTGGAAGTTGTTATTTTAACGAAATAAAACCTGATATCTTAACAATATCATTTAGTAAAGCGTTTGGTATTAGTGGTGCTGCTTTATTGTGTGATGAAGATATTGCTAATTATTTTTGGCAGTTCTCAAAAAATTTGACGTATTCAACTTGTATGGCACCTGCTCAAACATTTGCTTTACAAGCTTCTTTAACATTAATTCAGCAAGGAGACTATTTACGTCAACGCCTTAATGAAAATATAAATTATTTTAAACTAGGTATACAGTCAACTAATTGGAATTTAATAAGATCGACTAGTGCTATTCAATCATTAATTATAGGCAATAATGATAAAGCTAAAACTATATCTAGTAAATTGGCTAATTCTGGATGTTGGGTTAATGTAATTAAACCTCCAACAGTACCTACTGGAACTACACGTCTACGTCTTACTTTAACTGCGGCTCACAAATTTGAAGATATAGATATTCTATTAGAGGCTTTGCATAATGCTTCAATTTAATAAACAAGCTATAGCAAAAGCTTTCGACCGAGCTGCAATACACTATGATAGTTATGCAACATTACAACGTTTAAGTGGTAATTTATTATTAAAATTAGCCCCCTCTTACTCAGGGAGATTATTATTGGATGCAGGATGCGGTACTGGATGGTATAGTCGTATTTGGCGTGAACGTGGTAAATATGTAATAGCATTAGATCTTTCTTTACAAATGTTGAAACAAGCTAAAAAGAACAATACAGCACATCATTATATAGTAGGTGATATTGATAATTTGCCAATAGCTAAATCTAGTTTAGATATAGTATGGAGTAATTTAGTTGTACAATGGGCTAACGATTTAAGTAAAGTACTAAATCGTTTCAATCAAATATTAAAACCGTATGGATGTTTGTTGTTTTCTACACTTAGTGATGGTTCTTTACAAGAATTACACTGTGCTTGGTCATATCTTGATAAACATAATCATGCTAATCATTTTCCTAGTAAAAAAGAAATATTCAAAATATGCCAAGAACAACATATAGCATGTCGATCTAAAGTAGTTATTATGCATTTTCCTAATGTGATTAGTGCCATGCATTCATTAAAAGGTATAGGTGCTACACATATACATAAAGGTCGTAATAGCATTTTATTAACACGTAAAAGATTGGGCAGATTACAAACTTATTGGCCACGAGATAAATATGGTTTTCGCCTTAGTTATCACTTGATATATGGAGTAGCTAATTTATGAATTGTTTATTTGTTACTGGTACTGATACTGAGGTTGGAAAAACTACATGCAGTAGTTTATTATTGCAAATAGCAAACACATCTGGATATCGTACTGCAGGTTATAAACCAATTGCTTCTGGGTGCAATATTACGTTAGAAGGAATTCGTAGTAATGACGCATTAATCTTGCAAAAATATAGTAGCGTAAAATTAAACTACTCACAGGTAAATCCATTATCTTTTGTTGAAGCAACTGCACCACATATAGTTAGTTCCAAAGAAAACATACCAATATTATTTTCTACATTATCTAATGGATTACTTGAATTAAAAAAAATAGCTAATTGGATATTAATAGAAGGTGCAGGTGGTTGGTATACACCACTTAGTATACATCAAACTTATGCAGATTGGGTATGTTTAGAAAAAATTCCAGTAATTTTAGTAGTTGGAATAAGGCTGGGTTGTATTAACCATGCTATTTTAACTATTGATGCAATAAAATTTTGCGGATTAAAATTAGCAGGTTGGATTGCTAATACTATAAGTCCACCAGATCAATATTATGACGATTATATTGTTAGTTTAAAAAAAATATTACCAGAACCTTGTTTAGGGATAATACCTTATCTTCTATTATCAAATAAATATAATATTAACTATAGTCATCATATAATTTTACCAAATTAATTTTTGATAAATGCAAAAATTTTCCGAAATTTATTTTGTTAGCATTTTAGTTAAATTACAGTAATGGTATTAAATATCTTGTAAATTTTTTGTCTTTACTTACCAAATTTAGTAAAAAATCTTTTTTAAATGAAATAAGTTTATTTAAACATCATTGATAATGAAAATATATTTTAAAAGACATAAATATTATTAATTGTATATACTATTATTATGTTATTTACATTAATTATTTTCAATAAATATTAAAGATAAACAAAATCTAAAAATTTAATTACTTATATGATACTATGTTAATATCATTTAAAAATTTAAATAAAAAACTGGGCTATTTAATTTCTTTACAAAATGAAAAAATATTAAAATTATAACTTTTAATTATCTTAGAATTTGCATGAAATATTTATTGGATGAAATTCATGATTAAAGTATTTTTCTTTGCTCAAATACGAGAAATGACAGGAGTTAGTTCGTTAAATGTATTAGAAAAACACGCAGATATAGCTTCATTGATAATATCGTTATCTCAGATAGGTGATAATTGGAAAATAGCATTTAGCTCTAGTAAGTTATTAGTAGCAGTAAATCATACATTAGTATCTAAAAACCATCCACTCAATTCAGGTGACGAAGTAGCATTTTTTCCACCAGTAACTGGAGGCTAAAATGATAACTAAGGTTATTATTAATAAAAAACCTTTTGACATAAAAAAAGAATATTCTTGGTTAAATAACTGTATGGAAAATGGTGCTACAGTCATATTTGTTGGAAAAGTTCGTAATTATAATTGCGGTGATAAAGTAACAAAATTAACCTTAGAATACTATCCAAATATGACAGAAAAAATATTGCAAACAATAATCAGTGAGGCACGACAACGTTGGTTCTTGCAACGTGTTACAATCATTCATCGTTTTGGAACGTTAATTCCTGGTAATGAAATAGTTTTTATTGGTGTTAATAGCATTCATCGTAGTGAAGCTTTTGAAGCTATAGAATATATCATAGATCATATAAAAACTCGTGCGTTGTTTTGGAAATGTGAAACAACTGTTTTTGGTAGTCGTTGGATTGATATACGTAATAGTGATTATGAAAAGTTAGTTTACTGGAATTAATGTTCTTTATTTAAACAACTAATTAAATTAATAAATGAAATTTAAAATATAACAAAATATATTTGTTTTAAAATAAATACTAATTATTCTATATAATCAAAAATTGGTGTTATATTTAACTTTTATTACTATATAAGTAATTTCTTTTTATATAATAAAAAAGTATAATAAGAGAATATTTATGACTGCCTTGTCCTTGATAAGGAGAAAGATTATAAAAATAATATTTTTAATTAATAATAGTACTATTTATTAATAAAACGTTATGAATAATTTATTTTACAAATATATATTTGCAAATAACGTCCTTAGTTTTATTAAAAGAGGTATGAATCATGAATCGATATTCACAAAGTGATTCAATTTTACGACAATCATCACAAGAATTACAAACTTATATGGCCCAAGTATACGGATGGATGACATGTGGTCTAATATTAACATCTGTTGTTGCTTGGTTATCTATTCGAATACCTACCTTAATGGAATTGATTGTTAACAATAAAAACATTCTTTTTACATTAATTATTACACAATTAGCTGTATCAATTTTCATTTCTAGTTCAATTGTTAATTTAAGCGCCTCAGCAATAACTGGGATGTTTATGCTTTACTCTATGTTAACTGGACTAGTAATGTCATATATTTTTTTAATTTATACAAGTTCATCTATTGTAACTACTTTTTGTATAGCAGCAGCTATGTTTGGTATAATGAGTATTTATGGTTATGTTACAAAGAGAGATTTAAGCCGACTTAATAATATAGTACTTATGGCTTTAATTGGAATTGTGCTATCTTCATTAATAAATTTTTTATTAAAAAGTTCAATGTTAATGTGGTTTTTAACTTATATTAGTATATTATTATTTGTTTTTTTAACAGCATGTGATACACAAAAATTGAAAATTATTGGTAATCAAATTGATATGAGTGATAGTGATGCTTTACGTCGTAGTTCAATATTAGGCGCTTTAATTCTCTATTTAGATTTTATTAATCTATTTAATTTATTACTTAAAATTGGCGGTGATCGTAATAAATAATTATACAGTCTCCCTATCTCCTCTATTTAAATGGAGAAAGGGAGATAAAAATACTTTAAAAAGTAAGATAATTTTTTTAAAAAAAAATAAATATTTTTATATTATCAGTTTTTAAGTATTAAGATTGTTATTTTTAATATAAACTATTTTATATCATTTAGTAATAACTGATTAATAAAAATATCTAAATTGTTTATTTTTTTATTTGTTTCATAGTAATCAATTTATTTATTCTTTGTATAAAATTAATCATTTTTATTTTTTTTTGTATATAAAAAAATAAAATATGTAGCTTATCAATAATATAACAATTAAAGCAATAAAAATCCAAAATAAATATTTCAAATTTTGGTGGAATTTATACAGCCAAGGAATAATAATACTTCCAGCATAATAACCCATAGTAATAAATGTAAATGACCATATAACTGCTCCTATTACATTTAATATAAAAAATTTCATTGAATTTAAACGAGTTGCACCTATAATGATTGGCCCAATAATACGAAAGCCATACATAAATCTAACACCAATAACAAATAAACTAGGTTGACTTTTAATTAATTTTCTTGTTTTTATTATTTTATTTTTATGATTTTTTAATTTCTGTAATATTCTTGTTCCATATTTACGTCCAATCCAATAAAGTAATTGATCGCCAAGTATTGCTCCTGCCATAGTTGCAAATAATACTCCAGTAAAGTTTAATAATCCTTCATTGATAGTAATACCACCAATTAGTGTAAATGTTTCTCCTTCTGCAATGCATCCAACAAAAAGTGCTAAATATCCATATTGAGCTATTAATTCTCTAATATTCAATTGCAAAATCCTACCTCTCTTTTAATAAATATTTAGTGGGATGCTTAATTCATATATTCATATGCATATTACTAATTGTTAGTATAGTTATGATAGGTTTATAATTGAAACAAAAGATATATGTTTTTTTATTGTATTTTGTGTTGATAAAAATAATTAAATTTGGTAGAAATAATATTGTGAATAGCAAGATAAAAAATTATTTGTTTTATTAGAAAATTTAAATTAGTACAAAAAATACATTTCTTATCTACTATATTGATAGGGTGTAAATAGAGTATATAAACAATTGGTTGTCTATAAAATAGAAATACTTTAGATATTATTGTATTGAATGACTTATAATAAATGATATCTAAATATCACATTTATTATCATTATGTTACCTATTGGAACTATCTATTTATTAAAAAAATTATTATTAATTTAAGTTATTCGTGTTTTAATGATTTGGATTAACAATTAAAAAGTTATATAATAATTTTTTAATTGTTAATTAGTTATAAGAAACATGAAATTATGGATGATATGCGGTCATGTAATATGTATTTATGAAGAAAAACTATAAATTATAAAAACATGATTTGATCTGATATAACAAAATTAATAATTATTTAACTATGTTTATATTAGTTTCATTATTTTTATAGTAGAATTATTAGATGATTGATTATTTAAAATTTTATTTGTTTGCCAAAAAATATTTAAGAGATTAAAATAAATAATGTAATATTTATTTGTTGCGAAGTGTGATATTTATTATGATTTAATTTTTATTAAAAGATATTCAAGTTTTGTAAACAAATTTCTATTTTTTTGATATAATACAAATGTATTGCTATAAATATATAATTGGTAGGAAATGTCTTATATTAATAGGAATTACATATCAATATTTTATTGTATGTTAAGTATTAAAAAGGTATATTGTGAAGCCGCTGATTATATGTAAAGATCTATTAAAAATTAATTATCGAGTAATATATGAAAGTAAAAAATCATTTTAAATTAATAATTTTAGGATCTGGCCCAGCCGGTTACACTGCAGCTATTTATGCTGCTCGTGCAAATCTTAATCCAGTTTTAATTACTGGTTTAGAAAGAGGAGGACAGCTCATTAATACAAGGGAAATAGAAAATTGGCCTGGTGATCATTCTGATTTAACAGGTCCATCATTAATGGAACGTATGTATCAGCATGCTAAAAAATTTAATACGCAAATAGTTTTTGATCATATAGAAAAAATTAATTTAAAAACTAGACCTTTTTATTTGATGGGTAATACTGAGTATAGTTGTGATGCTTTGATAATAGCTACAGGAGCATCTGTGCGTCGTATAGGTTTAAAGTCAGAAGAAACTTTCAAAGGCAAGGGCGTTTCATATTGTGCAACTTGTGATGGTTTTTTTTATCAAAATCAAAAAATAGCGGTTATTGGCGGGGGAAATACTGCAATTGAAGAATCTCTGTATTTGGCTAATATAGCATCGGAAGTTCATTTAGTTCATAGACGTGATACTTTTAATGCTGAAAAAATTTTAATTGATCGATTAATGAAAAAGGTAGAAGAAGGTAAAATTATTTTACATATGAATTATGTATTAAAAGAAATTATAGGAAATCAGGTAGGAGTGAGTGGATTAATATTAAATTGTAATTTACATAAACAAAGCAATGTAGAGGATAAATTGTTAAATATAACAGGCGTATTCATTGCAATTGGAAATATTCCAAACACAAATTTTTTAAACAATCAATTAAAATTAAATAATGGATACATAGAAGTCCAATCTGGAATTCATGGTAATGCAACCAAGACCAATATACCTGGTGTATTTGCTGCTGGTGATGTAACAGACTATGTTTATCGTCAAGCAATAACTTCAGCTAGTACCGGTTGTATGGCAGCACTTGATGCTGAACATTATCTGGATTGCTTGTTAAAACAAAGTGATGTTTAATTAATTAAACTAATTTTTAATTATTAGTTATATAAAAATTATCAGTATAACAATTTTTAGTGTATTAAATGAATTTAAATAAAAAATATTATATATATGGGAGTTTTAGGATATCTAATGGTTAAAGAAGATAATATTGAAATGCAGGGCACTGTGTTAGATACTTTGCCAAATACTATGTTTAGAGTAGCTCTTGAAAATGGACATGTGATAACTGCCCATATTTCCGGTAAAATGCGCAAAAATTATATTCGAATTCTGACAGGAGATAAAGTAACAGTTGAACTAACCCCATATGATTTAAGTAAAGGAAGAATCACTTTTCGTAGTCGCTAAAAATATCTTTACATAGCATGTTTAACTATTTATTATTTTATTGAAAAACATTTTTTTCAATTAAGTCAATTATCATACTAGCAATATTTAAGCCACTTATATTCTCAATTCCTTCTAAACCAGGAGATACATTAATTTCTGTAACTAACGGACCCCTGTTAGATCTGATTATATCAACTCCTACTACTTCTAGATTCAAGATACTGGCAGCCTTAATTGCTATTAAACGTTCTTGCTCTGTAACGTTTATTGAATATGCTTTTCCACCTCTGTGTAAATTAGAACGAAAATCTCCTATCTTTGATTGTCTTTCTATTGCAGCTACTACTATTTTATTTATAACTAAACATCGAATATCACAACCTTCAGCTTCTTTAATAAATTCTTGTATTAAAATATTAGCGTTCATAATACGAAAAGCGTCTATTATACTTTCTGCTGCTCTATATGTTTCAGCTATTACTACACCAATACCTTGACTACCTTCTACTAGTTTTACTATTAAAGGTGGACCACCTACTAAATTAATTAAATTTTTAGTATTTTCATGCCAAGAAACAAAACTAGTTATGGGAATATCTATACCTGATGCTGCTAACAATTGTAATGAACATAATTTATCACGTGCTTTAATTATTGCTTTTGATTTATTAACTGAATAACTTCCACAAATTTCAAATTGACGTAATAAATTAACGCCATAAAAAGAAGTAGATACTCCTATACGAGGAATAACAGCATGAAAATATTCTAATAATTCACCATTAACATAAATACTTGGTGAAATAGGATTAATATTTATATAACATGATAATGGATTAATATTTTTTATAAAATATCCACGATTTTTAGCTACTTTTATTAAACGTAAACAAGAATAAAGCGTTTTATCACGTGATAAAATTGCTATTTTCATCTAATTCCTTAAAAAAATTATTTTTAATATATTGCCCAACCTTGCTTATGTAAAAAACTAAGCATGAAAGGTCTCATTTCTTTGGTCATTAATCTTTGTATTAATTGATTCCAATTTTCAATACGTTTGTTATTACTACGATATTGATAATAATTTTCAATATTTATATTGTATTCTTTAAGTATATTTTTATTGATTAAATGGTATTGGTTCTCATGGACAATTATTTCTTGTGGTATCCGGGGTTTTTTTTCAGGTATATATAGAGGATAACCTAAACACAATCCAAATAGTGGTAATACAAACTTTGGTAATTTCAATAATTTTACAATTTCTTCTATGTTATTACGTATACCACCTATAAAAACACCTCCCAATCCCATTGATTCTGCAGAAATAATAGCATTTTGTGCCATTAGCGCGGTATCAATACAACCGATAATAAGATGTTCAATACAACCAAGTTTAGCATTAGGACAAATTTGTAAATGACGATTAAAATCAGCGCAAAATATCCAAAATTCAGCAGATTCGTTTATCCACTTTTGGTTATTAGATAATATTGCAATTTGAGAACGTAATAATTTATTTGTAACCTGTATAATAGAAGAACATTGTAAAAAACTTGATGTAGAAGCTGATTGTGCTGCATTAATTATTATTGTACTTTGTTCTTTACTAATACTTTGATTAGTAAAATTACGAATAGAACGATGATTGGAAATTAAATCAGTAACTGATTTCATGAAATCTCCGAAAAAACAAATAAAATATTTTAAAAATTTATAAATCAATATCAATTATATTTAAAAAATACACTTTTGCTTCTATTTTATAACCAAATACTTATCCAATCAGTAATTTTCATTATTATAAAATCGATAAACCTACTAAAAATATTACCTATTTCAACATCATCAAGTGATATCAATGAACAATGTCCTGAATTCTTACCATTAATTTGAAAATCAACCGTTCCAATGATTTGATTTTTATTCAAAGGAGCATTTAATCGATTTGTATTTAAATTAAAATGTATTTTAATATCCCTTTTTTGCCCTTTAATCATACTTAAAGATATATCTTTATTTACGCCTATATTGATTTTACGTTTATTTCCAAACCATACTCTTTGCTGTGTAAAAGGTGTATTAGCTTTAATAGGAGTTACTGTTTCAAAAAAATTAAAACCCCAAATCAATAATCTTTCACTATCCTTAAAACGAATAGTATCACTATGAGCACCAAGTATAACTGAAATTAAACGAGTATTATTTTCCACTGCAGATGCTACTAAATTATATCCTGCACCTGCTGTATGACCAGTTTTAATACCATCAATTTTTAAAAGATGATTCCATAAAAGTTTATTACGATTAATTTGCCTAATATTATTAAAAGTAAATTCTTTTTCTTTGTTTAACTCATATTCTTCTGGAACATCACGAATTAAAGCTTGAGCAATTAGTGCCATATCACGAGCAGTACTGTATTGTCCTTCAGAATCAAGGCCATGTACTGTCATAAAATGAGTATTTTTTAATCCTAATGCTTTAACATAGTAATTCATTAAATCAACAAATGCATCTTGACTGCCTTCTAAATGATCAGCTAATGCTATACAAGCATCATTACCCGATTGAATTACAATTCCTTTATTTAAATTATATACAGATACTTGATCACCTGGTTTAAGGAACATTAAAGATGAACCCTGTAATAATTGATTACCAGGGGCCCATGCATCTTGATCTATAGTTACTAAATCTTCATATTTAATTTTACCAGTTTTGATTTTTTGTCCAACTACATAACTAGTCATCATTTTTGTAAGACTAGCTGGATTAAGTCGTGTATCAGCATTAAATTCTGATAATACTTTGCCATTAGAATAATCAATAAGAATCCAAGCCTTAGCATTAATTTTTGGAGCTAAAGGTATTTCTGCTTCAATTTTTGGAGATGAAGGTATTTCTGCTTCAATTTTTGGAGATGAAGGTATTTCTGCTTCAATTTTTGGAGATGAAGGTATTTCTGCTTCAATTTTTAGAGATGAAGGTATTTCTGCTTCTGTTTCAGCATAAATATTAGGAGGCATAACAAATAAAATCGGTATAATTAAAAATATTATAAAAAAAACAGTTCGAATATTTATCATATGTAGTTATCAAATTTTTATTTAATGTTTTAATAAAAAGATATTATTAACATATTAAAAGTTAATTGTAATATCTAAAGTTAATTTTTTGTTCTTATATATTTTATTAATTAATATAAAACTTAATTTTTTCCTTTAGCTAAATATATAACTAACAGCTAATTATTTATATTATTATAACTAATTTTTACTCTTTTTAAATTTATTATTATTTTGATATTTAAAGTCAATAAATAAATTATTTAATCATCTATCATAAATTTATGATAATCATATTATTTTTGGTTACTTTGGTATTTTTTATCCCAAAGGTAATTTATTACTAAAAATATTTTTATCTTGAGTAAAATAATCTATTTAAAATAATAATTAATATGCTAAATATTATAATAAAATCATGAAAATATTAAAATATATTATTAATTAATTTTATATATGTGTCTCATCTAAGACAAACTATACAATTTAACATAAAATTTAACAATATTATTTTATTATTTATTAAATTATAAATAATAAATGCTTTATATATTAAAAAATTATATTATTTAAAAAATATAATCAATTAAAATAAAGATGATCTTTTTATTTTTTCTAATCTAACGAACTCTAATTAAATTATAATGAAAATTGCTGCTGAAAAATTAATATCTTTCAAAAAAGCTAAAGAAAATATGTTAATGCAAGCTAAAAAAATAGAACAATCCATATCTATACCAACCATTAATTCTTTAGGTAGAATTACAGCTGAATCTATAATATCACCTATAAATTTACCATCATTTAATAGTGCAGCAATGGATGGGTATGCTATAAGATTTAATGATGCTAAAATTAATAATTCATTAAAAATACATGGTCAGTCATTAGCTGGTAAACCATTTGATAAAAATTGGCCTAATGGTAGTGCATTACGTATAATGACTGGTGCTATAATACCAAAAGGATGTGATGTAGTAATAAAACAAGAAGATATTAAAATTTTCGATAATAATATAATTATTGAAAAACCGATTGTTTTAGGACAAAATATTCGTTGGACTGGTGAAAATATTAAAAATGGTGATATTGTAATTAATTCAGGCGTGAAAATTAGTATCTCAGAATTACCATTAATTGCTTCTTTAGGTATTGTTGAAATAAATGTAATACGTAAACTCCGTGTTGCGATTTTTTCTACAGGAGATGAATTAAAATCTATTAGTGAAAAAATACAATTTGGCCAAATTTATGATATTAATAGATTGGCTATTTCTTTGATGTTAAATAAATTAGGTTGTGAAGTAGTAGATCTTGGTATCGTTAAAGATAATATTAAAGATATAAGAAATGCTGTTAAAGAAGCAGATAATTGTTCTGATATAGTAATTACTACCGGTAGTGTATCTGTTGGTAAAACTGATTTTATTAGAAATATTTTAAAAGAATTAGGAAAAATTATTTTTTATAAAGTAGCTATAAAACCTGGTAAGCCTTTTGTTTTTGGTAGTTTAAATGAAAGTTGGTTTATTGGATTACCAGGCAATCCAGTTTCTGCTATTGTAACATTTTATCATTTAGCAACTCCATTTATTTTAAAATGTATGGGACAAAATTATCCATCTTTTTTACAACAACGTTATAAAGTACGTGTTGCCACTTATTTAAAAAAAACACCTGGCATTGTTGAATTTCAAAGGGGTTTTTTATTTTATAATAAACAAAACGAGATAATGGAAGTTTATACTACAGGAATACAAGATTCACATATTTATGCTTCTTTCACAAAAGCTAATTGTTTTATCATATTAGAGGCTGAAAGGGGTAATGTAGAAGTCGGTGAATGGGTAGAAATTGAACTTTTTAACGAATTACTTGAGGGGTAAATGTCAAGTTTAAATAGTAAAAAAGAAATATCACGTTATATAGAACAAATAAAATTAAATAAATTTAATTTCAATGGACAACAAAAGATAAAATCTGGTAAAGCAGCGATCATTGGTTTAGGTGGATTAGGTTGCGCATCTGCAATTTATATGGTAGCAGCAGGAATAGGAGAAATTACTTTAATAGATTTTGATATTGTTGTAATATCCAATTTACATCGACAAATTTTGCATCATGATATCAATGTTAATAAACCCAAGGTATATTCAGCTGCAGAAGATTTACATAAAATTAATCCATACTGTTTGATAAATGTGATATATGATAGATTATCAGACAGTACTATGTTAGAAATTATAAAACGACAAAAAATAATTATTGATTGTACTGATAATATTATATGTCGAGAACAAATTAACCGTTTATGTTTTAATTATAAAATACCATTAGTATCTGGAGCAGCAATTCGTATGGAAGGATACTTAAGTATTTTTAATTGGAAACCATCTACTCCATGCTATCGATGTATAAGTCGTCTTTTTGATAGAAATAATTCTAATTGCATAGATCAAGGGATAATGTCACCGATTGTTGGTATAATTGGTGCAATGCAGTCAATGGAAGCAATTAAATTATTAACTAACTATGGGACAATATTAACAGAGTATTTATTAATCTATGATGCATTAAGTCTAGAATTTAATTATATAAGAATTAATAAAGATATTGATTGCGAAGTTTGTAATTAAATTTAAAGTTATATTTTATCATCTAATGTCTTATTAATATTATAATTAAACATGAATTTTTAAAAACATGATATATCGTTTCGTAACTTATGTTTACATATAAATTATTAAAAACATAAGAAGCCGAGTGCCTTAAAGGGCTCTCAGCTACTATCTTAAATAGATAGTTAATCTATAATACGGAAGCTATCTAAATTTTTTCCTGATGCTATGGCTTTTTTGATTGCTACAGGTGTTCTACCTTGACCAGTCCACGATTTTCTTGTTCCGTTTTCATCAGTATAAAAATATTTTGCTGGTCTTGGAATACGCTTATTACGCTTTTTGCCTACTTCTATTACACCTAATAATTCATTAGGATCGATACCATCTTCCAATAACATTTTACGATATTTAGATAATTTTTCTTTCTTCTCTCGGTTTTGAAGTTCTTCTGTTTCAGCTTCTTCACGACGTTCAGTAACTACTACTGTTAATTTTTCAAGTATCTCTTCTAAATCAGCTAAAGGAAGTTCACGGGTTTGAGCACGTAATGTACGAATGTTATTCAAAATTTTAAAGGGATCACTCATAAATGATATCCTTAATGATAAATTAGTAGTGCAATAAATTTTTATTAATAATATTTTTATTCAATTTTGATAATAAATAAATTAACTTTACTATTATAAAAAATTATAGTATTTTTTTAATTATTAAGTTTTATAAACGAATAAATTTTGTTAACATAATGACATCTGTCTATTATTAAATTACAAAATATATTGTTTTATCCTTATTAAAAAATATTTCCCTTATTTTAACATTTTTTTTTGATAATTAGATCTTAAATTAATTACAATATGTTTATCAAAAAGCATTAATTATAAAAAATATTTATTTTTTTAATGTTTACTAATTATTTTATTCATATTATATAAAAATTTATTTAATTGTTTATTGTAAAAATAAATTTTAAATATTAGATAAATAAAAAAGATACTGTTGTTAAAAATTAAATGTTTAGTAAATTATATTTTTATTGAAATATATAATAAATAAAATTATTATTGAATATTTATTCATAAATAACTGCTAAATAATTAAGTAATATATTTAATAAAAATAGTTGATATTAAGATTCATATTACTAAAGTAGTTTTTAAATAAATAATCATATGATATATTTTATTACTTAAAATTTTTTATAAAATTTTTTAAAAGCTTCTAATGTTACATCACTTACATGATGCTCAATACCTTCAGAATCTAAATTAGCAGTTTCGTGGTCAACACCTAAAGTTAATAAAAATTTTTCAACAATTTGATGTCTTAATAAATTTTTTTGAGCAAGTTTTTTTCCTTTATCAGTTAAAAATATACTACGATAAGGTATTTGTATGATCAGTTCGTAACTACTGAGACGTTTTAACATTTTTGCAACTGTAGGCTGAGATACTCCTAGTCTCATTGCTATATCTATTTGACGTGCTTCACCAAATTCTATTGTTAAATTATGTATTAATTCTATGTAATCATCAATAAGTTCGTAGCGATGTGCTTTTCTTACATTTTGGAAACTTTTAACATTATTATTAATTTTTTTTTGTTTTTTTTGTATAAAATTAAATACATTTTTAATTATTTTTGCCATGTCAATTTTTCCATTTATTACTATTTTTATTTACACATATAATAATCAACTAAAACTTATTAAATTATAATTAGATTTTTTCTTTGAAGAAGATAATATAAACATATTCTAATATTATAGAAATTCATTATTTAGAATTTCATTTGCATACATTTTATATTATAAATATTCATATAAAATTATTTATCATTTTTAAATGAATTAAAAATATATTTAGTTTTTTAATAGAAAAAATAAATATATTATTTTGTAGTAATTAGAAATAAATAATAATATTAAAAAATAAATAATGTAACCCACAATAAAATAAATTAATAATTATAATGACTATTAAAATATGATTTAATAAAAAATTTTTGATTAATTTGAATTTAGCAATAAGTTTAATAAATAAATTATATTTTAATATTCTGAAAAAAATTTAGCACAATTATATATATCGATTATCTTATAAAATAAAAAAAATAGAAAATACAATTATCAATATAAACACTAATTTTATCATAAGATTATATAGCTTACTATTTTAAATAATGATATAACAACATTTATCATTATCAATAATTGATTCTTACTTAATAATAAAATAATAAATTCATTGTATCTAATTGTAATAACTATATTAAAACACTAAAAAAGAATTTATATAATTAATAAAAACAACCTAATCAACATTTTTTTGAAGACGGCCTATGAAGACCGTCTTATTAAAACATTAAAAAATATAACCTATTCCAGCAAATATATTGTTAATGTTATATTGATGCATAATAGTTCTTTCATAACCTAAATCAATTATAAAATGCTTTGTTGGATTAAATTGCATTCCTGCTATTAAAGCAATTCCAAAATCATTGAAACTAAATTGATTGTTAGTAAAGATTATATGTTTGCTATGAAATTTACTAAATCCTAAACCAATACCTCCATAAATACTAGCCCAATGGTTTAAACGATAAACAGGAGCAGCATCAATACTGCCGTATTGACTTTTTAAGTAAAATCTTTTACTAAATGCACTACATTCAGTATAAATTAAAGAACCCATCAAACTTATTGGATAAGAGTCTACTTCATAACGATATTTTAAATTGAAACCATTAGAATCTAATGGTATTTGCATAGAATTACCATGAGAAGTTCCGCCTGTAATTGTAATATTTGCATTTACTGAACCTGATAGCATTATCATATAAGCTAATATTGATAAATATAAAAATTTTTTCATGATTAACCTCAGAAAAATGAAATTTATTTTCATTCATAATGATTGGTATTTAAAACTTTAAATAAAAATTAAATTGTGTATTATTTGTATCGATAATTTAAAAAATGGATAAAAATAAAACCTAAAATTTTATCTTTTTTTAATTTAACATATTGTTTCAACTATTATTTTTACTTATTATATTTTAATTTTATTCTATCAATTTTTCTTTTATTTCATAACATAATAAATTAATCTGAATATTTTAAATCTTAAAAAAGCCATTGCTAATTATTAATTATAAATTCTGCATGTAATATTTACTTAATAATTAAACAAACAAATCTTTCTAAATATAATGAAAATAAAAATTTAAAATTAAATTGATTTCATTTATATTTTAAAGAAACATATTTTAAATAATAGTAAATTATAGTTATATTTATAACTTTTTTAAAAATAAAAAATACAACGTATTATCTTATATACATGTATAAAAATACTAAATGATATTAGGTAGTAGGATAATCTAGTATATCAAACTAATAAACATTTCTTTTTATCCATAAAATATTTGGTTTAGTATAAACCACAAATATTTTTTAGAATTTCTTTACATATAAAATTATTTGTTATAGTCACTAGATATACTAATATTACATAATGGCACTAATAAAATTAATTTATTAATCAATAAAAACTTTTTCTGTTTATTTTATAAAACACATGATATTATTTGAATGTAATCATTTTAGAATTTTACATTATGTAATGATCATTAATAATAAATATGAGAAAAAAATGCAAAATATTGAACTTACAGATAAAAATTTTTTAACTTCTGATTTAATTTATACTTGTAGTGATATAGATAGTAATAATAAAATATACATAATTGATAAACTTAATTACTTATTAGCAGAATTAATTGATTTATCTTTAACTACAAAGCAAGCACATTGGAATATAAGGGGCGCTAATTTTATTGGGATACACAAAATGTTAGATAATTGTTTTAATTTAATTATTAAATATCAAGATATCATAGCAGAGCGCGTTGTTCAATTGAATGGTATAGCACTAGGCACAATAGATAGTGTTTATAATAAAACGTCATTAAAACATTATCCATGTAATATTAATAATATACAAAATCATTTAAAAGAACTATCTAGACGTTATAATATTGTTTCAACAAACAATCGTAAGATTATTAATGATATAAAAGATGTAGTAACAGCTGACATATTAATTGATTCATCTCGTGCTTTAGATCAATGTCTTTGGTTAATAGAATCTAATATTGAAAAGAATTTATAAAATAATTTTGATTTTATTTTATACAAAATAATACAATATTAAATAATGATGTCAAAAATAAAATAGCTATTATAATTGTTACAAAATACATCTAAAATATCATTATGAAATTATTGAATATATTAGTTATTTAATAATGAATATTTTAAAAAATATAAACATTCGAAATAAAATAATTAACGACATAAAATATTCTTTGATATTAAGAAATAATATTTATTTTATTTAAATAACACCAACTGCATATTATACAATGAAAAAAATTAAATCAATAAAATTTAAACATATAGGGTAGTTATGCTAGATCCGTATCTACTACGTAAGGAACCACACTTTATAGCAGAAAAATTAATAAGAAGAGGATATATACTAGACTTAAAAAAAATAATTTCACTTGAAAAAAATCGTAAAACATTACAGATGCAATATGAAGAATTAAATATAACATATAAAGAACAGTCTAAGTATCTTTATGAGATAAAAAAAAGTGGTCAAAATATCAGTGAAATACATGAACAAATAAAGATATTAAAATCTAAATTAGATTACATAAAAAAAGAGTTGAATAATTTCAATAATCAAATAAAAGATTTTAATTTACAATTACCTAATTTACCTGCAGAAGAAGTACCATTTGGAAACAATAATAGTGAAAATATAGAAATTAGTTATTGGGGAAAACTACGTGATTTTAATTTTCAAATAAAAGATCATGTTGAATTAGGTGAAATGAATCATGGTCTTGATTTTATCTCTGCAGTAAAAATAGCTGGCACTAGATTTGTAGTAATGAAAGGGCAAATTGCTTGTTTACATCGAGCATTAGGACAATTTATGCTCGATTTACATACTACAGAACATGGATACCTAGAAACTTATGTTCCATATTTAGTTAATAATGATAGTTTGTATGGCACAGGGCAGTTACCAAAATTTAGTAATGATATATTTCATATAAACTCATCAAAAAATAAATCAGAAATTAAGAATTATTCCTTAATCCCTACTTCTGAAGTACCATTAGTCAATTTTGCAAAGAATAAAATCTTTGAAGAAGATAAATTACCGATTAAATTAACTGCACATACACCTTGTTTTCGTTCTGAAGCAGGATCTTATGGAAGAGATGTAAGGGGTTTAATTCGCATGCATCAATTCGATAAGGTTGAACTTATTCAGATAGTAACACCAGAAAGATCAATGAATACTTTAGAAGAAATAACAAAACATGCAGAAAAAGTATTAAAATTATTAGAATTACCTTATCGTAAAATTTTGCTATGTACTGGAGACATGAGCTTTGGTGCCGTTAAAACGTATGATTTAGAGGTATGGTTTCCATCACAAAATACTTATCGAGAAATTTCATCATGTTCAAATATGGGAGACTTTCAATCTCGCAGAATAAAATCTCGTTACCGTAGTATTGAGTATAATAAAAATCTTTCTTTTACTCATACTTTAAATGGTTCAGGTCTTGCTGTAGGAAGAACATTGGCAGCAGTCATGGAAAACTATCAGCAAGAAGATGCTAGTATTGTAGTACCAAAAGTTTTAATTCCATATATGAATAATGTTCAATTAATACAAAATTAGTAATAATTTTAATTATATTAAAATAATAGTATTTGATATGAAGTAAATATATTTATATTGATTTTCTAAAATACGATAGATTTTTTATAAAAATGATAAAATACTAAACTAATTAGTAGGAATAAATGAAAAATATATACAATTTTAGTGCAGGTCCAGCAATGTTACCAATTGATGTTTTGTATCGCATCAAAGAAGAACTAATCAATTGGAATAAATTAGGTGTTTCTATAATGGAGATCAGTCATCGCAGTAATGATTTTATTCGAATGGCTGAAAAAACTGTTCAAGATCTTCGTGAATTACTAAAAATACCTTCTAATTATAAAATATTATTTTGCCATGGTGGAGCCCGAGCACAATTTGCTGCTATACCTGCTAATCTTTTAGATTCATATTGCTCCAAACCTGATTATATTAATGGAGGATATTGGTCAAATAAAGCAGTAGAGGAAGCTAAAAATTATTGTTCACCTAATGTTATAGACGTAAAGACAACATATAATGGTAAGTATGGAATTACTCCGATGAAAAATTGGAATATTAGTGATAATTCAATATACTTACATTACTGTCCTAATGAGACTATAGATGGTGTTGCTATTAATGAATCTCCTAATTTTAAAAAAAAAATAATAGTTGCTGATTTATCATCTGCCATACTTTCATATCCTATTGATATTAACAATTATGGAATAATTTATGCCAGCTCTCAAAAAAATATAGGTCCATCTGGTTTAACTCTAGTAATTATAAAAGAAAAAATATTAAACAAAAAAACCAATTTGTGTATTCCATCAATTCTTAATTATAAAATTTTAGCTGATAATAATTCCATGTTTAATACACCATCCACTTTTTCTTGGTATGTATCAGGATTAGTATTTGATTGGTTAAAAAAACAAGGAGGTATAATCGAAATTAATAAAATTAATCAAATAAAGTCTAGTCTTCTATATAGAACTATTGATCATAGTGATTTTTATCAAAATAATGTTACTAAAAACAATAGATCAATTATGAACATACCTTTTCAATTGGCAGATAGTTCATTAGAAAATATTTTTTTAAAAAAATCAACTGAAGCAGGTTTACTTTCATTAAAAGGTCATCGTATAGCAGGAGGTATGCGTGCTTCAATATATAACGCAATGCCTTTAGATGGAGTGAAGGCTTTAGCTGATTTTATGGTGTATTTTGAACGTAAATATGGATAACAAATTTAAATTATTTTATAACTATTATTATAACTTTAGTGATATAAGCAGATTTTATGTTTGTTTGGATACTAATATGAAAAATTCTATAACTTTAAGACCAATTCATCGAATTAATGGTACTATTAATCTTCCAGGTTCTAAAAGTATTTCCAATCGTGCTTTATTACTTTCTGCTATGGCTGAAGGGACTACTATATTAAAAAATTTATTAGATAGTGATGATATTAAATATATGCTGTATGCCTTAAATACATTAGGCATAAATTATGAATTACAAAATAACAATACTATATGCAAAATTATTGGTAATTCTGGTTCTTTAACATCATTAAAAAAATTAACATTATTTTTAGGTAATGCAGGTACTGTTATGAGACCTTTAACAGCTATTCTATCTCTTAAATCACAAGAGATTATATTAACTGGTGAAACACGTATGAAAGAACGTCCAATTGGTCATTTAGTAGATGTATTACGTAAAGGTGGTGCTAAAATTGATTATATAGAAAATAATAATTATCCACCTATCAAAATATATGGGGGATTTATAGGCGGGGAATTCACAATAGATGCTAGTATATCTAGCCAATTTTTAACTGCATTACTAATGGCGTCACCATTAGCAATAAAAGATACTAAAATTAATGTTAAAGGAAAATTAGTATCAAAACCTTATATTGATATTACATTAAAAATAATGGATGATTTTGGAGTAAAAGTAGATAATGATAACTATAAAACTTTCCTAATAAAGGGAAATCAAAAATATTATTCACCAAAAGAATATTGGATAGAAGGTGATGCTTCTTCTGCATCTTATTTTCTTGCTGCCGCTGCGATTAAAGGTGGTACTGTAGATGTGAAAGGAGTTGGTTGTAATAGCATTCAAGGTGACATTCGTTTCGTTGATATAATAGAAAGTATGGGTGCTACTATAGATAAAGGTAATAATTATATATCTTGTTCAGTAGGTAAATTAAATGCCGTTAATATGGATATGAATGATATCCCTGATGTTGCAATGACAATTGCTATAATGGCTTTATTCGTTAAAGGCATAACAAATATAAGAAACATTTATAATTGGCGTGTTAAAGAAACAGATCGTATAGTAGCAATGGCAACTGAGTTACGTAAGTTAGGTGCAGAAGTTAAAGAAGGTTATGATTATATTTGTATTAAACCATTAAATAAGATTGTTCATGCTAATATTGATACGTACAATGATCACCGCATGGCAATGTGTTTTTCTCTTGTAGCATTGTCAGGAACAGCTGTTACAATTTTTAATCCTAATTGTACTACAAAAACATTTCCACAATATTTTAAAGAACTTGCTAAAATTAGTCATTATTATTAAATAATCTATAAAATGTTATTGAAATTAAAAAAATAATGAAACAAATATAAAGGCAATAATTATGGTAATTACACCAATAATAACTATTGATGGTCCTAGTGGAGTAGGAAAGAGTGCTTTATGTAAAAATATTGGGAGATTATTAAAATGGAATATACTAAATTCAGGTGATATATACCGTACTTTAGCACTTTTTTATAGTAATCATAATATTGATATATTAAAATCAGAAAAATCACTTTTTCAAAAATTATCAAATTTTGATATAAAATTTTTTCATGAAAAAAATAAAATTAAAGTTCTTTTAAACAGTATAGATGTAACTGATAAAATTCGTGAAGAAAAAATTAGCAAAATCTCTTCTATTATTGCAGAATCACCTATAATACGTAATTTTTTACTTGAAAAGCAAAGATGTTTTGTAAAAAAACCTGGTTTAGTAGCAGATGGAAGGGATATGGGTACTGTCGTTTTTCCTTATGCACCATTAAAGATTTTTTTAAATTCTAGCCTAGAAGAACGTACTCGTAGAAGAAAGTTACAGTTGAAAAAAATAGGTTTTAATGTTAAGTTTGAGTTCTTACTTAATGAAATGAAGAAACGGGATGAACGTGATTATAATCGTAAAATTTCTCCTTTATTACCTGCTAGCGATGCTTTAATTATTAATTCAGAAAAAATTTCTCTTAATCAAGTTACAGAAAAAATATTACAACACGTTCAAGAGAAATTATTTAATAATTTTATTCAATAAACTTATGCCAGGGATTAGGTATAGGTTATGTTAAACAACACCATATGACATGATGTTACATGGCAGTTAAAGTTAAGAGTTCTAAAAATTATCAATATGGCTGAATCTTTTTCTCAATTATTTAAGGAATCGCTGGAAAAAGTAGAAACACGACCAGGTTCTATTATTCGTGGCATAGTAATATCTATAGAGCATGATATAGTGATAGTAGATGCAGGACTAAAATCAGAGTCTGCAATTCCTATAGATCAATTCAAGAATATTACAGGAGAAATAAAAATTCAAGTAGGTGATGAAATTGACGTTGCGTTGGATGCTGTAGAGGATGGTTTTGGTGAAACAGTTTTATCTCGTGAAAAAGCTAAACGTCATGAAGCTTGGATTATGCTAGAACATGCTTACGAAAATGCTAAAATTGTTACTGGGATTATCAATGGTAAAGTTAAGGGTGGTTTTACTGTTGAGCTTAATGGCATTCGTGCATTTTTGCCAGGTTCATTAGTGGATGTGCGTCCAGTGCGTGATATGTTTCACTTGGAAGGAAAAGAACTTGAATTTAAAGTAATTAAATTAGATCAAAAACGTAATAATGTTGTTGTTTCTCGTCGTGCAGTTATTGAATCCGAAAATAGTGCTGAACGTAATCAATTATTAGAGAATTTACTAGAAGGAATAGAAATTAAAGGTGTTGTCAAAAATCTCACAGACTATGGTGCATTCGTCGATTTAGGTGGAGTTGATGGATTATTGCATATTACTGATATGGCTTGGAAAAGAGTTAAGCATCCAAGTGAAATAGTTAGTGTAGGAGATGAAATTAAAGTTAAAATTCTAAAATTTGATCGTGAAAGAACACGTGTATCTCTAGGTTTAAAGCAATTGGGAGAAGATCCTTGGATAGAAATTGCTAAGAGATATCCTGAAAGTACTAAACTTAATGGTAGAGTCACTAATCTGACTGATTATGGATGTTTTGTCGAAATAGAAGAAGGTGTAGAAGGTTTAGTACACGTTTCTGAAATGGATTGGACAAATAAAAATATACATCCTTCAAAAGTTGTTAATATAAATGACTTGGTTGAAATTATGGTTTTGGATATTGATGAAGAACGCCGTAGAATTTCTCTTGGTTTAAAACAATGCAAACCTAATCCTTGGCAAAAATTTGCTGAAAAATATAATAAAGGTGATCGTGTTGAAGGTAAAATAAAATCAATAACAGATTTCGGAATCTTTATCGGATTGGATGGTGGAATTGATGGTTTAGTTCATTTATCAGATATTTCCTGGAATTTAAATCATGAAGATATGGAAATAGTACGTAACTATAAAAAAGGTGATGAAATTGCTGCAGTTGTACTACAAGTTGATACAGAACGTGAACGTATATCTTTAGGTATAAAACAATTAGAAGAAGATCCGTTTCATAATTATATCAGCCTAAACAAAAAAGGTAATGTTGTTGTTGGTACAGTAATTTCAGTTGATAATAAAAATGCTGTTCTTGAACTTTCTAATGGTATTGCAGGTTATTTAAGTCTTTCTGAACTTTCTCGTGATCATTCAGAAAATAAGCAATATGTTATAAAAATTGGAAATAAAGTCGAAACTAAAATCATAGGGATTGATCGTAAGAATCGTGTTATTAATTTATCTATTAGATCAAAAGAACAATTTGAAGAAAAAGATAATGTTGCTAATGATGCTAATAATGAAGAAAAAAATTTCTCTAATGTTATGGTTGAAGCATTTAAAGCAGCTAAAAATGAATAATTTATTTAAAATAAAGATAATGTGAATCTATATTCTAATTTTAGAGATGCTTTAGTGGTGGTTAATGGAGATTATATGACAAAATCAGAACTTATTGAAAAATTAGCAAGACAAAACGCTCATATATCAATTAAAATCATTGAAAATGCAGTTAAAGAGATAATTGAATACATGGCTAACACTTTAGAAAAAGGCGAACGTATTGAAATTAGAGGTTTTGGGAGTTTTTCATTGCATTATAGAGCTCCTCGTATTGGTCGCAACCCTAAAACCGGTGATAAAGTAGATCTAGAAGGTAAGTATGTTCCATATTTTAAACCAGGGAAAGAATTACGTGATCGTGCAAATATTTACGGTTGATTTTTAAGAAAATTATTGTTTTTATATTTTACTAATTGATATAAAACTTATTTTTTTATGTTCGATGCTGCAACCTGCGCAGCATCCGTTCACTAATTATTTATAGATATACTCATAAAGTACAGAATAAGAAAAATAAAAATGTATCATGGATAATTACTTACTTAAAATTATAACATGTCCTATATGTAATGGTAAATTAACATATAATTATGAGGAACTTATTTGTAATATAGATTTTCTAGCTTATCCAATTAAAAATGGTATACCAATATTAATAGAAAATAATGCTAGAAAAATATCTATCAACGACAATAATTAATTACTTAAAAGATAAGAAATATTAATGGAGTAGTTATGAATTACCGTATTATTTCTGTTACTTCTCTTATGCAAAATTGTTGTATTGTGTGGTGTAAATTAACTCGTGAATCAATAGTAATTGATCCAGGTGGAAATTTTGAAAAAATACAACAAGAATTATCTGATCTTGATCTTTCTCCTGTAAAGATACTGATAACACATGGTCATTTAGACCATGTTGGTGCAGCTATAGAATTAAGTAAATGCTATAAAATTCCGATATTGGGGCCACAAAAGCTTGATAAATTTCTATTGGAATCTTTGTTAATCAAAAGTAAGGATATTCTTTTAAAGAAACATTTAGATTTTAAAACTCATAGTTGGCTTGAAGAGGGTGACAAAATTGTATTGGGATCTTTAACTTTTGAAGTTATACACTGCCCTGGTCATACTCCAGGACATATAGTGTTTTTTTACCGTAAAGGACGTTTTTTGATTTCTGGAGATGTAATTTTTAAAGGTGGTCTAGGTCGTACTAACTTTCCTAAAAGCAACTACAAAGATTTAATGAATTCTATATACATGAAATTACTTCCATTAGGAGACGATATAACTTTTATTCCTGGTCACGGATCTATTTCTACACTTGGATATGAAAAAATAAACAATCCTTTTTTGCAGTAAATTAATAAAATGTAATTAAAAAACTTTTTTTATAGCATCACATAATATATTTATGTTATATGGAGTAATGCCAGCGAAGTTTATTCGACCAGAATTTAATATATAAATGCCGAATTTTTCATATAGTCTTAAAACTTGTTTTTTATTTAATCCAATAAATGAAAACATTCCGTGTTGTTTAGTAATAAAATCGAAATCTTTTTGTATATTCTTTTTTATTAAAGTTTTCACAAACAATGTACGCATATACTTAATTCGTAAATTCATATCTGATAATTCTAGTTGCCAAAGATTATGTAAAAAATTATCTTTGGCAATAGTTGATATAATTTTAGCGCCGTGTGCTGGTGGATTAGAATAACTAGAGCGAATTATAGATTTTATCTGACTAAAAGTGTTTTCTACTATTGTAGAGTTTCCTGCTATTACAGTAAGTGCACCTACTCTTTCACTATATAAACTAAAATTCTTTGAATAAGAACTAGCTATAATCATTTCCTGATGTATCTCTGAAAATATACGTAATCCTTTAGCATCTTCATATATGTTATTTGCAAATCCTTGATAAGCAAAATCAAATAAAGGGAGCCAACCATTTTTTTGAGATATTTGAGCAAGATGTTTCCATTGTTCAATATTGAGATCAATTCCTGTTGGATTGTGGCAACACCCATGTAATAAAATCACATCTCCATTTTTGGCATTCTTTAACGAATCCATCATACGATCGAAAGATAATGTATTATGAATTTCATCGTAGTAATAATAATAATTAATTTTAAAACCTGTAGCATTAAATATGTTTTTGTGATTTGGCCAACTTGGATTACTAATCCAAATGCATTTAGTTGAAGTTTGAGTTGATATAAAATCTGCTGCTATCCTTAATGCTCCTGTTCCACCTAAAGTTTGCACTGTACGTATACGATCTTTTTTAATTAAAGAATTATCTTTTTCAAAAAGTAGTGTTTGTGTAAAAATAGCAAAATCACTTAATCCTTGAATACTTAAGTAATTTTTATTATTTTCTGTTTCTAATAAAATTTGTTCAGCTTTTTTTACACTAGTAAGAATAGGAGTATTACCAAAATTATCTTTATAAACACCTATACCAAGATTAATTTTATCAGACCTATTATCATTATGAAACAAATCAGCTAATCCTAAAATAGGATCGTTAGGTGCAGATAATATCGATTCAAACATGATTTAGTTCCAGTTTTATAGTAAATTTATATGTTAATTATCTATGATAAAGATAATTTTAACTCATTTATAAATTTTAGATTATTATTTTATAATAAAAAACGGAACTAATGCTCCGTTTTTTATTATAAAATAATAATCTAAAATTTATAAATCAACCCTATCGCTAATATATTATCTCGACCGTTAAAATTAAATTTGTAACCTGATTGTCTTTTATTAATACGGTAATCACAATATGCCATCATATTTTTACTAAAAATATAAGTTGCACCTAGATCGATATATTTATATAGGTAAGTATCATCACCTTTAGTATTTTCAATTTTTGATTCTATATACGCTATAGAAGGGATTAAACCAAAATCAAATTTGTATTTCGCAACCATTTCAAAATTAATTACATTATCTATAAAACCAATAGAATGTCCATCTATTTTTTCTTTTAAGTAAGTTGACTTATATGTTTTACCATACATTGTAGCAAAATAAAAATTATTTTTATCATATTTAATTGCAGTAGACCAATGTTTTGAATTATCATTGAATTTATCGTTAAATGCAATAAATTCAGGCTTTAATGCTGTGTCAATATTATCGTCTTTGTTAACAAGGTTATTATTTTTTGTATTTTTAACAAGCGCACTATTTCCATATGCACCTGATATACCTACACCGATTGGTAACATATAAGAAGCTGACATTCCATATGTATTTGCGTTAAAATTCATTTTATCAACATCATCATCACTCTGACTTTGGTATTGAATAGCAAATTTTAATTGTTTGTGTAGTCCAAAAAAATCATTATTACGATAGGTAAACAATCCGCTATTTCGTCCAATTAAATAATTATCTGAATATTCTGAATCACCACCAAACTCCGGCAAGACATTAGTCCAAGCGCTAACGTCATGCATAATACCGTAATTACGTCCATAATCAAACGATCCTAATGGAGATTTAATACCTATAAAACCTAAAGCTCCTCTACCGCTAGATTTTATATCATTTTCAGCTGCATTTAATGGTACATTATATTGCAATTCTCCGTAACCTAATATTTTATCTTCATCATTTAATACAGATTCAGCACGAAAACCAAAATTAGCACGGCTTTTATCTAATCCGGTATTATCCTCACCGGGAGGAAAATTAAAAGCGAAGTAATTACGCCGGTAATCAAAAGAAAGATCATTAAGAGAGACATTAGGAGAAAAATAATGCGATCCATTAATTTCACCATATACATCTAGTTTAGTGTTATTATTGTTGTAAATTTCTACTGCATTCGTTGTGCCGTTAATACAAATAGTTAACATGGCTGCTATAAGAATTTTTTGTCTAACCATTATTCATTAGCCTCACGTAATTTCATTAAGTATAATTATTATGTTCATGCTTCAATTTGAAAAAAAAATATCAATAACCCATTTAAATTAATAATTCAAATAATCAACATTTTTAAAGAACTGTATTTTATTTATTGTTATTTCTTCCCTTTTATAAATAACTTATTTAAAATAATTATATTGTTTATTTCAATTTTTACTAAAACATATTAATTGTTATTAATTATAAAAATCAGCATACAATAAATACTTTAATTTTTAAAAATTTGCATTTCGTGGTGTACGAGGGAATGGAACTACATCCCTAACATTATGTACCCCTGTAATAAATGAAAGTAAACGTTCAAATCCTAATCCGAAACCTGAATGAGGAACAGTACCATAATTACGAAGATCACAATACCACCAATAATCTTCTTTACTTAATCTTAAATCTCTAAGACGAATATTTAATATTTCAATACGTTCTTCGCGCTGTGAACCACCAATTAGTTCACCAATTTCTGGTACTAAAATATCCATAGAAGCAACGGTTTTATTATCTTCATTTAATCTCATATAAAAAGCTTTTATTTCCTTTGGATAATCTTTAATTATTACTGGTATTTTAAAATATTCTTCTACTAAGTAACGTTCGTGTTCAGATGATAGATCTATTCCCCAATAAACATTATTTTCAAATGATTTTTTAGAATTTATTAAAATATCAATAGATTCGGTATAACTTATATGAACAAATTTAACATTCAAAAAATGTTCTAAACGATTTATAATATTTTGACCAACACGCTTATCAAAAAATTCTAATTCCTCTTTGCGTTCTTCAAGCACTACTTTAAATATATATTTAAGCATAGATTCAGCTAATACAATAATATCCTCTAATGATGCAAATGCTGATTCTGGTTCTAACATCCAAAATTCAGCTAAATGACGACTAGTATTAGAGTTTTCAGCACGGAAAGTAGGACCAAAAGTATATATTTTTGATAAAGCGCTAGCATAAGCTTCAGCATTCAGTTGACCTGAAACAGTTAAAAAAGCTTCTTTTCCGAAAAAATCTTTATTAAAATCAACTTTTCCTTTATCATTATAAGGCAGTTGATCTAAATCTAAAGTAGATACTCGGAACATTTTGCCAGCACCTTCAGTATCAGATGAAGTAATAATTGGAGTTGGCACCCAAAAATATCCGTTCTCGTTAAAAAACCTATGTATGGCTTGAAATAATGTATTACGCATACGAGATATACAACCAATGATATTAGTACGTGGACGCAAATGTGCCATTTCACGTAAGTACTCCATGCTGTGACTTTTTGCCGACATGGGGTAACTATTAGATTCCTTCACCCATCCAACTACTTCTAACTTAGTTACTTGAATTTCAAGATCTTGTCGATATCCAAGAGAAGATGTTAACATTCCTGTAACTATGACTGAACAACCAGTAGTTAAATGTATTATTGAATTTTTATAATTATCTGAAGAATTATTAACAACAACCTGTACACTATTAAAACAAGAACCATCATAAACTGAAATAAAAGAACAACCAGCTTTTGAATCTCTTCTTGTACGTACCCAACCACATACTGTAATTATAGTATTAATTACAACACGACCTTTTAATATGTCTGCTACGGATACTAATTTCATAGTAATATCTCTTTTAACATTTTTTATATAATATTTACAGATCATATTTATTGTTTATGATAAAATCAAAACCTAAAGTTTCATAAATGAATAAATAATATGTAACATTAATTTTGTTTTTATCTTGATATAAAAATTTATTATATTTTTTATATATTAAATAGTGATACAAAACAAACGCACCACAAACTAAAATATTCCTGGATTATATTTTATACAATGTTCTAAGTGAATAAGTAACATTAAATAACGATATTTACAATCTATTTGTAATAATTTTGTCATCTGGTTATTATGAATAAATAACAATTTGATAGAATTAATTATCGATGTGAATATTGCAATATCTTAACAAATTATAGCTGATATTAATAAAGATATTAAAATATTATTAACTATTTTTATCAAAAAGTATTTAAAATTTACTTTTTAATAATTTACAACTTTAAAAAACATAATTCGTTTATGATTATTAATTCTATATCATTTAAATCAAATCATGATTTATCATAATTAAAAAAGTAATGATTATATATTAAAAAAATTATAACAATATTTTTATTAGCAAGTGTAAAAGAAAAAATAATCATTTTTAAAATCATCAAATAATTTAAAAATTATAAAAACATATTAAATTGATTAACTACTTGACTATAATATAAGATATATTATTTTTTATATATAAATAACAGTTATAAAAATGATTTTTTTACAAAACAGCATTTTAATTTGTTAAAACTAATATGCAATATAATTTTAATAAAAAATATATTATTGACAATTTCAAGGTACAGACGTGTCAACAAATAAAAATGTTAATTATATACTTTGTCCAACATGCGATCTATTAATGGAAATATCTTTTCTATTCACAGGAAAAGAAGCGTCTTATCCTCGTTGTTCGTATGTCTTTGTATCAAATTGGTATGAGCCATATAGGAGACATAACATTTGTGCGCTATCAACCTTTGTTTTATTAGTATTTTCGAATATTTTTCCTATTGTAAATATAAATTTTGCTGGTATTAATAATCAAATTTTATTGAATCAAATTCCTCATATTATGGCAAATGAAGGATACACTATATTAGCGACATTTTTTGTATTAGTTATCCAATTTATTCCTCTATATTGTATAATTATAATTTTTTTATTGGTTAATCCTACTAACCTATCAATTGAAATAAAATTATTTCTAGCTAAGACTTTCTTTTAACTGCGTAGTTGTATTATGGTTGAATTTTTCATAATTGGGATACTTAATAAGTTTAATTAAATTAACAAATTATGGCAATATTAATTTACAACCTAGTTTCTGGCCTTGGTGTTTGTTTTGTATACTACAATTGAGATTATTTCAATGTATTGACCGTCGTTGGCTATGGCAATTAATTAAACCTATGCCTAATTTAATTAAACAACCTAATAATAGGTAAAACTGGTTTAAATCAAGGTTTACGATCTTGCCATTGTTGTACTGCTATTTTACCATTACTTGAAAATACATGAATTAGATGTGGGATTAAAGTTGGTGTACGTTATAAATATAGTTTACAAATTACATTAGCTTTATTAATTACATCATTGATACTTTATATTCCTGCTAATTTCATGCCTATTATGACTACAGAAATTTTTGGTTTAAAATACCCATCAAATATTATGGAAGGCATAATTTTATTATGGTGTGAAGGTTACTATTTAATTTCTATATTAATATTTTTTAGTATTATAATACCAATGCTAAAAATTTTTTCGATCGGTTGGTTATGTTGGAATGCAAATGGTTACGGTAATAGTAGTATAGAAACAATGCATGCTATCTATAAAATTATTAAATTTATAGAACATTGGTCTATGATAGATATATTTATAATATTAATACTTTCATCTATATTAAAAATAGGAAAATTAATACAAATTTACCCTTCGTCTGGTTTAATATTATTTACATTAGTAATAATTTTTATCATGATTACCGAAATGAATTTTGATCCAAGATTAATTTGGGATCGAATAAATAATAAATAAAGGAATTACTATTAATATGGAAATAAACTATAAACATGCCAATTTAAGTAAAATAAAAAACCGGTCTTCAATATGGATTTTTCTTTCCGTTACTTTATTTGTTGCTACATGGATTATGATATACCAATTAATTCATTTAGGACCCGAAGTAACATTAATTACCAATAATGCTAGAGGCATAGAAGAAGAACGTACCATCATTAAAAGTCATAACGTTAACGTGGGATTAGTAAAAAAAATATCAATATCAAAGAACTTAAATAATGTTGAAATAAAAGTTAGATTAAATTCAGGTATGCAATATCTCTTACAAAAAGACACTATTTTTTGGGTAGTTAAACCGCAAATCAAACATGAAGGGATCAATGGTCTTAGTAAGGTATTAGCAGGTGTATATATAGAACTATATCCTGGTAAAAACAATCAATATTCTGATAAAAAAAACAAACTAATTAACAGATATAATCTTATGAAAGAACCTCCAACTGTACTACCTAATGCGAAAGGAACCCGTGTTATTTTGGAAAGCACTACGTCTCAAACTTTATCTGAGGGTGATCCAGTACTATTTCATGGTTATCGTGTTGGAACAGTAGAAAATATTATATTTAATACTAAAAATTACAAAACTACATATCAATTATTTATTGAAAAACCTTATATTAATCTGATAAATAACAAAACTTGCTTTTGGAAAAATAGTGGTATTTCTGCAAATTTATCTACTTCAAACATGAGTATTGAAATTGGACGTTTCAATAATCTATTTAATAATAGTATAAGTTTTGACACAAAATCTGGTTGTTTTTCAGGTAAGTATATTAACAACAAAAAGTTATATTATTTATTGGATAATCAAAATGATACAGAAAAACTATTACAAAATCATTATACAAATTATGTATTGCTTTTCTCAAGTTCCATTCGTGGTTTAAAAGTTGGTGCACCAGTAGAATTTCGTGGTATTCGTATTGGCACTGTATCTGAAGTACCTTTTTTAAAAGCAATCATGAAGCAAAAATTAAATTATAGTTATGAAATACCAGTGCTAATTCAAATTGAACCTGCTCGTTTTATTAAAATTTTAGGTAAAAATTTTAATTTAGATAAGCTTCTCAAAAAGAAAAAAGTGCTTTACGGCATAATAAAAACTAATAATTTTTTATCAGATTCTCATTACATTGATTTAGATTTTTATAATAATGAAATGATTACAAATAAATCTGAAAAAATATTAGGTTATAAAGTAATTCCTACTATTGATATCAGTTTTGATAGTATACAGCAAAAAATTGTAATTTTACTTGATAAAATAAATAGAATACCAATTAATGATATCATCAAAGAATCAAATAATACTCTAAAAGAAGGAACAAAAATAATTAAAGATTTCAATTTAATGATAAATACAGTCAAAAATATTATGACAAATCCGACAATAAAAAATTTACCTGAAGATATGCATCAAGCTATAGATAATCTTAATATATTGACTCAAGAATTACAACCTGGATCAGAAACATACAATAGAACAATGAGCAATATGCAAACATTAAATCAAGTTTTAAATGAACTGCAATCAATTCTTAAAATTCTCAATATTAATAGCAATGCTCTTATATATAGAACCGAACCAGATCAAGATCCTCAGCCAAAAAGGATATAGAGGTGAAAAAAAAAGTAATAATTCTTATTACAGTATTACTAAATGCATGTAGTAGTCCAACAAAAAAAATTTACTATCATCTACCTGTAGAAAATAATTCAATAAATTTTAATAAAAAATATCAACAAGATAATAAATATGCGATATGGATACAACAAGTTTCACTTCCAGATCATCTAGCAGATAATGGATTAGTTTATCAAACTAATGATGTAGAATATATTATCATTAATAATGATCTATGGGTTAATCCTTTAGTGCAACAATTAAAACAAACTATGATTTGTAACTTAAGTAAAAATCCTCCTCGATGGTTTATATCCGATTTACCATTATTAGTCATTAAAAAAGATAAACTAAATATAATAGTAAAAAAAATTCAAGGAAGATATGATGGCAAAGCAGTTATTAGTGGTGAATGGATACTAGAATATCGAAATCATATTATTAAACATTATTCTAATTTTATACTTGCACAAAAACAAGATGGTTATGATAAATTATTTGATATATTTTTTATAAATTATCTAGTTAAACCATCTAAATATGTTATAAAAAGCAGAACGTGGGACTACGTTCTGTCTTTGAATCCTTTGTTGAATGATATCAACTAGACAATCTTCTTTTTTTTCTTGATTTTTCCATGACTTACCAGTTAGCAAGTAAATAGCTTCGCTAACGTTGTTAACTGTCCATATATGGAAATCGTTATTCTTAACAGCTTTTAGTACATTTTCATTTAAACTTAAATGTCGTATATTTTGAGTTGGTATAATAACACCTTGTTTACCTGTAAGTCCCAGAATATTACAAATATCAAAAAAAGATTCAATTTTTTCATTTAATGCACCAACTGGTTGTATATTACCAAATTGATCTATAGAACCAGTTACCGCTATTTGTTGATTGATAGGTATTCGAGATAAGGCACTGATTAATGCACACAATCCAGCTAATGAAGAACTATCTCCATCAATTTCAGAATAAGATTGTTCAAATCCTAATGATGCAACAAATGGCAGCTGCATTTTTAATTCAGACATTAAATAAGATTGAATTATCATAATGCTTTTTATGTATATGTTACCTCCTAATTTAGAATTACCTTCTATATCAATTAATTCATTATTTCCTGGGTAAACTACACATGTAATTCTGAAAGGAAAACCTATAAGACGAGGATGACCAGGATATTCAATAGTTGATAATACATTAATTTGTCCTATAATTTTACCTTCAATTTTAATAAGATTTTGTTTTGATAAAATATCATTATTTATATTTTCTTTAAGCTGATTTTCTCTCCATAAACGTACTTGTAATGCATCACATAAAGCCTTACCATTTAATGAATCACCCATAATTGAAACTGATTCACGAATTTGACGCATTAACCACCTTGGACATAAAGGTAAATTTTCTTTGTCATTACTAAAACGAATACCTTCTTTAATTAACTCTGGCCAAAAATTTTCTTCTGGTATAGGTAAAGAATATTTTTCTGCTAAATAAACTGTCCATCTACACCATGCTAAAAGATCTTCTTCATTTGATATTTTAATATCATCCTCAAATGCAGTGTAAATAGCTGTTTTATAAGATTCTGGATCAATCATTTGAAAATCATATAAGGAATCAATATCTCCGCACAAAACCAAATTCAGTTTTAACGGTAATGGTGGAATTGATATCGGTAAGGGAGATGTTTTATTATATGAAAATAATTCTATATATCCTTGCTCAATAAACCTCTTTAAATAAAACCAAATTTCTGGATTCAATAAAATGGATTTTAAAGAAAGAATTAATGTACCACCATTAGCTTCATGAATTAAACCAGGTTCCAGATGGATTCGATTTTTATATATACATGCGTATCCGAATAATAATTCTTTATTAATCCAATCTGCAAAACACACTTCACCTTGACTAGTAAATCGGTGTTTTATATCTGAAGGTGGTTTTAATATAATTGTATCATTAATAATTTGATAATCTCCCCCAAACAATGAAGAAGAAGGAAGAATAATATTTTTAGCTATTTGTGCAATAATCTCAAGATAATCACGATTTTCTTTAATACACACCAATAAAATAGGAAAACCTTGTTTTTGATGATATAAATGTGCTAGTCCATTTATTAATCTAGGTTGCAATTTTTCTATAGGATCAATGTAATTTTCTTTAATTTTAGAGAAAATAGATTTATATTCTAAAATATCTGGCTGTAAATCTGTCCATGTAAGTCGTTTATAATTCAAAATTTTAGCACTTTTAATTGAAAAAAACTAATTGTACTATAACTTTTATGATAGATATAGTAAAATTTAATTTCTGTATATGGTAACAAAATAACATATCTTAGCAAGTTTTTTTAATAGACTCATTGTATAAATAACTACCCTCTCCTGATTAATCTTAAGAAGAGGATAGCTAATGTTTTTAATCATTATGCATTAAGATTAGCATTAATATTTTTTATAACTTGTATTTTAATTTCTACTCTCCGATCTGGAGCTAAACATTCAATTAAAGATTTACGTTTTTTAATATTATTACACTTGTTTTTAGTAATAGAATAAGATTTACCTATACTGCTTATAGACATTTCATTTGAAGGAATGCCTTTTCTTGCTAAATAATTTAAAACAGATTGAGCTCTTTTTTTAGCAAGTCCTTGATTATATTTTATAGAACCAATCCGATCTGTAAAACCTATAATCATAACAGTATTTTTTTGTTTATTAAAGTTTAAATCTTTATATAATTGGTCTAAAGTTTGTTTACCTTCATTTTTCAAAATGAATTTGTTAAAGTTAAACAAAACATCATTTTTAAGTTTAAAATATTTAGTATCATTCACTGATTTCTTTTGAGTATTCACCTTTATTGCAGAATAAGGTTTATGCCCGAATTTATAAGAAACACCAAAACTTAATATTCCATTTTTAGGTTTTGAACCTACAATATATTTATCACCTATAGTATTAACAAATTGATAATCTAATCTTATTGCTATATCTCTGTTTATAGAGTATTCCATTCCAGCGGCTATAAATGGAACAAAGCTTATATCTGTATTTTCGAAAGAGTTATTATTAGCTAATGTGAAATGATCTGCATTTACATACCATAACATACCTCCTAATCTACTATATATATCTAATTTATCACTAAATGGATAACTAAATTTAGCACTTAACTGCAAATCATATGATTTAAAATTACCGGAAATGTTTTCGCCTGAATATTTTATATTCCCCAATTTATCCAATCCAAGTTCAAAACCTAATATTGGATTAATTTGATAACTGAGAAATAGATTGTTAGCCAATGCATTTGTATGAGTGACACCATCATTAGTTAAATATGTATAATCATGTTCATCAGCATTAAAGTATTTCGACCATCCTGATTTGGCACCAATATACCAAGTATCTTTTTGTGGTATTGCTTGCACTACTGATGAAAAAAATCCAGTAAATAAAATTGCAATTGTAGTAGATATCTTTTTCATTTTATACCTCGTTATTATTCAAAACAAGAAATGAAGAAGTCAGTTCTTTTAATTCAAATATTAAAAGTATCATTTCTTGAGGTATTTATAGTAAAAAAGTATATTATTATAAATAAATTAGCTTATTTATCATGTTATTGATAAATTATTTTTTTTGGTTATATATAAAAAATAAAAATAATATTTTAACCATTTAACTTTTGAAAAAAATAAAACTGATTTATCTTAAAATATACGTAATACTATCTTAATTATTGCTAATTATTGTTTTTTATGATGAATACAATTGAAATTTAGCATAATTTATAGTTATCGACAAATCAGATATTAAGTGAATATTTATAATTAATTTTTTATATTGAAATCTTCAATAAAAAACATTATGTAATAATTATTTGTATTAATCTATTAATAATAAATGTATGATTTATAAATGAAAAATAAATTATTTATTTAAATACTATTGGCAAATAAATTATTAAATAATTATTAAGTTAATCTTTTTTTATAACCATCATTTCTAAATGATTATTATCAATTGATAATTAAGAAAAATATCATGATTGATAACAGTTCACAAAACTAAAGCCCTTAACAATATTAAAATATTTAGTCACTAATCAAATCTTAGAAAATTTTATTATCAAATATCAATTTAGTTATTACAATTTTTATACATTATATTAAATTTATATTTGCATTAAAGACATTTATTTGGTTTTGGAATTCCAGATATTTTAGTTGCTTGGTTCAAAATGCCTTTTGGAAATAATTTAAACAAATAAAGGCTGCTTGCTTTTTCTTTTCCATATTTATCTGAAATAATTTTAGATAACATCCTCATTGTAGGTGAAATATTATATTTTAAATAAAAAGATCTTAGTAAATACACTATATTCCAATGTTGTTCAGTCATAAAAATATTTTCTTTTTTAGCAAGATTTATTGCTATATTTTCATTCCATTCATCAATTTTTTTTAAATATCCTTCATGATCATATATAATATTTATCTTATCAAGACTCATATTTTTATCCTTATTTAAAATAATTTATATATAAATTATAAATAAAAAATTTTTCTGTTAATTATGATTTTATATATTACAATACATGTTATGATTTAAAATGCATTTACCTTTAAATAACTAATAAATTTATTTATAACATAGACATAATTAATTAATATTTATTAATCAATTAATAATTTTTATTTATTTTGCAATTTTAAAAAAATTGTTTATAATACTTCTAAATTCAAAACAAATGGAGGAGTGGCCGAGCGGTTTAAGGCAACGGTCTTGAAAACCGTCGATAGGAAACTATCCGTGAGTTCGAATCTCTCCTCCTCCGTAAATTTTGTTCTTTATTTATTTTACTGAGACAATATCTTACAATTGACATCATAATAGATGTTGTTATCATTATTTTTATGAATTGAAATTGAAATGTTTTTCCTTGGATTTGAATAATTGTTCATACTGAATAATTTAAAATAAACAATTCTGCTAATAATTAATCTATAGATAATGCAATTAAACATACCTAATATTTTAACACTATCTCGATTTTTCCTTATACCATTTTTTGTAATGTTTTTTTACATACCGATTAATAATTCAACATTTATAAGCACATTGATTTTTATCATTGCTGCACTTACTGATTTATTTGATGGCTTTCTTGCACGTCGTTGGAAGCAAACTACGAATTTTGGTAGTGTTTTAGATCCAATAATAGATAAAATAATGGTTACAATTGCTTTAATTTTAGTATCTGAACATTTTCATATTTGTTGGATCACTATACCAACAATGATAATAATTTCGAGAGAAATTATTGTTTCTGCATTACGTCAATGGATTTATTCAGTTAATAACCTAAATCGTAATAATAACCTAAATTGTAATATAGTATCAAAAATAAGCAAAATAAAAACTACTTTACAAATGCTTTCATTAATTGCTCTTTTATGGCATCCAAATATATTTATAATAAAAATTGGTCTAATATTAATATATATGGCATTAATTTTTACATTATGGTCTATGTTTTTATATATTAAAATATTTCAACATATTTTATCTATAAAATGAAAATTTATGCAAATGTAGGAATGTCGTTCATATTATTTAATAATAAGTCTATTGACTAGTTGTATTAAAGTAGTATTATATATCGGATGTATTTACTACAATGTTTTGCATCATTGTTAAAAGACAATATGTACAAAATTATTAAACACAAGGCGCGTTAGCAAAATGGTTATGCAGCGGATTGCAAATCCGCCTATCTCGGTTCAATTCCGAGACGCGCCTCCAATGTATAGTATCATTATTTGGCCCAGGTGGTGAAATTGGTATACACAAGGGACTTAAAATCCCTCGGCTTCGGCTATGCGGGTTCAAGTCCCGCCCTGGGCACCATGTCATTATAAATTAAATATTTAAACATTGAAAACCTGAAAAAATTACCTTTAAATCTAGTATTATAATATTAAATATCGAATATTCCAGTATATCTATTTTTTGAATAAAATGTATAATTATTTGCTAAAAATATGCCGGTTTTTATTTGTTCATATGAATTTATATTTGTCTTGTAAAAAATAAGAAATTGTGATTTAGAAAATATTGATAATAAAAAATTTATAAATATACTCAATAATTATAAAATATTTTTAATTTGTTTTTTTAATTTAAGTTTATAGAAATAAATATATTTAAAATTAGGTAAGTTTTACTAGCAGGTATTATTTTCATTAAAAAATAGGATAAATGTTATGACAGTATTGCATAATCTCATTTCAAATAAGAAACTAAAGGTTCGTGTATTTTCTGAAAATGAGTTACGTATAACTGTTTCTTTTTATAAATATTTCAGTATAAAATATCCAAAATCTTTCCGAGACAAATTATATTATTATCTTAACAAGCTAAAAGTATTAGGTCGTATTTATGTTTCTTATGAAGGTATTAACGCGCAAATCAGTGTACCTAATCATTTATACGTAGAAATGAAAGACTTCATATACCATTTAGACGATCGTTTAAATAATTTACATATGAATATTTCATTAGACAATAAAAATGTGTCATTTTGGGTTCTGCGTGTTAAAGTACGTGATCGTATTTTAGCGGATGGATTAAAAGAAAATATTTTAAATATTAGTACAATAGGAATTTACATAGAAGCAAAAGAAGTTAACGATATGTTAGATGATCCTGAAACTATATTTGTTGATATGCGAAATCATTATGAATATGAAATTGGACATTTTGAAAAAGCAATAGAAATACCTTCCAATACATTTAGAGATCAATTAATTAAAATAATTGATTTACTAAAACATAAAGAAAATAAAAAAATTGTTCTTTATTGTACTGGAGGAATTAGATGTGAAAAAGCCAGTGCATGGATGATTTATAATGGATTTAAAAAAGTTTATCAAATACGAGGAGGTATTATTGAATATGTTCATTGTGCACGCAAACAAGGTTTACCAGTTAGATTTAAAGGTAAAAATTTCGTTTTTGATGAGCGTATGAGTGAAATAGTTTCTGAAGAAATTTTATCATTTTGTCATCAGTGTGGAAAATCTTGTGACACTCACGTAAATTGTGCATATGATAAGTGTCATATATTATTTATACAGTGTAAAATTTGTTTAAATAAATTTAATAAATGTTGTAGTTTATTTTGTAAAAATATGTTAATAAATGATTATCATGAAATAATTGAGTATTAGTAAAATAAAATTTCTTTATATTATTACCATATAGTATTCTTAATGAAAAAATTAACTAAACTAATTTATATATTAAAAAATATATATTAAGAGGCTTAAAAGTTATAACTAAAAATATTTCTTAAAAAAAGAAATTTATAACTGCAGAAGAAATGAACACATTTAAAAGCATTATTTATTAATAATTTACTCTATTATTTTTTTCTAAAAATTTTGCACTTGATAGTATTACTGCTTTATCTATATAAGCAATCTGTTGATAAAAGATATCAATATTAATATCAGTTTTTTTCCATTTAATTAACAAATTCATTTCTAGATTTTGTCGTTAAGTTAATCATAAATAGTCTATAAGAAGAAATCAGAACTCCTTAATGTTATTTCTATAATAAAATTATAATGCTAATCTATTACAGATATTAATAGTTAAATTTATATAATTGTTAATTAAGTATATAAATATATTCAATATAGATTTTTTTCAAAAAAATTAATTTTTTTGAAGTATGTTTATTTTGCAATATCTTATAAATTTATAATATTTCGAGGATTTATCTTTTAATTATGAACTTATTAAAATCCGTAACCACAGTTAGTGTTATAACCCTATTTTCTCGAGTACTGGGTTTCATAAGAGATGTTATTATTGCACAATTTTTCGGCGCTGGAATGTATACAGATGCTTTTTTTATGGCTTTTAAATTGCCTAATCTTTTAAGACGTATTTTTGCTGAAGGTGCTTTTTCTCAAGCTTTTATTCCTGTTTTTATAGAATATAAAAACAGGAAAATTAAAGAAAATAAAAATAGTCATGATGCCATATGTTTATTTATATCTTGTATATTTGGTATGCTAATATTATCATTGATAATTGTTACTATTATGGGAATGACAATATCAACTCAACTAGCTGTAATTATAGCGCCTGGTTTTACTAAAAATGAACATTTATTTACGGTTTTTGTTTATTTGCTAAAAGTGATGTTTCCTTATATTATATTAATTTCATTAACTTCTTTAATTAGTGTTATATTAAACAGTTATGATTGTTTTATATTACCTGCATTTGCTCCAATTTTATTTAATATCAGTATAATAATTTTTATTATGCTTTATAAATCGTATTTTAATCCATCAATAATATCATTAGGGTGGGGTGTAATATGCGGAGGTATAGTACAACTCATTTTTCAATTACCTTACTTAAAAAAAATTAATTTACTGGTGATGCCTCGTATTATTTTTAATAATCCTTATTCTTTATCAGTAATACGCAGAATGGGACCTGCAATTATTGGTATGTCTGTGAGTCAGATTTCTTCTATTATAAACAATATGTTTTCTTCATTTCTAGCTTTTGGATCTTTATCATGGCTATATTACGCTAATAGACTAGTAGAACTTCCTATAGGAGTATTAGGTGTTGCATTAAGTACAATTATTCTGCCTGCATTATCAAAAAGTTTAGCTAATGGTAACTATGATGAATATTTACGTTTAATGAATTGGGGTTTAAAAATTTGCTTGCTATTATCGTTACCTAGTACTGCAGGGTTAATTTTATTGTCTAAACCAATAATTATTTCTTTGTTTCAATATGGTAAATTTAATTATATTGATACCAGTATGACACAGTACGCATTAATTACATATTCAATTGGTTTAATTGCTTTAATGACTATTAAAGTTCTTGTTCTTGGATTTTATTCTAATAATGATATGAAAACCCCTGTTAAAATTGCAATTATTACTTTAATTGTAACACAATTAATTAATTTTATTTTATTTAATTCGCTAGGACATATTTGTTTAGCTTTTTCAATTAGTATAGCAGCAATTTTAAATGCATCTTTACTGTACTATAACTTACTCAAAAAAAATATCTTTAAATTACAAGATGGGTGGGGTAAATTTTTATTGCATATTTTTATAGCAACATTAGTAATGACATTAGTTTTATTAATTATATTAAATTATATTAATACATGGGATCATGGATTGATGCCTGAACGTATATTAAGGTTATTAATTACTTGTATGGTAGCAATAACTGTATATTTCTCGGTATTAAGATGTTTTGGTTTTAGATTAAAAGATTTTTATTATCAATCTAATACATAAATGATAATATTTATTAAAACTTTATTTTAATAAATCATGAATATAATGATATTTAAACACAAATCAATAAACAGATTTGTGTTTAAATGTTCTTTTTAATTTATTGTGGTTTAGTTACTGGTACTGTAACTTTTTGAGTTGCACTATGACCTCCTGCTGAACCTTTTCCATTAAAATTAAACGGAGTACGAATCCAGTTACTACAGCGTATTGGATCTGGTTTCCAAACTGGTATTGGTACTTTAGTCATCGGTGCTGAAGCAAAATATTTCCAACGTTTTCTATTTTTTGAAATTTCCTTTGTACATATATTTAATTTAGAAGATAATTTCATATTTTCTTTTGGTTTTTCTATTATTAATGATTTTGAAGAAAATTTACTTATTGAAAGTAAATTTTTATTTTGAATATTCAAATAACTATTATTAATTGAAATATTTTCATTTTTTTCAATATTTATATTCCTTAAAGAATCAATATTATTATCTGTTTTTAAGACCAATGCCATAGAACAAGATCTTTTAAATTTACTGTTTATTTCTTTCTCTAATTTATTTTTCATTAATTTTTCTTTTATTTGATTATCAATATCCTTAGAATAATAATAAATAAATGAACGATTTGAATAGTAATGATCAATAAAAATATGTCTATATTGATCATTAAAATGTATTGGACTTATAAGTTGATCAAGTTTTTCATTATTTTTTTGCTTATTACGTATTAGTATTTGTAATTGATTATCTAATTGTACATTTAATATTATATTTTTAATTTTAGGGATATTATTAATATCTTTATTATGATTATTTTTTTCAAAAAGATATTTTTTATCATTAATTATTTCATTATATCTAATCTTATTTCTGTTTTGTTTATTGATATAATTGTTTTTTACTTCAGTAGTTCTTCTTCTTTTTAACTTTTTATCAGTGATATTATGTTTATTAACATAAACATTGTTTCTGCAATAACTATCCTTATGGTAATTATCTTTTTTAAAGATAGGATCATTTTTTGAATTAATCAAAGATGTATCTTCATTAACAAATAATTTTTTTAAGTTATTTAATAAACGACCAAAAAAATTGTTATTTATATTTAATTCTGTTATATTGATTAGAGATTTAATTTTCGATTTAATTGTAGATTGATTCAGCATTATTTCACTAGATGAGATAGAAAAACTTTTTTTATAGCAATGTGTTGTATTTTTATCTTTGTTTGATTTAAAGACTGTTGTTTCATGTAGCTTAGGTAAGTGATAACTAGGTATTTTAGTTTCTTCACCTTTTCTAACACGTAGAACAGAATAATGTGGACTTTCTAATCTAATACTAGGAACTATAGATGCGCGTACTCCGTTTTGACGTTTTTCAATAGCATTTACAGCATCTCGTTTTTCATTGAGTAAATATGATGCTACTTGTACAGGAACTATAGCATGTACTTCCTTTGTATTGTATTTTACGGCTTCTTCTTCGATAAGTCTTAATATAGAAAGTGAAAGTGATTCATTATCACGTATAATACCAGTGCCGTTACAACGAGGACAAACATGATGGCTTGATTCACCTAATGAAGGGCTCAGTCTTTGTCTAGACATTTCTAATAAACCAAAACAAGAAATATTACTAATCTGTATATTTGCTCTATCTTGTGCAACTGCTTCTCGTAATTTACCTGTAATTGTTTGCTGATTACTTGATGAACTCATGTCGATAAAATCGATAACAATCAATCCACCTAAGTCACGTAATCGAAGTTGTCTAGCAATTTCCTGAACTGCTTCAAGATTGGTATTTAAAGCAGTTGATTCAATATCCTTACCTCGAGTAGAACGTGCAGAATTAATATCAATTGCAGTTAAAGCTTCAGTAGTATCAATAATAATAGAACCTCCTGAAGGTAAACATACTTCACGTTGAAAAGCTGATTCTATTTGGGATTCAATTTGAAAATGGCTAAATAATGGAATATCATTATTATATAATCTGATTTTATTAATAAAATCTAATCTTCCAATTTCAGCAATATGTTTACGTGCTAGTTCTAGGATTTTTGGATTGTCAATTAAAATTTCTTTGATATCCTGACGTAAATAATCACGAAGAGCACGTACGATAATATTACTTTCTTGATATATTAAAAAAGGAGCTGAATGATTATGTGATATATTTTTAATTGATTCCCAATGTTTAAGACGTGCACTTAGATCCCATTGCAATAGCTCAGCTGATTTACCCAAACCAGCTGTTCGTATAATGATGCTCATACCTTTAGGAATTGATAATGATGATAATATCTCTTTTAATTCAGTACGATCATAACCTTCGATACGCTTGGAAATACCAGCACTACGAGGATTGTTGGGCATTAAAACTAAATAACATCCAGCCAATGAAATAAAAGTTGTTAAAGCTGCTCCTTTATTACCACGTTCTTCTTTTACAACTTGCACTATTAGTTCTTGACCTTCGTAAAGTAAATTTTTGTTGCTATTACTATTAGTATAATGTTCTGGAAAATACTCTCTAGAAATATCTTTAATTGGCAGAAAACCATGACGTTTCGTACCGTAATCAACAAATACAGCTCCAAGACTAGGTTCTATACGAGTAATTTTCCCTTTATAAATATTAGCTTTTTTTTGTTCATATCTGGAATTTTCAATATCCAGATCATAAAGATGTTGACCATCAACTAAAGCAATACGTAACTCTTCCTCTTGAGTTGCATTAATTAACATTCTTTTCATCTTGGATTGCTCGTTATTTTGTAATTAATTATATCTTTTAACATAGTTACATTTAGTAAGTACTTAATGATAACTCCTATTTTTTAAAAGATTTACGATTCGTATTTAGAATTGATTAAAATTTGCATTAAAATAATATAATTACTCATTTGTTAATTTTAAATTTATTTAATAACAATTAAAAAACACTAAATTTTAGTAGATATATTTTAAGTAATTTACATATCTCTAATATAATCGAATACAAGATCTTTTATCTCAGTCTTATATTGTGCTATATCTGTATTAAACAATAAGTATATTTCTAATTTTTGAGATTTTATTAAAACTAATTCTATTTATTTTAAAAATATCAATATATTGTATAATAATTAAAATATTTTTTGTTAAGTTAAGAAAATAAATTAAAAATATAAACAAAAAGATAATATATAATGTGTTTATGTCTAATAAAAGTGAATTATATTAATATACTTTAAAAGTATTAATATGTTTAATTGAAAAAATTGTTAAAATGAAAAATAAGTTTTGTGATGTACAAAATATTACTATAAATAATAAAAATTTAAATCAAAGGATCGATAATTTTTTATCTTTAAAACTGAAAAAAGTACCAAAAAGTTTTATATATAGAATATTAAGAAAAGGTGAAGTGAGAGTAAATAAAAAACGTATTAAACCTTTTTATAAATTAACGATAGGTGATGTGGTACGTATTCCACCTTCATATTTCTTTAAAGAAAACAAAAAAATATCCTTAATAAAAAAAAATAGAATAGATTTCTTAAATAAAATTATTTTATATGAAGATGATTTTATAATAGCTTTAAACAAGCCTTCAGGTATAGCTGTTCATGGTGGAAGCGGAATAAATTTCGGCGTAATTGAAGCTTTAAGAGCATTACGTCCTAATTTTTCATTTTTAGAATTAGTACATAGACTAGATAAAGATACATCTGGAGTATTATTAATTGCAAAAAAACGTTCTACACTAAGATCATTACATGATCAATTACGCAATAAACATGTAAAAAAAGATTATTTAACACTAGTTTATGGTATTTGGCCTTCAAATTTAAATATAATTAAAGTTCCACTAGTAAAAAAAATTTCTAAATATGGTAAATTTATGGTATGTGCTGATACAAATGGAAAAATTTCTGAAACACATTTTCAAGTAAAGGAATATTTTAAATATAGCACATTAATGAAAGTTAACCCTATTACAGGACATACACATCAAATTCGAGTTCACGCATTACATGCTGGACACCCTATTTTATATGATAAACGTTATGGAAATGATTTATCTGATGATAATTTTATGATAACTGAACTAAATAGATTATTCCTTCATGCATGTTCTATTACTTTTATTCATCCACAAACTAAAAAAAGTATGTGTATAAAAGCACCTCTTGATGAATTATTACAGCGGTGTTTATTTAATTTACGTAATTAATAAAAACTTAAGTATCTTTAAAAAAAAATAACAGATAATATTCTTAACTTAAGAATATTTTTATATTACTATAAATAGAGTTATAATATGACATATTAATTAAAAAAATAACCATTTTTAATATTTATTTATTATGAAAAAATATTTTTCAAATATTTGGCAATTTATTAGAATACTTAGTTTAAGCATTAACATTTTTTAGTTGATTTAATTTCGTTATTTTAAATAATTTAAATTATAAATATAAAAAATAGATATATAATATGTTTATTAAAATATTAAAATTACAATAATCTTGGGAGTATTGATAAACATGGCAGTTCAAAAAAATAAACCTACCCGTTCCAAAAGAGGTATGCGTCGTTCACATGATTTCCTTAAAACTAAACTTCTATCTTTAGATAAAACATCGGGTGAAACCCATCTGAGACATCATATTACTGTAGATGGCTATTACCGTGGTTCTAAATTTATTTTTAAATAAATTTTTAATAATACATAAATACAAAATAGATTAAATATAAATTTCTATTCTCGGTAGAAATAGGAATGCTGTTACAGTTAAATTACTTTATTAAAAATAATATGTTCTTATAAGATCATTGAAAATTTAGATATATGCATTTAAATTTATAAAAAATACATCAGACAGGAATAAAATTTTTTATCAAATTATTACAAGACATTAAGATATATCGATAAAATTTCATTAACTATTATAAAATATTGGTTCAGTTATCCATTTCTGACATCTTCATTTTATGATTTAATTAACAATTAAAAGACGATAGCTACTCATATTTTGTTGATACGTTTATCAAGTTCATAAATTTATGAAAATTAAGTATGCTTTAATTGTCAATATTGATATATTATCTATTATTACATTTGATTAATTTGTAATTATATTTTTATGTACTATTAATGTTATTGATATTATTATAATGAAACAAAAGTAAAACTGATATCATATTAATACATTTAAATTATCATATAAATCATGCAATATTTTTTATCTTTTGGTTCATTATATATGCATATTAAATATTTATTACTAATATTTAGAGTAAGAAATAAAATAGTATAGACGAATAAATTGATTTAAAGTTAGTGAAATATTATCATATTAATTAATAATATATAATGAAAGTTCTGGAAAAATTGTTCTATATAAAATTTTTTACTATTAAGATACTTTCATATTATGAATTTTACTAGGTTTTTAAATGAATTTATAAGAGTGCATAATGACTGAATTAGCATTTGTATTTCCTGGTCAAGGATCACAACATATTGGTATGTTAAAAGATATTATAAAGAAATATTCCATAGCTAAAGAAACATTTCAAGAAGCATCATATATTTTGGGATACGACTTATTAAAACTAATTAATCAAGGACCAATTGAAGATTTAAATGATACTTGCAAAACACAACCAGCTATTTTAGCGGCTTCTATTGCAATATATCGTATATGGCAACAAAAAGGTGGGTCACTACCAAAATTAATGGCAGGACACAGTTTAGGTGAATATTCTGCATTAGTCTGTGCAGATGTAATAAAATTTACTGACACCGTTAAATTAGTTGAATTTCGTGGAAAACTAATGCAACAGTTGGTTCAGAAAAGAAAAGGTGCAATGAAAGCTATCATAGGTTTAGATGCAATAACAATTCAAAGAATATGTAAAGAAAACAGAAAAAATCAAATTGTATCTATAGCTAATTTTAATTCACCAGATCAATTTGTTATTGCAGGTGATAAAAAAGCTGTTGATCGTACTAGTATTGCATGTAAATTAGCTGGTGCAAAACAAATTATACCATTAATAATTACTATTCCTGCACATTGTTTATTGATGAAATCAGCAGCAAGTAAGTTAGCAATTAAATTAAAAAAAATTAAATTTAAAATACCCTCTATACCAGTAATCAATAACGTTGATGTACAGATAGAATATGATGAGAACGCTATTCGCAATGCTTTAATTCGACAAATGTATAGTCCAGTTCGTTGGATTGAAATCATTAAATTAATAGCTAAAAAAGGTATTACAAAAATATTAGAAATAGGACCTAGTAGAGTTTTGAGCAATTTAAGTAAACGTATTGCAGACAATTTAACCTATGTAGCCATCAATAATATCGATTCGTTGTTGATAGCTTTAGAAAAAAATAAATGATAGGAATATCATGTTTTTTAAAAATAAAGTTGCATTAATTACTGGAGCAAGTCGTGGTATTGGTCTTGCAATAGCAAAAACATTATCATTACATCAAGTTAATATTATTGGAACTTCAACAAACGAACAAGGAGTTTCAGTTATTAACTCTTACTTAAGGAATAGGGGCAAAGGTTTAATATTAAATGTTAATGATCCTGAGTCCATATACAACGTTTTAGAAAAAGTTAATTCTGAATTTGGTGCCATTGATATTTTAATTAATAATGCAGGTATAACTCGCGATAATCTCTTAATAAAAATGAACGATAATGATTGGGAAGATGTAATTAACATAAATCTTAATTCTGTATTTAAACTTTCTAAAGCAGTTATACCTTCAATGTTAAAAAAACGCATGGGACGAATTATCACTATTAGTTCTATAGTTGGAATTTGTGGAAATATTGGCCAAACAAATTATGCAGCAGCAAAAGCAGGGTTAATAGGATTTAGTAAATCATTAGCAATTGAAATTGCTTCACGTGGAATTACAGTTAATATAGTATCACCTGGATTTATTGAAACAGATATGACGCAAGCATTAAATAAAGCTCAACATTCTAGCATTCTAGCAAAGATACCTATGAAACGTTTAGGTCAATCTCAAGAAGTAGCTAATGTTGTTGTATTTTTAGCTTCTAAAGAAGCATCATATATAACTGGTGAAATAATTAATGTCAATGGTGGTATGTACGTAATTTAATTTTTAAATACATATGCATTTTTTACTATATAAAACCACGAAATGGCAATTTAATTAGATTGTGTTGCATCTTTTTCAATATTTTATAAACTATGAAAATCATCGCATATGCGAGTTTTGACAGGAAATCAAATAGTATGAGTGATATCGAACAACGAGTTAAGAAAATCATCGGTGAACAACTAGGTGTAAAAGAAAATGAAGTCACTAATTCTGCATCTTTTGTAGATGACCTAGGTGCTGATTCTCTTGATACCGTTGAGCTGGTAATGGCTTTAGAAGAAGAATTTGATACTGAAATTCCAGATGAAGAGGCTGAAAAAATCACTACCGTTCAGGCAGCGATAGATTATATTAATGACCATAAAAATTAAATAAGATAATTAACATATCCAGATAGCTAAAATAGCTATCTGGATTTTTTTAAAAATTAAATTTTATTTTACGTCATATGAATATTTACCAATTTATATATAAATTTAAAGTATCATTACTCAGTTATTTTGTTGACATTTGTTGAATATAAACAAATAATTACTATAAAATTCATGTACTTGATAAAAAATAATTATATTTATTATTTAAGGAGAAAAAATATAAATTATTTGTAGTTAATATAATTTATCAATATTGATAAATTATAATTTTTGCTTAAGTTATAACTTAAGCAAAATAATTATTCAATATTAACTAATTTTTGTTTTTTTTATAATTATAATAACTTAATAAGTGTTTATAGAATTAGTATTTATATTAAGGATACTTAAAAATGTTTTATTTTAACAAAAATTATTAATTATAGAAAATATAAATGATGAAAAATAAGTTTATTGTCGTTGAAGGATTAGAAAATGCTGGAAAAACTACTGCATGTAATATTATTATAGACATTTTAAATAAATATGGTATTAAACGTGAAAAAATTTTACTTACTAGAGAACCTGGCGGTACCCCAATAGCAGAGAGTCTACGTACTATAATAACTAATCAAAAACAACAGGAACATATAACAAAAATAACAGAACTTTTGGTAATATATGCTGCACGTGCACAGTTATTAGATAATGTTATTAAACCTGCTTTAAAATGTGGTAAATGGGTAATTAGTGATCGCCACAATCTTTCATCGCATGCTTATCAAGGTGGTGGTAGGCAATTAAACTCTGATTTAATTGATGAACTAAGTTACATAGTGTTAGGTGATTTTTATCCAGATATAACATTTTATTTAGATATAACACCTGACATATGTTTGCAAAGATTAAAAATACAAGGTAATTTAGATCGAATCGAACAAGAATCTTTGGATTTTTTCGAACGTACTCGTAATTTTTACTTAAAAAAAATACAACAGAATGATAATATTATATTTATTGATGCAACTCAATCTTTAGATAGAGTTGTGCAAAATTTAAAAAAATATTTATTAAACTGGCTAAAAAATCAATAAAATGAAATATTATCCTTGGCTTCACCAAACTTACTTAAACAAAATAAATCAATATAATAATGGTTTCTTTCATCCAGTAACCTTAATTCAAGGTAATCAAGGTATTGGAAAAGATATTCTTATTTGGAATTTGGGTTGTTGGCTGTTGTGTTATAAACCTGATAATTTAAAACATTGTGATAATTGTAATAGTTGTTACTTAATGAAATTAAATATTCACCCAGATTATTATGTAATTGAAGAAAAACAAAAAGATAAAACTATAGGCGTAGATATAATTAGAAATCTAATATCTAATATATATAAATGTGTACAACAAGGTAAAAAAAGAATTATATTTATACGTAATATTGATAAATTAACTCAATCTGCGAGTAATGCTTTGTTAAAAATAATTGAAGAACCACCAATTGGTAGTTGGTTTTTTTTTAGTACACACAACATTTCAAAAGTTACATTAACAATACGTAGTCGTTGCACAATATTACATTTACTTCCTCCAAGTGAAGAAAATGGCTTACTTTGGTTAAAATCAAAATCTTCTCAAAGTAAAAATATTATTTTATCCGCATTACGCTTAAGTACAGGAATACCTCCCACAGCACTAAATCTCATTGAAAATCATTTACCACTTAGGAAAAGACTCTATGATACTTTATTGATTTCTCTTAAATATCAAATTTTAAATTTATTACCTATTTTGCATGAAAATGAAAATATGTGTATTACTTGGTTGATATCTTTAATATTGGATGCTATGAAGTTACAAAATAACATTACTAATAAATTAACAAACATAGATCGTAAAGATGTTGTACTGTTATTATCTCGTGCTTTTTCTTTCAGTTCTTTAATTATTAGTATACATGATTGTATTAACTGTAGAAATAGACTAATGAATGTAATAATAGTTAATCGAGAATTGTTATTGACTGATTTTTTATTAAATTGGGTTAAAATAAGTAAATTTCATTCAATAGATGTTTAGTTAATTTTAAAATTAAGAGAAAAAACCATGTTTATTGTTGATTCACACTGTCATCTTAACTTATTAAATTATAGAAAAAACCATCATGATATTGATGATGTTATAGCAAAAGCAGTAGCGCGTGATGTAAAATTTATATTAACTGTAGCAACTGATTTATCAGATTTTGTTAATTTAAAAAAATTTATTAGTAATCGTAGAAATATTGCACTATCATGCGGAGTACATCCACTTAATAAACCAGAGTCTTATAATATAGAAGATCTTTACTCTCTTGCTGCAGATGCTCAAGTAGTCGCATTAGGTGAAACTGGATTAGATTATCATTATAATAAAGATAATAAAATAAACCAACAAATTTCCTTTAGAAATCATATTATTGCAGGAATTGCTTTAAAAAAACCAATCATTGTTCATATGAGAAATGCTTTCAAAGATACTTTGAATATTTTAAAAGAAGAAAAAAGTGAATCTTGTAGCGGTGTATTGCATTGTTTTAGTGAAAATCAAAGTGCAGCACGTAAGTTATTAGATATGGGATTTTATATTTCTTTTTCTGGTATAATTACTTTCAATAAAATAAAAGATTTTGATAGAGTTATAAATTATGTTCCACTTGATAGAATTTTACTAGAAACCGATTCCCCATATCTTACACCAGTACCATATCGTGGTCAAGAAAATCAGCCAGCATATACTAGAGATATTGCTCAATATATTGCTATAATAAAAAATATAGATATAGAAATCCTATCAGAAATAACTACTAATAACTTTTCAAAACTATTTCGCATACCCAAGCTGAACTTAATTTAAAAAATTCATCAATCCTCTTTAGTTGTCTATAAAATAGATTTATATTGTAGGAGTTCTAAATTATGTTGAAAAATGCTTTTGCTAACTTACAAAAAATTGGTAAATCACTTATGTTACCAATATCAGTATTACCAATTGCAGGAATCTTATTAGGTTTAGGATCAGCTAATTTTAGCTTATTACCTAATACAATGTCACATGTGATGGCAGAAGCTGGTGAGTCAGTTTTTTCTAATATGCCGTTAATTTTTGCAATAGGCATAGCACTAGGTTTTACCAATAATGATGGAGTATCAGCTTTAGCTGCGGTTATATCTTATAGTATAATGGTAAAAACAATGCTGACAGTATCTTCATTAATGTTATGTGATACTGTACAACACATTGAAATCAAACATCTTACTGATACTGGTGTTTTAGGGGGTATTATTATTGGGTTTTTAGTATCATATATGTTTAATACATTTTATCGTATTACATTGCCAGAATATTTAGGTTTTTTTAATGGTAAGCGTTTCGTACCAATTATTTCTGGATTATCTGCAATTATTATAGGGTTATTTCTGTCTATTATTTGGCCACCTATAGGATTTACAATTGAAAATTTTTCAGAATGGGCAGCTTACCAAAATCCTATAATTGCTTTTGGTATCTACGGATTAGTTGAGCGTATTTTAATGCCATTAGGTTTGCATCATATATGGAATGTTCCTTTTCAAATGCAAATTGGTGAGTTTGTTACTAAATCCGGACAAATATTTCATGGTGATATTCCAAGATATATGGCTGGAGATTTAACTGCAGGTAAATTATCTGGTGGATTTATATTTAAAATGTTTGGATTGCCAGCAGCTGCACTTGCAATTTGGCATACAACTAAACCTGAAAATAGCGCAAAAATAGGCGGTATTATGGTTACAGCAATGTTAACTTCTTTCTTAACTGGTATTACTGAGCCTATTGAATTTTCTTTTATGTTTGTTGCTCCTGTTCTTTATATTATCCATTCAATTTTAGCTGGCTTAGCTTTTCCTATATGTATTTTATTTGATATGCGCAATGGAACTAGTTTTTCACATGGTTTGATTGATTTTATTATTTTAAGTGGACATGGTAGTAAAATTTGGTTATTTCCAATAGTTGGAACTATATATTTTTTAATTTATTATTTATTATTTCGTTTTTTAATTATTAAATTTGATTTTAAAACACCAGGACGTGAGAAATTAACTAAACACCAGTCATCATTGACTGATAATGAAATAGCAAGAAAGTTAATTATAGCTTTTGGTGGTAAAGAAAATATTACAAATCTTGATGCTTGTATTACTCGTCTTCGAGTAAAAGTAATTGATATAAATAAGGTAAATAAAATAGAACTGGAAAACCTTGGTGCAAAAGGTATTGTTATATCTGGATCTGGTATTCAAGTGATTTTTGGTACCAAATCTGGTAATCTTAAAACCGATATAGACGATTATATTAAATTATATAGTTAATAAAAAATTTAAATTATTTTATATAAGGAATGATTTATGATTGAAGAAACTATTTTTAGTAAAATTATTAAGCATGAAACTTCTGCAGATGTATTATATCAAGATGAACTAGTAACAGCATTTCGTGATATTTTTCCTAAAGCACCAGTTCATATTCTTATTGTTCCTAATATATTAATTTCAACTGTAAATGAAGTTAAATATGAACATGAACAAATATTAGGTAGAATGTTTACTGTAGCAGCTAAAATTGCAATAGAAGAAAACATTAAAGATGACGGTTACAGACTTGTTGTAAACTGTAATAAAAATGCTGGACAAGAAATTTACCATATTCATATGCATTTGTTAGGAGGCACATTACTAGGTCCTATGTTATAGTATAATGTGTTTAATTAACTTAAAATTAAATAGATTATTTAATAATTTATTTACAATATACTTATAATTATGAAAGAAAGTTTTTAAAAATCAAAGAATAATTGTGTAATATAATATTAAGTTTATTACATTAAGAGTAATTGCATATATTTTAAACAACAGATGACTTTATTAAACAACGGACGACTTTTTTAATATTTTAAACTATTAATGAAATTTTTTATCCATTTTATTCTTGAGTTTTGTTCCTTTATGCCATCACGAAAATAAAATCTCAATTTTGTATTTCCTTCTAACTTCCATTTATTTGGTTCTTTTTGTATTAGATTAACTAATTTTAAAGTATTGATATTATTTTTTGCTAAAAAATTAATATATCCTCCTCTATCACCCATTTTTATCTTACATAAACCTAATTGATGAGCTTGTAATCGCAACGATGCAATATCAAATAAATTATTTGTTGAATCAGGTAATAAACCAAAATTATTGATTATATCATTTTTTATTTCTTCTAACTCATATTCATTTTTAGCTCTTGCAATTTTCTTATAGATAGATAAACGCATACTTGTATTTTCAATGAATTTATCTGGAATAAGAGATGGTATTTGAAGTTCTATTTCAATATTATTATTTAATAGATTTTCTAGTGAAAGATTATTATTTTTAAGATCATTAATAGAATTCTCTAATAATTCTGTATAAAGTGATAAGCCAAGTGTTTCTATTTGACCACTTTGTTTTTCGCCAAGTAATTCGCCTGATCCACGAATTTCTAAATCATTTGTTGATACTGTAAAACCAGTACCTAGCTCCTTTAAAGATTCAATTACTTCAAATCTTTTTTTTGCTTCTTTAGTAATTTTTTTATTTGGCGTTAATAACCAAGCATATGCTTGGTAGTGTAAACGTCCAACCCTACCTCGTAATTGGTATAGTTGAGCCAAACCAAAATGGTCAGCTTGTTCAATAATAATTGTATTAGCATTAGGAATATCAATACCACTTTCAATTATAGTGGTACATACTAGTATATTGAAATGTCCATAATAAAAATTTTTCATTACTTTTTTTAGATCATATTCATGCATTTGTCCATGAGCAATAGCTACATTAGCTTCTGGTACTAATTGATTTATATAATTTGCTATCTTTTCAATATCACTAATTTTATTATGTAAATAATATACCTGACCACCTCTAGAAATCTCACGTAAAATTACTTCACGTATTATTGAGTAATTAAATTCAGTTATAAAAACTTTAACAGGCAAACGATGATCAGGTGGAGTAGTAATAATAGAAATATCTCGTATACCCGTAATTGCCATATATAATGTACGTGGTATTGGTGTTGCTGTTAATGTTACTATATCAATATTGTTGTATCTTGCTTTAATTTGTTCTTTTTGAAATACTCCAAATCGATGTTCTTCATCAATAATTAGCAATCCTAAATTTTTCCATTTGATATTTTTATTTAATAATTTATGAGTACCTATTACAATATCTAACTCACCTTTTTTTATTTTTTCTAAAATTTGTTCTTGATCTTTAAAATTTTTAAAATCAGATAGTATCTCAATCTTAATTGACCAAGAACTAAATCTATTTTTAAAATTTTCATAATGTTGTTGTGCTAAAATAGTAGTTGGCACAAGAATGGAAACTTGTTTGTTATTTTCAATAGCGATAAATGCAGAGTGCATTGCTACTTCAGTTTTACCAAAACCTGCATCGCCACATATTAGTCTATCCATTGCTATAGGTTGACACATATCTCCTAATATATCATTTATAGCTTTTTGTTGATCTAAAGTAATATTAAATGGAAAATCATTACAAAATGATTTATATCTTTGTTTATTATATTTAAAACAATAACCAATATTTAATTTTCTATTACAATAAATATCCAAAAGTTCTGCAGCAACATCATGAATTTTTTCAATAGCTTTTTTTCTTGAGCGCAACCAATTATCACTACCTAATTTATGAAGTGTTACATTATCACTAGAATGACCTGTGTAGCAGTTAATTAAATGAAGAGATGTTACTGGTACATAAAGCTTAGTATCATTAGCATAAATCAGAATCAAATATTCAGAATTAATACCATTAGTTTCAATAGTTGTTAAACCCATATAAAGACCTATGCCATGTTCTAAATGGACTACAGGTTGACCATAATTTATCTTTTCAGTTTTAAAAAAAGATTTAGCTATGTTTAATGTCTTCCATTGTATTTTATCATTATCATAAATATTAAAATTATCATTATTTAATATATCTCTTTCGCAGATAAAAGCCCTATTATTACTAATATCTATAAAACCATTACTAATTTTACTGATTATTAAGGTAAATTTATTATTAAATAATAAATTATAATCTTTGATAAAAGATGGATTTAATTTTATATATGTTAGTAATTTTTGAATTTTCTTTTGATTGATTTTATCCTTAACACAAAATGTTATATAACCATTAAATTTTTTAATAAATTGATCTAAACGTTCCAGTGATATTTTCTTATCTCCTTTTTCAGTTAATATTAATGAAGGTAGTGATTTATAACCTAAGTTAATATTATTTTCTTTTTTAGGTAATGTTGTATTAGTTATTTTTATTTGAGGCAATTTATTGAATTGATTTAATAAATAATTAGGATTTATCCATAAATAGTTTGGATGTAATAAGTATTTATTAAAGATAGCACTATTGTCATAGTGTCTATGTATTTTATTCCAAAAATTTAAAGCACTTTCTTGTAAATTGCTGTGGTGAATAATTATAGTATTATTTGAAAGATAATTAAATAAAGTAGACAAAGGTTGATCAAAAAACAATGGGTACCAATATTCAATACCAGAAGGTATAATGCCTCTACTAATATTAGTATATATATAATTCTTCTCTAGAGGAGTATTAAAAAATTTTTCCCAATTTTTACAAAAAAGTTTTAAAGAATTTTTATTAATAGGTAATTCATGTTTAGGAAACAGATTAATTTCTGATACTTTATCGATAATTTTTTGTTGATTAAAACTTATCTTGCATATATTATTTACATAATTATCAATTAAATCAATTCTATATAGTTGATTGTGACCTATAGGAAATAAATTAATAAAGCTATCGTTTTTAAAATTAAATTCACCTTGTTCAATTATTTGATTAACATATTTGTAACCAAATTGCTCCAATTTTTCTTTTAAGTAACAATCAGATAATTTTTTTCCTTGCTTTATTAATAAGGTATTCTTAAATAAAGAATAACTTGGACAAATACGTTGCATCAGTGTTGTTATTGATACAATTAATATACCATGTTTTAACTTAGGTAATTTATAAAGTGTTGAAATTCTATCTGATATTACTTTTTGACTGGGTGATGACTTACTATAAGGAACTGTTTCCCAATCAGGAAAATAATAAATTGGATGTTTACTAAACTGACTTATTTCATCAAATATTTTAAAAGCAATTTTTGTGTCTTCGGTAACTATTAATACAAAACCAAAATGTTTTTCAATAATATTAGCATATTCTATTGCATATGAACCACCAACTAATTGACCAAAATAATAAATATCACCTGCTTTTTTAGGTATAAACTGGTAATTTTTTTTAGACATAACAATCCGAAATCTTCTAATTTTTAATTTAGTATATTTGATTATTTAATAATAATTTTTATATATTATATAATCTAGAATTGTAAAATATTTTTACTTGAAAAGTATAGTTTAAAACTACAAGCTATATTTAATATAACTTGATAAAGTTATATAATGTATTTATATTTCTAGATTAAAATTATGTCTTTTTAATTTTTTATTATAAAAACAGTATTAAAATAAATTTAAGTTTGGTTCCCAATTATATATACCATGTTTACTATTTTTAATAATAAAAAAATAAAAACTACATAAATTTTTAAGCAGAAATATAGTAAAAATTATTTTTTATTGATTATGTTTAATTATCTGCTTTGAGTTTTTGAAACAAAGTTTCGTATTCTCTGCTAGCATTTCCTACATCATTTTGCCATTCGCCTTTTTTTATAAGGTCTACGGATGGATATAGTAATTTATCTCTAGTTATTTTTGTTGGTAAAAATTTTTTTGCTTCCCTATTTGCAGTCGGATATCCAATAGCTATAGCTACCTTAGCAGCAATTTCTGGTCGAAGTAAAAAATTAATTAGCTTTAAAGCACCTTCTTTATTTTTTGCATTTATTGGAATTGCAAGATTATCCATCCAAAAAATACCTCCCTCTTTAGGCCAAATTGTTTGTAATGGAGCACCAGCTTGACGTACTATATATGCAGAACCATTCCAAACCATTCCTAATGATATATCTCCTTCCATATAAGGATTGCCAGGATTGTCAGAATTAAATGCTAATACATTTGGCATGAGCTTCTTTAATTCTATATATGCAGATTTAATTTGTTTCATATTTGTAGTGTTACCTGAAATTCCTAGTTTACGTAATGCTATTTGAAATACTTCACGAGCATCATCAATTAATAGCAATTTATTTTTATATTTCGGTTTCCATAAATCAGACCAACTAGTAATGGTTTTAGGATCAATTTCAGAAGAATTCACTCCAATGATAGTAGCACCCCATATATACGGAATAGAATAATCATTATTAGGATCAAATGGTTTATTTAATAAGTTAGTATCTAGATTGTTAAAATTAGTTAATGCAACTTTATCAATTTTTTGCAACATATTTTCTTTGCGCATTTTGGCTACAAAATAGCTTGAAGGAACTATTAGATCATAGGATCCACTTTTCCAAGTTTTTAGTTTGGAATACATAATTTCATTAGATTCATAAGTTGAATAAATAACTTTAATACCTGTTTCTTTACTAAACTGTTCTAATAATCCTGATGGAACATATTCTGTCCAGTTATAAAAATATAAAACATTACTACTTCGTATTTCTGCATATACAATATTACAAACAAAGATTATTAAAGCAATAAATAATTTAATAAAACAACCCAATATTATTATCTCCTATTTTTTAAGAAGTCTTAAATGGCTAATAGCTATTAATAATAAAGATATTAATACTAAAATTACTGTGATTGCATTTACTTCTGGTGAAATTCCAACTTTAACCATTGAATAAATTTTTAATGGTAAAATTTCGAAATTAGGACTAGTAACAAAAGATGATACTATAACGTCATCCATAGATAAAGTAAAACTAAGTAACCATCCTGCAGATACTGCTGGTATAGCTAATGGTAATATTACTTTTTTTAAAATAATAATTTCATTAGCACCTAGATCTTTTGCAGCTTCAAATATACGAATATCAAAATTTTTTAACCATGAATAAATAGTAACTACTACAAAAGGAAGACAAAAAGTGATGTGAGAAATTAATAATGACCAAAAACCAAGAGGTATACCTAATAGCATAAACAATACTAATAAGGAAATTGCCATAACAATATCTGGTGACATCATTACAGTAAATAACATTCCATTAATAAATTGTTTACCGCAAAAATGATAACGATAAATGGCTAAAGCTGTTAAAGAACCTATAATAGTCGCTATGCTAGCAGAACATATTCCTATAATTAATGAATTTTGAGCAGCTTGAATTAAACTATCGTTATGCATTAATGTTTTATACCAATGTGTACTAAAACCTTGCCAATGTATACCAAATTTAGATATGTTAAATGAATTAGTAATTAAAATTAAGATAGGAATATAGAGCCAAGTGTAAATAATAGTCATAAAAATACCACGTAAGTAATGTACCATCATTTTAACTGCTCACCTTAGTGCTTTAATAAACGCATAGTACGCCAATAAATTAATAACATTATCCACATTAAAAATGTTACTACTACACTTATACAGGCTCCAAATGGCCAATCTCTAATGTTAAGAAATTGATTCCTTATTATATTTCCAATAAGCAAATTTTTTGCGCCTCCCATTAAATCTGATACATAAAACATACCCATAGCAGGAATTACTACCAATAAACATCCAGCAACTATTCCAGGCATACTCAACGGTAATACAATATAAAAAAAAGTTTGTATTTTATTTGCACCTAAATCATAAGCAGCTTCTAAACAAGTTTTATCTAATTTTTCTAAATTGGAATATATAGGTAATACCATAAATGGTAATAAAATATATACTAATCCTAATATTACAGCTTCAGGTTTATATATAATATGAAAAGGTCTATTAATTAGACCAAACCACATTAGAAAATTGTTTAGCCATCCCCTAGTGCTTAAAAAAATTTTTAAGCAATAAATTCGTACTAAAGAGTTAGTCCAAAACGGTACAATTAGTAAAAATAGCATTATTGGTTTCAGATGTAATGGTAATTTAGTTAAATACCATGCAAATGGATATCCTAACAACAAGCAAAATATAGTAGCTATAACTGCTATATTTAAAGAATGTAATAATACCTTTATATATAAAGGATCTAATAATCGTATATAATTTTCAAATGTAAATTGAAAACTAATTAAATGATTATCATCACGCATTAAAAAACTAGTTATAAAGATCATTAAATTTGGTAAAAATATAAATACAATCAACCATCCAACTATTAACGATATGACTATTTTTTGAAGTTTATTAATCATCAATTTCATATGGTAAAACTACCTCCCAACTCTTTACCCAATTAACAACCATTTTTTGATCTAAAAAATGATCAACATCTGGATCATCTTCATTAAAAAACTCACTTACAGTAATTAACTTACCGTTTTCTAGTTCTATAGTTGACTCTAGTGTCATACCCTTGTAATTTAACTCTCTTACATAACCAATTAACCCATCTACAGTATTGTTATGTGCTTCTTTAACACGTAAATCTTCTGGACGCAACATAACATGTAACCTATCACCTGTTTTAACAGGGAATGGACAGTAAATATCACATTCACAACCTTCGACTAGTGCACGTACATAAGAATTTTTATCGCTTTTAATCACTTTTGTATCAAATACATTAATTTCTCCGATAAATCGTGCTACAAATAAATTTTTTGGTTTTTCATATATTTCTCGTGGTGTACCGTCTTGTTCAATCTTGCCATTACGCATTACCACAATACGATCAGACATTACAAGCGCTTCTTCTTGATCATGAGTAACAAAAATAAAAGTAATACCAAGTTTACGCTGCATTGCTTTAAGTTCATTTTGCATTTGTTTACGTAATTTATAATCTAAAGCTGATAAAGGTTCATCTAAAAGTAATACCTTTGGACGATTGATCACAGCTCTAGCAATAGCTACACGTTGTTGCTGTCCGCCAGAAAGTTGATGTGGATGACGTTTGCCAAAATGCTCTAGTTGTACCATGGTTAAAGCATCTTTAACACGTGTAATAATTTCATATGAAGGAGTTTTTTGCATACGTAAACCAAAAGCAACATTTTCAAATACAGACATATGTGGAAAGAGTGCATAACTTTGAAATACTGTATTAATATTACGTTCTTCAGCAGATGTATTAGTAATATTATTGTTATTAAGTAAAATATAGCCTTTATTAGCTTTTTCTAAACCAGCAATTAAACGTAATATAGTAGTTTTTCCGCAACCAGAAGGACCTAGAATGGTAATAAATTCACCGTTATAAATCGTTAAATTAAAATTATCAATAATTAATTTATTATCAAAAGATTTACTAATATCAGATAGTATAACCAACGACTCTTTTATATTTTCTTTTGTCATTTTAGTCTCATTCTATTTAAAATTAATAAAGTAATAAATCAACTATTTAAAAATAATTAATGATATAAACAAGCAAAAATAAAAAAAACAACAAACTATTATTGTCTTATCTTGATATTTAAAGTTATTCTTACAATAAATACTATAATTAGTATAGTTAGATAAATTCAATTAAATTTATATTGTTTTTTTACTAATTTTGCAGTAAGTTAATTCATTTAATAAATATTAAAAAATATTAATGATAATAATAATTAATCATCTATTATTATGTAATTAAAGTAATTAAATTAGCAATGAAAGAGTATAAAAATAGGTAAATCATTAGTTGTTTTTTAAAAAAAATAATTTTTGTGAAAATAATATTAATTAAAATAATTCAATTACATTATAATTAATAATTATATTTGTATTTATTTTTATAAAAATAAATATGAAGATCAATAAATTAAAAAAGACATGATTTTTTAATAATTATTAAATTAGTTTGAGATTTTGATTATTATATTTATTGAAAACATAACAATATCTTGTACAAATCATTATTTTAATCTAAATTATCAACTAATTTAATAGCATACCCAAGGTAATTGCAAGGTGTTAATTTTTTTAAACGTTCTTTCTCTTTTTTTGGGATATTAAGTGTGTCTATAAAATTATATATAGTTAATGAATCAATATTATTACCATATGTTATATCTTTTAATTTTTCGTAAGGTTTGTTAATACCATAACGGCGCATTATCGTTTGGATGGGTTCAGCTAAAATAGCCCAATTATTATTTAAATCATTAATTATACACTTTTTATTTATTTCTAATTTATCAATGCCTTTTAATGCTGATTTATATGCTATAACTGAATAGCTTATACTAACTCCTATGTTACGTAATACGGTAGAATCAGTAAGATCTCGTTGCCATCTAGATATGAGTAATTTACTTGATAAATGTCTCATCATTGCATTAGCTATACCAAGATTGCCTTCAGAATTTTCTAAATCAATAGGATTTATTTTATGAGGCATAGTCGAAGAACCTATCTCTTCATGATTAATGATTTTTTGTTTGAAATAATTTAAAGAGATATAACTCCAAATATCACGATTAAAATCAATTAAGATATTATTGAAACGCGTAATACAATCAAATAATTCTGATATATAATCATGTGGTTCAATTTGTGTAGTATACGGGTTCCATTTTATTCCTAAAGATGTTACAAATTCTTTGCTTAATTCAATCCAATTAACATTTGGATATGCAACAATATGAGCATTGTAATTTCCTACTGCACCATTTATTTTACCTAAAATTTCTATTTTTTTTAATTGTTGTAATTGACGCTGCATACGAAATACAGTATTTGCCATTTCTTTACCAATAGTAGAAGGAGTAGCAGGTTGTCCATGTGTTCTTGATAATAATGGTATATCTTTGTATTTTTTTGCTAAAGTTTTTATCGCATTAATTAATTGATCCCAACACGGTATAATTATATCGTAAAGAGCTGTTTTTAACATTAATGCATAAGACAAATTATTAATATCTTCAGATGTACAAGCAAAATGAACGAATTCAGAAATTTTTTTTAAATTAGAAATAGTTATTATTTTTTCTTTTATAAAATATTCTAATGCTTTTATATCATGATTAGTATTTTTTTCAATATATTTTATACGATTAGCATCATTTTCATTAAAATTATCAATTATTGCATTGAGAAAATCTTTTGTTTTTTTACAAAAAACAGGAATTTCCTTAATTTCTTTAGTATCAGAAAGTTTTTGTAACCAATTAATTTCAATTTTTATACGATATTTAAAGAAAGCATATTCACTAAAAACATTGCGTAATTCATTTACTATATTTCTATAGCGACCATCTATTGGTGATATATTTGTTAAAATAGATGATTCCATTTTTTTAATTCCTAAATTAATATATTTTTCAGTTTCATAAACCAAATAATTAGTATTATTTGAATATTAAAAATATATAACATATCAATTAACTGTTGTATACAGTATTAAATAATATATTATATTAGTGGTAATCTTTTTTTAATAATGCCGCCACCTAAACAAATTTGGTCAAGATAAAAAACAACAGATTGACCTGGTGTTACAGCAATAATAGGTTTATTAAATATTACTTTTATACAATTATCAAGATATGGAATTATTTTGCACGAAATATCTTTTTGTTGATATCTGGTCTTTACAGTACATCTTGAGATGTTTTTGATCAACTTTTCATCAATCCAATGTAAGTTTTGTGCAATCAGACCAACAGAAGCTAAATTTAGGTTACTTTTACCCTGAGCAACTATTAAACGATTATTTTTAATTTCTTTATCAATTACGTACCATGGATAATTATTTGTTTTTGGCAAACCACCAATTCCTAAACCTTTACGTTGCCCTAGAGTATAATATATTACTCCTTGATGTTGACCTATTATTTCACCATCAATAGTTACTATATCTCCTTTACAGCATGGTAAATATTTTTTTAAAAATTCAGCAAAGTTTTTTTTACCTATAAAACAAATACCAGTAGAATCTTTTTTCATAGCATTAATAAAATTGAGTTCTTTTGCAAGATGCCGTACTTGTGTTTTTTTTATATTCCCTAAAGGAAAAATACTTTTTTTAAGTTGATATTGATTGAGTGTATAAAGAAAATAACTTTGATCTTTTTTAATATCCACAGCACGTAATAAGCAATTATTGTTTGAATAATATTGATTGCGAACATAATGACCAGTGGAAATAAAATCAGCATTAAGTTCTTCAATAGCAAATTTCAGAAACAATTTAAACTTTATTTCTTTATTACAAATAATATCAGGATTAGGTGTATAACCCATTCTATACCCCTCAAGACAGGGCTCAAAAACATCATTCCAGTACTCAATAGAAAAATTAACTTTATGTAAATAAATACCAATCTTATCGCAAACTGATTGTGCGTCTTTTAAATCATCTGTGACATTACATCCATCTCCATCATCTTCTTCCCAGTTTTTCATAAACAATCCTTCAACATGATAGTTTTGTTTTTTTAATAACCAAGCTGAAACAGATGAATCAACACCTCCAGACATTCCAATAACTACTTTTTTTTGTTTGATTGTAAACATATTCTGTTTATTTAAAAAATATTAAAAATCCAAATAAATTAATTTTTTTCAGTATATTTGAAATATATTAATAAAATCATTTTAAAATTATTATATAATTTCACATATTATAATTTATTATGTAAAATTTTAATTTTAAAAATATCATATTGTATATATTGTATACTAAATGCAAAAATATTTAAATAATAACTCACTGTGAATAAAAACAATAATAATTTTCTTATAATAACATTAGAAGATCATTTTAGTACTTAATTTTTATCTATTATTTCACATAAAATACTTTGTTAAAGTATCAATAAATCTAATTTCTTAGAAAATTTATTTGCATTAAATTTTTATGAAATAAAATTATGATTAATTTTAAAAACATAATAAATTATGTTTAATGCTATAATATCAAAAATTATATTAATAATTTGTATTGCTTATTAATTAATATCTTAATAATTTAATTCATTAAACATGGAAAATTAAAATGAAATCTAAAGTACTAATTCCCAAGGAAGGTAAAGGAATTGTTTTAAGTAATGGAAAATTAATTTGTCCAAATAACCCAATTATTCCATATATTGAAGGAGATGGTATTGGTATTGATATAACACCTGTAATGATAAAGGTAGTAAATGAAGCTGTAAAAAAAGCTTATGGAAATGCAAGAAAAATTTATTGGATGGAAATTTATTGTGGTGAAAAATCTACTAAAATCTACGGAAAAGATATTTATTTGCCAATAGAAACTTTAAATATAATTAAAAATTATTCTGTAGCTATTAAAGGACCGCTTACAACACCAATAGCTAAAGGTATTAGTTCTTTAAATGTAGCCTTACGTCAACAACTTGATTTATACGTTTGTTTACGTCCAATACGTTATTTTAAAAATACTCCTAGTCCAGTTAAATATCCAGAAAATGTTGATGTAGTGATTTTTCGTGAAAATTCTGAAGATATATATACTGGAATTGAATGGAAGGCTAATTCAACTGAAGCTAACAAAATAATAAATTTTTTAATAAACGAAATGAAAGTAAAAGAAAAAATTCGTTTCTCTAAAGAATGTGGTATAGGTATTAAGTTATGTTCAAAAGAAGGTACACAGCGTCTAATAAATTCAGCAATCAAATATACTATTGATAATAATCGTAATTCACTTACCTTAGTTCATAAGGGAAATATTATGAAATTTACTGAGGGAGCATTTAAAAATTGGGCATATGAATTTTTAGCGAAACAATTTAATGTTGAATTGATAGATCATAATCAATTGATTAAAATGCAGAATCCTAAAACAGGTAATACTATAATTATTAAAGAAATACTTGCTGATGCATTCTTGCAACAAATATTATTACAACCAACTGAATTTGATGTAATTGCTTGCATGAATTTGAATGGGGATTATATTTCTGATGCTATTGCAGCACAGGTAGGAGGCATTGGAATGTCACCTGGAGCAAATATTGGAAATAATTGTATAATATTCGAACCTACACACGGTACTGCACCAAAATATGCAGGATATGATACAGTAAATCCGAGTTCTCTTATTTTATCCGGTGAAATGATGCTTCGTTACTTAAAATGGTCAGAAGCTGCAGATTTTATTATTAAAGGGATATGTAAAGTAATAAATAAAAAAACTGTAACTTATGATTTACAACGACTAATGCATGATGCTACTCTTTTAAGATGTTCTGAATTTGGTGATGCTATTATTGAAAATATGTAGTTGAATTTTTAAGACAAAAAATTAATTATCTGTTGTTATTTATTTTTTTATTTAAAATATTACTTAATATTAAAATTAAAAATTGTACTTAAAGAGATAACATAGATTGATTTTCAATATATTTTACTTACTAAACATTAAATAAAAATTTTATAATATCTCCGTCCTTAATAATATAATTTTTACCTTCTGAACGCATTTTTCCCGCATACTTTGCTCCTTGCTCTCCTTTGTATAGTATATAATCATCAAAGGATATTGTTTGCGCACAAATAAAACCTTTTTTAAAATCACTATGAATTTTACCTGCTGCTTGTGGTGCCGTAGTTCCAACAGGTACCGTCCATGCATGTACTTCTTTTGTGCTAGCAGTAAAATAAGTATGCAAGTTTAGTAATGAATAACTAGCTTCAATCACTCTACTTAAACAATATTTTTCTTCTGATAATAGATTCATATTATGATAATTATCTAATTTATTATTAAATTCATCTAAAGCGCATATGGTAATTACTTTTAAACCTTCTTTTGTAGCTATTTCATATAGTTCATGTAAATAATAATTATTTGTTAAATTTTTTTCTTTAATATTTGCAATATATATGGTTGGCTTCAATGTTAAAAAATTTAAATAACTAATTAAATTTTTTTCTTCTTCAGTTAAATATAATGTACTTAACATATTTGAGTTTAAAAGGTGTACTAGACACTTATCTAATATGCTGATTTCATTAGTAACATTTTTGTTAGTGCTGCTTGTATTCTTTTTTAAACGTTTGATAACATTATCACACATACTTAAATCAGCTAAAATTAATTCATTATTAACAATACTAACATCTTCTATTGGATTAATTTTTTCTTCAACATGAATAATATTTTCATCTGTAAAACAACGAACTACATGACAAATAGCTTCAGCTGTCCTAATATTATTTAGGAATAAATTTCCTAATCCTTCACCTTTAGAAGCACCTTTAATTAATCCAGCTATATCAATAAATTCTATAGTTGTATATACCATATTTTTTGGTTTAAGAAGTGTTTCTAGAAGAATCATTCTTCTATCTGGCACTGAAACTATACCAATATTAGGTTTAATTGTACAAAAGGGAAAATTTGCTGTTTTTATATTCGCGCGAGTAATTGCATTAAAGATAGTGGATTTTCCTACATTAGGTAATCCTATAATACCACATTTAAATCCCAAATTCTGATTTTCCTTTTTTACGATATTAAATTCTAAATGAATTAAGGCGATTAATTGCTTTAATATAACCAGTAGTCAGCCATAGTTCCGTACAAATTACTGCTTGATTAATAGCATGATTAATAAGCTTTTTTTCATTATGTGGTGGTTCACTAAGTACAAATTGATTAACTTTGTTTTGATTACCAGGATGACCAATTCCAATTCTCAATCTATAAAAATTTACATTAAATTTATTAATAATATCTTTTAAACCATTATGTCCACCATGACTGCCACCATATTTAAATTTTGCTATACCAGGAGGAAAATTAAGTTCATCATGTGCAATTAAAATTTCTTCTGGTAAAATCTTATAAAAATTTGCCATCATTCTCACTGCCGTACCACTTAAATTCATAAAAGTATTAGGCATTAATAAATATAATTTATGGTTATCAATATATAATTTTGATGTATTCCCAAAAAATCTATAATCTTTTTTTATACAAAGATGATATTTTTCTATTAATGAATTTATATACCAAGCACCAACATTATGTCTTGTAAAATTATATGGTTTCCCTGGATTTAAAAGACCAACTATTAATCTAATCTTACTCATAAGTAATATTATACCATTTTTAGTACTTTTTATATATTAATTAATATATTTCGAATAAATATTGTAATAGAAATTAACATTTATGTCTAAAAATATTCAATACTAATATATTAATGTTCAAACATTGCGGATATAGATTCATTATTGTTTATACGTCGAATTGCTTCAGCTAACATCCCAGATAACGTAAGCAAACGAACATTTTTTAAAGATTTTATTTCTTCAGATAAAGGAATTGTATCGCATACTATTACTTTATCAATGAGTGAATTACGTATATTTTTTGCTGCAAGTCCAGAAAATATAGGATGTGTAGCATAAGCAAAAACTCGTTTCGCTCCACGTTCTTTTAAAGCCTCTGCTGCTTTACATAATGTACCACCTGTGTCAATCATATCATCAATTAAAACACAATCTCGGTCAGAAACATCTCCAATAACATGCATTACCTGAGCAACATTGTAGTTAGGACGGCGTTTATCAATAATTGCCATATCTGTATCATTTAGTAATTTAGCGATAGCACGAGCACGTACCACTCCACCAATATCAGGAGAAACAACAATTGGATTTATTAATCTAGCATGTAGCATATCATCCAATAAAATTGGACTTCCGAATACATTATCAACTGGAACATCAAAAAAACCTTGTATTTGTTCTGCATGTAAATCAACGGTAAGAACACGATCAACTCCAACATTAGAAAGAAAATCTGCTATTAATTTAGCAGTAATAGGAACCCTAGCGGAACGGACACGTCTATCTTGACGAGCATAACCAAAATAAGGAATAACAGCAGTAATGCGGCTAGCAGAAGCTCTGCGAAGTGCATCTACCATTACAAATAGTTCCATTAAATTATCATTAGTTGGTGCACATGTGGATTGAACAATAAAAATATCACCACCACGTACATTTTCATTTATTTGAACACTGATTTCACCATCACTGAATCTGTTAACAGCAATATTCCCTAATTTACTGTATAAACGATTAGCAATAAGATTTGCTAATGCTGGAGTAGCATTGCCAGTAAACAATTTCATGTCCGACATTACATAATCCTTATCATTATTTAATGATGATTTTTTATTGATTGAATTTAAATAATTAACATCACCTTATTTTTATCGGATACTTTAATTAATAATTAAAGTATTTTATAACATAACTATTTTTTGGTTAATTCCTTAATAAATTGTTCATGAGAAGTACTTGACGAAGAGGGGATATATTGATCCCTTTGGCTATAAATCCAGTAGCATATTTAGGAAGTAAATTAAGTGTATCATAAGCATTTTTTTTGTTATCAAATTCAGAAAAAACACAAGATCCTGTACCAGTTAATCTAGTAGGTGCATATTTCATAAGCAAATTAATAATTTCATCAACTTTATTAAAATTACTTCTAACTATATTTTCACAATCATTGGTAAAAGGCAAATTTAATAGTGTATGTAAACTACGATGTTTTGTATTTCTAGTTAAATTTGAATAATTAAATACCTCTTTAGTACTAATTTTTATATTGGGATAAGTGATAAGATACCATTTTTCTTTAAAATTAATAGGTATAATTTTTTCACCTTTTCCTTGAGCAAAAGATGCTAATCCATAGATAAATATTGGTATATCAGCACCTAATTGTAAAGAGAGTTTTGCAAGTTCGTTTATTGTCAATCTAATTTTCCATAGGTAATTTAGTGCTACCAAAATTGTAGCGGCATTAGATGATCCTCCACCTAATCCACTACCTATAGGCAATTTTTTATTTATATGAATAATTGCACCTGCATTTAAAGGTAATATATTTTTTGCTGTTTTTTTTAATAGATTTGCAGCTTTTATAATTAAATTATTTTCTTTAGGTATATCATTGAATTGTGTAGTTAATTCAATATTACCACTATTATTTATTTTTATTTGCAGTAAATCACCGTAGTCAAGAAACTGAAAAATAGTTTGCACATTATGATAACCATCTGATCTACGATTATTTATGTATAAAAAAAGATTCAATTTTGCAGGAGATGGCCAAATATCTATCATGGAACTTACCATTGTTTTTAAAAAATCGATTATTTTAATTATTAAATTGTATATAAAAAATAAATAAAGATTTTTAGTTTTTTAAGAATAATTATTATATATTTTAATGAAGAGAATTCATTTGCTCTATTTTTTGATTTTTGTTATGAGTTCATTTATATTAATAAAATGAAGTTTTTTAATTTATTCATTAATATTTTATCAATATATTGCAAATCATTTTGCATTTTTTAAATTGCTTAAATGTAATAATGTTGATAATTAAACTATAATATCTGAGTTATTATAAGTAAAACTTATAAACATGAATAATAACTTTTATTAACATATACTATCTATAAAATGTCTTGAAAGTTATGTAAAAATTACAAAAAAATTCTTTTTGATATATGAAAAAACTAATTCACGGATTAAAATGTGCACATTTTACTTAAATTATTATTATAATCTTATATGTTTTTCATCGTTACTATATTATAAAATATCTACTGATAATAATTTTTAAATATAGAATATCCTAACTTGAAACCTTAAATTACTGATGACATTGCTTGTTCTTGGAGTAAATCACAAAACTGCTCCTACTAACCTTCGTGACCGTTTATCATTTGGGCCAGAAATAATACATCAGGCACTTAATAGCCTATTATCTCAACCAATGATACAAAGTGCAGTATTACTTTCAACGTGTAATAGAATAGAAATATATATTAGTGTAAAAAATCAAATTAATTTACAAGAATACCTGATAAATTGGATTTGTGATTATCATAAATTAAATAAGAAATATGTATATAATAGTATCTATTATTATGAAAATAAAGAAGCAATAAGTCATTTAATTCGTGTAGCTAGTGGATTAGATTCAATGATAATAGGTGAGTCACAGATATTTGGTCAAGTTAAACAGGCTTTCGCGATTTCACAAAAATACAGTTACGTAAATAGCGAAATTAATCAAATGTTTCAAAAAGTATTTCATGCAGTAAAACGTATCCGATCTGAAACTGATATAGGATCTAATGCTATTTCTATAGCATTTGCTGCCTGTGCTTTAGCTTGCAAGATGTGTATTTCTTTATCAAAGATGATAGTATTGTTATTAGGAGCAGGTAAAACTATTAACTTAGTAGCACAACACTTACGTAAATATAAAGTAAAAAAAATGATTATTGCCAATCGTACTCGTTCAAATGCTGAAAAATTAGCAGCAGAAGTAAATGCTGAAGTAATTAACCAAGTTGATCTAAATAAACATTTACATAGAGCGGACATTATCATATCTTCAACTTCTAGTCAATTACCACTGATAACTAAAAATATGATAGAAAATGCATTAAGAATAAGGGGCAATAAGCCGGTATTTTTAGTTGATATTTCAGTTCCATACAATGTTGAATTAGAAGTAAATAACTTACCAAATGCTCATCTTTATCGATTAGATGATCTAAAAGAAATTATAGATTCCAATTTAACACTAAGAAAAATTGTATTAGTGCAAGCTGAAAATATAGTAGATCAAGAAAGTAATAAATTTATGTTCTGGTTACAATCACAAAAAGCAGTTCATAGTGTCCGTAAATATCGTGCACAAGCTGAAGATATTCGTATTGAAATGGAAAAAAGAGCATTACAAGCATTACAACAAGGTGCTGATCCTCAAAAAGTGATGCAAGAACTAATATATAAATTAACAAATCGTCTAATTCATGCACCTACAAAATCTCTTCAACAAGCAGCTAGTAATGGTGATAATGAATATTTAAAAATTTTATGTGATAGCTTAGGGTTAAACTAAATTAATTTTATGAAAAAGCTTTGCGGAAATTATAATCAATGAAAAACTCTATTTTTACTAAACTTGAAGGAATTCAGCATCGCCAAAAGGAATTAGAAAATCTTTTGATTGATTTAAATGTATGTATAAATAAAAAACTTTTTGGTGATTTATCACGTGAATACTCTAAGTTAACCACTATTACTGATTCTTTTAAAGAATGGCAAAAAATTCATAAAAATATTGAAAACTTAAAAAGCCTATCTAAAGATTTTGAATTACAAGAAATAGCACAAATTGAGTTACAAGAAGCATATACGAAAATTAAAATATTAGAACATAAACTACAATTACTATTACTACCACAAGATCCTGATGATGAACGTAATTGTTTCATAGAAATACGTGCTGCTACTGGAGGAGATGAAGCAGCAATTTTTGCTGGAGATTTATCTCGTATGTATATTCGCTATGCTGAAATATGTAATTGGGATGTGCAAATTATAAATGCTAATGACAGCGAATATGGTGGGTATAAAGAGATAATTATTCGTGTTAATAGTAAAAATGCTTATGGTAAACTAAAATTTGAATCCGGTGGTCATCGTGTACAACGAATTCCTCATACTGAATCTCAAGGACGTATTCATACATCAACATGCACTGTTGCAGTAATTCCTGAAACAACAAAGGAATCAATATTAAAAATTAATAACAATGATCTTAAAATCGATAGTTTTCGATCCTCTGGTGCAGGCGGTCAACATGTTAATACAACTGATTCAGCAGTTCGTATTACTCATTTACCAACTGGTATTACAGTTGAATGTCAACATGAACGTTCTCAACATAAAAATAAAGCTAGAGCTTTAACTGTACTTGCATCTCGTATTGAAGCTATACAAAAAGCTCAACGTCATGCTGCAGAAGCTAATATGCGTCGTAACCTTTTAGGTACAGGAGATCGTTCTGATCGTATCAGAACTTATAATTTTCCACAAGGAAGAGTTACTGATCATCGAATTAATTTAACAATTTATCGCTTAGATGAAATTCTAGATGGAAAGTTAGCATCTTTAATTAATCCTATTATTCAAGAATACAAAACTGAACAATTATCTTCAATATCAGAAAAAAGTTCATGAATATTCGTAATTGGTTACAGAAAGCAATAATCACTTTACATCATAGTGATAGCCCGAAATTGGATGCACAAACAATACTAAGTTTTGCAATGGGAAAATCCATTGCTTGGTTGTATGCTTTTGATGAGATTATAATTAATGATGACAAATTAATATTTTTAGATGAATTATTGATAAGACGTTTTAATGGAGAACCATTAGCGTATGTGATAGGACAATGTGAATTTTGGTCCCTAACTTTAAAAGTTATATGTGATACAATGATTCCAAGATATGATACAGAAATAATAGTAGAACAATCATTAAATTATCTATCAAAACCATCTTTGAAAATATTAGATCTAGGTACGGGAACAGGAGCAATTGCATTATCAATTGCTAGTGAACGTCCACAATGTAAAGTTTTTGGTATTGATTGTATTTCTACAGTAGTTAAAAATGCTCAATATAATGCTGTAAATCTTAATATTTCCAATGCTACATTTTTTTTAAGCTATTGGTTTAATAATATACCACAAAATAAATTTGATTTAATTGTAAGTAATCCTCCTTATATTGAGGTTAATAGTCCATATCTTAAATTAGGTGATGTGCGATTTGAACCTACTAGTGCATTAGTTTCTGATGAAAATGGTCTTTCTGATTTAAAAGCAATAATTAAAAACTCATTTCATTGGTTAACATATGATGGTTGGCTTTTATTAGAACATGGTTGGAAACAGGGTAAAGCAGTTCGTAATATTATGCAACAATACGGATATAGAAAAATTAGCACTATTAAAGATTATGGAGGAAATCCTCGTGTTACTTTGGGTAAGGCACCAACATAAAATTGTTATTTATTAATAACAAGTTATATTTTTAAAATCAATTTAATCCATAATTTTATATATGGATATAATAATTAAATATTAAAATTATTACTCAGGCTACTTTTTTATATACTTACGACATCTCATTTATTATTAATAAAATATTTAATTAAAAACTTTATATATATAGGAACTATAAACTTTGTTTAAAAAATTAGATTTTAGTCAAATGATGTTATGTGAAGCAGTTATTGATGCTATGGTTGATATTCGCTCTGATTTTCCATTATCTTTTGTACAAAATCAATTATCTTTATTAGTCAATAAAGCACAAGATTATATTGGAGCAGAAAAAAACTCTAATTTAAAGATAAAAAAATTATTTGAACTTTTTTATCAAGAATGGAAGTTTAGAGGTGCTAGTGGTACTTATAACTTATCTGATGTATTGTGGTTAGATCAAGTTTTAAAAACAAGGGAGGGAACTGCTATATCTTTAAGTATAATTTTAATTCATATAGCAAACGAATTAAAATTAACTTTAATGCCAATTATTTTCCCTACACAATTAATTTTACGTGTAGGCTTAGTCAAAGATTATGATTGGTTAATTGATCCGTTTAATGGCGAAACACTTAATACATCTATTTTAGAAGCATGGTTAAAAGGAAATATAGATTCAAATGCTAAATTGCATGAAGATGATCTTGATGAAGCTACAACTATTAGTGTGATATATAAAATGCTTACAACATTAAAAGTAGCTTTGATGGAAGAAAAAAAAATGGAATTAGCTCTTAATGTAAACAGGATATTATTACTTATAAACCCTAATGATCCTTACGAAATTAGAGATCGTGGTTTAATTTATGCTCAATTAGATTGTGAGCATGTCGCAATTAATGATTTAACTTATTTTGTTGAGAATTGTCCAGAAGACTTGGTAAGTGAAATGATAAAATTTCAAATAAATATAATTAAACAAAAAAAAATAACTATACATTAATGTTTTAAACATAAAATTATAAAAAACACTATTTATACTGGTTCTTTTATAAAATCAAATATTATATGTAAAAATTATTCATTATTGATTAAATATGATTAACAATAACTTGTAATATTAAGTTTGTATATTCAAATTATTTTATTGATAATACTTTTTTATTCTATATTTATTTTATTGTGAAATACAAATATTAGTGTTATTTTTGACAAATATACTTCTTGAATAAATACCCTACTTCAATTTTAATATATTAGTTATATATTATAATCATTTAATATTATATTCATTAGATACAAATTTGTTTTATTTATTTTTTTTAAATATATTTTTTCAGTGGTTGTATGATAACCATGTATTATTATATTTAAATGTATGATTAGATTTATAGGATAACAAGCCATGTCATTAAAAATATTACGTCAAGATTTTGATAAATGGATGATACCAGTTTATAATCCTGCTAAATTCATACCTGTTTATGCTAAAGGTTCAATTGTTTGGGATCAAAGTGGTAAAGATTATATAGATTTTACTGGTGGAATAGCTGTTAATGTATTAGGACATGCACATCCATTATTAAAAAAAACCTTAGAAAAACAAGCATCTAGTTTATGGCATATTGGTAATGGTTATACTAATGAGCCCATTTTACGTTTAGCAAAAGAATTAACAAATTCTACTTTTGCAGATAAAGTTTTCTTTTGTAATTCTGGTGCAGAAGCAAACGAAACTGCAATGAAATTAGCACGTAAAGTAGCTAAAGATCGATTTGGTAAAAATAAAATAAATATATTAGCATTTAATAATGCCTTTCATGGACGTACTTTCTTCACAGTTAAAGCAGGAGGAAAATCCGATTATTCAAAATATTTTGAACCACTTCCTAAAGAAATTCAACACGCCTCATTTAATGATATTAAATCTGTTGCTAAATTAATAAATGAAAATACTTGTGCAGTGATTATTGAACCAATCCAAGGAGAAGGAGGAGTAATCCCAGCTGATATATCTTTTTTAAGTAAATTAAGAGAATTATGTGATAAATATGATGCTTTATTAATTTTTGATGAAGTACAAAGCGGAATTGGCCGTACTGGATGGTTATATGCTTACATGTACTATGGGGTAATACCAGATATTTTAACAAGTGCTAAAGCACTTGGAGGTGGTTTCCCTATTGGAGCTGTATTAACCAAACAAGATTTGGCAATAATGATGAATGTTGGCTCTCATGGTACTACATATGGTGGAAATCCTCTAGCAGGTGCAGTAGCAGGAAAGGTATTAGAGTTAATTAAAAAAGATAAAATTATGGAAGGAGTATCTCAACGTCATATATGGATTGTAACTCATTTAAATGAAATCAATAAAAATTTAAATATATTTAAAGAAATAAGAGGATTGGGATTGATGATTGGTGCGGTTTTAAACGCGAGTTTCATTAATAAAGCTGATTATATAAACAAGTTATCTGCGGAACATGGTGTAATGGTATTAATAGCTGGATCTAATGTTATACGATTTACACCAGCCTTAAATATAAGCGAACAAGAAATAAATATTGGTATGCAAAGATTTGCTAAAGCTTGTGAATCATTTATCAAAATTAAATAAACTATTCTTCACTTTATTAAATCTAAGTGATTATTTCCAAAAATCATCAAATACATTGATAGGTAGGTGACGTTTATGTTTAGTTTTTAAATAAAGTGATTCTATAATATTGGTATATTTTCTTTGTAAATATTTTCCTTCAAGATAATCATCTATGATATCATAACTTATTCCTAAAACAGATTCATCTTCTTGAGATGGTCTATCATCTTCTAAATCAGCTGTTGGTTTTTTAAAATAGAGATGTTTTGGGCAACCCATATTTATTAATAATTTTTTAATTTGGCGTTTATTTAAACGAAATAAAGGATTAATATCTGTAGCACCATCACCATACTTCGTAAAAAAACCAGTAATTGCTTCTGCTGCATGATCAGTACCTACAACAATTCCCTGATTTATTGCAGCTATACTATATTGAACTTTCATACGTTCTCTTGCTTTTTCATTTCCTCTTACAAAATCAGATAAAATAATACCAGCATCTTTAAGAGATTGTTCGCTAGCTAAGACTGCATTTTTAATATTTACTATTATGTATCTGTCAGGTTGTATAAAATCTAAAGCATCTTGGCAATCTTGCTCATCACTTTGTATACCATATGGTAGTCTTACAGCTATAAAAACATAGTCATTATTATTTGTATCTTTTCTTAACTCTGATATCGCCAATTGGCATAATTTTCCAGCAAGAGTTGAATCTTGCCCACCACTAATTCCAAGTACTAATACTTTTATTTCTTTATGAAAAATTAAGTATTTTTTCATAAAATCGATACTTCTACGAATTTCCTGCTTTATATTAATTTTTGCTTTAACTCCTAAATTTTCTATGATTTCATTTTGTAATGACATTAAATTTATTCCTATAACAATTTTTTTTGTTATCTATTAATATATAACAAAATTTATATTTTATTAAATAAATCATGTTGAATAATATCAACTGATAAAATTTGTTTTTTAAGTAAAATATGACGTGATAATTAAATATATTAAAATAAATGTCTAAATATCATTAAATGATTTTTATTATCAATAATGAAATATATTTAATTAATGGTAAGTATATTGGAAATAAAATTAAAAAACCTACTAAACTAATGCATATTTTTTTTTCGAGTTTTTTGTTTTTTCTGCTATTAATCATAGGTAGACGAAAACGTTTACGATATGGCCATAATAAAACTACTCCAGCTGGAGTCATTATGTCAGCAACTATATGACTGCAATAACCAATTAACATCCCTTGAAGTATATCATCTGGTAATATTATATATTTTTTAAAAATTATCATATTAAACAACCATAAAATTACCAATGCTAATAAACTGTGTGTAAAACCTCTATGTCCAAAAATTAAAGATATAATTTGTGAAATCCAACTAAATCTTTGCCCAATTAATGAATTAGGATGATCAATATCCGGAATAAGACAAGTAGTTAAGGCAGCTGGAATAATATGCCACCAATCTGCTTGCGTCATTACTGAAGTAATTTCGAAACGTTTAGCAAAAATAGCACTAGCTATAGCAAATATAATGTGACCATGTGTTGTCATACGTGATTATTTGAATTTTAAAAATTATTTACAAATAAAGAAATATTTGATATTTAGATAACATTAAAAAATAATACTATTTACAAGAAAAATAACCATTTAATATGTGATTTATTAAAAATAAATTACTATAATTTTTATTATATTTAATTACAAAATTAAATATACATCAATAGAATGCATCTTAATCAATTATAACTGTTACTAAATAATGAATTATTAATTTTGTTGGTATTCTTAAAATTATTTATTAACCATTTAAATGCAAAAAAGTTAGTTTTGTAAGATTATCAAGTTTTATATTTGCTAAGCACCATCTTGGATCATTATTAAATTCAATTGGAGGAATTACAATTGAACGCATAAGAGCAGCTTTAGTAGCAATCATTCCATGAATAGAATCCTCTATAGCAACACATTTTTTAGGATCAACTTTTACTTTAGACGCTGCATCTAAATAAATTTGAGGATGGGGTTTACTATAAGGTAAATATTCAGCGGATATGATTAAATCAAAATAACTATTTAAATCGAATAGTTCCAATATTTTTTTTAACATAAATAAAGGCGAAGCAGAAACTAGTCCAATCTTAAAATTATATTCTTTACATAATTTTAATGCAAATTTAACTCCAGGTAGCAATGGTTTTTTTTCTTCTATTAATGTCATTACCCGTATTATAATACTTTCTATAATTTCTTTCTCACTTGGTTTGTTTTTGGGTAAAAGATGATACCACATACATATTGTCTGATCTACTCGTAATCCAGTTGTATCAGGTAGCATGGAATGATAAGGCAATTTTACATTTAATTGAGAAATTATTTCATTACGAGCTTGTATCCATAACGGTTCAGAATCTATAATAATTCCGTCCATATCGAAAAAAGTTGCTAAAATGTTTCTATTAGTATGCATATGATATTCCATTGTAATATTTAGCTTAAATCATAATTGTTAATAATAAACATTTATTTTTTACATTTTTAGAAAAATATAAATTATAGTGTATTTTAATATCTAAATCCTGCTTATAGGTCAAATAAATTAATTTTATCTAATATGTTTTATAGGATTTGATAAAATTGTTAATTTATTTTACAATACTACTATTGGCAAGTTATTTAATTAAAACTATTAGTTATATATTAAAATTCAACAATGACACAGTATTTAGGATAATATTTTAGTTTGATATAATTAAACATTTTTATTCAATTTAATGCTAACCTTAAATATTAAATATGAATTATTATACAATGTCGTTGTTTGTGTCTAATGTTCATTACACTTTGAAAAAAGTGAATATATTTTAAGGATATATAAGATTATTTTAGTATAAATTTTTATTTAATTTTATAGTATCTCTCGTGTTGTATTATTTTTACCATTATATTAATTATATGCAAGAGTAATTAATATAAAATTAAAACTATTTAAATGTATTGTTATTATTTGTTTTATTTAAAAAGAATGATATTAAGGTTTGAGATAAATTCAAAAAGTAGCAGATATCAAAATCATGTTAAAGTTATGTTCATTTAAGAAACTAAAATTTTTAATGTTTAAAAAAAGATGTTTTTAATTAAATGAATTTTTTATAATATTCAGTTTTTAATTGTTATTAAATGTTTATAGACTTACATAGCTATAATATCAAGGATATAAAATGCCTTTAATCACTTTTTCTGATGGTAACAAACGTTATTATGATTATACAATTAGTATTTTTGATATTGCTTACAGCATCAATAAAGATTTAGCAAAATACTGTATAGCTGGTAAAGTAGACAATAAATTAGTTGATTCTGTTTATCTTGTAAATCATGATGCATTAGTTGATATTATTACTATAAATGATGAGATTGGTTTAGAAATTATACGTAAATCATGTGTACAATTAATGGGTTATGCAATTAAACAATTATGGCCTAATTCTAAAATAGCAACTGGCCAGGTTGTTGGTAATGAATTTTATTATGATATTGAAGTTAATCACAGTTTAAACCATGAAGATGTAGAACTTTTACAACAATATATGAATAAACTGGTAAATTCTGGATATAAAATATTTCATAAAAAACTTACATACCAAGAAATTCGCGATTGGTTTTTAAAACAAAAAGAACCATACAAAATAATGATTCTTGACGAAAAGATACATAAAAAAGAAAACATTGATGTATACATTCATAAAGAATACATAGATATATGTGACGGTCCGCAAGTACCCAATATAGGTTTTTGCCGTTATTTTAAATTACAAAAAGTTTCAGGAGCTTATTGGAAAGGTAATAAAAATAATAAAATGCTACAAAGAATTTCTGGTACTTCCTGGGCAGATGAAAAACAATTATCGTGTTATATTCAAAAATTAGAAGAAACAACTAAACGTGATCATCGTAAAATAGCTAAACAACTTGATTTATATCACATTCAACAAGAAGCACCCGGCATGATCTTTTGGCATCATAATGGATGGATTATTTTTAACGAATTAAAAACATTTATTTCTGATAAATTAAAAGAATATAAATATCAAGAAGTTATAACTCCATTGATCATGGAACGTAAGATATGGGAGAAAACTGGACATTGGGAAAACTATCAAGAATTTATGTTTACTATTCGTTCTGAAAATCTTGAATATTGCATCAAACCAATGAATTGTCCAGGACATTTACAAATTTTCAATCAAGGAGTAAAATCTTATCGGGATTTACCAATTCGCATGGCAGAATTTGGTAGCTGTCATCGCAATGAACCATCAGGTTCCTTACATGGTTTAATGCGTGTTTGTAACTTTACTCAAGATGATGCTCATATTTTTTGTACAGAAGAACAACTAAAAATAGAGATTAATGAATGTATAAAAATGATATATGATATATATCATATATTCGGTTTTAAAAAAATAGCTGTACATCTTGCTACACGTCCAAAACAGCGCATTGGCACAAATCAAATATGGGATTATGCTGAACAAAGTTTAGAATCAGTTTTAGAAGAAAACAATATCAAATTTCAATTTCAAAAAGGCGAAGGTGCATTTTATGGACCTAAAATTGAATTCACCTTGTTTGATTGTCTAGATAGAGCTTGGCAATGTGGAACAGTTCAATTAGATTTTTCTCTTCCTAAGCGTCTTAATTCAACATATATAGATAAAAATAATAACCGTTGTTTTCCAGTAATTATTCATCGTGCTATTTTAGGTTCATTAGAGCGTTTTATAGGAATACTAGTTGAAGAATATGAAGGATTTCTTCCAGTTTGGTTATCGCCTATACAGGTAGTCGTAACTGGTATTACTGATAAACAAGTAGAACATGTTAAAAAATTAACTGCTAAGTTATGCAATAAAGGATTTCGTGTTATATCAGATTTAAGAGATAAAAAATTAGGATTTAAAATTCGTGAACATACATTACATCGCATTCCTTATATATTAATATATGGAGATGATGAAATAAAAAATAATAAAATATCAATTCGTACACGTTATGGTAGAGATATTGGGTTAATGGACATTAATGTTTTTATCCAAAAATTGAAGCAAGAAATTCATACTAGAAGTGTTCAACATTTGGAGGAATAAAGTATTAAAGGCGCAAAAAAAACACAGTTGACTCGTTCAGATCGTATTAATTATGAAATTAATGCATCTGAAGTACGTTTAACAGGATTTGATGGTGAACAGATCGGTATTGTTAGTATACACGAAGCTTTGAAAAAAGCTGAGGAATCGGGGGCTGATTTAGTTGAAATCAGTCCTAATGCGGAACCTCCGGTTTGTCGTATTATGAATTATGGTAAGTTTATTTATGAAAAAAATAAATCTTCCAAGGAACAGAAAAAAAAGCAGAAAATAGTCCATATTAAAGAAATAAAATTCCGTCCTGGAACAGATGAAGGTGATTATCAAATTAAACGTCGAAATTTAATTCGTTTTTTAGAAGATGGGAATAAAACAAAGGTTACTCTTCGTTTTCGTGGTCGTGAAATGGCTCATCAACAGATTGGAATGGAAATTTTAAATCGAATAAGGAAAGATCTATGTGAAGATTTAGAATTAGCCATAATTGAATCTTTTCCTATGAAAATTGAAGGCCGTCAAATCATTATGGTGCTTGCTCCTAGAAAAAAATAAAGCTATAAAAAATGTATATTAATGTTAACAAAAAAATGGACATTGTTAAAAAATGTTAAAAATTAAAACAATACGTAGTGTAGCTAAAAGATTTAAAAAAACTGCACAAGGTGGATTTAAGCATAAACATGCTAATTTACGTCACATTTTAACTAAAAAATCTACTAAACATAAACGTCATCTTCGTACTAAAAGTATGGTCTCTAAAGGAGATTTAAATTTAATTAATGCATGCTTACCATACTTGTAACATTAATTTTATAACGACATAAAAGGAGAGCTTACATGGCTCGGGTTAAACATAGTGTAATTGCTCATTCGCGTCATAAAAAAATTTTGAAACAAGCTAAAGGTTATTACGGTGCGAGGTCACGTACTTACCGCACTGCTTTTCAAGCTGTTATAAGAGCTGGTCAGTATGCATATCGTGATCGTAAACAGCGTAAACGTCAATTTCGTCAATTATGGATTTCACGTATTAATGCAGCTGCTAGACAAAATGGTGTATCTTATAGTAGGTTAATTAATGCTTTTAAAAAAGCAGATATTAAAATTGATCGTAAAATTCTATCTGATGTTGCTGTACTAGATAAAATAGCTTTTTCTAAATTAGTAGAACAAACTAATATAATTGCGACGTGATATTGAAATACTTAGAAGATAATCTTTTCTATTATTAACTTAGGTTATATTATTATCCAATTTATTACAATTGATTACGTTATTTATTGTTATTTATTAGTTGTATTTATAGATTGCGATAAGAAATAAATAACACAATTTTTAAAAAACCTCCACATTATTATGTTTAGGAGGGAGGTTTTTTATTTTTTAATAATCATAACAATATTGCTAATATTAATGTTGATACATATGACTAGTATAATAAAATTAAAGAGAAAAAAATGTCTAAACTATCATATTTGATAGCTGAAGCCATGTTAAATATAGATAATTCTAAAGATATTAATGAGCTTGAATTAATTCGTATTAAATATCTTGGAAAAAAAGGATCTATAAAACAACTAATAAATGAATTATATGATATGCCAGAAAAAGAACGTGCACAAGAAGGTGCAAAGCTTAATCATGCTAAGAAACAAATAATATCATATATAAAGGCTCATAAAAGTAAACTAGAGTATATTTTATTAAATTTACGTTTATCACAAGAACAAATAGATATATCTCTCCCTGGTCGTCGAATCAAACAAGGCGGTTTACATCCTATTACTATTACGATGGATCGTATTGAATTGTGTTTTAGCTCATTAGGTTTTACAGTAGTTAATGGTTTTGAAATTGAAGATAAATATTATAATTTCGATGCACTTAATATTCCAGAGCATCATCCATCACGTACTAATCAAGATACTTTTTGGTTAAATGAATTTGCTTTATTACGTACTCAAACTTCAGGAGTACAAATTCGTACAATGAAAAAACAGAAACCGCCAATTCGCATTATTTCTTTAGGTCGTGTATATAGAAATGATTATGATCAATCTCATACACCAATGTTTCATCAAGTAGAAGGTTTGATGATTGAAAAAGATATAAGCTTTACCAACTTAAAAAAAACTATTTATGATTTTTTATATAATTTTTTTGGGAAAAAAATACAAATTCGTTTTCGTCCATCTTATTTTCCATTTACAGAACCATCGGCTGAATTTGATATAATGAATAAAAATAATCAATGGGTAGAAGTATTAGGTTGTGGGCTTGTTCATCCAAAGATATTGATTAATATGGGTATTAACTCAGATATATATTCTGGATTTGCATTTGGAATAGGAGTAGAACGTTTAGCTGTATTACGTTATGGAATAAAAGATCTTCGCTCATTTTTTGAAAATGATTTACGTTTTCTTAGACAATTTAAATAGTTTTAGGATATTAAATGAAATTCAGTGAATTATGGCTACGTGAGTGGGTTGATTTAACTCTTGATAGTAATACACTATGTAAACAAATTACTATGTTAGGTTTAGAAGTTGAAAATATTTCTTCAGTTATTAATTCATTTAATGACATAGTAACAGGTATAATCATTGAATGTAAAACACATTCAAATGCTGATAAACTTAAATTGACTAAAGTTAATATAGGAAATGGTAATGTACTAAATATCATCTGTAATTCAATTAACTGCCGTGTAGGATTAAAAGTTGCTGTAGCACCTATAGGAGCTATTTTACCTGGAGATAAAAAAGTTAAGGAAATAAATGTTCATGGAAATGTATCCGAAGGTATTATCTGCTCTTTTTCCACATTAGGAATCTCGAATATAGATGACCTTATTGAATTACCGTCTAATATGCCTATTGGTAAAAATGCTTACAATTTTTTGAATATTCATGACAATATTATTGAAGTAAATATTACTCCAAATCGTGCTGATTGTTTCAGTATTATTGGTATAGCTCGTGATATTGCGGCATTAAATTGTTTATCATTAAAACAATTTATAAATAAACCAATTCCGGCAACGATAAATGATATTTTATCAATTTATATAAATGAGGTAAATTCATGTCCAATTTATTTAACTAGAATCATTAAAGATATTGATATCAAAGTTACTACACCACTTTGGATAAAAGAAAAACTGAGACGTTGTGGTATTGCCTCAGTAAATATATTGACAGATATTAACAACTATATTTTAATGGAAATTGGTCAGCCTATACAAACATTTGATCTTGATCATATTGATGGATATATCGTTGTTCGTATGGCAAGAGAAGGTGAAGTATTAACTTTAATTGATAATAAAAAAATTAAATTAAATCCTAAAATATTAGTTATCGCTGATAAAAATAAGATTTTATCATTAGCTGGTATTTGTGAAGGTTTTTATGCAAATATAAGTAACCAAACTAAAAATATTCTGTTAGGATCTGCTTATTTTAATCCTTTATCTATTATTAATAATGTACGTTTTTATAATTTAAATAGTGAAGCATCACATAGATATGAACGTGGTGTTGACTATAAACTACAATATAAAGCAATTGAGTATGCAACTAAATTAATTATAGATATTTGTAATGGGAAAGCTGGTCCGATTACAGATTATACAAACTATAAATCATTACCATCTAATATAATAATTGATTTAAATCGTAAAAAATTAGATCGTTTAGTTGGTTTTACAATTACTGATACTAATGTTAGTGATATATTAACAAGACTTGGTTTTTGTATATATAAAAAAAATGGTAAATGGATAGTAACAGTACCAAGTTGGCGTTTTGATATTCTTCTTGAAGAAGATTTAATTGAAGAAATAATACGTATTTTCGGTTATGAAAATATTCCTAATATACCTGCTACAACGCAATTAGTAATAACAGAACAGCTAGATACTAATTTATTATTAAAACGTATAAAAAATTTCTTAGTTGATAAGGGATATCAAGAAGTAATTACCTATAGTTTTGTTGATCCTAAATTACAAAAATTATTACATCCAAATCAGAATGCTGTTCCTATTATAAATCCTATATCTCAAGATATGTCAGTTATGCGCCTATCATTATGGACTGGATTAATTAATATACTAATTTATAATCAAAATTACCAACAAAATAAAATACGTTTATTTGAAAGTGGATATTGCTTTATACCAAATAAGAAATTCAAGTTAGGAGTTGGTCAAAAATTTATGATAGCAGGTATATTAAGCGGTAATATATCTGAAGAACACTGGGATTTTAAACCACAATTAATAGATTTCTATGATTTAAAAGGAGATTTGGAATCCTTATTTGAATTATCTAATAATATAAAAAATATAAGTTTTCATCCTGAAGTAAATTTAGCCCTTCATCCAGGGAAAAGTGCAGCAATTTATTTATGTGACAAAAAAATTGGATTTATAGGTGCAATACATCCAAATATACAAAATAAATTAAAAATCAAAAATGAAACTCTAGTTTTTGAATTGTTCTGGAATGAACTAACAAGTTATAAACCTGTTTTTAAGGTACAAGAAATTTCGCGTTTTCCAATAAATCGTAGGGATATTTCTATTATAGTAGATGAAATTATTCCTGCAGAAGATATTATTGCTTTATGTAAAAAAATTGGCATAAATCAGTTAGTTGGGATAAACTTATTAGATGTGTACCGTGGCAAAGGTATTTCTAAAGGTTATAAAAGTTTAACAATGAGCTTAATTTTACAAGATACTAAACGGACACTTAAAGAAGAAGAGATTGCTATAATAGTAAATAAGTATATTATGGCATTGAAAGAAAAATTCCAAGTAACCTTGAGGAATTAACCCTATGGCGCTTACAAAAGCTGAAATGTCAGAATACCTATTTGAAAAACTGAGTTTAAGTAAACGTGATTCAAAAGAACTAGTAGAAATTTTTTTTGAAGAAATTCGTTGTACTTTAGAATATGGAGAAAAAGTTAAACTTTCTGGATTTGGTAATTTTGATCTACGTAATAAAAACCAACGTCCAGGTAGGAATCCTAAAACCGGAGAAGATGTTCCAATTAGTGCTAGACGTGTAGTTACGTTTCGTCCAGGACAAAAATTAAAAAATAGAATTGAAAACGCAATTTTTAAAAAAAATAATTGAATTTTATATTTACAGAAAAGCCCAAATCAAGGCTTTTCTGTTTAAATATTGATTTGTCAATTTTTATATTTTAATTTAAATTAAAATTAATTTATTTTTAATAACATTATTTTTTAATTTTATATTTTAGTTTTTATCTTTAAGTTAGTAATTTTGTAAAAAATAACATTCTAAATATAATATATAAAAATTATGTATAATCTAGACATTTTATATTTTTAATTTAAATATTATTTAAAGATAGATAATATTTATTAAATAATAATATAGTTAATCATATTTTAATCACAATTGTAAATTTTAATTATAAAAGTTAATTGATTTATTAAAACTATTATCTAAGAACTTAATTTCATTAATATAAATGATTATATAAAATAAGGAAAACAATTGAAGCATTTTAATTTTTTTGATAAAAGGACAAGTTAAATGTATAGCAAAACAGGTCAACCACTAATACTTTGGTACCATCAAATAAGTATTGATGATATTAAATTAGTTGGAGGTAAAAATGCTTCTATAGGTGAAATGATCAACAAACTATCGACTTTTGGTATTAATGTTCCTAATGGATATGTAACTACATCTTATGCATTTAATCAATTTCTTAATCAAGATGGAATGAATCATGATATTTATAATCTTTTAGACAAAACTAATTTAAATGAAATTAATAACTTACATAAAGTCAGCAAACAAATTAAACAGTGGATTTTAAGTAAACCATTACCAACACAACTAGAAATAGAAATTTGCAAGGCTTATAAGATTATATTCAATGATGATATCACTGCATCTTTTGCTATAAGATCTTCAGCAACTGCTGAAGATCTTCCAGAATCATCTTTTGCTGGTTTGCAATCAACATATTTAAATATGAGAACAATTGATTCAGTTTTACTTGCTATTAAAAAAGTATATGCATCATTATTTAGTGTAAGAGCAATTTCGTATCGTATTCATAGAGGATATCATCATCATGATATATCTTTATCAGTAGGTATACAACGTATGATTCGTTCTGATAAAGCATGTTCTGGTGTAATGTTTACTATTGATACTGAATCAGGGTTTGATAAAGTAGTTTTTATTACAGCTTCATTAGGTTTAGGAGAAATGATTGTACAAGGTGCTGTAAATCCAGATGAATTTTATGTTTATAAACCTGCATTGCTATCTAATAGAACATCAATAATTCGTCGTATTATTGGATCTAAAAAAGTCAAAATGATTTATTCCGATTATGATAAAAATAATACTCAAGTGAGTATTGAATCAGTGCTACAATCGGAAAGAGACCAATTTTGTTTAAATGATCAAGATATTCAAACATTAGCAAGACAAGCTATTTTAATTGAAAATTATTACAAACGCCCCATGGACATTGAATGGGGAAAAGATGGAATAACTGGTAAATTATTTATCTTACAAGCACGTCCAGAAACTGTTTTTACAAAAACTAATGTAATAAAACATTATACTTTAGAAAAAAAAGGAGAAATATTAGTTAAAGGTCGTGCTATAGGAAATAGGATTGGATCGGGTCAAGTTAAAATTATTTTTGATTATAATAAAATAAATCTTATTGATGAAGGAGATGTTTTAGTAACTGATTTAACAGGTCCAGATTGGGAACCAATTATGAAAAAAGTTTCTGCAATAGTTACTAATCGTGGGGGTCGTACCTGCCATGCTGCAATTATTGCACGCGAATTAGGCATTCCAGCAGTAGTTGGATGTGGAAATGCAACTGATATCCTTAAAAATTTTCCTGAGGTAACAGTATCTTGTGCTGAAGGTGATACTGGATATGTATATAAAAATTTACTGAAATTTACTATAAATAGTTTAAAAGTTAATAATATGCCTAAATTACCATTGAATATTATGATGAATATTGGTAATCCAGATCAAGCATTTAATTTTGCATCATTACCCAATGAAGGAGTTGGTCTTGCTCGTTTAGAATTTATCATAAGTAGTATGATAGGTATACATCCAAAAGCAGCATTAGAGTTTAACAAACAAATACCAGAAGTAAAAGATAAAATTTTAAAAATTATTAAAGGATTTAAAAATCCTGTAGAGTTTTATATTTCACGTTTAACTGAAGGTATTGCAACATTAGCTGCTGCTTTTTTCCCTAAAAAGGTAATTATACGTTTTTCTGATTTTAAAACTAATGAATATGCCAATTTGATTGGAGGAACATATTATGAAACTAAAGAAGAAAATCCTATGATAGGTTTTCGCGGAGCAATAAGATATATAGATAAGTATTTTCAAGATTGTTTTAATCTTGAATGTGAAGCTATTAAAAGAGCACGTAATCAAATAGGATTAACTAATATAGAAATAATGGTTCCTTTTGTAAGGACTGTCAAAGAAGCAGAAAATATCATTAAAGAATTAAGTAATCAAGGATTAAATCGTGGTGATAATGGTCTGAAAATACTTATGATGTGTGAAATACCATCTAATGCTTTATTAGCAGAAAAATTTTTACAATATTTTGACGGATTTTCAATTGGTTCTAATGATATGACCCAATTAACTTTAGGTATAGATCGTGATTCTAATATGGTTGCTTCTTCATTTAATGAGTTTGATGAATCCTTGAAAATTTTAATGTCTATAGCAATTCAGGCAGCTAAGAAACAACATAAGTATGTTGGTATTTGCGGTCAAGGAATTTCTGATAATCCTAATCTTGCAGTTTGGTTAATAAAACAAGGAGTAGATAGTTTATCTTTAAATCCAGATAATATCGTAGAATCTTGGTTAAAAATCGCAGAATTAAATAATTTATAGTAATTGATAAAGCTTGATCAATCTGTTATTGTCATTTATAATCAATTAATTATTATTAATAAGATTCTATATATGGATTTATGGTTTTTCATTGTAATATCCACATTGTATGAAAATTTCTGTTAGCTCTTCATAAATATCAATAAAAATTCAAAACTTCACATAAATATTTTGATAAATTAAATTCACATAAAAACTTAAAAATTGAAATAAATGTTAAAATTAATACCAATTCGGTTACGGTATAATTTAATTTGTCTAAAATAAAATCATAAATAGTTAAGTATTTTAAATTACAAATATGAATTATTTTAGATAATTTTTATCGAAAATTTATAAATAATATATTAATAATTTTATTAATATCTAATTCATTATCATGATATACTCATACTAATGTAAATATTCGAAATAAAACATTAAATTTATTTTACTATAAACAGCAAAAGTTATTAATAAACGAATTATAAATTATTTAATAAATTATAATTTAAATTTATTAAATAATTTAATTAAAAAATATATGGACACAATAAATTATTAAAATATAACTGCATATATAAAATATTCCATTTTAACAAATATGAAATTAAAATATGGAGAATATGTAAATATGGATACAGCAACAGGTACTGATCATATTGCAAATAGTGATTTCATATGGAAGGGATTTACATTAACTGAATCTGCAGAAAAACAAATACTTTTTTTAATTAATAAAAATCCTAAAATAAAGGGATTATGGTTAGGTATAAAAAAATCTGGTTGTGCAGGTTTTAGATATGTTATGAATTTAATACAAAATCCATCAAATAAAGATCTGAAGTTTTCATTTCAGTATGTTACTTTATTTGTATCTCTTCAAGCAATGCCTTTTATTGATGGTACTGAAATAGATTACATTAGTGAAGGATTAAATCATAATTTTAAATTTAATAACCCTAAAGCTCAGCACTCTTGTGGGTGTGGTGAAAGTTTCAGCATAGAGTAACTACAAAAATGTCACAAAATATGAGATCATCTGAAAATATTGTATTTCAAGAAGATAGTATAAATTATAAAGAAGGTTTTTTCACCAAATTAAAAACCGAAACAATTGCTCAAGGTATTAATGAAGATATTATACGTGAAATTTCAAATAGAAGGAATGAACCAACCTGGATGTTAGATTTTCGTCTTAAAGCCTTCAATATTTGGTTGAAGATGGAAGAACCACATTGGTTAAAGGGAAACTACGATAAAATTAACTATCAAGATTATATTTATTACTCTACACCTTCATGTAATAGTTGTAATAGTGCCTATTCAACAGAAATTAATAATAATTCTTTAAAAACAAAAAATCATTTTAATTATTTGACCAAAGAAGTAGAAAATACTTTTAATAAATTAGGCATTCCATTACATGAAGGTAGTGAAGTTGCAATTGATGCTATTTTTGATTCTGTTTCGGTTGTAACAACATATAAGAATGCATTATCTAAATATGGGATTATTTTTTGTTCTTTTAATGATGCAATTCAACAATATCCAGATTTAGTAAAGAAATATCTTGGAAGTGTAGTACCAATAAATGATAATTTTTATGCATCTTTAAATTCTGCCGTAGCATCAGACGGTACATTTGTTTATGTTCCGAAAGGTGTGCATTGTCCTATGGAATTATCTACTTATTTTCGTATTAATGCAGAAAAAACTGGACAATTTGAAAGAACCATATTAATAGCAGAAGAGGATAGTTATGTAAGTTATATAGAAGGATGTTCAGCTCCTATAAATAGTACTCATCAATTACATGCAGCTGTAGTAGAAGTAATCATTCATAAAAATGCTGAAGTAAAATATTCTACTGTACAAAATTGGTTTCCTGGTCATCAGGGAAAAGGTGGCATTCTAAATTTTGTTACTAAAAGGGCACTATGCAAAGGAAACAACAGTAAAATGTCTTGGACACAATCCGAAACTGGTTCTGCTATTACTTGGAAATATCCAAGTTGCATTTTGAAGGGAGATAATTCAGTAGGTAAATTTTATTCAGTCGCATTAACTACTGGATATCAACAGGCTGATAGTGGTACCAAAATGATTCATATTGGAAGGAATACTAAATCTACTATTATATCAAAAGGAATATCTGCTGGTAATAGCAAAAATACATATCGAGGATTAGTTAAAATATTACCTAATGCAAAAAATGCACGAAATTTTACACAATGTGATTCTATGTTAATTGGTTGTGATTGTAGTTCACATACGTTTCCATATATAGAAAATTGTACAAGTACAGCACAATTAGAACATGAAGCCACAACCTCACGTATCGGTGAGGATCAAATGTTCTATTTTTTACAACGTGGTATAAGTACAGAAGATGCTATTTTAATGATAGTTAACGGTTTTTGTAAAGATGTATTTTCTAAATTACCATTAGAATTTGCTGTAGAAGCTCAAAAATTGCTATCTATTAGTCTTGAACATAGTGTTGGTTAATATTTTGCATTAATTTCCATTGAATGATGGAAAGGAATAAATAATATTATGTTAAACATAAAAGAATTAGATGTCAGTATTGATAATAAAATTATTTTAAATAAATTAAATCTAACAATACAACCAGGAGAAATTCATGCCATTATGGGTCCTAATGGTTCAGGAAAAAGTACTCTATCCTCTACTATAACTGGACGTGGGGAATACAAAATTATTCATGGAGAAATAAATTTTAAAAACAAAGATTTATTAAAATTAGCACCAGAAGAAAGAGCTGGCGAAGGAATTTTTATGGCTTTTCAATATCCAGTTGAAATTCCTGGAGTTAGCAATCGATTTTTTTTACAAACTGCAGTTAATGAAATTCGTAAATACAGACATCAAAAAGAATTAGATCGTTTTGAATTTCAAAATCTTATTAAAGAAAAAATCAATATTCTAAATATGCCAATAGGTTTGCTCGAACGTAATGTAAATGTAGGCTTTTCTGGAGGGGAGAAAAAGCGGAATGATATTTTGCAAATGTCTTTATTAGAACCAGAATTATGTATTTTAGATGAAACTGATTCTGGTTTAGATATTGATGCACTAAAAATTATATCAAATGGCGTAAATAATTTAAGAAATAAAACACGCTCTTTTATTATTATTACACATTATCAACGTATTCTTGATTATATCAAGCCAGATATAGTACATGTTTTATACAAAGGTAGTATAGTAAAATCTGGTGATTTTTCATTGGTTAGACAGTTAGAGGAACATGGTTATGGCTGGCTTACCGAAAAGTAATGGTGTCACCTTGCAACAGTGGTATCAATTATTTAAGTTAAATGGCATTTGTCGTTCAAGTCAATCTAAAAAACATTGGGATCAGTTAGTTAAAACTGGTTTCCCAGATAGCAAAAACGAAAATTGGAAATATACTCCATTAAATGTACTTTTATCACAACAATTTATTTCACCAAAAAGAAAAGAATTAACTATAAATACAATCAATCAATTATCAATAATTAAAAATGCTTTTAGGTTAGTTTTTATTAATGGATACTTTGCATCATCATTAAGTTTTTATGACAATAAACTATTTGAAGTTAAAAACATAACTGCATCTGAAAATATAAATTTACCTGAACCAATTCAACCTGAAATATTTTTACATTTAACTGAAAGTCTAAAAGAAGAAATTACTGTCATTCGTTTATCAAGTAATACTGAAATTTTAATACCTATTTACTTACTACATATAACTGATGGTTATAAATCTGGTCTTAATACAGTTAATTATCGTCACCATTTTATTTTAGAAAATAATACTAAAGCTGAAGTTATAGAGCACTTTGTCACTTTAAATTCAACTGCACATTTTACTGGTTCACGTTTAACTTTTAAAATAGATAACAATGTAAATTTAAAACATACTAAATTGGGATTTGAAAATAATAAAAGTTATCATTTTTCACATAATGATATGATTATTGGTTTTAATTCAAATATAATCAGTAATACTTTTATAATAGGTACAAATATGGGTCGACATAATACTAGTGTAAAACTCAATGGTGAAAAGTCTCAAGTAGTAATTAATAGTTTATCCTTACCAAAAGGCCAAGAATTAATAGATATACGTACTTATTTAGAGCATAATAACAGTCATTGTATAAGTCGTCAAATACATAAAAATATCGTATTAGAAAACAGTCGTGCAGTTTTTAATGGCCATATTAAAGTTTCTTCAAATGCAATTAAAACTGATGGCCATATGATCAATAAGAATTTATTATTATCTGATAAAGCTGAAGTGAATACTAAACCGCAACTACAAATTTATGCAGATGATGTAAAATGTAGCCATGGAGTAACTATTGGATGCATTGATGATGAACAAATTTTTTATTTAAGATCTAGAGGTATTAAAGAAAACGATGCAAAAGCAATATTAATAAATGCATTTTCTATGGAATTAATTGAAATTTTAGAAAACGATTTAATAATTAAAGAAATTTTAAATCATATAGATAAACGTATATTTAAAGGAGATATGTGACATTTTGAATCTAGAATTTATTAGAAATGATTTTCCTATTTTAAAACGTAAAATCAACGGTTATCCTTTGGTATATTTTGATAACGCCGCTAGTTCTCAGCGTCCATTATCTGTAATTAATGCCGAAAATATTTTTTATAAAAATGATTATGGAGCTGTTCATAGAGGTATTCATACACTAAGTTCAAAAGCAACTAGTCATATGGAAAGTGTCCGTAGTCAAGTTGCAAGTTTTATAAATGCTGCTTCTCAAGAAGAAATTATCTTTGTTAAAGGAACGACAGAAGGAATAAATTTAATAGCTAATAGTTGGGGTCTCAATAACCTTAGTATCAATGATAACATAATTATCACTGAAATGGAACATCATGCCAATATAGTACCATGGCAAATAATCGCTAAACGTATAGGAATAGAGATTCGTGTCTTACGTTTAGGTGAAAATGGTAACTTATCTTTAAATATGCTTGGAAATCTAATTGATAAAAAAACAAAATTATTAGCAATCACTCATGTTTCTAATGTTCTTGGTATTGTAAATCCAATAAAAGAAATCATTGCATATGTTAAATCATCAGGTATGATAACAGTTGTAGATGGTGCTCAAGCTGTAATGCATCATCCAATTGACGTTCAGGATATAGGATGTGATTTTTATGTTTTTTCTGGTCATAAAATATATGGACCAACTGGCATTGGTATCTTATATGGTCGTAAAAATATATTAACTACAATGCCTCCATGGGAAGGTGGAGGTTCAATGATTAATGATGTAATATTGCCTACTGGCACTACCTGGAATACTCTTCCATGGCGTTTTGAAGCAGGTACTCCTAATATCACTGGAATCGTTGGATTAGGTGCTGCTTTACATTATATAAAGAATTTAGGATTAGATAATATTAATAAGTACGAATCTACTTTAGTGGATTATGCACATAAGCAATTATCTTTAATACCAGATATTAAGTTGTACAGTCCTACAAATAGTACTGGTATTATTTCATTTAATTTAGGTAAACATCATGCTTTTGATGTTGGTAGTTTTTTAGATCAATATGGTATAGCTATTCGTACAGGTCATCATTGTGCAATTCCATTAATGCGTTATTACAATGTAACAGCAATGTGTAGAGCTTCATTTGCATTTTATAATAATAAAAAAGAAATAGATCGTTTAGTATCTAGTTTGAAACATATTAATCGTTTATTAAATAATTAAGTATAATAATATAAACTTAATTGGAGTTGTTAAAAGTGACTTTACCTAACAAAAATAAATTAATTTTTAACTTTAATCAGTGTTCTAGTTGGGAAGAAAAATATCTTTATATTATTGAACTTGGAGAAAAAATTCCAATTATATCTAGTGACTTACGTCATTCTAAAAATATGATTGCTGGCTGTCAAAGCCAAGTTTGGATTAAGATAACTCCGAATCCAGATAGTACTGTTGTTTTTGAAGGAGATAGTAACTCTGTTATAGTTAAAGGATTGATTGCTATAATATTTATTCTGTATCAAAATTTGTCTATGTCAGATATTATAATTTTAGATATAAAGTATTGGTTTAATCAATTATCATTAACACAACATATAACACCAACGCGTTCACAAGGAATAGAAGCCGTAATTAAATCTATTCATCGTAGTATAAAAATCTTATCTAAAAATACCTAAGTATTCATTTTTATGATGCGTTCTAATGGATTTGAACCATTGACCTCCACCATGTCAAGGTGGTACTCTACCATCTGAGCTAAGAACGCAATATTATTTTTTTTATAATTATAATTGATATAAAAATTTGAATATAATCAAATATTAAATTTTTTATAATAGTATTAATCATTTTGTAATAAGGTAAAAATAACATGTTTACTGGTATAGTGCAAGGCATAGCAGAAATAGTATATGTAGAAAAAAAAAATATACCTTATAAATATACTATAAAACTTCCTAAAGAATTAATACTTGACTTAAATTTAGGATCGTCTGTAATGATTAATGGCTGTTGTCTAACCGTCAATAATATTGATAATTTTTGTGTTAGTTTTTATTTAATTAAAGAAACATTGGAAGTTAGCAATTTAAATTATTTATGTATGGGAGACATGGTAAATATTGAGCGGGCGGTAAAAATAAATCACGAAATAGGAGGTCATTTAATGTCTGGCCATGTCATTACTACTGCCGAAATTTGTGAAATAATTAAATCAAATAGTAATTATACTTTATATTTTAAAGTTAAAGATAGTAATACAATGAAATATATTTTTCGTAAAGGATTTATAGGAATAGATGGTATTAGTTTAACAGTAGGAAATATTTCTGAAAAGATTTTTTGTGTTTTTCTTGTTCCAGAGACATTAAAACGGACCACTATTGGTAATAAGAAATTAGGTTATTATGCTAATATTGAAATAGATTCATATACTCAAGGAATAGTAGATACTGTTGAAAATTTAATGCTTTCATACAAAAATCTTTGTTGAATCAATAAAGATTTTTTAAACATTGTTTCTACTTTTTTATAAATTAATTTTAGATCTGCCTATTTAAATAATAAAATATAACTAATATTTATAATAAAAACTTATTACAAATTCATAAATTAAATTGATTATTATTAATTAATTTTAAACTAGTTTCATATATATTATTTATTAAAAAATATTCAAATAGATATTAATCTATTAAAAACAATGATATAACTAAAATTTAATTATTTATGCATTATTAATTTAATAAAAAATTAATTTATAAAAATTTTTATAGTTCAATATATTCATATGGGCATATAAGATATTAAGTACTATCTTATTATAAATAAGGAATGTAATTATGATTAACACTGTAGAAAAAATTAAAAAACAAATTTCAGAAAATCCAATTTTACTATATATGAAAGGTTCACCTAATCAACCAAGTTGTGGTTTTTCTGCTCAGGCAGTAAAGTTTTTATCAGCTTGTGGAGAACGTTTTGCTTACGTAGATATTCTAAAAAATCCTGATATTCGTTTGGAATTACCTAAATATTCAAATTGGCCTACTTTTCCTCAGTTATGGATTAATGGTGAATTAATAGGTGGTTGTGATATTATCATTGAAATGTTTAAATGTAATGAGCTACAACCTATGCTTAAACAAGCAATCAAAAAAGACAAAACTAATACTTAAAATATTAATATAAGCAAATACGACAATTGTTGGCTTTCAATTATTTGTTTTAATTAGATATATTTTCTACATTATCAACTGACGTTGGTGGCCAACCACCCAGTCTTTTCCAACGATTTACTAATTCACAAAATAATACTGCAGTTTGTTCTGTGTCATATAGTGCAGAATGTGCTTGAATATTATCAAAATTTATTCCAGCAGTCTTACATGCTTTTGCTAGTACTGTTTGACCTAGTATTAATCCACTTAACGTAGCAGTATCGAATGTAGCAAAAGGATGAAACGGGCTATGTTTTAAATTACTGCGTTCAACAGCTGCCATCATGAATTTAAAATCAAAAGTTGCGTTATGTGCTACCATAATAGCACAGTTACAACCAGTGTTTTTTATTCCCTTACGCACCATATCAAAAATTGAATTAAGTGCCTCATATTCACTTACAGCACTACGCAATGGATTTGTCGGATCAATACCTGTAAATGCAAGTGAATCAGGATTTAATAATGCACCCTTAAATGGTTTAATATGAAAATGTTTTGTTTCATTTAAATGCATCCATCCATCTGTATCCATTTGTAAAGTAGTTGCAGCTATTTCTAATAGGGCATCAGTTTGTTCATTAAAACCAGCAGTTTCTACATCAATTACAACAGGGTAAAAACCACGAAATCGTTGATTAATATCATTTAAATAATTTAGTTCAGACATAATATCTCATTATGGAAATACAAAATATAAAGCAAAAATAAATTTAATTGATCATTATTTTATTGAATTTCAAGATAATTAATTTTTCTATCTCATTAAATATATATCGTTGTTTGTAATTTTTATAAAAACATTAAATATTTTTTATAAAGAATAATATAAAATTATTTATTTTTTATTTAGTTATGAAATTAAATTTTATTTTTTATATGTTTTATTTATAATAAATAATATTTTTTATTAATCTTTATTATTTATTGCAAGTTTTTTAAAATTAAAATAATACATTTATGTAATTACTTATTACAGCTGATAAATATACAATATTTATTTTTAATAACTAATTTTATAAAAACACTAGGATCTATATATTCTATTATTTATATTTCAAAATATCAAGATTTTGATTTATTTAAACATATTTATAATTATTATATAATTTAATAAATATAATTTTATCAATTAACTAAATTAAATAGTGAAAATAATATTGGATGTATTTAAATGTTTTTGATTGAGGTAATTAAAGTATATTGGATTATTTATTAAAAATTCAATTTTTATAAAGTGACAAATAATTTATTATTTTCAGTATAAAAACTAAATATCTATTTTTTAAAAAATAGAAAATTTTTTATTGATTACGAAAATAAATCTTTTATTATTAGCAAATGTTTCATTTTTTATGAAAAAAATAATTGCCTTCTTTATTAACAATATCTTAGTAAAATTAATCAAGTATGAGTAATAATTATGAATGATTTTAAACAATCGACTGAAATTGCCAATATACGTAGAGAATATATAAAAGGAAAATTACATCGTAAGGATTTACCAAATAATCCTTTAATTTTATTTGAAAATTGGTTGATACAAGCTTGTGATGCTTGTTTACCAGATCCAACATCAATGACAATAGCAACAGTAGACAAAAATGGTCAACCTTATCAACGTAGTGTATTGTTAAAACATTATGACATAGAAGGTTTAGTCTTTTATACTAATCTTAGTAGTAGGAAAGTGATGCACTTAAATAATAACCCAAATATTTCATTACATTTTCTATGGGCTTTACTTGATCGTCAGTTGATGGTATTAGGTAAGGTAGAACAATTATCATTTATAGAAACAATAAAATATTTTCGTGCACGTCCTCGTTATAGTCAAATAAGTACGTGGGCATCTAAACAATCTTCATTAATTTCATCTCGTAAAGTGCTTGAAAAAAATTTTTTACAGATAAAAAATAAATTTAAGAATTGTGAAGTTCCGTTACCTAGTTTTTGGGGCGGTTTTAGAGTAAAAATTAATACAATGGAATTTTGGCAAGGTGGTAAACATAGATTACATGACAGATTTTTATACCAATTAGAAGATAATATATGGAAAATAAATCGGCTTGCACCGTAAATAATATTTTTACTACTAAAAACTATTAATTAGTTAGGATATGTAAATGAGTACAAACAACATTATAAGTTATTTGCATAATAGAGACTTGATATGTCAATTAACAAATGAAGATATTATAATAAAAAAAATACAAGAAGGTCCTATATCAGTTTATTGCGGATTTGACCCTACTGCTGAAAGTTTACATTTAGGTCATCTTGTACCTTTAATATGTTTAAGACATTTTCAAAATCTAGGACATAAACCAATTTTATTGGTTGGAGGTGCTACTGGCTTGATCGGTGATCCCAGTTTCAAAGCAACTGAACGTAAACTTAATGATAATGATATTATAAAAAAATGGATCAAAAAGATAAAAGGACAACTTACAAGATTCTTAAATTTTGACTGTGGATTTAACAGTGCTTTGATTATTAATAATATTGACTGGTTTAAAAAAATTAATGTATTAACTTTTTTAAGAGAAATAGGTAAACATTTTTCTGTGAATCAAATGATCAATAAAGAAGCTATAAAACAACGTATAAAACGTAATGATCAAGGTATATCTTTTACTGAATTTTCTTATAATTTATTACAAAGTTATGATTTTGCTTATTTAAACAAATTACATAATGTTTCATTACAAATAGGAGGTTCCGATCAATGGGGAAATATTACATCTGGTATTAATTTAACACGTAAGCTAAATAAAAATCAAGTTTTTGGTTTAACTGTTCCTTTAATTACAAAATCTGATGGTACTAAGTTTGGTAAGACTGAAAAAGAAACTATATGGTTGGATTCTGAAAAAACTAGTCCATATAAATTTTATCAATTTTGGATTAATACTGCGGATACTGATATTTACCGTTTTTTAAAATATTTTACATCTATTAGCACTACTAAAATTAATAGAATGGAATATGAGGATAAAAATATAAGTAAAATACCTAGTGCTAAATATATATTAGCAGAAGAAATTACTAATTTAGTTCATGGAAAAAATGGTATGATCAGTGCAAAACGAATTACTCAAAGTTTGTTTTCTAGCAATATAATTGATATGACTGAATCTGATTTTAAACAACTTGCTTTTGATGGCATTCCTAATATTATTCTTAGTGAATTAGAAGATTTACAAGCAGCCTTAGTTAAGGCAAAATTAGCAGCATCACGTAGCCAAGCTAAAACGATGATTAGTTCTTATGCCATAAATATAAATGGTAAAAAACAATCTAATCCCTATTACATATTTAATAAATCTGATAAATTATTTAATAAATATACATTAATTTGTCGTGGAAAGAAAAACCATTGTCTAATTAATTGGTTATAAAGTAATAATTTTAGAATTAGTAATAAAACACAAAACATTATTAATTTTTTATTGCATAATATCTACATAAATCTTTAATATTGCACTCATTACATTTTGGATTTCGAGCTTTACATATATAACGTCCATGTAATACCATCCACATATGACAGTGTTTTTTAAAAATTATTGGTACTACCTTTGATAATTTATTTGATACATGTTGAACATATTTACCAGGTGCAAAACCAGTGCGATTGCATACGCGAAAAACATGAGTATCTACTGCAATTTCAGGTTGATCAAAAATAGTATTCAATATTATGGATGCAGTTTTATGACCAATGCCTGGTAATTTTTCTAGTTCTATTCTATTATTTGGTATTTTTCCTTTGTATTTATTTAATAAAATATGACAAATTTTAATTATATTAAGTGCCTTTATATTATATAAACCAATAGGTTTAATATAATTTTTGATACCATTTAAACCCAGATCTAAAAATTTTCTAGGATCATTCGCCTTGTTATAAAGTTTTTTTGTAGCTTTATTAACAATAACATCAGTAGATTGAGTAGATAGCAACGTTGATATTAATAGTTCAAATGGTGAACAAAAATTAAGTTCAGTAATAGGATAAGGATTTTTTTTTTCAAAGCGATTAAGTATTTCTATACGTACTATTTGTTTCATGAATAAATTTAACTACCTTTTAGTATGATATATTCATAGATGGTTATATATATAATCTAATCTAGTGAAAATATTTTTCGTGTTTCTTTTTGTACAATTCACTGTGATTTTTATAGAAAGGATTTTAATACAATTAACAGGACATGATTCAATACATAGATTACATGCAGTGCAGAAATCACTCATTACTGTATGCACAACACGAGTAGTACCTATTATTGCTTTAATTGGGCATATCTTAGCACATTTATTACAACCTATGCATTGTTTTTCTTCAATCCATGCCGTTTTTTTTAGAATGATTTTAGTTTTCTGTTGATTAATATTATTGAATTCATTATCTGTTGTTTTTTTTATTTTCATTATATTTATTTTACCTGTTTTATTAAATTAATAATTATTTCTCTTTTTATAAGAATAAATATAGATTCAAATTAAAAATATAAATTTTTTACAATATTTTATTTAAACTAATACAGTTGGTGTTTTATTATATTAAATTTGATATTATGATTTAAATTTTTATTATTAATCAAACTTATTAAATACACGAGCTAAACAACCATTTCCTTTAATAGTAATTGGCATTTCATCAGCAGAAATAAAATAAGATTCACCTGATTTCATTGTAATGTGTATTTTGTTATTAATAATACTAAAATTACCCTCAATACAAAACAATATAGCCATGCTATTTTGATTTATAATATGATATTCATCTTTTAAATTATGAATAGCAAAAATAAAATCATTAACTGTAACTGTAAATTGTAATTCATTTTTTAATTTTTTTGGTCTTATCAAAAAATTTTCTAAAGAACTTTCTTCAAATTTTATATTTATTAAAAAATCCAATATATCTACATATTTTGATGTCAAACCTGCACGTATAACATTATCGGAATTGGCACAAACTTCTACCGCTATACCTTTTAAATAAGAATGAGGTGTTCCAGGTGGTATAAATACAGCTTCACCAGTTTTTAAAAAAAAATTATTAAGAAATAAAAATAAAAATAAACCATTATCTTGTGGATAATACATTATTATATCATTAATTGTCTTCCAAGGTTCAATTGTTAAAGATTTAATACAAGATTTTAATAAATTTAATGTTAATAACTTTTCTTTACCTTTCAAAAATAAAAGGAATTTTAATAGTTTTAATAAATTATCTCTATTTGGATTTCTTTGAAAATAACTAATACAAGGATGTATATTAATAATTTTATTTAATAATGAAGTTATTTCAGAAAAATTTCTAAAACCAATTAATGCATGAAAAGGACGCATTGCATAAATTAATTCAGGTTTATAATTATTGTCTTTATAATTACGCTTGTAACTATCTAGTGGAATTAATTTTATATTTTCCCTTATAAAACCTTTTTTAGCTAAAATTTTATTTGGATGCACTTGAATTGACAAAGGATGTTCAATACATAATATTTTAAATAAAAAAGGCAATGCACCAAAATATTTTGCTACTGCATTGCCTAGTAATTTATAAGGATCTTTCTTGAGAACATCACTAAGTAAAGATATTTTATTATTGTAATATACTTTTGAAGGATTCTGAAGGTTAATACCTATCCATAATTCGGCCATAGGTAAATTTTGAGGGTTATGAATATTATAAGCATTACTTAAAAAAGTCCTACTACCCCATTCATAATTTTTTAATGAATTTTTTAATTTTAATATCATATGTTAATAAAGTATTTTTTTTGTATAATATATTATTGTAGGATATGAAATAAATAAAAAGTATTAAAAATTATAAATATTAAACATATTAATTTATTAAATATATTACATTCATTAGGAGATTGATAAGTGATACCAATCCGTATAGAAAAAGACTCAATGGGATCTGTAAATGTACCGCATAATAGATTATGGGGTGCTCAAACTCAGCGCTCATTAGAGCATTTTAATATTTCCATAGAAAAAATACCTGTTATATTTATTTATGCATTAGCTTTAGTAAAACGTGCTGCTGCACAAGTAAATTATGATTTAGGATTGTTAGATAAAAATATTGCAGAATCAATTATTAAAGCAGCTGATGAAGTAATGGATGGGAAACACAATGAAGAATTTCCGTTAGTTATTTGGCAAACTGGTTCTGGTACTCAAACTAATATGAATATGAATGAAGTGTTAGCTAATAGAGCTAGTGAAATTCTTGGAGGCAATAGAGGTGTATCACGTTTAGTACATCCTAATGATGATGTTAATAAAGGTCAAAGTTCAAACGATGTTTTCCCGAGTGCAATGCATATTGCATCAGTAATTGCTATTAATGAACATATGATTCCAAATATAATTACGCTAAAAAATATTTTACATGAAAAATCTGAATCATTTAAAAAAATAGTAAAAATTGGTAGAACTCATTTACAAGATGCAATACCTTTAACTTTAGGACAAGAAATTTCTGGTTGGGTTACTATGATTGCAAACAATTTAACATACATAGAACAAAGTATCCCTTATTTATGTGAACTTGCTTTAGGTGGTACAGCAGTTGGTACTGGTTTAAATACTCATCCAGAGTATGCAGTTAATGTTACTAAAATTATTGCTAATTTAACTAAACAACCATTTATTAGTGCACCAAATAAATTTGAAGCTTTAAGCAGTACTAATGCAATAGTAAATTCACACGGTACATTAAAAAATCTAGCTGTATCATTAATGAAAATTGCTAATGATATAAGATGGTTATCATCAGGACCACGTTGTGGTATTGGTGAAATAACTATACCAGAAAATGAGCCGGGAAGTTCAATAATGCCAGGAAAAGTTAATCCAACTCAATGTGAAGCAATAACTATGATTTGTTGTCAAATAATGGGTAATGATGTTGCTATTAATATAGGTGGTTCATTGGGTAATTTTGAATTGAATGTATTTCGTCCAATGATAATATATAATTTTCTTCAATCAATTCGTCTTATTACAGACGGAATTGATAGTTTTAATCGTTACTGTGCGATAGGTATTAAACCTGTGCATGAACGTATTAACAAACTTTTAAATGAATCGTTAATGCTAGTTACTGTACTTAATACTCATATTGGATATGATAAAGCAGCAAAAATTGCTAAAAAAGCATATAAAGAAGGTTTAACACTTAAAATGTCCGCAGTAGAATTAGGTTATCTTACAGAAGAAGAATTTGATAATTTAGTAAAACCAGATAAAATGATCGGCAAAATTTAATTAATACTAAATATAAAACTAATAATATTTTATTAAATTTTTTTAGCATAAGCACATAAGTTAATTAATTTTTATAACATATTAAAAATTTAAAATTAGAGTTATATTAATTTTAAGATGGATTCAGTAGTGGTTTTTGCATCACCAAATAACATATATGTATTATCTTTAAAAAATAATGGATTATTAATACCAGCATAACCTAAATTCATAGATCTTTTGAAAACTATTACATTTTGAGCTTTCCATACTTCTAGTACAGGCATTCCATAAATTGGACTATTAGGATCATCCTGTGCAGATGGATTTACAGTATCATTAGCTCCGATTACTAAAACTGTATCAGTATTTTCAAAATCATCATTAATTTCATCCATTTCCAATACTATATCATATGGAACCCGTGCTTCTGCAAGCAAAACATTCATATGTCCGGGTAAACGACCAGCAACTGGATGAATACCAAAAAGAACTTTAATACCGTATTGTTGTAATTTTTGAGTTATTTTTGCTATTGAGTGTTGAGCTTGTGCCACTGCCATACCATATCCCGGTGTGATAACTACAGAAGTAGAATTTTTTAAAACATCTACTAGTTCTTCTATTGAAATTTCATGGTATTTACTGTTTATAACTTCTTTTTCAAGATCAGTTTTAATAGTATGTAATCCTCCCGAAATTACATTCACCAATGAGCGATTCATTGCTTTACACATGATATAAGAAAGAATAGCTCCTGATGAACCTACTAAAGAACCAGTAATAATTAAAAGATCATTACCTAACATAAATCCTGCAGCAGCTGAAGCCCAGCCAGAATAAGAATTTAACATAGAAACTATAACTGGCATATCAGTACCACTAATAGACAATACTAAGTTTCCCCCAAATAAAAATGCTATCGCAGTCATTATAATTAATGAGAAAATTTGAACGTTAATAATATTAGTGTTAATAAATAATAACAAAAGTATACAAGATATTCCTAATACCAGACAATTTAATTTATGATGATGCGGTAATACTAAAGGTTGAGAGCGAATTTTTCCAGATAATTTACCGAATGCTACTAAGGAACCGGTAAAAGTCATAGCACCAATAAATATACCAATAAAAATTTCAATTAAATGAACGTTGTTTTCTTTAATTAGTGAATTAAATGAATAATTCATATAACTATTGATACCTACTAATACTGCTGCTAAACCAACGAAACTGTGCAAAATTGCAATTAATTCTGGCATTTTAGTCATTTCAATTTTTTTTGACAAAAAAATTCCGATTAATCCACCTATAGCCATAGATATAAAAATTAAGATAGTATTATGGATAATTTGTTGAATTAAAACAGTTGCAATCAATGCAATAGTCATGCCAATAATTCCAAAAAAATTTCCTTGTTTGGAAGTTTCGTGTTTTGAAAGACCCTTTAAACTAAAAATAAAAAGTATTGCAGAAATGATGTATGCTGCAGTTACTAAGCCACTATACATAATTCACCCCTTACGAAACATTTTTAGCATCCGATGAGTCACATTAAATCCACCGAATATGTTAACGCTAGAAATTAATATAGCGAAAAAAGAAATACAATTAATTATGCTATTGCATCCTATTTGTAATATTGATCCAATGATAATAATACCTGAAATAGCATTAGTAACAGACATTAATGGAGTATGTAAAGCATGGTTAACATCCCAAACTATGTAATAACCTACGATACAAGAAAGGGTAAATATAGTAAAATGAGATAAAAGATCCGGTGAAGCATTATTAGCTAAATAAATAAATAACATAGATAATAATACAGTCAAAACGTATTTATAACGATTATCTCTCGTTTTTATTTGTTGCTTCTGTTGATAGTTATCAACATTTGTTTTTGGTATAGCAGAAATTTGAATAGGAGGAGCGGGCCAAATTATTTTACCGTTATCAATAATTGTAATATTGCGAACTATTATATCATTAAAGTTTAAATCAATTTTACCTGTTTTATCTCTACATATTAGTTTTATTAAATTAAATATATTAGTAGCATATAATTGAGAAGATTGACTTGATAAACGACTAGTCAGGTCACTATATCCAATAATCTTTACGTCATTATCTGTTTTTATCACTTGATTAGCAATAGTTAATGAGCAATTTCCACCTGACTGTATTGCTAAATCAACAATTATACTACCTTGTTTCATATTCAACACCATTTCTTTTGTAATAAGTTTTGGTGCTTTTTTACCTGGAATTAAAGCAGTAGTTACTACGATATCAACTTCTTTTATTTGAGAATGAAATAATTTCATTTCTGCTTCTATAAACTCTTTAGACATTACTGAAGCATATCCATCAGCAGAACTGATATTTTCTCCAAAATTTAATTCAAGAAATTCAGCACCTAAACTTTGTATTTGTTCCTTAACTTCTGGACGAGTATCAAATGCTCTTACTATAGCACCCATATTTTTTGCTGCACTTATAGCCGCTAAGCCAGCTACACCTGCACCAATTACCAATACTTTAGCAGGTAATACTTTACCTGCTGCAGTAATTTGTCCACCAAAAAATCTATCAAATTCATAAGCAGCTTCAATTATAGCACGATAACCAGCTATATTTGCCATTGAGCTAAGTGCATCTAAAGACTGTGCACGAGAAATACGAGGTACAGCATCCATAGCAAGTACTGTTATTTCTTTTTGTGCTAATTTTGTAATGAGGGATTTATTTTGAGAAGGCCAAATAAAACATATTAATATAATTCCTTTTTTTAGCATAGATATTTCTTGATCATCAGGTGCATTAATTTTTAAGATAACATCTACTGTCCAAATTTCTTGACTGTTAGTAATTTTAGCTCCTGCATTGATATATTCTTGATTATTAAAATTGGCATTTTTGCCTGCATTATTTTCAATATTGATACTAAAACCTAAATTTATTAATTGTTTAACAGTCTTTGGTGTAGCAGCTACACGGGACTCATTTAGTAATTTTTCTTTAGGTATCCCGATTAACATACATATTCCTTTTTGAAATATATTTAAATTTTAAAAAGTAAATTTTTTAAAAAAAATCTATTTTAAAGTAATGATGAACAACTTATATAAGATAAATATTGTCAATTAAACAAAAAATGTATCAATTAAGTACTGAATAATTTTATTAATGAATATAGCATATATTTACTAATGAATAGTATAAGATAGAATGATAATAATATGTGACTATGAATTATGTGAATGTAAATTAATATAATATTTCAATACTTTTGATACTATTAAGTACACTAAAATATAATAATAATTAAATGTATTTTTTTAATTGAATAATCAGAAACATTGAGACTAGCATTATAGTAATAATTAAATTTTTACTAAACTTAAATATTTATAATTTATTATAATTATCATATTACTTTAATTGAAATTTATATTTCTAAATAATTTATATTATACATAAAATTTCATTTTGTATGTTTACTTAAATATTTATTTTGTTGAACGGATAAATATATTTTTTAATAAAACAAGTGAATTTATCAGTATTAATTAATTTATTAATTATTTTTCTATTAAATTTTTTTAATTTTACTATTTAGGTAAAACTATATCTAATATAAAAGATAGCTAAAATTATATGATTAAGTTTTCATATCATTTAAATTTTTAAAGATATAAAAATTTAAGCAAATAAATATCATAAGAACATTAAATATTAATTTAATTAATCAAGGATTAATTTATGAGTTTTCTTAGTGGCAAACGTATTTTGATTACTGGTATTGCTAATAAATTATCTATTGCCTACGGTATTGCGCAAGCTATGCATAAACAAAAAGCAGAATTAGCTTTTACTTATCAAAATAATAAATTAAAAAATCGTGTTGAAAACCTAGCTAAACATTTTAACTCGGATATTGTTTTGCCATGTGATGTATCTCACAATAATAATATTCAATTATTATTTGTTACATTGTCTAAAATATGGAATAAATTTGATGGTTTAGTTCATTCTATTGGATTTGCTCCAAAAAATGAATTAAATGGAGATTATGTAGATACTGTTACATATAAAGGATTTAAGATTACACATAAAATTAGTAGTTATAGTTTTGTTTCTATGGTAAAAGAATGCAAAACAATGTTAAATCCAAATTCAGCATTATTAACTTTATCTTATTTAGGATCTGAAAGAGCAATACCTAATTACAACGTAATGGGATTAGCAAAAGCTTCGTTAGAGGCAAATGTTCGTTATATCGCAAATTCAATTGGTCATAAAGGAATAAGGGTTAATGCTATTTCTGCTGGTCCTGTTCGTACTTTAGCTGCATCTGGCATAAAAAACTTTCGTAAAATGTTAGAATGTTATAAAAGAATTACTCCTCTTCGTCGTACAGTAACGATTGAAGAAATAGGTAATTCAGCTGCTTTTTTATGTTCAGATTTAGCAAGTGGTATTACAGGACAAACTATATATGTTGATGGTGGTTTTAATATTGCAACTATAAATGAACTATTATGATATTTTAATAATATAAAAATATTAATTCTATCTTGCATTTTTATGCAAATTTGAATTAAATGTGATTATTATTTTTTATTTAATTTTTTTAGATTCAATCTATAATCTTTAATAATTACATATAATTGATTCAATATTATAACTATGAAATTTAAAAAAAAAATTAAACCTTATAGTTCAGCTGCAGGTGGATGGGATTCAATAAAATCTACTGCTCGTTTTGTTTTTGACAGTCATGCTGGATTTAAAAGTATACGTAGTTTACTAAACATCAACAAAAATAATGGATTTGATTGTCCAGGGTGTGCTTGGGGAAAAGATAATAAAAGCACTTTTGATTTTTGTGAAAATGGTGCAAAAGCAGTTGCCTGGGAAATTACAAATAAAGCTATTGATAGAACATTTTTTTCTAAAAATAGTGTAAAATTTTTATGTAATCAAAGTGATCATTTCTTAGAATATCAAGGTCGTTTAATTGAGCCGCTTTACTACAATTCTCAAAATGATCATTATGAGTATATTAGTTGGAAAAATGCTTTTCAATTAATTTCAAAACACATTAATGCAATGGATCATCCAGATCAAATAGAACTGTATACTTCAGGACGGACTAGCAATGAAGCAGCTTGGATTTATCAATTATTTGGCCGTATGCTAGGCACAAATAATTTTCCTGATTGTTCAAATATGTGTCATGAAGCTAGTGGTATAGGACTAAATTTGAGTATTGGAGTAGTTAAAGGTACAGTTAATTTAAATGATTTCGATAATTCAGAAGCTATTTTTGTTTTTGGACAGAATCCAGGCAGCAATCATCCAAGAATGTTACATAGTTTACGTCGTGCATTTGATAAAGGTGCAAAGATAGTTGTTTTTAATACGTTAAGGGAACGTGGCTTAGAACGTTTTTCTGATCCAAGAAAACCTATTGAAGTTATTACTCCTCTACATAGAATTATAAATTCTGCATATTATCAACCAAATCTAGGTGGTGATATGGCTGTAGTACGTGGTATCGTCAAATGTTTATTAGAACAACATCGGTCAACAAAGATTTTTAAAAAAGGAGGTATTTTTGATATTGATTTTATTAAAAATAAAACTTATGGTGTTAATGATTATTTCAAAGTAATAGATAATACTAATTGGGATCAAATATTATTACAGTCTGGTTTAACAAAAGAGCAAATTTGTGAAGCTGCATCTATCTATTATAATGCAAAAAAAATCATTTGTACTTGGGGCATGGGAATAACTCAGCATAAACATTCTGTTAATACAGTTAGAGAAATTATTAATTTACAATTATTATTTGGCCAAATAGGAAGAAAGGGAGCAGGGTTATGTCCAGTACGAGGTCACAGTAATGTCCAAGGTAATCGTACTATGGGTATTAATGAAAAACCAGATATTATTTTTCTTAATGCATTAGAAAAATATTTTAAATTTAAACCTCCACAATCAAAGGGTCATAATACTATTGAAGCTTTAAATGCAATGATAAAAGGTAAAATTAGAGTGTTTATTTCATTAGGCGGTAATCTAGTTGCAGCTGCACCTGATTCTATATATGCCAAACAAGCTTTCTCACGTTGTGGATTGACAGTACATATTAGTACTAAATTAAATCGTAGTCATCTAGTACCTGGAAAAGAATCCTTAATATTACCAACAATTGGTCGTACCGAAATAGATAAAACCATTAATGGAAATCAATTTATTACAGTAGAGGATACATTTAGTATGGTGCATAGTTCACAAGGTAAATGTAAACCTTTATCCAAAAAACAACGTTCAGAAATTGCTATCATATCTGAACTTGCTTATCAAGTATTAGGTGATGATAAAATAAAATGGAATGATTTAGCAAATGATTATAATTTAATTCGCAAACAAATTTCTGAAGTGATTCCAGGTTTTACTGAATTAACTAATAAATCTAGTGTTTTTAAAGGTTTTTATTTAAAAAATAAAGCATCAAAACATATTTTTAATACCTTATCAAAAAAAGCACAGTTTAGTAGTGCTGTTTTGCCTAAAACATTATTTGCAAATCTAGATTTAGAGGTTCAATTTACTTTACAAACATTACGTGCACATGATCAATATAATACTACTATTTATGGTTTTGATGATCGTTACCGTGGTATATATGGACAAAGAAATATATTATTTATTAATATCAATGATATAAATACATTAGGATTTAAAGAAGGACAATATGTAGATATAGAAACGATATGGAATGATGGCATAATACGTTCTATCAAAAAATTTAAATTAGTAGCATATAATATTCCTATTGGAAATTTAGCAGCTTATTATCCGGAAACCAACGTATTGATACCAATGGATAGTTTTGGTGACTATAGTTATACGCCAACTTCTAAATCAGTTCCAGTGAGATTGAAATTATCTGAATAGTCTTATAATATAAAGGTATATATAAAATAATTTTTATAAAAAATATCTTTATATGTTTAATTAAATTTACCTATTATTTATAATAATAAATACTATGTTCCAAAATAATCCATTACTTATACAACTTAAGAAGAAATTAAAAATACAAAATAATTTTGTTGAAGGTATTGTCAAACGTAAAGAAAGAGGATTTGGTTTTTTAGAAATTAATCAGCAAAAAAGCTATTTTATTTCTCCTGTTCAAATGAAAAAAGTAATGCATGGTGATAGAATAATCGCAACTATATGCAATTATAAAGAGCGGGAATTCGCAAATCCAAAAAAATTAATTGAACCATTTTTAAATCGATTTGTAGGGCGTATATACAAAAAAAACAATTTTATTTCAATAATTCCAGACAATCCTTTTTTAAATGAAGTAATTCCTTGTAATAACATAAATAATGTGAAATATGTCTTTCAAGATGGTGATTGGGCAGTAGCTAAAATGTGTTCACATCCATTAAGAGATAACAGAAATTTTTGTGCAGAAATCATTGATTTTATAGTCAAAGCTAACGATCAATATGCTCCATGGTGGGTTACTTTATCACGTCATAATCTTGAACGTGAAGCACCAAATATTGATTTAGGTGAAATGATTAACGAAAACTTAAAACGTAAGGATTTAGCAGATCTAGATTTTATTACAATTGATAATATTACTACTGAAGATATGGATGATGCACTTTATGTACAAGAACTACCTAACGGTAATTTAAAGCTTACTGTTGCTATTGCTGATCCTACTTCTTATGTTCCTGAAGGTAGTCAATTAGATATTGTTGCTGCTCAACGTGGATTTACTAATTACTTACCAGGATTTAATATACCTATGTTACCACGTCAACTTTCTGATGATATCTGTTCTTTACGTCCTCATATTAGACGTCCTGTACTTGCTTGTAGTGTTATCATAACAAATGAAGGTAAATTATTAGATATTAATTTCTTTTCTGCATGGATAAAATCTAAAGCTAAATTAGCTTACAATGAAGTTTCTGATTGGTTAGAAAATATTGGTACATGGCAGCCAATGAACATAAACATTGCTAATCAAATTCGTTTATTATACCGTTTATGTTTAATACGTATTAAGTGGAGAAAAAATTATGCACTAATATTTCAAGATCGTCCAGATTATAAATTTTTAATTGGTAATAGAGGTGAGATATTAGAAATTATTTCTGAAAAACGTCGTATTGCTAACCATATTGTTGAAGAATCTATGATTGTTGCTAATATATGTGCAGGTAAGATTTTATGTGAAAAGTTAGGTTTTGGTATTTATAATGTACATTCAGGTTTTGATTTGGCTAATATTGAACAAGCTGTTGCAGTTTTAGCAACACATGGAATTGTAGTTGATGCTAAGACTATTGCTACTTTAGAAGGTTTTCGATCATTGCGTCGTCAATTAGACAATCAGCCTACACAATTTCTAAATCATAGATTAAGACGCTTCCAATCATTTGCTGAAATTAGTACTAAACCAGGACCTCATTTTGGTTTGGGTATTGAAAATTATGCAACTTGGACTTCGCCTATGCGTAAATTTAGTGATATGGTAAATCATAGATTATTAAAAGCAATTATTCTTGGAAATAAAGTTGCATGTCCTGATAGTACATTAATTATAAAAATTAGTGAACGTAAACGATTAAATCGTATGGCAGAAAAGGATATTGGGGATTGGTTATATGCTTCTTATCTTTCAAAATTTGCTGATACTAATCATAAATTTATCACTGAAATTATTTATCTATCACGTAAGGGTATGAGAGTAAAGCTTTTAGATAATGGAGCTATAGCGTTTATTCCTTACTCTTTTATTCATATGGTACGTGATGAACTCATATGCAATCAAGAACATGGAACTTTAAAAGTTAAAGGTAAAATTTTATACCGTGTTACTGATGTTATAAATGTAATGATTGATAAAGTATGCTTAGATACACGTGTTATAGTAGCACGTCCAATCATTTAAAATGATCGAATATAATGATCATTATATTCGATCTACCAATCTAGTTGGTAATTACCGTAAACATTTAGCATAAATATTTCTTTGTATAACCTTTAAAAAAGGTTATTTATGTTAACTTAATTATATATTTAGAATACTTAATTTGAATTATTAAAACTTATAAAATTAGAATTAACAAAGTGTATTTATCTCTTTTTAAAAATTATTTTTATTAATCAAAATAATGTAAATTTTCTTGTTTTTAATCTTTTTTTTTAAATAAAGATAATCAATTAAATTGATTTATTGTTTTCTATTTATCAGTATTAAATAATTTATCGAATAAATCATTAAATTAACTAAAATCCAGGATAATATATTTGCTACTACTAGATCTTGTACCCAATGCATACCGAATAATAGTCGACTTGCCATAATAATATATGCCCAAATCAATACAATTAAAATTGTTTTATAATATCTGTAAGGCCATAAAAAATACATTACTAGTAATGCCCAAGAACTGACAAAAATAGTATGTCCTGATGGAAAAGAGAAATCGGTTTCATGTATCCAGTGTTGTTTAAGCCAAATAGGTACGGTTTTATTAGAAATATTTAAATCCACTATTTTTTTTCTACGTTCTTCAATCTTTAATTGATAAAATTTTTGACTATTTATTCCATAATTACTTTCTAACCATATTACATAAGGACGAGGTTCTTTGGTGTTATATTTTATAAAAGATTTAATCTGTTGACCAGCAACAATGGTAATATTAATTATGAAAATTAATATTAATAAAACATTTGCTTTAGACGGTAAGCACTTAAACATCAAAATACTTAGTAATACATTAGTTAAAATGACCCATGGACTATTTACAGTTTGCATGATTATAAATAACCACAGTAAATTTATATCATTTTTACAAGGATTCCAATGCCATTCTGATAACCAAAATGTTAATGGCATTATTGATAATAATAACATTCCTAGAGTAGTATGGCGTAAAATTTTAAACACCTTTTTTCCTTTTAATTGGAATAATAAAATAAGTTTTTGAATAATTAAAAATTTTAATTTAATAAAGATTATATTAATAATAAATCAATTAATAAAATGAAATTAATACTAAACTAATGTATCCTATCGAAATTAGGAAATTGTCATTAATTAAAATAATAGGTAAATTATTATACCAATATTATATTTCTAAATATTTTGGAGAATAAAATGCAACTTAAACGAACAGCACAAGCTAAATTACCAACAATATGGGGAGATTTTATTATAGTGGGTTTCGAAGAGTTAAGAACAGGTAATAATCATATTGCATTAGTATTTGGTAATATTAACAATAAAAATCCAATATTGGCTAGGATACATTCAGAATGTTTAACCGGAGATGCATTTTTTAGTGTTCGTTGTGATTGTGGTTTTCAATTAACAGCAGCATTAAAGGCAATCGTTGAAGAAAACATGGGTGTTTTGTTATATCATCGTCAAGAAGGTAGAAATATTGGTTTACTAAATAAAATTCTTGCCTATGAATTACAGGATAAAGGTTGTGATACTGTAGAAGCTAATTATAATTTAGGTTTTAATGCAGACGAAAGAGATTTTACACTTTGTGCAGATATGTTTAAACTACTAGATATTAATAAAGTAAGATTGCTAACCAACAACCCTAGAAAAGTAGAAATATTGAAAAAATCTGGAATTAATATTATTGAACGAGTACCGTTGGTTGTTGGTAGAAATCCTAAAAATGCATGTTATCTTAATACAAAAGCAGAAAAAATGGGACATTTACTACCAAAATCTTAACATACATTAATCCATCATTTTACGTATAGTATAATTTAAAATTCCTCCGTGATAATAATATTTTAGTTCTTTATTAGTATCTATGCAGCAGTATGTATTAAATACTTCTTTTTCTTGATTTTGTCTATTTATTATTACTTTTACTATACATTTAGGTTTTAATTTAGATAAATTTATAATATCAATTAATTCTGATCCATTTATTTTTAAAGTATTTCTATTACAACCTTCGGTAAATACTAAAGGTAGAATACCCATTCCAATTAAATTAGAGCGATGAATTCTTTCAAAAGATTCAGAAATTACTACTCTTATACCTTGTAAGTAAGGTCCTTTTGCTGCCCAATCACGACTTGATCCTGATCCATATTCTTTACCTGCAATTAATATTAAAGGAATATTCTCTTTTTTATACTTCATTGCTGCATCATAAATTGTTAATTGCTCACCACTAGGAAAATATTTAGTATATCCACCTTCTATATTTGGTAAAATTTCATTTTTAATTCTAATATTAGAAAAAGTTCCTCTTACCATTACCTCATAATTACCTCGACGTGAACCATAAGAATTGAAATTTTGTACTTCAACTCCATTATCAATAAGATAACAGCCTGCAGGACTATTTTTATTAATATTACCAGCTGGAGATATATGATCAGTAGTAATAGAATCACCAAACATTGCTAATATTCTTGCATTTCTGATATTATTTATTTGTTCCGGTAGTATTTTCATTTTTTCAAAAAATGGAGATGGACGTATATATGTGGAATTTGCATTCCATTCATAAGTAACATTTTCATTTACTTTGATATTTTTCCATTCTTTGTTACCAATAAATACTTTTTTATATTCCTTGCAAAACATTTCACTTTTTATCTTGTGTGTTGCATTAGTAATTTCTTCCATAGATGGCCAAATATCTTTTAAGAAAATATTATTACCATAATTATCATTGCCGATAGGATCATTATATAAATTTATTTTTATATTTCCAGCTATTGAGTAAGCTACTACTAAAGGAGGTGATGCTAGCCAATTAGCTTTAACCAATGGATGAATTCTTCCTTCAAAATTTCTATTGCCAGATAACACTGCACTAACATTTAAATTATTTTTTAATATAGCCAACTCAATTTCTTTATTTAATGGTCCTGAATTGCCTATACATGTCATACATCCATAACCTACTATATTAAAACCCAATTGTTCAAGATAATATAAAAGATTTAATTTATCTAAATAATTTGATACAACTTTTGATCCTGGTGATAAAGAAGTTTTCACCCAAGGTTTTTGTTTTAATCCAAATTTAACTGCTTTTTTTGCTAATAAGCCAGCTGCTATTAATACATTAGGATTAGAAGTATTAGTGCAAGAAGTAATAGAACTGATAACTACTGAACCATTTGATAAAAAATGTTTTAATCCAGTTACACTATCTTTATATTCTATATTTTTGCAATATTTATTAGATAAATTATTGGTATTTCGATTTTCATAAAATATCGAAGGAATATCATTTATTAAAATGCGGTCTTGTGGTCGTTTTGGACCAGCTATACTTGATTTAACTCCATTCATATCAAGACTTAATGTACTGCTAAAAATAGGTTCATCTCCATCTTTTCGCCACATTCCTTGTTTTTTTGTATATGTTTCTATTAATGAGATATGTTCTTTATCACGCCCAGTTAATTTTAAATAATCAAGAGTAACTTTATCAATTGGAAAGAAACCACATGTAGCTCCATATTCAGGTGCCATATTTGATATTGTACTACGATCTGCTAAAGATAAGTTTGATAAACCATCTCCATAAAATTCAACAAACTTATTTACTACTCCATAATGTCTAAGCATTTGTGTTATAGTTAGTACTAAATCAGTTGCATTAATTCCAGATTTAAGTTTTCCAATAAGTTTAAATCCAATTACATCTGGAATGAGCATTGATATCGGTTGACCTAACATTGCTGCTTCAGCTTCAATTCCGCCCATGCCCCATCCTAATATTCCAAGAGCATTAATCATAGTAGTATGGGAGTCAGTTCCTATTACTGTATCTGGCCATGCAAAATTTTTATGATTTATTGTTTCATACCAAATAGTTTTACCTAAATATTCAAGGTTAACTTGATGACAAATACCAGTACCTGGAGGTACCACACGAAAATTATTAAAAGTTTTTTGACCCCAACGTAAGAATTTATAACGTTCATAATTGCGATCTATTTCTAATTGAGTATTTTTTCTTAAAGCATTTTTAGTACCAAAATAATCTACTGTAATTGAATGATCTATTACTAAATCGACGGGAATAGATGGATTGATTTTTTTTACATTGCCTCCTAATTTTTTAACGGCTTCGCGCATTGTTGCTAAATCAACAATAGCTGGTACTCCAGTAAAATCTTGCATAAGTATTCTAACTGGACGATAATAAATTTCATGTTCAATATGCGCATGTTTTTGCCAATCGATCAATGCTTGAATGTCTTTTACTGTATTGTACTTGTTATCTTGTCCTCGCAATACATTCTCTAAAATTATTTTTAAAGATTTAGGAAGTTTATCAATATTACCAAAATTTTCTGAAATAAAAGATAGACTAAAAATATTATATTTTTTCCCCCTTATAGATATTATTTCTTGACTATTTTCTCTTAAAGTTAATGACATGAAGTACTCCTTGAGGCTTATAATTTTTTATAATATTAATATTATAAGATTTATATTAAGCTAACCTAAAATCAGGCTAATTAAGAACCAAGAAAAATTATGTACTATTATTATTCATGATAAATTTAAATTTTATAAAAAACAATTATTTATATTATAAAAAATAATAAAAATTAATTAATACTATTTTAATATAACATTATACAATATCATTAATAATAAGACATACAACTAGCTTTTTATACAAAAAGCTAGTTGTAAATAATGGTTATTAGAAATAATTGCTGTAAACTAATTTATTATTTTATAGTAAAAAATAATTTATTAAAAATAGTTAAACGAAATTTATACTATTTAAATGGTAAAATTTTTTCTTTTAACATCATTTCTATATCATCATTAGAACGTAAGGATACCGCGTTATCAACTACATCCCTAGTTAAATGAGGAGCAAAACGTTGTATAAAATCGTACATGTAACTTCTTAAAAAAGTACTACGACGAAAACCTATTTTTGTAGTACTATTTGTAAAAATCTTAGAAGCTTCTATTCTTATTAAATCTGAATCGGATATTGGATCAATAGCCATACTTGCAATAACACCTACTCCTAAACCTAATCTAACATATGTTTTAATAACATCAGCATCAGTAGCGGTAAAAATAATACGCGGTACTAATCCTATACGTTTAAATGCAATATCTAATTCTGAACGTCCAGTAAAACCAAACGTGTAAGTTACTAGCGGAAATTCAGCTAATTCATTAACAGTGATTTCTTTTTTTTCTGCTAAAGGATGATTTGCAGTTACAATGATAGCTCTATTCCAATGATAACAAGGCAGCATCACCAAATCTTCATATAAATGTAATGCTTCAGTAGCAATAGCAAAATCAGCTGTTCCTTTAGATACCGCTTCTACAATCTGTGTTGGTGAACCTTGGTGCATATGTAATGATACAAATGGATAGCGTTCAATAAAACTTTTAATTACCATAGGTAAAGCATAACGCGCCTGAGTATGTGTAGTAGCTATATATAAAGATCCTTTATCTGGCCACGTATATTCTCCAGCAACTGATTTGATTGCATCAACTTTAGATAATATTTCACGAGCAATACGTATAATCTCTTCTCCTGCAAAAGTAACTTTAGTTAAATGTTTTCCACTACGTGCAAAAATTTGTACCCCTAATTCATCTTCCAGCATCCGCACTTGCTTACTAATACCAGGTTGTGAAGTATAGAGTCCTTCTGCAGTCGAAGAAACATTAAGGTTATGATTAACTACCTCGACGATATAGCGGAGCTGCTGTAATTTCATAGTTAGTTTATCCCAGTAATATATAGAACCACATTCCTGATTGACATATTATTGCCTGATATAAATTAGAAAAAATAACATTTATTAGAAATAATGCTACAATCAATTTATTAGAAATAATATTAATATTAATGTATTATGTATGGTGTAAACACACAACATACCTTTACATTAATTAATATAAAATGGAGTTAATAATTATTTTTGGTACTGAAGCAATTAATTTTTAGTTTTTTGCCATTTTCCATTAGTATAGAAAGCAATCCAATTAGTTACTTTACCTTTTTTCTTAGAAACTATATATTGTTTTTTTGTATTATGATTATATCGTATCATGGTTTTGTTGCCTTCTGCATCAGTAGATGGTCCTTCAGCAAGATATTTTAAATTTTTAGGCAACCGTTCGCTAAAACGTTTTAATTCTTCTACTAAAGGTGCTCTAGTCTCACGAGATTTAGGAAAAGTACTTGCTGAAAAAAATACTCCAGTGACACTATTACGTAATACAAAATAATCATTTGATTTCTCACAAAGTAATTCCGGGAATGGAATTGGATCTTCGTTTGGTGGAGCTATGTTTCCATTTTTTAAGATTTTTCTAATATTTTTACAATTACTACAACTCATATATTTACCAAAACGTCCTATTTTAAAATTCATCCTTGAACTACATTTATCACAATCTATAATTAATTTATTGTTTTCTTGATTATAAAATTGACCCTCTTCTATTGAATATACATCACATTTTGGATTGTTACCACATATGCATATTTTATATTTACTATCAATAGTAATATAACTATCCATAGCTGTATTACATTTATCACATCGCTTACATGCAATAAGAACATTAGTTTCATTATACTCTTCTTTTAATATATTAATTATTTCATTTTCTAATATTAAATTAATAGTTTGTTTGCAACGATCTTTTAATGATAAAGAATATCCAGAACATCCTAAAAATACTCCAGTACTGCCCGTACGAATACCCATTTTACGACCACATACTGAACAATGAATTGAAATTAATAACATATTATTTAATTGCATACCTCCTTCTTCTGGCGATTTTTCAGCTATACTAAGACGATTAATAAAATTATTGAAAAATATATCTAGCACTTTTTTCCATTCTGCTTGGTTGTTAGCAATTTGATCAAGAATATTTTCCATATGAGCAGTAAAATTATAACTCATCAATTCATCAAAATTTTTTTGTAAAGAATCAGAAACAATCTCTCCTATCTTTTCAACATAAAAACGATGATTATCAATACGTACATAACCACGTTCTTGAATAGTAGATATTATTGTAGCATAAGTTGATGGACGACCTATACCAAGTTTTTCTAACTCTTTTACCAAAGATGCTTCATTGAAACGTGATAAAGGTTTAGTAAAATGCTGGCTTGGAATTAGCTTCTCAAGATATATAGTATCATTTACCTTGCAATCAGGTAGCATATATTCATATATTTTATTAGGTATTAATTTTGTCCAACCATCAAAATTTAATACTCTACCTTTAGATTTTAATGTATATTTACCTGCTTTCGCTATTAAAGTTATTGATTCATATTGCGCCGATACCATTTGACAAGCAATAAATTGATTCCATATTAATTGATACAACTTTATTGCATCTGATTCCATTTTTTCTAAACTTTCTGAAAGTAATTCAATATTTGATGGTCTAATTGCTTCATGAGCTTCTTGAGAGTTCTTTTTATTATTATATATAATGGCACATTTTGGAATGTATTTTTCACCAAATTCTTTTTTTATATAATTTCTAACATCTTCTAAAGCTTTCTGATTTATATTAGTAGAATCGGTACGCATATAAGTAATATAACCAGCTTCATATAAACGTTGTGCAACCAACATAGTTTTCTTTACACTATAACCTAAATGTACATTGGCTGCTTGCTGTAATGTTGAAGTAATATAAGGAGCAGGAGGAGTAAAATTTATTACTTTTTTCTCATAATTAGTAATTTTATAAATAAGCTTTTCCAATATCTCAATATTATGGGAGATATCCCCTTTATTAGCAAGATAAAAAATATCTTCATCAAAATGAGTAATATTCATCTGAATTTTTTCGTGATTTAAAGTTTTAAAATCAGCTTTTAGTTTCCAATATTCCTTAGGAATAAATTTCTTAATTTTACGTTCTCGTTCTACTAATAGTTGTACAGTTACAGATTGAACTCTTCCAGCAGATAAACCACGAGCAATTTTTTTCCATAACAATGGAGAAAGCATATAACCTACAATACGGTCCATAAAACGGCGTGCTTGCTGAGCGTTGACTTTATTAATATTTAATTTAATGGGATTTTGAAAAGCCTCTAAAATTTTATTTTGTGTAATTTCATTAAATATTATACGACTGAATCGATTATCGCTTCCACCAATAACTTCTCGTAAATGCCATGCAATAGCTTCACCTTCGCGATCAAGATCAGTAGCAAGATAAATACGGTCAACTTTTGCAGCTAATTTTTTTAATTCTGCAACAATTTTTTCTTTGCCAGGAATAATCTGATAATTAGCTTGCCAACCACTGTAAGGATTAATACCCATACTATTTATAATAGATGCTTGTTTATCTAATTTATTTTTTTTATATTTTTTTCCACTTAAAAGAACCTTGTTATTTTTGAAACTAGTATGATTACTTTTTGGTAAATCTCTAATATGGCCAATACTAGATTTTACTATATAGTCATTACTAAGATATTTGTTAATTGTTTTAGCTTTTGATGGTGACTCAACAATGACAAGTGTTTTACCCATATTTACTTAAATACCTAAAAAAAATTCTTATTATTTGAAAACGTGATTCTTTAAAAAAGTATTTTTTTAAGATTACGTCTATGCATAAAAATCAAAAAAATATAAAATTATTATTGTTAATATTCATTTATAAAATATCTTTAATATAAAACATTGGAAAAAATTTTTTATTTTACATGATGTATTTTAATTTACAATTAAAATTTCTACTATTATTATTTAATTTATTTTGACAAAAATTTAATTACATTTATCATTAATATATAATAAAAATGCATATTTATCTTTTTAAAAATAATGCAAACATATTTTTATGTTAATTTAATTAGATAAATTAATCTATATTTTATTACTAAAAAAATAATATATTTATTAAATTAACCGTTGATTAATAACTTTAATAACAAAATAGCTATTATCAATACTGATTTTGTAGATTTATTTTTTAATATTCGTTAATAGTCCTATTAAAAAAGAATTTACTAATTTATTTATACCATCTACTAAACAATCAAATATTTTATTACGTTTTTTTATGTAATTTATTCTTATTACATTAAAGTTATTCATGCTCTTAATTATAAAATCATCGCTGGTACCAATTTCATCAATCAAACCTAAATCTAATGCATTATTACCATACCAATATTCTCCAGTTGATATACTATCAATATTTACATTAGGACGCATTTTATGAACGAAATTTTTAAATAGCTTATGTGTTTTATTAAGCTCTTCTTTAAATTTTTTTCTACCGTCCTCTGTATTTTCTCCTAATATTGTTAAAGTACGTTTATACTGTCCTGCAGTATGCATCTCTATATCAATATTATTATTTTTTAATAAACGGTTGAAATTAGGAATCTGTGCTACTACACCTACAGAACCAAGAATAGAAAATGGTGCTGCTAATATATAATTAGCTACGCAAGCCATCATATATCCACCACTAGCTGCAACCTTATCTACAGCTACAGTAATACGCAATCCACAATCTCTCATACGCTGTATTTGAGCAGCAGCTAAACCATAACCATTAACTACTCCACCACAACTCTCTAAACGAATTAAAATTTCATCACCATCTTGATTGACAGACAATATTGCAGATATTTCTTTTCTTAAAGATTCTACCTCTTTTGCATCTATACTGCCTTTAAAATCAATTACATACATGGTAGGTTTAAGTGTTTTCAGTTCACCGTTTTTTATAGCTGTTTTTTCAATTTTTAATTTTCTCTTTTTTTCTTTTTTATCATTTTTTAACCAATTTTTTCTTGCTTGCAGTGGAATTTTAGCAAGTCTTAAATCTGTTTGTATCTGCTGATAATCTTCGTTTAAATTTGTTATATGAAGTTGTCCATTTTGATTTTTTTTCTTTAAAGACCCGCTCATGAAAACCAACAAAAATATAGAAATGATAAGTATTACTGTCGTAAATTTTATTAAGAAAAGTCCATAATTTAACAAAAAATTCATTATTATAACCTATAAAATAGAGAAATTAAGTATAAAAATCTAGTTTATTTTTTTGTACAGTAAACAATGTAATTATTTATGAAAAATATTTTCCTTTTTTAATCAACTATTTTACTACTGAAAACAGTAGCATATGTTTTTCTATTTTTTTTCCATTACCCTTTGTTTTTATATTTTTTTTTAATAAATATCACATGTATAATTAAATTGTCATACTAATGATTACTTAAATTTTATGACAATTATATAATAAAATATATAATATATTGATAATATTTTTATTATTAAAATATTATCAATATATTTTAATAATAAATTAAAGATAATATGCTTAAAATTGAATGTTATTTGCAAGTATTATATATTAATCAATTTTTTTCAATTAGTACCAAAATATGTTATGAATACATTATTATCAATGTAAATGTTTATAAAAAATAAACTGTAATTTATCATTAAGATGAATATATTTATTTTTAAAATTATTTTATATATAGAATAAAATATTTAACAATTATAGCAATGATATACATCAAATTACTATAAGATTATAATTTTATATTAATTGTTCTGTATTTAATGCTAAATATAAAATAATAAATAAATACACAAAAAAACTTTAAATGCTATATCAAATTGATATTATTATATATTATTTGAATTAAAGTTAATATCAATAATATAAAAATATATTAATAATATAATAAATATAAATAAATAAATTAATACCTAATAAAATATTATTTTTTAACTAACTTATTAAATTAAAATCATGTTGAAGTTATAGCTACCAAATATAGTATATTGTTTTTAATTTTATTTATAATTAAGTATCTTATTATTAAGGAATATGAATAATTTTTGTTTAAAACCACTAATTTTAAATATATTTTTTAGATAAAAGTATCATGTAATTTAGAGAAAATTATTATGTCAAATGACAAACTTTTAGTAAAATTAATTAGTGTTGATGCACCTTATCATGAAAATCCTGGAGTACTATTTCATCAATTATGTGGCACACGACCAGCAACTCTGTTGCTTGAATCCGCAAATATAAAAAGCAAACAAAATCTAAAAAGCTTATTAATTATAGATAGTGCATTACGTATTACTGCATTAGGCAGCTATGTTTTTATACATGCTTTATCAAAAAATGGCCAAATACTGTTATCACTATTAGATAATGTGTTACCTAATAATATACATAATGAGGTAGTTGCATTAAATAAACGTAAATTAAAATTCCCAGTTATTCATAATATTAAACAAGATGAAGATAATCGTTTAAAAAACCCATCGATACTTGATCCACTAAGATTAATTTTACAATTAATAAAAATACCTTCAGATAAAAAAGAAGCATTTTTACTTGGTGGTTTATTTGCATATGATTTAGTTGAAAATTTTGAGACTTTACCCAAGATCAAAAATGAACAAAATTGTCCTGATTATTGTTTTTATCTATCTGAAATTTTATTAAAAATAGATCATAGAAAAAAAAATTCTTGTTTACAAGGCAGTATATTTTGTAAATCTGTAGAAGAATCACGACGATTACATATTAGGATTAAAAAATTGCAAAGCAAAATGTTACAAACATTTTCTAAATTACCCATAAAAAAAATTAAAAATATGCAACTTAAAATGAATCAAAGTGATAAAGAATATTGTAATACAATAAATCAAATGCAAAAATCGATACGTTCAGGGGAAATATTTCAAGTAGTACCATCTCGTCGTTTTTATTTGCCATGTCCTTCTCCGTTAGCTGCATATAATATACTAAAAAATGACAACTTAAGTCCATATATGTTTTTCATGCAAGATAGAGATTTTTCATTATTTGGTGCATCTCCGGAAAGTTCACTAAAATATAGTGCCAATTCACGTCAAATAGAAATATATCCAATAGCAGGAACACGTCCTAGAGGACGTCATAGTGATAATTCTTTAGATTTAGATCTTGATAGTCGTATTGAACTTGAAATGCGTACAAACCACAAAGAACTTTCAGAGCATCTAATGTTGGTTGATTTAGCACGTAGTGATTTAGCTCGAGTTTGCATACCAGGCACTCGTTATATAGCTGATTTAACTAAAGTTGATCGTTATTCTTATGTAATGCATTTAGTCTCTCGAATTATAGGAACACTGAAATCAGATTTAGATGCATTACATGCATATCGAGCTTGTATGAATATGGGCACTCTTACTGGCGCACCTAAAGTACGTGCTATGCAATTAATAGCAGCTGCAGAAGGTACTAGACGTGGTAGCTATGGTGGTTCAGTAGGATATTTAAATTCACAAGGTGATTTAGATACATGTATTGTTATTCGTTCTGCTTATGTTGAAAATGGAATCGCTACAGTACAAGCTGGAGCTGGTATAGTTTTGGATTCTAACCCACAAGAAGAAGCAGATGAAAGCCTTAATAAGGCTAGAGCAGTATTACGTGCTATTGCAACTGCACATCACTGTGAGGAAATATTTTAATGGCTAATATCTTACTGATTGATAATATCGATTCTTTTACGTATAACTTTGTTGATCAATTAAGAATTTTTAACCATAAGGTATGTATTTATAGAAATAATGTCCATGTTAATATATTAATAGATCAAATTCATAACATGAAACATCCTATTCTTGTTTTATCAGCTGGACCTGGATCACCTAAATATGCTGGTTGTATGTTAGAAATAATTAAAGAATTTTGTGGATATATTCCAATTATAGGTATTTGCCTTGGTCATCAAGCTATTATAGAATTTTATGGAGGTAATGTTTGTCAATCAGGAGAAATATTACATGGAAAAAGTTCTTTGATAGATCACGATGGAAAGGATATGTTTCAAGATCTCATGAATCCAATGTCAGTTGCACGTTATCATTCCTTAGTAGGTATTAATATACCATCATGTCTCACTATAAACGCTAAATATAAAAATATGGTCATGGCAGTAAGAAATAATACAGATAGAGTATGTGGATTTCAATTTCATCCTGAATCTATATTAACTATGCAGGGGGCACGTTTAATTAAACAAACATTAAATTGGGCATTGATAAAATAAAAGTGGAGATAAATATGAATGCTATTTTAGATAAACTTTATCATGCAAGGATTCTTACCGAGCTAGAAACTTATAAGTTATTTGAAGCTATCATTCATGGTCAACTTAATCAATCACAGTTAGCAAGTGCTTTAATTGCAATGAAAATACGTGGGGAAACTCAAGAAGAAATTTTTGGTGCATTAAATGCTTTATTAGATAATATAAAACCATTTCCTCGTCCAGAATATATATTTGCAGATATAGTTGGAACAGGTGGAGATTTAAGTAGAAGTATAAATATTTCTACAGCTAGTGCTATTGTAGCAGCATCTTGCGGTTTAAAAATAGTTAAACATGGTAGTAAAGGTACATCTAGTAATTTTGGTTCGTCTGAAATGTTAACATCATTAGGAATAAATTTAAATATTTCATCAAATAAAGCACGTAAGATGTTAGATGATTTAAATATTTGTTTTCTATTTGCGCCAAAATATCATACTGGATTTTGTCATGCAATACAGGTTCGTCAGCAATTAAAAACTAGTACTATGTTTAATATATTAGGACCATTAGTTAATCCAGCACGTCCACCTTTGTCTGTTATCGGTGTATATAGTCCAAAACTTTTATTGCCAATTGCTAATATATTAAAATTAATGGATTATCAGCGTGCAATAGTAGTTCATGGAGGTGGTATGGATGAAGTAGTTTTACATGATGTAAATCATATTGCTGAACTACACAATGGTAAAATTACATTATATAGCTTAAAAGCTGAAGATTTCGGATTTGATTTTCATTCAAAAAAATTATTAACTGTAAACACTCCAGAAGATAATCGCAATATTTTTATAGAATTACTTAAAGGTAATGGTCAAAAATCACATGAAGAAACTGTTGCTGTTAATGTAGCTATGCTTCTTAAGATTTTTGGTAATGAAAATTTAAATGATAATGCACAATATGCACTTAACATTATTCGGAGTGGAAAAGTATATAAACTTTTATTAGATCTGTCATCAAGAGGATAAATATGCAAGGTATTTTCAATAAAATTATTCAGGATAAAACAGTTTGGATTGAAAAACGCAAAAAGAAGCAACCGCTTATTAGTTTTCAAAAAAAGATTAAACCTTCAAATCGTAATTTCTATGATGCACTAAGAGGACCAAATACCAAATTTATTCTTGAGTGTAAAAAAGCATCACCATCAAAAGGATTGATTAGAAAAGGTTTTAATCCTTTAAAAATAGCTAGTGTTTATAGGCATTATGCATCCGTAGTTTCTGTTTTAACTGATGAAAAATATTTTCAAGGAGATTTTTCTTTCCTCTCAATAGTTAGTTCTGCTATTAAACAACCAGTTCTTTGTAAAGATTTTGTCATCGATCCTTATCAAATTTATCTAGCACGTAATTACTATGCTGATGCTATTTTATTAATGTTATCTATTTTAGATGATAAACAATATTGTCAATTTGTATCAATTGCTAATGAACTAAATATGGGAGTATTAACGGAAGTTAGTAATAAACAAGAAATTGATCGTGCAATTTCCCTTAAAGCAAAAGTTATAGGTATTAACAATCGTAACTTTCAAGATTTTTCAGTTGATTTAGAACGTACAAATCAGTTAATTTCATATATTCCACAAGGTGAAATAGTCATTAGTGAATCTGGAATTAATAATTATTCTGATATTAGAAAGTTAAGCCATTTAGTTAATGGATTTTTAATTGGTTCTAAATTAATGGAAGAAGATAACCTTGAAATTGCAATTCGTCGCATGCTGCTAGGGAATAATAAGGTATGTGGTCTGTCTCGTTCTGAAGATGCATATGCAGCATATAATTCAGGTGCCATTTTTGGGGGATTAATTTTTGTTGAAGGATCTCCGCGTAAAATAAATATGATACAAGCCAAAAGAATAGTAGCTAATACACCTCTTCAATATGTGGGTGTATACAGAAATACTGATATTAGTGAAATTGTAACAAGTACATTTAAACTTGGTCTATCAGTTATTCAGTTAAATGGAAATGAAAATCAAGATTTTATCAATAAACTACGTAATGAATTACCTCCTCATGTACAAATTTGGAAAACTTTAAGTGTATACGATAAGCTTCCAGAACGTAATTTATCAAAAATCGATTGTTACATATTCGATAATAAGCAAGGAGGTTCAGGACAAAGTTTTAATTGGGATTTGCTTAACAATCAAGTGCTTGACAATGTAATATTAGCTGGTGGATTAAATGTAAATAATTGTATGATAGCTTCTAAAATAGGTTGTTTTGGACTTGACTTTAATTCAGGAATTGAAAGTGCTCCTGGTATTAAAGATCTAAATAAAATTCAATCTGTATTTAAAATAATTCGTGATTATTAAAAAAATAGTTAACCATAACATTCCTTAATAAAGGGAATAAAACATGACTTTATTAGATCCTTATTTTGGTGAATTTGGTGGCATGTATGTACCGCAAATATTAATGCCAGCTCTTTTACAACTTGAAGAAGCATTTATTGCTACACAGAGTGATAGTACATTCCAATTTACTTTTAATGAATTATTAAAGAATTATGCAGGTCGTCCTACTCCATTAACACTGTGTAAAAATTTAACAAAAGGTACAAAAACTAATTTATATTTGAAACGTGAGGATTTATTACATGGTGGTGCTCATAAGACAAACCAAGTTTTAGGGCAAGGTTTATTAGCTAAAAAAATGGGGAAAAATAAAATCATTGCTGAAACTGGTGCTGGTCAACACGGCGTAGCTGTAGCGATTACATGTGCGTTATTAAATATGAAATGTAATATTTACATGGGAGCTAAAGATATAGATCGACAATCAACTAATGTATTACGTATGCGTCTTATGGGTGCTAAAGTAATTCCAGTTAATATTGGAGCTGGAACTTTGAAAGATGCTTGTAATGAAGCATTACGCGAATGGTCTGATACATATCAAAATACACATTATATACTTGGTACAGCTGCGGGACCTCATCCTTTTCCAACTATAGTACGTGAATTTCAACGAATGATAGGTAAAGAAACTAAAGAACAAATATTGAAACAAGAAGGTCGTTTACCAGATATAGTTATTGCTTGTGTGGGTGGTGGATCTAATGCAATAGGTATGTTTGCTGATTTTATTCAAGATCAAAAAGTAGAATTAATTGGTGTTGAACCTGCAGGATATGGTATTGAATCAGGTCAACATGGTGCTCCAATTCAACATGGTAGTACAGGCATATATTTCGGAATGAAATCACCTATGTTACAAACAGATGATGGTCAAATCAAACAATCTTATTCCATTTCTGCTGGTTTAGATTTCCCTTCAGTTGGTCCTCAACATGCACATTTAAATAGTATAGGACGCGCTAATTACGTGTCAATTACAGATAAGGAAGCCATAATAGCATTTAAAAAATTGTGTATTTTAGAAGGAATTATTCCGGCATTGGAATCTTCACATGCTTTAGCTTATGCTTTAAAAATTATAAATTTAAATCCACAAAAGAAACAGCTTGTAGTGGTAAATATCTCTGGTCGAGGTGATAAAGATCTTTCTATTGTTAACGATTTTCTCAAATTTCATAAGGAGATATGATGAAACGTTATAAAAAGCTTTTTAGTAAGTTAAAAAACAAAAAAGAAGGTGCATTTTTTCCTTTTATTGTTTTGGGAGATCCATCGCCAACATTATCATTGAAAATTATAGATGCTTTAGTTGAAGGCGGAGCAGATGGCCTAGAATTAGGTATTCCTTTTTCTGACCCAATAGCGGATGGTCCAATTATTCAAAATGCTAATTTACGTGCATTTAATTCAGGAATTAATGTTTCAAAATGTTTTGAAATAATTTCTAATATACGTCATAAATATCATGAATTACCTATTGGATTATTAATTTATGCTAACCTTATTTTTTCCAATGGAATTGAAAATTTTTATATTCATTGCTCTAAATTAGATATCGATTCAGTTTTAATTGCTGATGTACCAATAGAAGAATCCAAGCCATTTAGTCAAATAGCATTAAAATATAACATAAATCCAATATTTATTTGTCCTCCAAATCCTGGAGATAAGTTATTACGTGATATATCATCTAATAGTTATGGATATGTTTATCTATTATCTCGTACAGGTGTAACTGGTATTGAAAAACCTGCAAATTTGACATCTCGACTTTTAATAAATAAGTTCCGTTTATATAATTCACCTCCATTAATGCAAGGTTTTGGTATTTCTAATGTTAATCAAGTTAGTAAAATTATTTCAAGTGGAGTTGATGGTATAATTATTGGTTCCGCCATTGTAAAAATTATCGAAAATTATTTTAGACAAACTGATTTAATGCTTAATAAATTGAAAATTATGTCTAATAATTTTAAATCTGCTAGCCTTAATATCACTTAAAATAAATAAAATTTATATGTTTAATGATTAATTTTTTGAATATTATAAGGAGTTAATATGCAAATCACGGCAAATTCTTTATACCGTGACAGTAGGAATTTTTTTCAACATCAATTGATAACGTTGATATTAATTGCTTTATTAGCTGCTGCTGCTGATAGTATTTTGATACACTGTCTAATAAACAATAACACTGAACAGTTAATAATATCCGAACGAAACAATATTCAAGATTATTCTTCATTTAAAATGATCAACAATATATCATCAGAACAAAAATATAAATTACTGCGTAATTTTATACTAGTTAATTTTTGTGAATTAGTTGGTAATACCTTCTTATTAGGAGGTGTTCTTTATTTAATTCCTGCTGTTTCTAAGAAAAAACAAGTGAGCCTATCAGGTGCCATGAATGAACTCATTTCATTTCTGCCTAACCTTATAGTTTTAATTTTGCTAATAAATATAATAACACAAATTGGGTTTATGATGTTAATTTTCCCAGGAATTTTGTTAACTGCTTTATTATCAATGTCTCCAATAATATTGGTAAACGATAAAATAGGAATTTTTGAATCAATAAACAATAGTATTAATATAGTATTAAAAAATATAAATATAATCGCTCCTGTAATTACTTTATGCTTATTAAGCAAAATAATTTGTATAATATTTTTTTCTTTTATGTCAATGTTTTCAGAAAATTTAATGTTATTTTTATTTATTGTTGTAAAAAATTTAATTATCACTTTTATGATAGTTTATTTATATAGGTTCTATATATTATTAAATAAACAATTTTAATATTATTAAATTAAGTAATTTTTAGATTGAGCAAATATCTATTATATTTTCAGTAAATTCATCAAAAAAATAATAATTTTAATATTTTTATTTGTGAATGAAGTGTGATATTTTGGATAATTTATTATTATATTTAAAATAAAATACTTAACATTAGTAATATTTTGTAGTAATCTTTTTAAAATAAGATTATTTTACTTAAAATGATAATATATAATACTTAATTAATATAATTTTTTTCAACAAAATAATTGTTGACTTATTTACTTAAAAAAGTAATAACCTATTGCTATATTTATCAAATGCTTATTTTATCAAAAAGAACAAATGCTAAGTTTTATAAACAAAGGATGATTAATCTATTTTTTATTTTAAATAATATACTTTTACTTCTTTTTAAAGCAATTATCCAATAATTAATTTCTTAATTTAATAATATTGTGATAAATATTTTTTAATTAATAATTATACATTAAAGCACTAAATAGGATATTAAATTAATGATTAGCTTTTATAAGCTTATAGATTTTTTTTTCTTTTCATTTATTGGTTATTAATAGCTAATGTTACTTTAAGAATACTGATGAAACGTCGAGCTGTTAATTCATCAATAGTTTGGTTATTGGTTATATATGGTATCCCTATAGTAGGTATAGTTACCTATCTATCCTTTGGTGAATTATATCTTGAAAAAAATAGAATTAAAAGAATGCGTTCTACATGGATACATACTAATAACTTTCTTAAACAACTTAAAAAAAGACAAGAAATTTTTACAACAGAGCATAGTACTGTTGCACATTCATTATTTCAACTTTGCAATAATAGACAAGGCGTTCCTGGAATTAAAGGTAATAAATTAAAATTAATATCTGATCCAAATGATATCATAAAATCTTTAATTAATGATATCAAAATTGCGCGTCATAATATAGAAATGATATTTTATATATGGCATCCAGGTGGATTAGCTGATGAAGTTGCTGAATCTTTAATAAAAGCAGCTTATCGTGGAGTAAAGTGTCGATTATTATTAGATTCTGCTGGAAGTATATCATTCTTTCGTAGTAACTGGGTAAAAAAAATGCGTAATGCTGGTATTGAAGTAATAGAAGCACTAAAGATAAGTGTATTACAATTTTTTTTACGTCGAATTGATTTACGTCAACATCGTAAATTAGTATTAATAGATAACTATACTGCTTATACTGGCAGTATGAATTTAGTAGATCCTTGTTTTTTTAAACAAAATATTGGTATTGGCCAATGGATAGATTTAATGGTACGTATAGAAGGACCTATTTCTATATTTATCAGCATTATTTTCAATTGTGATTGGGAAATAGAAACAGGAAATCGTATTTTACCTATTTATGAAAATAAACATATAAATAATATACATGAAAAAAACTCCTGTGTTGCTCAAATAGTTGCATCTGGTCCTAGTGTTCCTAAAGATATTATGCACCAATCACTTTTAACAGCTATATATTCGGCACACGAAAATTTAATTATGACTACACCTTATTTTGTTCCTAGTGAGGATTTACTGCATGCATTATGTACTGCAGCATTAAGAGGTGTAAATGTTGATATTGTTATTCCACTAAACAATGATTCTACATTAGTTAGTTGGGCAAGTCGTGCATTTTTTAGTGAATTACTAGAAGCAGGTGTAAATATTTATCAATTTGAAGGGGGTTTATTACACACTAAAAGTATATTAGTAGATGGACAACTAACTTTATTAGGTACTTTTAATTTAGATATGCGGAGTATATGGCTCAATTTTGAAATAACTTTAATTATAGATGATCTTAATTTTGGTAATAATTTAGCTGATATTCAACAAAGTTATATCGCTAGTTCAAGTTTAGTCGATAAAAAAACTTGGTCAAAACGTGCGTTTTGGAAAAAATTTCTAGAAATGATATTTTATTTATTTAGTCCTTTATTATAAAAGAAAGACTTACCTAATTATTAATTAAATAATAATATTACATTCATGTTACTTATTTAAGATATAATTTAATTTTTATATGTGTTTTATAAATTTTTCCTTCTTAATTTTACTTATTAATAACTTTATTTTAACTGCAATTAATTTATTATAGTGAATATGTCAATAGTAATATTTAGTAAAACACAGATTAATATAATTCTTACTTATTAAATATTAAATTTCAAAAAAATCATAATATTTTTAATAATATATTAAATAATAAATTATCATTCATATAATGATGACAAAAATATTTACTGTCAACTTTTAATTGAATAAATTTACATTAAATATAAGAGAAGTATACTAATATATTGAAATTTGATTATATCAGTAGTATCGTTCTTAAAAGAGTTTTCTCTAAACTAAATATATTAATTTAAATTACTAACTTAAAGAATATTATGAAATTTATATCATTTAATGTTAATGGATTAAGATCTAGGATACATCAGATTAAAGAAATAATAAAATCTCATCAACCTGATGTAATAGGTTTACAAGAAACAAAAGTAGATGATAATATGTTTCCAATTAAAGATTTGACTATTTTAGGATATAAGATATTTTTTTACGGTCAAAAAAGATATTATGGAGTTGCAATATTAACAAAAATAAATCCAATTGCAGTTCGTAGAGGATTGCCTACTGATAATTTAAATGATGAACGCAGATTAATAACAATAGAAATTCCTACTCCTATTGGTATTATCACTATAGTAAATGGATATTTCCCACAAGGTGAAAATCGTAATCATCCTACAAAATTTCCAGCTAAGAAAAAATTTTTCTCTGATATTAAAAAATATTTGATGAAACAATTAACAATTAGCAAATTTATTTTGATTATGGGTGATATTAATATTACAAGCACTGATCTTGATATTGGGATAGGTGAAAAAAACAAAAAAAGATGGTTACAAATTGGTAAATGTGCATTTCTCCCAGAAGAACGTGAATGGATTAATAATTTGTTTAATTTAGGTTTAATAGATCTTTGGCGACAACAAAATCCAAAAGTAAATAATTGCTTTTCTTGGTTTGATTACCGTTCAAAAGGTTTTAGTGAAAATCGTGGATTACGTATTGATTTATTACTAGCAACTAAAGAATTAGCATCTTACTGTGTAGAAACAGGAATTGATTATAATATAAGAAATATGAATAAACCTTCGGATCATGCACCTATTTGGTCAAAATTTCAATTTTTTAATAAATAGCAGTTATTATATATTATTTAATAATTATTAAAAGTTAACTTATTTGAAATATTAGATAAAAATATTTCACACAAAATTATTTGTTTTATAAATATTGTAAATAAATTTTAGATAAATGATTGTTTTTACAAAAAACTAGTTATCATTTCCGTTAATTATTAAATAATTAAAATGATTTATAGTTTTATTTTTCATGGAGATATTTATGAGGGAAATGTTTTGCACAATTGCCAATATATTTAGATATATATGGTTTACATTAAACTTCATTAGAACATTTATACTCAACTTTTTAGTAATAGTTATATTTATTTTTATTGGCGAATTTTTGTTTAAATCAGTAAATCATCATATTACTATTATCCCAATTAATAAAGGAGCATTAAAATTAAATATAAGAGGTGTTATAGTTGATAAAATACCTGATAATAGCTACATGAATAAAATTATTGAGGAACAAATACTAGGTAAAATCCATAAAAAATATAGTATACGTCAAAATTTACTGTTTGATATCGTTGAAGCAATTCGTCAAGCTAAATATGATAAAAATATTACAGGTATTGTATTAGATTTACATGATTTTTTAGGAACAGATCAAGTTTCATTACAATATATTGGAAAAACATTAGGCGAATTTCGTGCTAGCGGTAAACCTATTTATGCAATAGGAAATAGTTATAACCAATCACAATATTACCTTGCTAGTTTTGCTAATAAAATTTATTTATCTCATGCAGGGTCAGTAGATTTAAGAGGTTTTGCAACTAATCAATTATACTACAATAAATTGTTGAAAAAACTCAAAATAAATTCGTATGTCTTTAGAGTAGGAATGTATAAATCAGCTGTTGAACCTTTTTTATTAGATAGAATGTCCAATAAAATACGTGAAATTGATAACCGTTGGATTAACAAGCTTTGGGATAATTATCTGTATAAAGTTTCTTATAATAGAAATGTTAATATACAACAGATATTTCCAGGAGCTTCAAAGATTATTGAAGAATTAAAAGTTTTAAACGGAGATACTGCAAAATATTCATTAAATAACAAATTAGTTGATTTTGTTGCATCTTCTTCATCAACAGGAAAGCAATTAGCAAAAATATTTGGTTTAAATACCAAAACTAACGAGTATAATAATACAAATATTTATACTTATATAGCTAAAATGAATAGAAAAAATAAAAAAGCAAATATTGCAGTTATTATGGTTAATGGACCTATTATATATAATAAAATTCGTTCAAATAACGTTGTTGGTAATAATATCGTTCAACATATAAAACATGCAAGATTAGATCCTAACATTAAAGCTGTTGTTTTATATATAAATAGTCCTGGAGGAAGCGTAATAGCTTCAGAAGCAATTCGTCAAGAATTATTGGCATTACATCATGACAAAAAACCTATAGTTGTCTCTATGGGTAGTATTGCAGCATCCGGTGGTTATTGGATTTCTACTCCTGCTGATTACATAATAGCGCATCCAAGTACTCTAACTGGATCTATTGGGATTTTTGGTATAATTAATACTGTTGAAAATAGTTTGGATACCATTGGTATACATGCTGATGGTGTTCATTCATCTCCTTTAGCTAAAGTTTTTAATACACAAAGATTACCAATAGAAATTCAACAAATTATGCAAATTAATGTGACTAATGGTTATGATAAGTTTGTTAATTTAGTAGCAAAATCTCGTAAAAAAACTTATAAACAAATTGATGATATTGCACAAGGTCGTGTATGGATTGGTAGTGATGCAAAAAAAAATGGTTTAGTAGATGCTTTAGGTGATTTCGATGATGCAGTCAAAAAAGCGCAAGATTTAGCAAAAATTACTAAACCAAAGTTAATTTGGTACCAAGATAATTCAAAATTAATTTCATTAATGTTACGTAATGCTTCTAAAAATATATTATTTGATTTATTAAGTAATTGGCTTTCTTTACCACTGGTTGATACTATATTTAATATAAATAATCAAACTAGTATTTTAGATGATCTTAATGATCCTCAACATAGGTATGCTTTGTGTTTAGTTTGTAACACAGTAAAGCAATAAATTGCTATTTAATTGTGAACATCTTTGATTTAAAATAACTGAGCTACTATTTTATAGTTTTTATTAATAACTAATTATTTAAAAATATAGTTCAGTTAGATTAGTTTTTCGCTAAGTTAAATGTAATTTTAATGTAAATGAAAATATTAATTCATTCTATTGATAGTTATTAATAATATTCAATAGAATTAATTAATACAATTAATTCATTTATTTTCTTTGACTACAAGAACAATTTTTGTAACTTTACAGAAATATATTAGTTCACTAAATAAAACTTATTAAAAATATGATAACTAGAGTAAGTATTAATGGTTTTGGACGAATAGGAAGAATGATATTACGTGCTGCTCAATATCGTTCTGATATTAAAATTGTTGCTATCAATGATTTAATAGATATTAATTATATGGCTTATATGTTAAAATACGACTCTACTCATGGTCGATTTAATGGTACAATTGATGTTAAAGAAAATTTATTAGTAGTGAATGATCAAAAAATTATTGTAACTTCAGAAAATAATCCTATTAATTTAAAATGGAGCGAAATAGGAGTTGATGTTGTAGCTGAAGCTACTGGTATATTTTTAAATAAAGAAAATGCATATAAACATATAATTGCAGGGGCAAAAAAAGTTGTTTTAACTGCACCATCTAAAGATAATATTCCAATGTTTGTACGCGGTGTTAATTTTGAAAAATATAGAGGACAAGATATAGTTTCTAATGCATCTTGTACCACTAATTGTTTAGCTCCGTTAGCAAAAATTATTAATGATCATTTCGGTATTATTGAAGGTTTAATGACTACTATTCATGCATCTACTGCAGCTCAAAAAACTGTTGATAGTCCTTCTAAAAAAGATTGGCGCGGTGGTAGAAGCGTTTTTCAAAATATTATTCCATCTTCAACAGGTGCTGCAAAAGCAGTTGGTAAAGTTTTACCAGAACTGGAAGGTAAATTAACTGGTATGTCTTTTCGAATCCCAACTTCAAATGTATCTGTTATTGATTTAACTACTAGATTAGCTACGAGTACTTCTTATAACGAGATATGTCAAGTAATTAAACATGCTTCAGAAAACAATATGAAAGATATAATAGGATATATTGAAGATGATGTTGTTTCTAGTGATTTCAATGGAAATCATTTAACTTCGATATTTGATGTAAAAGCTGGTATAGCTTTAAATAAAAATTTTGTAAAATTAGTATCTTGGTACGATAATGAGATTGGATATTCAAATAAAGTACTTGATTTAATTACATTGGTTGCAAATAACAATTAAAATTAACAATAAATACAAATCACTCTAAATTAATTGGGTTATTTGTATTTATTGAAAAAATAATTATTTAACAAATAATGTTTACAGGGACACGGGATGCAAGAGAACACATTAATTCATACCCTATAGTACCAGATACTTGTGCTACTTGATCTATTTTTATTGTGTTACCCCACAATTCTACATTAGATCCAATTGTTGCTTTTGGACAATCTGTTAAATCTACTGTAATCATATCCATTGACACAACACCTACTAATTGTGTTATTTTATCGTCTACCAATACAGGCGTACCAGTTGGTGCATGTCTTGGATAGCCATCAGCATAACCACAAGCAACTACTCCAATACGTTGTGATTTTTTAGCCTGATAATTATAGCCATAACCTATACTATCCCCTTTTTTTAAATGCTGAATGCCAATAATCTTGCTTGATAATGTCATTACTGGTTTTAAATTAATATTTGCTATATCCAACCAATTTCCACTAGGTGATGCTCCATATAACAAAATACCTACACGGACCCAATCGTGGTTTACTTCAGGATGCCATAAAACACAAGCTGAATTTGATATAGAACATGGACAATTTAATCCTGTAATTAATCTTTGAGTTAGCCTAAAAGATTGAATAATTGTATTTTGATTATCTGCATCACCACAATGCATCATTAATGTTGTTTCATGCACATTATTCAGAGAAATTAATTTTTTCCGTATTGTATGAAATAACTTTTGATTAAAACCTAATCTATTCATACCGCTATTTACTTTTAAGTAAATATTTATTGGATTTAGTAATAAAACGTTTTCTAATGCTTTTATTTGCCATTGACTATGTATAACAGTTGTCAAATGATAACGATCAATAAGATATAAATCTTTTAAGTGAAAGAAACCTTCTAGTAATAAAATTGGTTTATCCCAACCATGTTCACGTAATATTATTGCTTCCTCTATACTTAGCAATGCAAAGCCATCGGTATCTGATAAACTCCAAATGTTATTAATTCCATGACCATATGCATTAGCTTTTATTACTGACCAAATTTTTGATTTTGGTACTAAACTACGAACTATTGATAAATTATGTTTTAATGATTTTTGGTTTATAGTAGCTATAATTGGGCGTGACATAATGCGATTTATTTTCATTCAAAAATTAAAGTTATATTATATATTTTTATACTCAGTCATATTATAAAATAAATATTATTATTAATAAATTATTTTATAATTTTAATATAATAAAATTATAAATTCTTTCTCTATAGCATAAAAATGTTTTTATTTCTATATTATTAATATTTTTAATTAATTTAAATAAAAAATATCTGCATTGATTTATTATTGAGTAATAAAATAATCTTTTTTACATAAAATTTTATTTAAAAGATAGTTAAAATAATTTATTTGTTGAGGTATTTTAAATAGCATGTGTATCAGTTACATTAACATTTTAAAAAAAAATTTCTTAGGTACATCACCCAATTGGTATAAATTGTTAATAGTAATCTTTCTAATTATAAATCCTATATTATATTTCTTTAATTCATTTACTGCTGGTTGGTTTTTAATAATAGAATTTGTTTTCACTTTAAGTATGGCATCAAAATGTTATCCCTTGTTACCAGGTGGATTATTATCTCTAGAAGCTATCATTATTGGCATGTCTAACGCAGAGAAAGTAAAAATTGAATTATATCATAATATTGAAGTATTATTATTATTAATTTTTATGGTGTCTGGAATTTTTTTTATAAAGCAATTATTATTATTCTGTTTTACTAAATTGATTTTAAACATTAATTCAAAAATAAAATTAGCATTAATATTTTGTCTTACATCTAGTCTATTGTCAGCTTTTATTGATGCAATTACTGTTTTAGCTATTGTAATAACAGTTTTTATTAGTTTTCATGATACATGTAAACAGGTTCTTTATAAAGATGATGATAAAAATAAATTAATTGATAATAGAGAAGAAAATTTAGAACAATTTTGTGCATTTTTAAGAAGTTTAGTCATGCATGCAGGAATTGGTACTACTTTAGGTGGTATAATTACTATGGTTGCACAACCACAAAATTTAATTATTGCACATGCTGTTAATTGGAGTTTTATTGAATTCTTTCTGCGTATGTTACCAATTTCTATTTCAGTAATGATATCTGGTATGTTTATGATTTTTATAGTAGAGAAATTCAAATTATTTGGATATGGTGCTGTATTGCCAAATGCAGTGCATGAGTTATTAAATGAAATATATAAAAAAAGTTTTAAACAAAATACTGATGAAAATAATATTAAATTAATCATTCAAGGAATAGTTGTTATTTGGTTATTAATTGCATTAATATTTCAGTTTAGTGAAGCAGGGTTAATAGGATTATCAGTGATAATTATATCTGCATCTTTGTTAGGTATAATAGATGAACAAAATATTAGTAAAGCATTTACTGATATTTTACCTTTTGCATCTTTATTAGTGGTGTTTTGTTCTATAATAGCTGTTATAGAAGATCAAAAATTACTCATACCTATAATCAATTTTGTTTTGCATTTTGATTTCAATATTCAATTGAAATTGTTTTATATATTTAATGGTTTGTTTTCTTCTGTTGCAGACAATGTTTTTATAGCTTCAGTATATATTAATGAAATTAAAAATGCTTTTAAAAATGGTAATATTAGTAATAGTCAATTTGAGTTATTAGCTATTGTTACTAATGTAGGAACGAATATTCCTTCAATTGCTACACCTAATGGACAGGCTGCTTTTGTATTTTTATTAACATCAAGATTATCACCATTAATTAATTTATCTTATAAACGCATGACATGGATGGCTTTGCCGTTTACTATAATTTTATCACTAGTTGGTTATTGTTGTATTAATTCTTTACTTGTTAAATATACTCAATATCTACTTAAAATAGGTTGGGTTTCATCTCATGATTTTTAAAGTGTTTGATCAATATAATAGATATAAATTTTCATTTTATATATTAATATTTATGTAATAATTATACTAATTTCTATGAGAGATTTAAAAAGTTTTTTAATTAAAATTTATTGTAACATTATAGTAATGATTTGATAAAATAACAGATTAATGTTATATATTTATAGTTCTTGATTTTTTAAGAAATACTTAAGTATTAAAATAAATAAAAAAACGAGTTATTTATAAATGTCGCAACAACCAATAAAATTTAAAATTAGTAGCTTTAATTTATCTGTGCTATATCTTTACAGTCATGATCCCAAGATAGTATTTCAAGCAATTAAAAGTAAACTTAAACAAATTTCTTGTTTTTCAAAAGATATACCTGTATTAATAAATATTGATGATCTAAATCATGAAGTTAATTGGGCAATAATGAAGAAAGCTATATTAGCTGCTGGTCTTTGCATTGTAGGCGTTATTGATTGTAAAGCAGTTTCATTTAAAAAAATACTAAATGATATTGGTTTACCTATACTTAAAAAAGTAGAAAAACAAAATAAAAACAATGAAATAGAAAGTAAATTTCAATATTCTTCTGTTAATAAACAATTGTATAATAAAACTCGTATTATTAATCTAACAGTTAGATCTGGTCAACAAATTTACTCCAACAAAGCAGACTTAGTCATAATAGGCAATGTTAGTGCTGGAGCTGAAGTGATAGCAGATGGTAATATTCATATTTATGGTATTATGCGAGGTCGTGGTTTAGCAGGTGCAAACGGAGATAATAATTGTCAAATTTTCTGTAGTAATTTAGCAGCAGAGTTAATTTCAATTGCAGGAAAATATTGGGTAATGGATCAAATACCACAAGAATTTTATTGTAAATCAACATGTATATACCTTAAACAAGGTGTATTGACTATTCAAAAACTTAATTAGGTTCTTTCTATTTATGTCAAATATTATTGTAGTTACATCAGGAAAAGGAGGTGTAGGCAAGACCACATCAAGTGCATCTATAGCTACCGGTTTAGCAAGTAACGGGAAAAAAACAGTAGTTATAGATTTTGATATTGGATTACGCAATCTTGATTTAGCTATGGGATGTGAAAGGAGAGTTATTTATGATTTTATAAACGTTATTCAAGGTGATGTTAATTTAAATCAAGCTTTAATTAGAGATAAGCATACAGATTTACTATATATTTTACCTGCTTCACAAACACGTGATAAAGAATCACTAACTTTATTAGGTGTAGAAAAAATATTAAATGAGTTACATAATATGAAATTCGATTTTATTGTATGTGATTCACCAGCAGGTATTGAAACTGGTGCTTTGATGTCTATTTATTTTGCAGATGAGGCAATCATTACTACTAATCCAGAAATTTCATCAGTACGTGATTCGGATCGTATTCTTGGAATAATATCTTCAAAATCAAAACGTGCTATCAACAATCAGGAACCAATTAAAGAACATTTATTATTAACACGTTATAGTCCTAATCGTGTTAGTAATGGGGATATGTTAAGTGTGGAAGATGTAATAGAAATTTTACGTATTCCTTTAATAGGTGTTATTCCAGAAGATCAGTCTGTGTTACGTGCTTCGAATAAAGGTGAACCAATTATTTTAGATAATATCTCTAGTGCTGGACAAGCATATACAGATACAGTAAAGAGATTACTTGGTGAACCAGTTCCGTTTCGGTTTATCGAAGAAGAAAAAAAAGGATTTTTTAAACGCTTATTTAAAGGATAAAATATGTCTCTAATTAATTTATTTTTATCTAAAAAAAAACATACTGCTTTACTTGCTAAACAAAGGTTACAAATTATTTTATCAGAAAAAAAGAAAAATGATTTTAATAAAATTAAATATATTCAATGTCTTAAGAAAGATATTGTAGCAATTATTTACAGATATATTCCATTAAATCCCAAAAAAGTAATTATTACGTACAATAAAGTAGATGATAATATATCTAAATTGGAAATTAACGTAATTATATCGAAAAATAAAAAAACTTAATAAATACTCTAATTATATTTGTTAAGTTTAATACATTAATATCATAACAAATAAAATTTACTTTTTATGTAATTTTATCTCTTAAGTAAACAGGTTTAATATGTTCTAATTTAGTAAAATTACCATTTTTTAGATCAATTCTAGCAAGGGATATCATATCCTCTGCAAGAGGTAATATATTGATCAAAGGATTCAAAGACAATTGATGTCCTTTATAAAGATTAGGATAAATTTTCCAACCGTTACCAGCAGTTATCCATTCACCGTTTAATGTATGCATACGTTCTATAGCAGAATTAGGTGACAAAATAGTCTCTAAGTCTCTCAAAAACCAAATATCGTTATTATTAAGTTCGTATTCAGCCCAATAAATTTCACCCATACGCGCATCTATAGCTGTTAATACACGACGAACAGTACGATTGTTTTTAATTGCTCCTTGAGCTAAAGTTTTTAATGTAGAAATACCAATCATTTTTAAATTTCTACCTATTGCTAAGCCCTGTGCTACATTTATACCTATGCGAATACCAGTAAAGTTTCCTGGCCCAATACAAAAAGCAATAACATCAATATCACTTATTTCACAATTAGTAACTTGCAATAAATCATTTATTAATAGAAGTACATAATTAGAATTTTTTTGATTTGTACGTTCAAAACGAGTATGAATTGTTCCCTTATTTAATAATGCTACTGAACATGCTTCAACAACAGTACTAATAGCTAAAATTTTTATAGACATTAAATTACCTTGATGTTTATTGTCAATAACATACACTAATATTTGATATATTTTTCAGATGAAATAATTAATATTAAAAAATAAACATATTTGATACTCATTCAATAATAATATATTCTAGTTTAAATTTAAACATTAAACACATATCTTCAGTTAATAAAAATCTTTATTGATTTTATTTATAATGGAAAATGGATTTGAAATAGTTTTCAAAATATCAAATGATGTAACTATCCCCTGTATCACACCAAAATCATTTACAACAATTACAAAATCATTTTTTGAATTATGTATAATGTCTATTAGTTGAAATAAATTCATGCCTTCTAATGCGAAAGTTATAGGTTGATGACAAGCAAAACTAGCAAGATTTGTTTTATATTTCAATTTAATTAATAAATCCTTTGCCCTTATTACTCCAATTATTTTATCTAGCTGTTTATGACAAATAGGAAATAAACTATAATTAGTTTGTATTAATTTATTTTGAATAATATCAATAGGTTCATTAACATCAATCCAGGAAATTTTGTCTCTTGGGGTCATAATGTTTTTAATTGACTGTGAATATAACATCAATATGTTATATATAGTATATATTTCTCTATTAACAATCTTTGTCTTTATTTTTTTAGAGAATATACAATTATGATTGTAACTATTACATCTTAAGTTGTTTTTTATATTCATTAATTGCAATATAATTTCAGATTTATCCTGATTTAATAAATATTTTTTACTTATTGAGTTACTATTTGCGATTTGATTTAATATTTCAATAAAAATTGAAAAAATAATTATAGAGTATAAATAACTTTTATGAATGTAAAAATTAAAACTTTCTGCTACTAATGATAATCCAATTATTAATAAAAAAGATAGACATAATATACCTGTATTAGGATGTGAATTAATAAAATTTATTAGTGGTTTTGATGCTAAAAACATCACAATTACTGCAATTATAACAGCAATAATCATTAGGAAGACATCATTCATCATACCTGCTGCAGTAATTATTGCATCAAAAGAAAAAACCACATCTAAAATTACAATTTGTACAACAATCAACCAAAAATTACTATATTTTTTACTATTTAAAATATCTTTTGGATTATTTTTTATTTTTTTATGTAGTTCAATTGTAGCTTTATAAATTAAAAATATTCCTCCTATCAATAAAATGATATTTCTTTCAGAAAAATTGAAACTATTTAATTTCCATAAAAATTTATTTAACGTTTTAAGCCAAGAAATTATTACAATCAAACACAAACGCATTATTAATGCTAAAGATAAACCAATCACTCGTGCTTTATCACGTTGTTTAATTGGTAAATTATTAGTTAATATTGTAACAAAAATTAAATTATCAATTCCAAGAACAATTTCTATTACTATAAGAGTTAGTAAGCCTATCCAAATTGATGGATTAAGAATGATATTCATTATCAACTTTTAATAAATAAATTAAAATATAATTATTGAGATAATTATATATATAAATTTAAAATAAAATTATTATTATTGAATAATATACAAAAAATATTATTAATTTAAAATATATAGGTTAATTAAATTTATAAATACGTTCATAATTAATTACAAACATAATATTTAAATTATATACCAAAAATATATCATAACTATTACATAATTTACTATTTTGAATATTAAGATTATTATTTAATATTATTGTGAATTTACATGCAAATTAGATATTTCGTTAGTCAAGTAAGAGGTAAACAGTGACTATTGCAATTATAATAAGTACACATGGTTCTGCTGCAAAACAATTACTCAAAACAGCAGAAATGATATTAGGAAAGCAAGAAAATATTGAATGTGTTGAATTTACTACAGGAGAAAATACAGAAATTCTTATAGAAAAATATTATAATAGACTAAAAACACTCAATACTTCAGAGGGAGTGTTATTTTTAATTGATATATGGGGTGGAAGTCCTTTTAATGCTGCCAGCAAGGTAATTTTTGAAAAAACAAATTATGATATAATATCCGGAGTTAACATTCCTATATTAATAGAAATTTTGATGAAGAGAGAAGAAAATATTAACTTTAATGAACTAATTACAATTGCAGTTAAAACCGGTAAAGAAAGTATAAAAACATTTCAAAAACAAATAAATCAAATTCAATTAAATACATCTAACAACGTAATTGTTGATGATAGTAAAACTGAATTAGATAAAAATATGAAAATAATTTTTGCTCGTATTGATGATCGTCTTATTCATGGTCAAATAACTACTAGATGGATAAAAGAATATAATATACAACGTATAATTGTTGTTAATGACGATATATCTAAAGATAATGTTCGTAAGATTTTATTAAAACAATCTACTCCACCTGGTATTACAGCTCATGTTGTAGATATTGATAAAATGATACGTGTATGGAACAATCCAATATATCGTAATGATAATGTCATGTTATTATTTACTAATCCAACTGATGTGCTTCGCATAGTTGAAAAAGGTGTACATATTACAACTGTTAATATTGGTGGAATGGCTTTTAAACAAGGAAAAATCCAAGTAAGTAAAGCAGTATCAATAGATAAGATAGATATCATCGCCTTTAAAAAATTAAATGAACTTAATATTGAATTAGAAGTGAGAAAAATTTCAAATGATTCTAAAGTAAAAATGATGGATTTAATTAGCAATATAAATAATATTTAATATTATTTACAAATTTATTATCTAATTCTGTCATCATAATGAGAATAAGAATATGACACAAATGACTTTACTGCAAATTGCATTAGTATTTATAGTTTCATGTATTGCTGGCATTGGATCAGTTCTTGATGAATTTCAGTTTCATAGACCAATAGTTGCTTGTACTTTAATTGGGGCTGTATTAGGTGACATGAAAACGGGAATCATTTTAGGAGGTACTCTAGAGATGATTGCCCTAGGTTGGATGAACATAGGTGCTGCTATTGCACCTGATGCTGCTCTTGCCTCTATAATTTCAACTATTTTAGTGATTTCTGGTGGACAAAGTAAAGGAGCTGCTATAGCACTTGCTATTCCTCTTGCAGCAGCAGGGCAAGTTCTTACTATTATAATTAGAACTATTACTGTAGCATTTCAACATGCAGCTGATAAAGCAGCAGAAAAAGGTAACTTAAATATCGTTTCATGGGTTCATATTTTAGCTTTATTGTTGCAAGGAATTCGTGTTGCAATTCCATCATTAATTATCGCTCTCTCAGTTAATATAAGCATTGTTCATGATTTCTTTAATTCAATCCCAAAAGTGATAACTAATGGTCTAAATATTGCAGGTGGTATAATAGTAGTAGTAGGTTATGCAATGGTTATTAATATGATGCGTACTGGTTATTTAATGCCATTTTTCTATCTTGGTTTTGTTATTGCTGCTTTTGCAAATTTCAATTTAATAGCATTAGGTATAATTGGTATAATTATGGCAATGCTATATATACAATTGAGCCCTAAATATAATAATATAGACAATTTATCTAAAAATAATAACTTAGCTAATAACTACTGTGATAATGAACTTGATTAAATAATATATGAGAATTGAAATATGACAGGTAACATAAAAACACAAAAAAAAATAACTATTAGCGACTTACGTGCTGTATTTATCAGATCAAATTTATTTCAAGGTTCTTGGAATTTTGAGCGCATGCAAGCACTTGGTTTTTGTTTTTCTATACTGCCAGTAATTCGTCGTTTATATCCAGAAAATAATAATGACCGTAAGCAGGCAATAAAAAGACAACTAGAATTTTTTAATACACATCCTTTTATGTCTGCTCCTATATTAGGAGTTACAGCAGCTATAGAAGAACAACGTGCAAACGGTAAAAAAATTGATGATGGTACAGTTAATAGTATAAAAATAGGACTCATGGGACCATTAGCTGGTGTAGGAGATCCAATTTTTTGGGGAACTGTTCGTCCAATATTAGCAGCATTAGGTGCTGGAATAGCGATGAATGGTAGTTTATTAGGGCCTTTATTGTTTTTTATATTATTTAATATAACACGTATAGCTATACGTTATTATGGTGTAGTATACGGATATAAAAAAGGAATGGATATTGTTACAGACATGGGTAGTGGTTTTTTACAAAAACTAACAGAAGGAGCTTCAATACTTGGTTTATTTGTTATGGGAGCCTTAGTTAATAAATGGACACATGTTAACATTCCTGTAGTATTATCTCGTATAACTGATCAATCTGGTACAATCAGAATAACTACAGTGCAATCAATTTTAGATCAATTAATGCCTGGAATAGTACCTCTTTTGCTTACTTTTCTTTGTATGTGGTTATTAAATCGAAAAATTAATCCGTTATGGATTATCACTGGTTTTTTCATAATAGGTATTTTTGGTTATTGGATGAAATTTTTAGATTTATAGAAATAATTTGGGAGCTAAAGCTCCCTTCAATCATTATATTCGGTGTGCTATAATTTAATTAACTTATTATTCAAAATTTTTTTATTGAATTATGATATCTTCGTAAAGCGTTAATTCTTTGTTCTAATGGAGGATGTGATGCAAATAATTCAACAAAGAAATCTTTTTTACCATGAATACAAAGTGTTATTAAATTATTGGGTTCTTGTGGTTCATAGCTGCTTTTTAAACGTTCTAACGCTGAAATCATTTTATCCGCGCCAACTATTTTAGCTGCACCAATATCTGCATAAAATTCACGTCGTCTTGAAAACCACATAGTAACTAGACTAGCAAATGTGCCGAATAAAGTTCCTAAAGCTGCAGAAATACTAGAGTATAATTTAGCATTTATTTGATTATATCTATAGTTGTTGTATCTATGATTTTCCATATTTGGCATAAGCATATTTGATATTACTTTAGATAACACTAAAGATACGGCACTTGAAATGAATATAACAAAAGTATTTAAAACACCTTGTATTAATGTCATTGTCACCATATCACCATTATCAATATGTGATATTTCATGAGCTAATACTGCTTCTACTTCATTACGATTCATGTTATGTAATAAACCACTTGAAATAGCTACTAAAGATTCATTTCTTTTGGCGCCTGTAGCAAATGCGTTTATATCATATGCTGGATAAATAGCAACTGTTGGCATTTCAATACCAACTTTATAAGACTGATATTTAACTACATTTATTAACCAATATTCCATTTCATTACTTGGTCTTTCAATGACTTTAGCATGAATAGAACGTATAGCAATCCACTTTGATAAAAAAAGTGAAGTGAAAGCACCACCAAAACCAACAACACATGCAGTAACCATCATTTTTATAACATTATGTGGATAGATTCCTGTAAACATAAGTAGGAATCCGATTAATATCATCACTGAAAAGTTGGTAATTATTAAAAGAGTAGCACGCATCATAATGTTTTTTCCTATTGCTTGGTTTTAAAGTAAATGAATCGGAAAATTATTATATAGGTATAATTTATTCTTATGTACTAATCTATGATTGTCTTTAAATATAAGTAATAAACAATGTAAATCTGTAAGATTACATATAATATATTTGCTTATATCAATAGTTTTTTAATTTGAAATTACTTTATATAAAAATGATATATATTTTTCTTAAAATAAATAATATCAATACATAAAAAATACTTTTATATAATATTTATCTTCTATTAGAATAAAGGAGTTATATATTCTTTATATAGATACGGTTATTATGGTAATCAATTTATAATAAGATAAAATTTTATAATAATATAAAATTCAAAGATAATTAAATTATTGCAAATAACATTATAAAGAAATTGAAATTACGATGTTATATTATAATAAAAATTTTAGATGAATAACTTATTTTCTATTTCATAATAATTAATTAAATAAAAAATTCACTTTATTTTCAGATAATATTTTTTTCTAGTGAAATTATGAAAGTTATTTCTAATGCTGTTATTTCGTATTGTTTATATCTTCCCGTTTTTCCCGAATGACCAGAATTCATATCTGTATATAATAATACTAAATTTTTATTAGTTTTCAGTTCTCTTAATTTTGCTACCCATTTTGCAGGTTCCCAATATTGTACTTGAGAATCATAAAAACCAGAAGTTACAAAGATATGAGGATAATTTTTAGGTCCAACATTATCATATGGACTATATTTTTTCATATAATTGTATGCATCAATATTTTCAGGATTACCCCACTCATCATATTCACTAGTAGTAAGAGGAATAGATTTGTCTAACATAGTGTTTATAACATCAACAAATGGTACATGAGCTACCACTCCATTAAATAATTTAGGTGCTAGATTTATTACTGTTCCTATCAATAATCCTCCAGCACTACCTCCTATTGCGTATAATTTATTAGGATGACCTATGCCGCAATTGACTAGGGCATTAGTAACATCAATGAAATCTGTAAAACTATTCATTTTATTGAATAATCTTCCAGAATCATGCCATTTTTGACCTAATTCTCCACCCCCACGTACATGCACGATTACATAAATAAACCCTCTATCTAAAAAACTTAAACGACCTATACAAAAATATGGATCAACGTTATTGCCGTATGCACCATAACCATAAATAATAGCTGGATTTTTATTCAGATTTGGATATTTTCGATTATATATAAACGATACTGGAACTTTAGTACCATCTTTAACATCAATGAGACGGTATTCGCTTTTATAATTACTTGAATCAAAATTTTTTATGGTAGTTTGTTTCAATATACAACTCTTACCTGTATCCATGTTTAATTCAAATATAGTACTAGGTGTAGTCATTGAAGTATATCCATAAAGTAATATATTATTCAAAGGATTAGAATTATATTCCAACCAAACCCTATAAATAGGGTCATCAAATGTTATTTGAATGTTTTTTTCTACACTTTGTTGCCAATTAATTTGACGTAAATTAGTTAATCCGTTGCGCTTTTCTTCTATGACAATCCAATTATGAAATAATTGAAAATTTTCTAAAATTGCATCTTCATGTATCCTTATTAAGGATTTCCAACCAAGTTCATCTATATTATTTGAATAATAGAGATTAAAATTATCTCTATCACGGTTAGAACAAATAATAAATTTATTATTATAATGATCTAGAGTATATTTATGATTATTACGTCTAGCTAAAAATATTTGTGGTGTTTTATCAGTTAAATCCATATCAATCATTCTGATTTCAGTAGAAATAGTATTACTAATTAAGATTAATATAAATTTCTCTGATGTTGTTGTACATATGTTTAAATAATATGAATCATCTAATTCTTCGTATATTTTTTTGTCTTTTGATTGTAACGTACCTAATTCATGGCACCATACTTGATAAGATCTTAGAGTTTGTGGATGATTTTTAACGTAAAAAATCATTTTTGAATTTTTATCCCACACTATACTCGCAGAAGTATTAAACAATGTTTCTGAATACCAAAAATTATTTTTTATATTAAAGAACTGAATATTATATTGAAAACGAGAGACCAAATCTTCAGCTAAAGCAAATAAACAATTATTTGGACTAACAACAAATGCACCTATAGAATAAAAGTTACTGTGTAATGCACGTTTATTAGTATCAAGTATTAAAGTCCATTTATCATCTTCTGCAATAAATAATTTACGATAATATTTAGGATATTCACTTCCGTTTTCATATCTACTTTGATAGCAATAACTATCCTTAATATAAGGAATAGAACAATCATAATAAGATAAATGATCTGTAATTTCTTTTAATATTAGATTTTTTAAATCATTTTGTGATGTTAAAATAGCATTTGTATAGTTATTCTCATCTTTTAAGTGTTTGATTACATGTGTATTATTACGTCTATTATCTCTTAACCAGTAATAATTATCAACAATTTGTTCACCATGCAAAAATATTTTGTGTGGTATTTTTTTAGCAAAAGGTTCTTTCATATATTTCCAGTTTTATACATTAAAAAATACTTCTAACATATTTTATTATATCAAATCAAACCATCTAAATACAATATCATTATAAGTAGTTATATGAATTACATTCAATATATAAATATTACATATTATTTTTTATACATATTTTATGATAAATAATTATACAATTTGCATTCATCAAAAAATCTTAAAAAGATATTTATATTATATAATACCTAATATAAAATCTACATGATAATATAAAAAATATTAAATCTTTTTTTAATTATAAATTATTAAAATAAAGGAAATTTTTAATGTTAAAACGTTTAAGAAGAACTAAGATTGTGGTAACACTTGGTCCAGCTACTGATCATCAAAATAATTTAGAAAAAATTATTATAGCAGGAGCTAACGTAATGAGATTAAATTTTTCTCACGGTAATGCGCAAAATCATCAATTACGAGCTGAAAAAGTACGTAAAATCGCAGATAAACTTGGATATCAAGTAGCAATTTTAGGCGATTTACAAGGACCTAAAATTAGAATATCAACATTTAAAGAAAATAAAGTATTTCTAAAAACAGGAGATAGTTTTTTATTAGATGCTAATTTAAATGTAGAAAAAGGAGATTCTAAACAAGTTGGCATAGATTATAAACTTTTACCTAATGATGTAGTTCCTGATGATATTCTCTTACTAGATGATGGAAGAATTCAGTTAAAAGTAATTAAAGTTGATAATATGAAAATATTTACTGAAATACTAATTGGAGGTTATCTATCTAATAATAAAGGCATTAATAAATTACATGGGGGGTTATCAGCAGAAACTTTAACTAAAAAAGATAAATTAGATATTATAACTGCTGCTAAAATTGATGTAGATTACTTAGCTGTTTCTTTTCCACGTTGTGGACAAGATATACAATATGCTCGCTATTTAGCACGTAAAATAGGATGTAATGCTAAACTAGTTGCTAAAGTTGAAAGAGCAGAAATAGTGACAACTCAAAAAAACATAGATGATATAATATTAGCTTCAGATGCAGTAATGATTGCACGTGGTGATTTAGGGGTAGAAATTGGTGATCCAGAATTAGTGGGAATTCAAAAAACTTTAATAAGACGTGCACGTCAATTAAACCGAATCATTATTACTGCAACTCAAATGATGGAATCAATGGTGAATAATCCTATGCCTACTAGAGCAGAAGTTATGGATGTTGCTAATGCAGTTCTTGATGGTACTGATGCTGTAATGCTTTCAGCTGAAACTGCAATTGGTAACTATCCTGAAGAAACTGTTTCTATAATGGCGAAAGTATGCTTAGGAGCTGAAAAAGTTCCTAGTGTCAATGTATCAAAACATAGATTAGATATAAAATTTGATAATATAGAAGAAGCAATTGCTATGTCTGCTATGTATGCAGCCAATCATTTACAAGGTGTAACAGCAATTATTACTATGACAGAATCTGGTCGTACTCCTCTAATAACTTCACGTATTACATCTGGATTACCAATTTTTGCTTTATCCCGGCATAAAAGTACTTTAAATTTAACTGCTTTATATCGTGGAGTTACACCAGTATTTTTTAGTAGTGGTAATGAAGGAGTAGCTGCTGCATACGATGCTATAAATTTATTAAAAGAAAAAAAATATCTTGTTTCAGGCGATATTGTAATTATCACACAAGGTGATGTAATGGATACTATAGGAGCAACAAATACGAACCGTATTTTACGTGTTAGTTAAATTTTAGATAATTTTAACTTGAATAATGCATTATCCAATAATTTCAAGTTTATATGCATTAAATAAAGCATATATATTGAAAATTTATCCTATTTTTATTAACTTAATTTTATTGACTTAATAGGAAGATAAACTGTTAATGGATCAACTGCATGATTATTAATCCAAAGCTCAAAATGTAAATGAGGACCAGTAGAACGCCCAGTATTACCAGATAGACCTATTTTATCACCATTTTTTATTTTTTGTCCTAACTTAACTAAAATTTTATTCATATGCATATAACGTGTTATATATCCATGATTATGAAGAATAGCTACATAATTACCTGCAAGATTTCCTCTTTGGGCAACAATAACTTTACCTTTACTTACTGCAAGTATTGGAGTTCCTATAGGCAAAGCAAGATCTACACCTCTATGTGGACTCATATTTCCAGTGATTGGATTTAATCTATTTAAGCTAAAATTAGAAGATATTCTTAATCTTTTTTTGGTTGTTAAAAAACTAACAAAACTATTTAATAAAATAGAAGTATCGTTTGTATATGATTGAATACTTTTCTTCAAAGAAGAATAGCCTACATTTTGGATATGATAATCTGATATTAATAACTCATCATCATTGATGATATTACTTGAATACCCTAATGTATTACAGTTTTTATTAATATCTTGACTTTTCAGACTATCAATTAGTTTAACTATATAAAATTTTTTAATAAAAAAACACGTAATATTTTTATTACACAATTTAGATGTTGTACTTAAATGATTTTTTGAGTTTGTTTGATCATTAATATTTGATATTTTATATATATTGCTTAAATAGTCTATTTTAATTTTTGAAAAAATAATAAACATTATTCCAATTATAGCATATATTATAAATAATAAATGATCAATTTTATTGACAACAGATTGGGTAATTTTCTTTTGCATATATTTGTGTTTATTCCTATATTTTTTGTGTTAAACACGCTTGATACTGATTAGATAATTGTAAAAGAAATTTTAAATAACTATCTTTTGATAATTTAATATTACTACCTAATGGATCTAGAACACCCTTGTTTATTTTTATACCTCTTGTTATTGTATCAATAACTGCAGGTTTAAATTGAGGTTCTGAAAAAACACAAACAACATTGCTTTCTTTAATTTGTTTTCTTATTTTATACAAATGTTTTACACCAGGTTGAATTTCAGGATTTATAACAAAGTATCCCATTGAAGATAACCCATAATGTTTTTCAAAATATAGATAAGCATCATGAAAAACAAAATATCTTTTATATTTAACTGGTGCAAGCTGAATCATAATTTTTTTATCTACATTTTTTAATAATTGTTGAAATTCTTTTAAATTTTTATTAAGTTTTTCTTTCTGTTGTGGCATTAATTCTAATAATTTTTTATGAATTCCAACAGCTATATTTTTTGCTATATCAGGAGAAGTCCAAATATGCATATTATATTTTTTAGTATTTAAATGTATGTTAAGATTTTTCTTGCATTCATTTTTTGAATATGATTTACAATAATCTCCGTTAATTTTGATTAAAGATTTTTTTACTCCTTCTATTTCTGTAAGTATAAGAGTTTTATACGCTGGGATATTTAATACTGATTTAGCCATAAAAGGTTCTATTTCAGATCCACTCCAAATAAGTAAATCTGTTTTCTTTAATTTTTTTTCATCAGATAGACGTAAGATATAATTATGTTCAGATGCACCATCTGGAACCATAACATCAATTGGCATAATACCATCAGAAATAGCTGATGCAATAAATCCAATAGGTTTAATAGATACAACTATATTTGCATTTATACAAAATGCAAATAAATTAGATAAAATTAAGGTCATTAATAGATTAATAATTTTTTTCTTATGATACATAGTAAATCATTCTATAAATGTTTAAGATATATAATTCTATTATTGTACTATATTTAAAAAATTTTAGTTAATATAAAATAACATGAATACACTAGTGACACTTGAAAACATATCGGTAATATATGATAGTCAATCTGTAGTAAATAATATTAGTATTTCGCTAAAATCAAATCATATATTAACATTAATAGGTCCTAATGGTGCTGGAAAATCCACTTTAGTGCATGTAATATTAGGTTTGTTAAAACCATCATCTGGTAAGATCAATAGAATCTCAGGATTAAAAATTGGATACGTTCCACAAAAATTGCATATTGATCAAACTTTGCCTATTACAGTTAATAGATTTATGGAATTATCTCCTGGTAGCAACAATGATCAAATTTTAGCAGCTCTTAAAAGAGTCCATGCTAGCTATTTATTACATTCATCATTGCAAAAATTATCAGGAGGAGAAATGCAAAGAGTTTTAATATCTAGAGCAATACTTAAGCAACCACAATTATTAGTGTTAGATGAACCTACTCAAGGTATGGATATACAGGGTCAAATTGCAATATATGATTTAATAGATAGATTGCGACATGAATTACATTGTGGAGTATTAATGGTTTCTCATGATTTACATTTAGTAATGGCAAAAACTGACGAAGTTGTTTGTCTTAACCATCATATTTGTTGTTCTGGCAGTTCAGAATCAGTATCAAGACATCCAGAATTTATATCTATGTTTGGTTTAAAAAATATAAAACAATTAGCAATATATCGTCATCATGGAAATTATTGTTCTCTTCACAAAGATATTATTAAAAAAAACAAGGATTATTATGATTGATATTTTATTACCAGCTTGGTTAGGTGGTATTATATTAGTATTAGCAGCTGGTCCTTTAGGTTGTTTTGTTGTCTGGCATAAGTTGTCATGCTTTGGTGATACTTTAGCACATTCTTCAATACTTGGTATTGCACTGGGTATATTATTTAATATCAATCCTCATTACACTTTAATTATTTTGATAATATGTATAACTTTAAGTTTAACAATTATTGAAAATCGTCCGCAATTAAGTATGGATACTTTTTTGGGCATCTTAGCACATAGTGCACTTTCACTTGGTTTAGTAATTGTTGGTTTAATATCTAACGTTAGATTAGATTTAATCTCATATTTATTTGGAGATTTATTATCAATCAATTTTAACGACTTATGGATAATAATAATTACTACGATTATAGTTTTAATAGTATTAATTTGGAAATGGAGTGCTTTTTTACTAATATCGATAAATAAAGAAATTGCAATAATTGACGGTATAAATGTTAAACATACCCGTTTAATTTTGATGTTTTTAACAGCTGTGTTAATAAGCATATCAATAAAATTTGTAGGAGCTTTAATTATTACCTCATTACTTATTATTCCAGCTTCTACAGCAAGATATTTTTCTAAATCTCCAGAACAAATGGCTATTTTAGCAACTATAGTAGGAATTATATCGGTTACTGGTGGTCTAATTATATCAGCTTATTATGATACGCCGGCTGCTCCTTCTGTAGTATTATGTTCAACTTTTATGTTTATAATTGGTATAATATACAACAGGAATTAGTATTTTTAATGATTATCATGTTTATCGAAATGATTGTAAGCATATCTTGTTGCTATACGACCTCTAGGTGTTCTTTGAATAAAACCTTTATAAATTAAAAATGGTTCAATTACATCTTCAATCATCTCACGTTTTTCACCAATAGCTGATGCAAGATTATCCAACCCTACTGGTCCACCCATAAATTTGTCTATGAGAATCAAAAGAAATTTACGATCAATATAATCAAAACCTTCTTTATCAATATCTAACATTCTAAGAGCTTCAGTTGAAACTTCTTTACTTAAATTACCATTAGCACAAACATCAGCAAAATCTCTAACGCGACGCAATAAACGGTTTGCAATACGTGGAGTACCACGTGCACGACATGCTATTTCTAATGCACTTTCTTCACTAATAGTTAAACCTAAGTAATTAGCACTCCTAATAATAATATTTTGTAGGTCTTTTGTATTGTAAAATTCCAAACGTTGAATTATACCGAAACGGTCATGTAAAGGTGAAGTCAAAGATCCAGCACGAGTAGTTGCTCCAATAAGAGTAAAAGGTGGTAATTCAAGTTTGATAGAACGAGCTGCAGGACCTTCGCCAATTATAATGTCTAATCTATAATCTTCCATAGCAGGGTATAACATTTCTTCTAGAATTGAAGATAAACGATGAATTTCATCAATAAAAAGAATACCATGAGGTTCAAGATTAGTTAACATAGCTGCTAAATCTCCAGCTTTTTCTAGTGCTGGTCCTGAAGTAATTGATAAATTAGTATTCATTTCATTCGCAATAACATTTGCTAATGTTGTTTTTCCTAAACCGGGTGGACCAAAAATTAATAAATGATCCAGAGCATGACCACGCAATTTTGCTGCCTTTATAAAAATTTTCATTTGATTACTTACTTGTTCTTGACCAATATATTCTTTAAGTAATTTAGGACGAATATTCCTATTAATATTTTCATTTTCTTTTTTATTTATAAAGGAATCAACAATTAAACTATCATGTTCTATCATAATTTACCTCAAACAATCTTACGCAATGCTATTTTAATTAAATTTTCACAATTCTTTTCATTTGATTTATCTAATCCAATTATCATTTTTTGAGCTTCTTTAGATTTATAACCTAAAGCGATTAAAGCTGCAATTGCCTCGGCTTCTACATCAGTAATACTTGATATTGATGAATTTATAATAGTAAATTCTGCATTATTTTCACATAAACCATTATACATCTTTTTAAAAACATCTTTCATTTCAATAATTAAATGTCTGGCAGTTTTTTTCCCTACACCAGGTAATTTAATTAATGTATTTATTTCTTCTTGTTCTATAGAAATTATAAATTGTTTAGCTGACATACTAGATAGTATAGATAAAGCTAGTTTGGGACCGATTCCGGTTACTTTAATTAATTCCCGAAATAATATACGTTCTTGTTTACTATTAAATCCAAATAATAATTGAATATCTTTTCTTACTATGAAATGAATAAAAATTGTTGTTTTTTTGTTTAGTTCAGGTAGTTTATAAAAACAAGTCATTGGCATGTTAATTTCATAACCTACTCCATAAACTTCAAGTAAAACCATAGGGGGATGTTTTTCTAGAATATTGCCTGTTAATTGACCAATCACTAAAATTAATTCCTTAAAAATTAGATAATATAAAATATTATTTATATTGGGTTTTTATTGCTTATTTTTATTGAAATATAAAAAATTATTTATTTTTATTAAAAAATATTTTACTGTTTATTAAAAAAATGATGAGTAATAGCAATTGCTAATGCATCAGAAGCATCAACTGATGGATTTGCAGATAATTTTAATAACATTTTAACCATATATTGCACTTGGTTTTTTTTTGCATGTCCAATACCAACGACAGTTTTTTTTACCTGATTAGCTGTATATTCAAACATAGGTATATTAACAGCAGCAGCTATTGCTGCACCTCTTGCATGTCCCAGTTTCAATGCTGAGTGTGCATTTTTAGACATAAAAATCCGCTCAATAGCGAAACAGTCTGGTGAAAAATCTTTAATAATTTTACTTAAGCCATTATAAATTAACTTTAAACTAATAGATAATTCAGTTGTGTTTGTAAAAATATAACCGCTATTTATATAATAAATTTTACTATTGTTTCTACTAATAAGCCCATAACCAGTACAACGGGATCCTGGATCAATACCTAAGATGATAGACATCATAAATCTCTAACTTTAAGAAATTGATGTTACAATAATATTGTTTAATTTTTTATAAATTTTATTAATCATAATAATTAGCTAAAAGATACATATATAATATATTATTACAATTAATAACGATAAAATAACACAATAAATCAATTTTATAAATTAAAAAATTGATTTTAAACACTGAATCTTATTCACCTAATTATATAAAACAATTAAATTATTGCATATATTATCATGTTATTTATGTTAATTATTAATTTTTATTATTTGAAGACCTAATTCTAATAAAAATTTTGAATTTATTTCACTAGGAGAATTTGTCATTAAACAAGAAGCAGAAGTAGTTTTTGGAAATGCAATAACATCACGTATATTGTTTGTATCTGTTAATAGCATTGTTAAACGATCTAAACCAAAAGCAATACCAGCATGAGGTGGTGTACCAAATTTCAATGCTTCTAGTAAAAAACCAAACTTATTTTTTTGTTCATTTTTTGAAATACCAAGTATATCAAATACAGTTTGTTGCATTTTAATATTGTCTATACGAACTGAACCACTTCCAATTTCACAACCATTAATTACCATATCATATGCATTAGCTATTACATCAGTAGGATTAATATTTATTAGTTCTTCACAAGTAACTTGCGGTGCAGTAAATGGATGATGTGTTGCAGATAAAAATCCATTTTTATCCATAGTAAACATTGGAAAATCAACAACCCAAAGAGGAGCAAAGGTATTATCATCAAAAATATTTAAATCTTGGCCCAACTTAATACGCAATGCACCAAGCGCATCTGTTGTTACTTTAAAACTATCAGCAATAATTATTATTAAATCTCCATCAAGAGCTTTAGTTCTTTTAATGAAATTTTCAGCTATTTTTTGATCAAAAAATTTTACTATTGAACCTTGAATACCTTTAATGCCATTTGAACAACTATTTATTTTAATACAAATTAGTTTTTTAACACCATAATTACTGATAAAATTACTATATTCGTTAATTTTTTTTCTACTAATTTTTGCACCATTCGGTATACGTAATGCAGCAATGCGTTTTTTAAAATTATGTGAATTCATTTCGAATAAATCCACATTCGTATCATTGAATAGATCATCAATATCTATTATTTGCATTGGATTGCGTAAATCAGGTTTATCTGATCCATAAATTCGTATGGCTTCTTTAAAAGTTATCTGTGGGAATGGACCAAGATCAATCCCTTTTATATGTATCCAAAGATTTCTAATTAAACATTCCATAATATTACGTATTTGATATGCATTAACAAAAGAAGCTTCAATATCAATTTGAGTAAATTCTTGTTGACGATCAGATCGTAAGTCTTCATCTCGAAAACATTTAACTATCTGATAATATCTATCGAATCCAGCAATCATCAGAAGTTGTTTAAACAATTGAGGAGATTGCGGTAAAGAATAAAATTTACCTTTATGTATTCTACTAGGTACTACATAATCACGAGCACCTTCTGGAGTTGTTTTTGTTAAAACTGGAGTTTCGATATCAAGAAATCCCTCTTTATGCATAAAACAACGAATGAAGTTAGTAATTTTAGAGCGAGATATTAATCTTTTAGTTATCTCTGGACGACGTAAATCTAAATATCTATATTTCAAGCAGGTGTCTTCTTTACTGTTTTTATTAAAATCTAACGGTAACGGATCAGATCTATTAATAACTTTTAAAAGATTACCTACAATTTCTATATTCCCTGTTTCCATTTTAGGATTTATATTTTTTGCTTCACGTGCTTGCACAATGCCTGTAATTTGAATACAAAATTCATTTCTTATTTTAGAAGCTAATTTAAAGGTATTGTTATCAGTATGACAATTAAAAAAAACTTGTACGATACCTTCACGATCTCTCATTTCCATAAAAATCATACTACCAAAATTACGAAAACTACTTACCCAACCACAAATAGTTACTTCTTGACCTATATGAACTGAGTTTATTTGGCCACAATATATCGTACGCATAATAGATATTTATCCTTCGATTAAAATTAGCATTAAAATCATGATTTTTTAATAACTTTATATTAAAAATAACATTAATTTTTATCAAAAATTTTTAATATTTAAAAAATAATGATCATAAATATATTTTAAATTTTTATATCATAAATTATTTTATCAATCTATATAATATATGGTTAAAATATTTGTAAATTAGTATTTTTATATTATTCAATATTATTGAAGTGAAATTTAAACATATTTATATTTAAGTTGTATATTTAGTTATTAATCATATCTTTCAATGCGATCATTTCATTGTTGAGGTAATTTTTAATTGTTATTAAAATAATATAAATAATATCAATTTTTGGTTATAAACATGAGCAATCGAGATACTCTATATTCAACACCCATTGAAAAAATAGGTGACTGGGTATTTGATGAAAAAATAGCAAAAGTATTTCCTGATATGATCCAACGTTCAATACCTGGATATTCTATCATCATTTCTATGATCGGTACTTTATCAAAAAGTTTCGTCACATCTAATAGCAATATATATGATTTGGGTTGTTCTCTAGGAGCAGTTACCTTATCCGTTTGTTATAATATTATTGCATCTAATTGCACTATTATTGCAGTAGATAAATCTTCAGATATGATAAAAAATTGTCAGAGTCATATAGATAGTATTAAATCTAAAAATACTATAATTGTCATGGAAGCTGATATTTTAGATGTCAATATTGAAAATGCATCTATGGTAGTATTAAATTTTACTCTACAATTTCTTAAACCATCAACTCGTTTGAAATTAATAAAAAAAATCTGGCAAGGATTGAATCCATGTGGAATATTAATTTTATCAGAAAAAATAAATTTTAAAGATAATAAAATTAATGAATTAATATCAAATATGCATTATAATTTCAAAATTGCTAATGATTATAGTACTCTACAAATTCATCAAAAAAACAAAATGTTAGAAAATGTTATGTTTACTGATAGTATAAAAACTCATAAAAACAGGTTAAAACAAGCTGGTTTTTCTCATGTAGAAGTTTGGTTTCAATGCTTTAATTTTTGTTCTTTAATAGCATTAAAATGATAAATTTTGAAAATTTTTATACACAAATTGCATCAAGCCCTTTGTCACATTGGTTATCTTTGTTAAAGATACAACTTAATGATTGGCAAAATAAAAAATTACATGGAAATTTTTATGAGTGGTTTAAATCAGTAGAACACCTTCCTTTATTGAATCCACAAAAAATAGATTTAATTTCTGGTATTACAGCAGATTCTAAAAACTTGAGTAACAGTCAACGCCAAGGAATTAAACAATTATTATATAATCTTGTGCCGTGGCGTAAAGGTCCTTATTCTCTATATGGAATAGATATCAACAGCGAATGGCGTTCAGACTGGAAATGGGAAAGATTGTTACCACATATTACTTCTTTAAAAAATAAAATAATTTTAGATGTTGGATGTGGCAATGGATATTACATGTGGAGAATGCTTGCACATGATACTCATCTGATCATAGGCATAGATCCTACACAATTGTTTTTATGTCAATTTGAATCAATACGCAAATTATTAAATAATAACCGTAAATTACATGTATTACCCTTAAGTATTGAACATTTACCTTCGTTAAAGGCATTTGATACAGTTTTTTCAATGGGAGTACTTTATCATAGACGTTTTCCTATTAAGCATATTTTACAACTAAAAAATCAATTAAAGAGCGGTGGTGAACTAATTTTAGAAACAATAGTCATTAATGATCATGCAAATAAATTATTAATACCTAAAGAAAGGTATGCACAAATGAAAAATACGTACTTTATTCCCACAACTATCTTATTAAAAAATTGGTTAGAACAGATTGATTTTATAAATATACGTATTGTTAATTGCACAACTACTACTTGTGAAGAACAGCGCAGTACTAAATGGATGACTAATAAATCTCTTAATACATTTCTAGATCCTTATGATTTTACAAAAACAATTGAAGGATATCCAGCTCCAGTACGTGCAATATTAATAGCAACAAAACCTTAATTTTTCCCAAGAACGTATTTTTAATTTACCCGTAGTAACAATGATATTGATTAACAACAATAACATATTTTTTTTATTAACTTTATGATTGCAATATATAAAGTTACTTATATCAAAATCAAACAAAAATTTTAAACACCAGGAAAATAAATATATTTATAACTATAGTAGGAACTAAAACATGATATTTAATTTTGATCAGCAAATAGAACGTCGTTATACTGATAGTATAAAATGGAAAAAATATGAAAATAAAGATATTATACCTTTATGGGTAGCTGATACAGATTTTAAATCACCTGAATGTATTATATCCGCAATTAAAAATAGAGTATCACATGGTATTTTTGGTTATGCTAACAAACCAACTGTATTAATTGAAACATTTGTTGATTATGTAAATAATAAATTTAAATGGAAATTAAAACCTGATTGGGTTGTTGTTTTACCAGGCGTAGTAAGTGGTTTAAATTTAACTGTACGTGTTTTTACTTGTAAAAACGAAAAAGTTATTACACCCATTCCAATTTATCCACCATTTATTAATGCTGCAAAATTAGCTAATCGAAATCAATTAAATATACCATTAATATTACAAAATAAACGTTGGGTATTAGATCTTGATTTTGCTAAAAATAAAATAACACATAAAGAAAAATTATTTATGTTATGTAATCCACAAAATCCTGGAGGAACTGTTTATCAGTATAGTGAACTAAGTGAAATATTGATTTTTGCACAACAAAATAATTTAATAGTTTGCTCAGATGAAATTCATTGTGATTTAGTTCTTGAGCCTAATATAAAACATATTCCATTTGCTTCTTTAAGTGATGATGCTGCCCAGCGTAGTATAACATTTATGTCTCCATCAAAATCTTTTAATATTGCTGGATTAGGTGCTGCTGTAGCAATTATTCCTAACAACTTATTAAGAAAAAATTTTATATATGCCAGACAAGGTATTGTTCCAGAAGTTAATATTATTGCTCTTGTAGCTGCTAAAGCTGCATGGCTTGAAGGAAATCAATGGCTGCAGGGTTTGATTAATTATTTACGTAAAAACCGAGATATATTAGTGTCAGAAATAAATTCAATGAAAAAATTAAAAATGGTATCACCAGAAGCAACATACTTAGGTTGGATAGATACTAGCAATTTAGATATTGATGATCCAATATTTTATTTTGAACAATACGGATTGGGTTTTTCACCAGGAATCGATTTCGGTAATAAAAATTTTGTCAGATTTAATTTTGGCTGTACTCGTATTACTCTAGAAAAAGCTATAAAAAGACTTAAACATGCATTGAAAAATTTTTAATATATTATATAAAAAAACAATTGATAACGAAATTAATATTAATACATTTAATTTTGTCATTAATTAATAAAAAACAGTACATTTTAAATGTTTAACTATAATTAAAAATTTAATTATTGAAATAATATGAAAAGTTTTTTATTAATTATATTTAACTGTAAATAATTTATTTAAAAATAAGGTGAATTATTTGAATATTAAAGTTTTAATTTCAGAGAGAATTATTGAAGCCATGATCTTATCTGGTATATCCAAAGCAGATTGTAATCCCCAAGTTCGTCAAACATCTAAACTACAATTTGGTAATTACCAAGTAAATGGTATTATATTTTTAGCTAAAAAACTAAAAAAATCACCAATATCTTTATCTAAAGAAATAATTCAAAATCTTGATATAACAGATATAGCTAGTAAAGTAGAAATTGCAGGAATAGGTTTTATTAATATATTTATTGATATAAGATGGATGGAAAAGCAAGCAAAAAATATGTTGATACTACCAAATTTAGGTTGTACTCCAATTAAACCACAAACTATTATTTTAGATTATTCCTCACCAAATATAGCTAAAGAAATGCACGTAGGTCATCTACGTTCAACAATTATAGGTGATGCTATGGCACATACATTTGAATTTATTGGTCATAATGTTATTCGTGCTAATCATATTGGAGATTGGGGTACACAGTTTGGTATGTTAATTGCTTTCATTGAAGGCAAAAAAAATATAAGTCATATTGATATGAATTTATCAATAAAAGATCTAGAAGAATGTTATCGTCAAGCAAAATATATGTATGAAACAGATCCAAGTTTTGCTGATATCACAAGAAAATATGTTTTAAAATTACAAAAAGGTGATCAAAAATGTCTGATGATATGGAAAAAAATAGTTAATCTAAGCATTAATCAAAATCAAAAAATATATGATCGTTTAAATGTAACATTAACGCATAAAGATATTATGGGCGAAAGTTTATATAAAAATATGTTACCTGAAATTGTTGATGATTTAATATCAAAAGGTCTAGCAGTAAAAAGTCAAGGTGCTACTGTTGTTTTTTTAAATGAATTTAAAAATAAAACAGGAAAATCAATGGGAGTAATTATTCAAAAAAAAGATGGAGGATACTTATATTCTACTATTGATATTGCTTGTGCTAAATATAGATATGAAAAATTAAAAGCAAACCGCATTATATACTATACTGATTCACGTCAAAATCAACATTTATTGCAAGTTTGGTCTATTGTAAGAAAAGCAAGATATGTTCCTAACTCTGTTGTGTTTGAACATCATGCATTTGGTATGATCTTAGATAAAAATAATAATCCATTTAAAACAAGATCTGGTGATACTATAAAATTATCTGAATTATTGGATGAATCATTTAGAAGAGCATATAAATTAGTAAAAAATAAAAATCCGAATATTAATCAAGATAAAGCTAAAAATTTAGCAGAAACAATTGGCATTAGTGCTATTAAGTATTCAGAGTTATCAAAAAATAGAACTACTGATTATATTTTCAATTGGGATCAAATGTTAGCGTTTGAAGGTAATACTGCTCCTTATATGCAATATGCCTATACACGTTTAATTTCAATATTTCACAAATCAGGAATTGATATGCATCTTTTAGATGCAAAAATAATAATTACTAATTATCAAGAAGAAATATTAGTCATGTGTTTATTACAATTTGAAGAGGCAATTACTCAAGTTGCAAATAATGGTACTCCTCATATCATTTGTAATTATCTATATCAATTAACCAGTAAATTCTCTAATTTTTATGAAAATTGTTCTGTTTTAAATGCAGAAAATATATCAATTAAAAATAGTCGTCTACAATTATGTTATTTAACTTCTAGAGTATTAAGTCAAGGTTTTAATATATTAGGTATAAAGGTATTAAAAAACATGTAATAATCTTTAAAATATATCAATTACAAACAATAGATTACAAGCAATATTCTCAATATATCTAAATTATAGTTCATGTCTAATAAAATATTATATAAAATAGATTATGTAATATATATTAATAAATACATGATGCTACCATAACAAATAATGGTGAGATGTCCGAGTGGTTTAAGGAGCACGTCTGGAAAATGTGTATACGTAAATACGTATCGAGGGTTCGAATCCCTCTCTCACCGATAAATAAATTTTTAAAGTCTGCTTTTTTTTGAAAAAAGCAGACTCTGTAAAAAATATCAATAAATTATTTACAAATTATTTTGTATGAAATTTGGCTATTGCTGAATCAAAACGTTTGAGTACTTCGTTAGAAGGCTGCTTTCCTGTAAAACTAAAAATTACAATCGATATACTGGCAAATAAAAATCCAGGAATAATTTCGTATATATCAATAAAACCATATTTTTTCCAGAACAATACAGTAATAGCACCTACTAGCATACCTGCTAATGCACCATTACGATTCATGCGTCTCCAACATACACTAAAGAGAACTACTGGACCAAATGCTGCACCAAAACCAGCCCATGCATAACTTACTAAATTCAGTATAAGATTATTCGGGTTTAATGCTAAAATAATTGCAATTATTGCGATTAATAATACCATTAAACGCCCAACCCATATTAATTCTTTTTGATTGGCATTTTTACGGAAGAAATTTTTATACAAATCTTCAGTTAAAGCACTTGAACATACTAATAATTGACAACTTAGTGTTGACATGATAGCAGCAAGAATTGCAGATAACAGGACACCACCAATCCATGGATTAAATAACATACGAGCTAAATCAACGAATACACATTCACTATTTTCAATAACCCCAGTTGAATTATCTGGATTACTTTCAAAATAAGCAATACCAAAAAAACCAACTAATATTGCACCTAATAAACATAATATCATCCATGCAATGCTAATTTTACGTGCCATAACAATTGAAAGATGAGATTCGGATGCCATAAAACGTGTTAAAATATGTGGTTGTCCGAAATAACCTAAACCCCATCCTAAAAGAGAAATTATTTGAATAAAATTAAGATCTTTAGTGATATTAAGATCTGATAAGCCTCTAGCTTCAATTATTGATATTGAATTAGATATTCCACCTGATGCAATAATCACTACTACTGGAGTTAATATTAATGCAAAGATCATTAAGCTTGCTTGTACAGTATCAGTCCAGCTAACTGCAAGAAATCCTCCTATTAAAGTATAAATAATAGTAGTAATTGCACCTGCCATTAAAGCAGTACCATATCCAATATTAAAAGTACTTTCAAATAATCTTGCACCAGCTACAATGCCAGAAGCACAGTAAATTGTAAAAAAAATTAAAATAATAATAGCAGATATAACTCTTAATATTTTGCTGTTATCTTCAAAGCGATGAGTAAAAAAATCTGGTAATGTTAATGCATTACTATGATATTCAGTTTGCAAACGCAGGCGACCAGCAACTATCTTCCAATTAAACCAAGCACCAATTATTAAACCAATAGCAATCCAAATTTCAGAAATGCCTGAAACATAAATAGCTCCAGGTAATCCCATTAATAACCACCCACTCATATCTGATGCTCCAGCTGATAGTGCAGTTACTAAACTACCTAAACTTCGTCCACCTAAAATGTAATCATCAAAATTTTTAGTTGAATTATAACCAACCAAGCCTATTGTCAACATTCCGACAATATAAACCACAAAGGTAGTTATCATTGGTACATTTACAGTCATATATACTCTCCAACTTGATATTTTATTTCTCCATAAAAAATTATTTATAATTTATGTTTAAGCAGCTTTTGCTTAAGCAATTAAGGGAAGAGATAATAAAGATAATTTTTTATCTTCAAAAGGATAGATTTTAATTACTTAAAGTGTAAATCTAGCCGGAAAATCATGCCATAATATGATATATTAAACATATACACTAATTAATTTTTATTAAATTGCTAGGAATAAAATAAATTGCTAGGAATAAAATGCTTGTCCATTGTATTTGATAGTTTAATTAAATTTATGTTCAATACAATATTTGCAATTAGATAATTTAAATTTCTATATTTTTTAGTATTTTTATAAAAAGTTTTATTTTAAAGGATAGTAAAAAATATAACACATAACAATATAAAAAATTTTATCAATAGAAAGATAAAAAAACAAAGTTCAATGATTTTTATAAATTACGGAGAATTAAAACAATCTTAAGGAGCATTAGAATCATGGGTATAACCACAATGGGTGTAAGCCTAGATAATGCTATTCATAAGCGCATCAAAGTCGCAGCACAAAGCATTAATAAAACACCTCATTGGCTAATAAAACAAGCTATTTTTAGTTATTTAGATAAAATTGAAGAAGAAAATAAATTAAATAATGATATTATTTTAAAAACTAATGAAGAAATAAATGCAAATACAATAATATATCAACCTTTTTTGGAATTATCAGAGCACATTTTTCAGAGATCTTCAATTAGATCTCTTATCACATCAAAATGGTTTAGTCCTGAAATAAAACTGATACCGTCTTTATTAGAACAAGCAAGATTTGATAAAAATATCAATACAAAAATTTACAACTTGGCATTAATACTTTCTAATAAATTAAGAAATAACACTCAAACTATAAATAAATATTCTGGAATAGTACAAAGCTTACTACAAGAGTTCCCTTTATCATCTTATGAAGGTATTTCTTTGATGTGTTTAGCTGAAGCATTATTACGTATTCCTGATAATCAAATGCGTGATATATTGATTAAAGATAAAATAAAAAATGGTAATTGGCATTTACATATAGGTCATAATCGTTCCTTATTAGTTAATATTATGACTCTTGGTTTAGTATTTATTAAAAAATTAATATTGATAAATACTCAAGATCAATTAACAAATTCTTTTTACAATAAATTTATATATAAATTATGTAGTAATAGTAATTCTTTGATTCGTAAAGCAGTAAATGTAACAATACGTATTATAGGCAAACAATTCGTAATAGGTGAAAATATTAGTAAGGCATTAAAAAATTCCTATAAACTGCAAAAAAAAGGTTTTACTTATTCTTATGACATGCTAGGTGAAGCTGCTTTAACTGCTAGTGATGCCAAAAATTATTTAATGTCTTATACAGAAGCTATTCATTCTATTGGAAAAGCATCAAAAAAACTTGGAGTTTATGAAGGTCCTGGAATTTCAATAAAACTATCTGCACTTCACCCGCGTTACAGTTATACACAGTATTCACGTGTTATGGAAGAACTTTATCCAAACTTAAAGTCATTGGTATTGCTAGCTTATTCCTATAATATAGGAATAAATATTGATGCAGAAGAATCTGATCGGCTTGAATTATCCTTAGATTTATTAGAAAAACTCTGCTTTGAACCAATATTAAAAAATTGGAACGGTATTGGATTTGTTATTCAAGCATATATGAAAAGATGTCCTTTCGTAATAGATGAATTAATTAATTTAGCCAATCGTAGTAAACATCGTATTATGGTCAGATTAGTAAAAGGTGCATATTGGGATACTGAAATCAAACGTGCACAAATAGATGGTTTTGAGGATTATCCAGTATATACAAGAAAAATATATACTGACATCTCATATATAGCTTGTGCACGTAAATTACTATCAGTTCCAAATTTAATATATCCACAGTTTGCTACACATAATGCTCATACTGTATCAACAATTTATCATTTATCAGGAAACAATTATTATAAAGGGCAATATGAATTTCAGTGTCTATATGGTATGGGAGAAACACTATATAAAGAAATAGTTGGCAAATTAAATCGTCCTTGTCGTATATACGCGCCAGTGGGTACTCACGAAACATTATTGGCATACTTAGTGCGCCGTTTACTAGAAAATGGTGCTAATACCTCATTTGTTAATAAAGTTGTTGATAAATCTATATCAATTGATGAGTTAATTGCAAATCCTGTAACGACAGTAGAACATATTGCTACAAGTGAAGGTATTATTGGTCTTCCACATCCAAAAATTCCTTTGCCATGTAACTTATACGGTAATTATAGAAAAAATTCTAAGGGTATAAATATAAATAATGAAAAATCTTTATCTGCAATATCTATTGATTTACTAAAAAGCACTGAAAATCTATTTTTAGCAAAACCAATTTTAGCAAAATCAATAAATCATAATCCAATTAATGATACAAATCGTTTAGTAATGAACCCTGCTATTTTGAATGATATTGTAGGTCAAGTACGAGAAACTACTATTGAAGAAGTATCTCAAGCTATAAAATACTCAGTAAAAGCGAGTGTAATTTGGTCTGCTGTTACACCAAAAAAGAGAGCTATCATTTTAGAGAGAGCTGCTAAGATAATGGAAGATCAGATGAATACTTTGATAAGTATTCTAATACGTGAAGCAGGTAAAACCTATAATAATGCCATCAATGAAGTTCGTGAGTCTATAGATTTTATATATTATTATGCAGGTATTATCAAACATAATTTTAATAATGAAACCCATTTACCACTAGGATCAGTAGTTTGTATTAGTCCTTGGAATTTTCCATTAGCTATTTTTACAGGTCAAATTACAGCTGCGTTAGCTGTTGGAAATAGTGTTTTAGCTAAACCAGCAGAACAAACTCCATTAATTGCTGCACAGGTAGTTGATATTTTACTAAATGCAGGTATACCTGATGGTGTAATTCAATTGTTGCCAGGATCTGGGGATATAGTTGGTAAACAATTAGTAATTGATAAAAGAATTCAAGGTATTTTATTTACTGGTTCAACTTTAGTAGCAAAAACTATACAACAAAATATAGCTGGTCGTTTAGACAAACAAGGACATCCCATAACTTTCATTGCTGAAACTGGTGGGATAAATATAATGATTGTTGATTCTTCTGCACTTACTGAACAAGTAGTTACAGATGTTATTTCATCAGCATTTGATAGTGCTGGTCAGAGATGTTCAGCATTGCGTTTATTATGTATACAAGAAGAAGTTGCTGATCGCACTTTAAATATGTTATGTGGTGCAATAGAGGAATATAATATAGGTAATCCTGATAAATTGTATACTGATATCGGGCCTATTATTGATGCAAACGCTACAAAAAATATAAATAATCATATTCAATCTATGCGTAAAAAAGGATTCAAAGTTTATCAAACATTATCAAAAAATCAATATATAAAAGATAGTAATTTAAGTGATAATTTTGTACAACCTACTTTAATTGAAATAGATAAAATAAGTGATTTAAAAGAAGAAATATTTGGTCCAGTACTCCATATAATGAGATTTAAAAGAAATAATTTATTGAATTTAGTAAAAAAAATTAATATGTCTCAATATGGATTAACATTAGGTTTACATACTCGTGTAGATGACACCATTAATCAGTTAATATTAAAAGCAAAAGTTGGAAATTTATATATTAATCGGAATATGATCGGAGCAGTAGTAGGGGTACAACCTTTCGGTGGAGAAGGTTTATCAGGTACTGGACCAAAAGCAGGCGGACCACTTTATCTCTATCGTTTATTATCTAATTATCCCAAAGATGCAATACTTTCAACGTTAAATCACCATGGTTGTAAGATTTCAAAACAAAATAAATCATTAGATAGGAAATCACTTTTACCACATGATGTATTTAGAAAATGGGCGATTAAAGAGCCAAATATTGCTTCTTTATGTTTGCAGTACTCTTATTTATCTCAGGTTGGATCTTTAATTAATTTAACTGGTCCTACAGGAGAAAAAAATACTATGATTTTATCACCCAGAGAAAAAATTTTTTGTATAGCATACAATAAACAAGATATATTAATTCAATTAGCAGCTATTACCAGCATAGGCAGTAAGATTCTTTGGATTAACGATCAATTACATAGAAATATATTTGATGATTTACCTGAAATCGTTAAAAATTGTATTTCATTAGTAACAGATCCTTTTTCATCATTTTTTGATGCTGTGATTTTTCATGGTGATAATAAACAGTTGATTGATATATGTAAGTTATTATCAGAAAAAAAAGCTGCAATTATTTCAATACAAGGATTTACATCAGGTGATACAAATATATTACTTGAACGTTTGTTAATTGAACGTTCTGTAAGCATTAATACTACAGCTGCTGGAGGTAATACAAGTCTCATGACTATAAATTAACTTCAAAGCCATGGTATAAATTTAAAAATTGTTCCATGGCAATATATTATTTTTTAAAAATATAAATGTTATAGTTATTATAATGAATTAAGTATCTATTAACTATTTATTTAGATATTTAAAATAATTAAATTTATTAGATTTATTTATTAAATATTTTTTTTAATAATATTACTATCATCAAAAAACCAAATGCCTATAGGATAATCTTCTAATATTATCAAATACATTTTTTTTGCATTAAATGATTCAATTGCAGTAATTTTTCCATTTCGATCACAACATCCTTCAAATTTTATAGTGACATCATCATCAATTTTCATTGTATATTTCCCCGTTAACATTTATTTTTTATAAAAAATAAATGTTTATTCTTTACAAAAAATAAGTTATAATTGATCGTGTTATGGGTTTATATTTTTTGACTTTTTTATATTAATATAGATATAAAAATACTTTGACATACCAATGTAGCAATATTAGTATACTCTTGTAAAGATATTTTCCTCTGTAGTTCAGTAGGTAGAACGACGGACTGTTAATCCGTATGTCACTGGTTCGAGTCCAGTCAGAGGAGCCACATGAAAAATACAAAAAATTTAATAAATTATTAAACACTAATACATTATAATAGAGGTTTTCCTTTTAATTTAAAAAGGTTGCTGAATATTTTACTTTACTTTTAATATAAATAAGAAAATTATTTTTGTTAAATAAATATTAACTTATCAATTAGTTTGTTTACTGAAAAAATACAATATTAAGTAATATCTTAGCGATAGGAAATATGAATTATTCTAGAATTAATTTTTTTTTTCACGATTATGAAACCTTTGGTATTAATCCTGCTACTGATCGTCCTGCTCAATTTGCTGGAATATATACTGATAGTGAATTAAATCCTATAAAACAACCTGAATTATTTTATTGTCGTTTACCAAATGATTATATACCTCAACCTAAATCTGTATTAATTAATGGCATTACACCTCAATTAGCAATAATACGAGGTTTTAGTGAAGCAGAGTTTGCTAAACGTATTTATAATATATTGAATATTAAAAAAATTTGTATAGTAGGTTATAATAATATACAATTTGATGATGAAGTAACACGTAATATTTTTTATCGTAATTTTTATGATCCTTATAGTTGGAGTTGGAAGCATGGTAATTCACGTTGGGATATTTTAAATTTAACACGTGCATGTCATGCATTACGACCTGAGGGTATAAGTTGGCCAAAAAACAAAAATGGTTTTACTAGTTTTAAACTGCAACATTTAACTCAGGCTAATAATCTAACACATAATGACATACATAATGCAATTTCTGATGTTCATGCTACTATAGAAATAGCTAAGTTAATTAAAAAAAAACAGCCTAAACTTTTTGATTTTTTTTTAAAAAATCGTACTAAAGAAAGATTGATATCAATGATTGATATCATCGGAATGAAACCATTAGTTCATGTTTCTAGTTTATTTGGATCATTAAGAAATAATATTAGCTTGATACTACCCTTAGCGTGGCATCCTAATAATCGAAATGCATTAATTGTAATAGATTTATATAGTGATATATATCCTCTATTAAAATTAGATATTTTATCTATACAAAAATTTTTAATAAATAAAAATAAAGAATTAAATTTAGAAGATATCCCTGTAAAATTAGTACACATGAATAAGTGTCCTATTTTATCTTACGTAAATACATTACGTCTAGAAGATCAAATAAGGTTAAAAATAAACCTTGCGCATTGCTTTAATAATTTAGAATTAATTCGTAATAATCCAACTGTCAGGAAAAAAATTGTGACTATTTTTGAACAAAAAAAACAGGTTATTGCCTCGGATGTAGATAATAGATTATATGATGGATTTTTCAGTACATCAGATAAAGCTAAAATGCATATAATTCACAAAACAGAACCAAAATTACTATCGACATTAAACCTAAAGTTTGAAAGTAGTAGATTAAAAGCACTTTTATTTCGTTATCGAGCTAGAAATTTTCCATGGACGTTAGATGACAATGAACAAAAATTTTGGAAAAAACATTGTCAAAATATTTTAAATAATCAAAATATAAGAAAATTTTTATTAGAACTAAAAATATTGAAAAAATTATATGGAAATAATAGAAACAAAATAAAAATATTAAGATCATTATATTTTTATTTAAAAAGTATAATATCTTAATTTATAAAATAAGATATTATATTGTATTTAACAAAAATATATATTAATAATTCATTTAATGTAATTAAAGATATTAAAGATTACCATATATGATGATCTTTAATGAAAATTATTTCATATACTAATTTTTATACCGTCAATTACGTTACATATTATCTGATTTAGTATGTTTATTATTATCGAAAATAGATATTATAGTAAATTTAAATTAACAACCTAAATTCATAACTACTGAAATATCTACAAATATGACCTTGTAGTAATTGAAAATTACTTATATAAATCATTTCAAAGATATAACCTTTCAAACATATAACCTTATTAAATATACAATAAAAATCATACAAACTCTAATAATTTTACTATATATCCTATCTTAAGATAATTGTAGAGAAAAATATAAAAAAATTAAATAGTTATAATATGGAATAGTATATATGAGAATATAAGAAATATGCTGAATAACAATCGTGTACGCATAGCAATACAAAAATCTGGTCGCTTAAGCGATGATTCAAAAGAACTTTTAATAAGATGTGGAATAAAAATCAATCTTGAGCAACAAGGATTAATTACGCTTGCAGAAAATATGCCAATTGATATTTTACGCGTACGTGATGATGATATTCCTGGTTTAGTAATGGATAGAGTAGTAGATTTAGGTATTGTAGGAGAAAATGTTCTTGAGGAAGAGCTTTTAACTAGATTAGCACAAGGTGATAATCCAGGGTATGTAATATTACGTCATCTTGATTTTGGAAAATGTCGCTTATCAATAGCAATTCCAGTCAATCATGAATATATTGGATTAAAATGTTTGAATAATGCTCGTATTGCTACTTCTTATCCTCATTTATTGAAAAAATATTTAGATCAAAAAGGTATTACTTTTAGAATTTGTATGTTAAATGGTTCAGTAGAAGTAGCTCCTCGTGCTAGTTTAGCAGATGCTATTTGTGATCTAATTTCCACAGGTGCTACATTAGAAGCAAATGGTTTAAAAGAAGTAGAGGTTATTTATCGTTCAAAAGCAGTAATTGTTCAACATGATGGAGAAATGGTTGCATTTAAAAAAGATTTGATAAAAAAAATGATGACAAGAATTAAAGGAGTAATAAAAGCACGTGAATCTAAATATATTATGTTACATGTGCCAAGTAAATGTTTAAATGATGTTATAAATTTACTTCCTGGAGCAGAATATCCTACGATATTACCTTTATCTGGTAATGTTGATCGTGTAGCAATGCATATAGTTAGTAGTGAAACTTTATTTTGGGAAACAATGGAAAAATTAAAAACTCTGGGAGTTACCTCAATTTTAGTATTACCAATTGAGAAAATCATGGAATAAATTATGGAATATTTAACACCGATTGAATGGAGTAAATGTACTATCTTACAAAGAAAAACATTACTAATACGTCCAAATATAGCTTCTTCCATTAATGTAGAAAAAACAGTATTTAATATATTAAATACTGTTAAAACTAGGGGTGATAAAGCTATACATGATTTTAATCTTAAATTTGATAAAATTTTATTAAAAGATTTCAATATTAAATTACAGTCAATGGAAAAAATCAATAAATGTATAAGTAATAAATTTAAAAAAGCTATAGAAATAGCGGCTAATAATATAGAAACTTTTCACAAAGCACAAATATTAAATCCTATTGATATAGAAACTCAACCTGGCATACGTTGTCAACAAATAACTCGTCCTATAAAATCAGTGGGATTATACATACCAGGTGGTTCAGCTGCTTTATTTTCTACAGTATTAATGTTAGCTATTCCTGCTCGTATTGCTGGTTGTCAACAAATAATAGTATGTTCTCCACCACCAATTGCTGATGAAATTTTATATGCTGCTAATTTATGTAAAATAGAACAGATATTTCAAGTAGGTGGTGCCCAAGCAATTGGTGCTCTTGCTTTTGGTACTGAAACAATACCACGTGTTAATAAAATTTTTGGTCCAGGAAATGTATATGTAACTGAAGCTAAAAAACAAGTAAGTCAAAGATATGATGGTGCAGCAATTGATATGCCTGCTGGTCCATCAGAATTATTAATAATTGCTGATGAAACAGCAATACCGGAATTTATAGCATCTGATTTACTATCTCAAGCAGAACATGGATTAAATTCTCAAGTGATTCTTTTAACTACATCATTAACACTAGCAAAACAAGTTACTAAAAATATAAAAAAACAATTAACATTTTTAAAAAGAAAAAAATCTATAACTAAAGTATTAAGTGATAGCTTAGTTATTGTATTACCTGATATTCAACAATGTATTGAATTATCTAATATATATGGACCAGAACATTTAATGATTCAAACAGTAAATCCAAGAGATCTTTTAAGCTTAATTACAAATGCAGGATCAATTTTTCTTGGAAAATGGTCTCCAGAATCAGTAGGAGATTATGCTTCTGGAACAAATCATGTATTACCAACATATGGTTATACTAGATCTTTTTCCGGTCTTAGTACAATAGATTTTCAAAAACGCATTTCAGTACAAGAGCTAACATCAAATGCTTTGCTTAGTATAGCTTCAACAATTGAAGTTTTAGCTGATGCTGAGCAATTAGATGCCCATAAACAAGCAGTTACTGTACGTGTTTCTGCATTAAAGGAATATATATGAGCTTCAATATTGAAGAGTTAGCACGTAAAAATATACGCACATTAGTGCCATATGAATCAGCACGTAGATTAGGAGGAAATGGAAATGTATGGCTGAATGCAAATGAATTTCCAGTATCAACACCTTTTTATTTATCTCAGCAACAAATGAATAGATATCCAGAATTTCAACCAAAATTAATGGTTGAGCGTTACGCTAATTACACTAATTTAAATACCAATCAAATATTAGCAAGTCGTGGAGCAGATGAAGCAATAGAACTAATCATGAAAACTTTTTGTGAACCTACAAAAGATATGATTTTATTTTGTCCACCTACCTACGGTATGTATAAAGTTAGCGCTGAAATTATAGGTATTAAATATCATGCTATTCCTACAGTAGGTAATTGGCAATTGAATTTACCAGTAATTGCTGAAAATTTAGATAATGTAAAATTGATTTATATTTGTAATCCAAATAATCCTACTGGTAATCTTTTTAACGTAAATGATATTTATCATCTTTTAGAAATAACTGCGGGCAAGGCACTATTAGTAGTAGATGAAGCTTATATCGAATTTTGTATGGAATCTACTTTAGTAAAGTTACTAAAAGATCATATGCATTTAATAATATTACGTACTCTATCAAAAGCATTTGCTTTAGCTGGTTTAAGATGTGGTTTTGTACTTGCCAATACACAAATCATTGATCTTTTAATGAAGGTTATTACACCTTATCCTTTGTCAATACCAGTCTCTGACATAGCGACTCAAGCCTTAAGCAAAAAAAATATTATTCTAATGCATAATAATGTAAAAAAATTAAATATTAATAGAAAATGGTTGATCGAACAATTAAATATGTGTAGTTGTGTTGAAAAGGTATTTTCAAGTGAATCTAATTACGTTTTAGTACGTTTTAAAAATTCAATGAAAGTATTCAAAAGATTATGGAATCAAGGAATTATACTTCGTGATCAAGATAAAAACATTGGATTATCACAATGTTTGAGAATATCTATTGGAACACGCAAAGAATGTGAACACGTAATCACCGCATTAAAAAATTTGTCTCTGGAATGAATATGAAACAAAAAATACTTTTTATTGATCGTGATGGAACTATTATATCGGAACCTGCAATAACTTTTCAAGTAGATCAAATGGATAAATTATCATTTGAATCTAATGTTATTCCTGCTCTTTTGGCATTAAAACATAATGGATACCGTTTTGTTATGGTTACTAACCAAGATGGTCTCGGAACTAGCAATTTTCCAACAATAAATTTTGATGGACCACATAAATTAATGTTACAAGTACTGACATCACAAGGTGTTACTTTTGATGATATATTAATTTGTCCACATAAACCACAAGATAACTGTTGTTGTCGTAAACCTAAAACAAAAATGGTAGAAAAATGGTTGGTAGATGGCGTCATTGATAAAGAAAATAGTTATGTTATTGGTGATCGTTTAACTGATATTCAATTAGCTAATAATATGAATATTAAGTCTATAAGATATGGAATAAAAGGTAAGACGTGGAATGAAATTCAATATTTTTTAACTAAACGTAAACGTTATGCAATAGTAAAACGTGATACAAAAGAAACAAAAGTATTAGTTGAACTTTGGTTGGATCTTGAAAGTAAAAGCAATATAAATACTGGTATAGGTTTTTTTGATCATATGCTAGAACAAATTGCAATACACGGCGGTTTTTGTATGAATGTACATGTCAAAGGAGATCTTTATATAGATGATCATCATACTATTGAAGATACAGGTATAGTTTTAGGACAAGCAATATTAAAAGCATTAGGTAGTAAAATTGGGATTGGAAGATTTGGTTTTGTTGTACCAATGGATGAATGTTTAGCAAAGTGTACATTAGATATTTCAGGACGTCCTTATATTGACTTTAAAGCTAAATTTAATTATCAACATGTTGGTGATTTAAGTACCGAAATGATAGAACATTTCTTTAGTTCGATTGCTTACGGTATGATGAGTACTATCCATTTAAAGACCAAAGGGAAAAATGATCATCATCTTGTAGAAAGCTTATTTAAAGCTTTTGGACGTACTTTAAGACAAGCTATTCGCATAGAAAGCAAAGAAATTCCAAGTTCTAAGGGAGTGATATAATGAAATTAGTTATACTTGATACTGGTTGTTCTAATATATCATCAGTAAAATGGGCAATTCAACGTATCGGATGTTGTTCTTGCGTTAGCTGCGATCCTGATATGATAATATGTGCTGATAAACTTATTTTGCCAGGAGTAGGTACAGCAAATACTATAATGAATCATTTAAACAAAAATAGTTTAACTGATGTAATTAAATCATTTAAAAAACCAATTTTAGGTATATGTTTAGGAATGCAAATATTAGGATCTTATAGCGATGAAAACGGAGGTGTTAGCACATTAGGTATTATTGATAAATCAATTGAATTAATGAACAGTGATAATCTGCCTATACCACATACAGGATGGAATAAAGTTATATTTTTTTCTAAAAATTACTTATTTAATAATATTAAAAATGAAAGCTATTTTTACTTTATGCATAGTTATGCCATGCCAGTAAATAACTATACTATATCTCAATGTTATTACGGATATTATTTTTCTGCTGCTATTCAAAAAAACAATTTTTTTGGAGTACAGTTTCATCCTGAACGTTCTCATAAAGTAGGTAGACAATTATTAAAAAATTTTTTGGAGATGTAATGATTATTCCAGCATTAGATTTGATTGATGGCAATGTAGTTAGATTATATCAAGGAAATTACAATAAACAGTTAAATTATGATATTAATCCTTTATCATATATAAAAAAATACATAGAGCAAGGAGCTAGAATGTTTCACTTAATTGACTTAAGTGGCACAAAAGATCCTAATAAACGTCAAATTCAGCTACTAAAAAGTTTACTAAGAGATACTAATATTTTAATACAGATTGGAGGTGGTATTCGAAATATTAATGACATAAATACATTACTTAATGCTGGTGCAAATCGTGTAATTATAGGATCAATGGCTGTAAACAAATTTAAAGAAGTAAAAAAATGGTTTACTGAATTTGGTTCTGAATCCATTGTATTGGCACTTGATATCATTATTGATAATAATAATAAAAAAAATGTGGCAATTAATGGTTGGCAACAAATATCTAATGTAACAATGGAAGAAATAATAGATACATTCGAATCAGTAGGATTAAAACATGTATTATGTACTGATATTTCTCGTGATGGTACATTAATTGGACCTAATATTAAATTATATCAAGAAATTACAACAAAATTTCCAAATATTGAATTTCAATCATCAGGCGGTATTAGTTCATTAAATGACATAATATCATTACGTAATAATGGAGTACAATCAGTAATTATTGGACGTGCACTATTAGAAAATAAATTTACATTTTTAGAGGCAAATAAATGTTGGCAAAGAGAATAATTCCTTGTCTTGATGTGCATAGAAATCAAGTTGTTAAAGGTGTTCAATTTCGCAATCATAAAATTATTGGAGATATTATATCATTAGCAAAATATTACTCTGAAGAAGGTGCTGATGAATTAGTATTTTATGATATTACTGCATCTGTTAATTCAAAAACAGTAGATAAAAGCTGGGTATCCAAAATTGCAAAAGTAATTGATATTCCTTTTTGTGTTGCAGGGGGTATTTCTAATATAGAAAATGCTTTTACTATTTTAGAATCTGGTGCTGATAAAATCTCCATTAATTCACATGCTCTATTGAATCCTTCTTTAATAACAAAATTATCACAAAGATTTGGTGTACAGTGTATTGTTATAGGAATTGATACTTGGTTTGATAAAAATCAAAATAAATATTTAGTCTATCAATATACAGGTGATATAAATCATACGATTGAAACCCAATGGGAAACTTTAGATTGGGTAAAAGAAGTACAAACGTTAGGAGCAGGAGAGATAGTATTGAATATGATGAATCAAGACGGTATGCTTAATGGATATGATTTGGTTCAATTAAAAAAAATACGTGATGTATGCAAGGTACCCTTAATTGCTTCAGGAGGTGCAGGAAAAATGAATCACTTTTTAGAAGCTTTTAACCATAATGCGGATGGTACGTTAGCTGCATCAGTTTTTCATAATAAAATAATTAAAATAGGTGAATTAAAAAAATTTTTAATAGATAATAATGTGGAGATTCGCACTTGTTAAATGAAAAACAAATTTCTTGTTTAAATTGGAAAAAAACAAAAGGTATGATACCTGCAATAATTCAACATTATATTTCTGGTCAAGTATTAATGCATGGCTATATGAATCAAAAAGCACTAGAAATTAGTTTAGAACAGGGTAATATAACATTTTTTTCTCGTACTACAAATTGTTTATGGACTAAAGGTGAAATATCTGGAAATTTATTAAAATTAATTGATATTACAAGTGATTGCGATAATGATACATTATTAATTTTAGCAAATCCAATCGGTTTAACTTGCCATTTAGGCAATTCTAGTTGTTTCTGTACTACAGAAACTAGTTGGTCATTTTTTTACAAATTAGAAAAATTATTAGAGCAACGTAAAGGTGCTAATTCTAAAAATTCTTATACTGCTAAGCTTTATTCTAGTGGTACTAAGCGTATTGCACAAAAGGTAGGAGAGGAAGCTATTGAATCTGCATTAGCAGCTGTGACAAATAATCGTCAAGAACTAATTAATGAAGTTTCAGATTTAATTTACCATTTACTTGTATTATTAAAAGATAAAAATTTAAATTTCGATATTATTATAAACAACTTAAAGAAACGCCATAAAAATATTGATATATAGTTGATTTGAAATTTATTCAAAAACTGATCAATATTAATTCAATTCTTCAGAAAAATTGAATAAGATAAAATTGGTATGTCTTAAAAAGATCAACAATAACTTCTAACAGTTTATTCCTTAAAAGAATGTTTTTATTAAAAAATTTTAATCTTTATCTATTTTGCTTATATCTGCTCCTTGTTGACGATGGTATTTTGAGTTTTTACGATTATTATAAGGACGTAATGATGGATTTGAAAGTATTTCGAAACTAAGAGCACAAATTAACATACCTGGACATAATGCTAATGGTAATTTACCAAAATTATAAAATTCTAGTACGATGCAACCTTCCCAACCGGGATCAATACGATGAGATGTAGCATGTACCATTAAGCCTAAACGAGCTAAAGAAGAACGTCCATCTAACCAACCCACTAAATTATCCGGCATAATAATAGATTCTAATGTTACAGCTAATACTAAATTACCAGGATGAAGGAAAAAAAGTTCATTATTATTTATATTAATTTCATGACTCATAATTTGGTTTAATGATTTATGTATTTCATATTCGGACCCACTTAAATTTATGTAAGCATTATTATAATTATTAAAAATACGAAATTGATTACCTAATCTAAGGTCTATTGTAGCACCATGTATATTATTGATATGAGGACGGGGTATTATGATTAATTTGCCATGGTCTAACCAAGACTCAATATCTTTATCACATAATCTCATTAAATTGGCTCTTTATTTATTTTGCACTTTAGAGAATATAATAACTAATTGTTAATAAATATATAACTTCTTTAACATAAAATAGATCAAAAAATATAAGTTATTATAGTTTTAATTATAAAATTATAATATAACATTCTAATAAATTATGATAAAAATATTTAATAAGTTATGTTATTTTAATTGAATTATTATAATACGAATCAAAAATATAAATACTCGAACATAATTAAATCGAGTATTTATATAGATTAAAAATAATGGGAAATTTGAATTATATTTTACCTACTAAATCTATAGAAACATTTATAGTCGGATCTCCTTGTTTCCATTTAGCTGGACAAACATTATTTGGATTATTATAGATGTATTGAGCCGCTTGAATTTTACGTAATAATTCAGAAGAATTACGGCCAATACCATCAGCATTGATTTCAATAGACTGAATAATACTATTGGGATCTATAATAAATGTACCACGATTAGCCAAACCTTTATCTTCTTGCATCATATCAAAATTACGAGTTAAAATTCCAGTAGGATCTCCAATCATTGCATATTGAATTTTAGCTATACTACTGGAAGATTCATACCATGCCTTATGAGAAAAATGGGTATCTGTAGACACTGAATATACTTCAACACCAAGTCTTTTCAATTCTTTATATTGATCAGCAATATCACTTAGTTCAGTAGGACAAACAAACGTAAAATCAGCTGGATAAAAAATAAAAATATTCCATTTACCTTTTATATCTTTTTCCGTGATAGGAATAAATTTATTATGTTTAAAAGCCATATTGCTAAATGGTTTAACTTTAGTATTAATTATAGACATATATGATTAACCTTTATAAAAATTTGATTTAAATTAATTTTTTTGATAGTATTATTGTATTATTTGTAATATATTCAATTATTTTTATAATTTTTATATATTGTGAAATCTTATTACCTAAACTTTACTAAAAATTTTAAATATACTAAATTATGATTCAACCAATTGAAAAAATTCTAGTTACATGCGCTTTTCCTTATGCTAATGGAGAAATACATTTAGGACATCTACTTGAACATATACAAGCAGACATTTGGGTACGTTATCAAAAAATGATTGGTAACGAAGTATATTTTGTTTGTTCTGATGATGCTCATGGCACACCAATTATGATTAAATCTCAACAGATAGGTATGTGTCCAGAAAAAATGATTGCTGAAATTAAAATTCAACATGAAAAAGATTTTGCTGATTTTAATATTAAATATGATAATTATCATTCAACTCACAGTGATGAAAACAAAAAAATGGTAAATTTGATATACAAAAGACTTAAAAAAAACTGTCTTATTAAAAATCAAATTATAACTCAATTTTTTGACAATAAAAAAAATATATTTTTACCTGATCGTTTTGTTAAGGGTATATGTCCTAAATGCAAATCACCTAATCAATATGGTGATAATTGTGAAGTTTGTGGAGCTACTTATAATAGTACAGACTTAATAGACCCAAAGTCAATATTATCAGATACAATACCAGAACTTAGAAATTCAGAGCATCTGTTTTTTGATTTACCATCATTCACTGAAATTTTGAAAAAATGGATAAAATCTGGAGTATTACAAGATCAAATATTAAATAAAGTGCAAGAATGGTTTGATATAGGTTTAAAATCATGGGATATATCTCGTGATGCTCCTTATTTTGGATTTAAAATTCCTGGCTATTCTGATAAGTATTTTTATGTTTGGTTAGATGCACCGATTGGTTATATGAGTGCATTTGAAAATCTATGTAAAAAAAACAATAAAATTAATTTTGAAGAGTTTTGGAATAAAAACTCAAAAACAAAAATATACCACTTTATTGGAAAAGACATAATTTATTTTCATAGTTTATTTTGGCCAGCACTACTTGAAGGTAGTTCTTTTCGAAAACCGAATAAGATATTTGTTCACGGTTATGTTATGATTAATGGTTCTAAAATGTCTAAATCAAAAGGAACTTTAATTACAGCAAAAACATGGTTACGTAATTTAGATACAGATAGTCTACGTTATTATTATGCAACAAAAATATCTTCAAATATTGAAGATATTAATTTAAATTTAAATGATTTTATTAATCGCATAAATAACGATATAGTTAATAAAATAGTAAATATTGCATCTAGAAATGCAAGTTTTATAACTAAATATTTTAATAATAAACTTGCAAACAAAATAGAAGATCCAGAATTATATAAAACTTTTCTTGATCAATCAGATGAAATTGGTAAACATTTATTAAATTGTGATTTTAAATTTGCAATGAAGAAAATTATTTATATGGCAGATATAGCTAATTCTTATATAGATAAAAAAGCTCCTTGGATCATAGCAAAAGAAAAAGGAGCATCTAATGACTTACATGCAATATGCTCAATGGGTATTAATTTATTTCGTATATTAATAACTTGTTTAAAACCTATCATGCCTTTATTAGGTGATCGTGTTGAATTATTTCTTAAAAGCAAATTAAACCTGATTGCTATTAGAATTCCTCTAATAAATCATGAGATTAATTCATATGAAAATCTTTATGTAAGAATTGAACAATCAAAAATAGAAAATTTACTTAAAGAGTCAAAAGAAAATTTTTAAAAGCAATTTTAATTGGTTACATAGCAATTCAATTCTAATTTTTAATTAATTTTATTTTCAAACACATAATATTATATACCTAAAATTTTAACTAATTAAGTGTAATTAAAGATTGATTTTATAAATACTAAAATATATTTAGTTATATTGCTGAATATAGTGATCATAATATAAATTGTTATCAATAGTATTAAACCTTCTTACAAAAGGAAATAAAAATGTTTACTATAAATGCAATGGAACGACAAGATAAAGGAAAGGGAGCTAGCAGAAGATTAAGAAATAACAATTATCTACCAGCTATTATCTACGGTGATAAAGAAAATAATATTTGTATATCTTTAGATCATAATATCATAATGCATTTACAAATGTATGATGATTTTTATAAAGAAATTATGATATTGGTATTGAATGGAATAGAAAAAAAAGTTAAAATACAATCAATTCAAAGACATCCATTTAAACCAAAAATAACCCATATAGATTTCATTACAGTTTAATTTTATTGTAAATAAATTTACAACAGGTAAATATTGAATGTGTTTTTATATTGTTTAATGATTTATTGATAAAAATAAATTCTAAATATACATTTGCATATGCTGATTTATTTATACTAAATTAATATTGTAATATATTTTATATAATTAATAATGATGAATTATATTCGGCACGTAGCGCAGATTGGTAGCGTACTGGCATGGGGTGCCAGTGGTCAGAGGTTCAAATCCTCTCGTGCCGATAACAAAAAGATCAATTGAATTGTTTGTATATTTGTATAAAAGTTTAAAAAAGATTAGCGTTAATAGTTAAATTTTAATTTCAGGATTAAATATTTCTATTTATTTTATAATAATATTAACGTTATTTATGGTTATTATTTCAAAATTTTACTCATTCTATCAATATATGACATTCCGAATGCTGAAAGAACAAATGCTAGATGTATAATAACACACCACATTATTTTATTATCATTTACTTTTTCTGCTTCCATGAATAACCTTAATAGATGTACAGAAGATATAGCAACAATTGAAGATGCTACTTTATTTTTTATGGAATTAACATCCATTTTTCCCATCCAACTTAATTTTTGATGTTGGTCATCGACAGTCATTTTAACAATAAAGTTATCATATCCAGAAAACATTACCATTACTAAGAGTCCTCCTACTAAGGCAATATCGATTAAAGATAAAACAGTTAATATTAATCCCGATTCAGATATGCTAAATAGCATCGGAATAACGTAAATTATACGTTGAAAAAATTTTAAAGTCAGTAAAATAAATCCAAAAGATAATCCCATATAGACAGGAAATAATAACCATCGTGATGCATAAATAATTTTTTCGATAGACCATTCCATTTTTTATGTTCCTTGTTTTTTATTTTTTGAATAAATTTAATATCATACAAATAAATTACATTCTTTATCTTATTATCAGTTTGTTAGTACTGATATTTTGTATAAAAATATTTGTTTGATGTTTTCTAATTAGGATATATAATGTTTTTACTACAAACACTTTAATATTTATTTTAAATTAATTAGACTGTTCATGTTCTATAATGATAAATTGATCTATAATATAAATTACAATGAATTAACAAAAATAAATAAAATGACTATTATTATCGTTTAATATAAAAGTTTATAAAATAGGGATTATTTTTACAATTCGACTATATTTCATTCTATGATATATAACAATATTACTTTAAAAGCTTAGAAAAAATATAGCTTGAATAATTAATACATAATCTACTTAATTTAGCATTATAATAAATAACTAATTATTAAGCTTGTTATTTTAATTGTTTTAAAATAAAATTATTTATATAATGTTTCTTGCTATACTGTTTTTAACATTATAAAAAGGCATGTTTCGATACATGATGTTAATGCTTAAATTATTTATTTTTTATCGTTTCAGTAAATAATAAAAAACAGGATAAATTAAAAAATTAATTGTTATGAATAATAAATATGTGCGTCTAAAATTGAAATTACCTAATGGCACTAATAAATTATTACTTCACTCCTGTTGCGCACCTTGTTCAGGCGAAATTATGGAAGCAATTTCTGCTTCTGATATTAATTATAGTATTTTATTTTATAATCCTAATATACATCCTCAACGTGAATATTTAATTCGTAAAACAGAAAATATGAATTTTGCTAGTAAAAATAATATATCTTTTATTGATTTGGATTATGATAAAGATAACTGGTTTATACGTATAAAAGGTTTAGAAAATCAACCTGAGCGTGGTATACGTTGTACAGTGTGTTTTGATATGCGGTTTGAGAGAACTGCTCTATATGCTTTTGAAAATAATTTTGACGTTATATCTAGTTCACTAGGAATTTCACGTTGGAAAAATATACAACAAATAAACGACTGTGGTAAACTAGCAGCAAGTAAATATAAAAATATTACTTATTGGGAATATAATTGGCGTAAAAAAGGTGGTTCTACAAGAATGATTGAAATCAGTAAACGTGAAAAATTTTATCAGCAAGAATATTGTGGTTGTATTTACTCATTACGTGACACAAATAGATATCGTCTGTCCATAGGCAGAGATATTGTTCGTATAGGAAACAAATTCTATAATAATTAATTATATTTATTTCTATCTAAAAAATACAATTATTATATTAAGTATATTCATTTTGATCTATTATCATTAATAAATCTCCTGAAGAAACTAAACTGCCGACTTCGCATGTAATGTGTTTTATGTATCATGATTTTGGTACAACAATTTTTAATTCTATTTTCATTACTTCCATAATTACTAATATTTGACCTGATAATACTTTATCACCTAGTTGTACTAAAATTTTCCAAATATTTCCGTTCATATTGGAATAAACAGATACTAATTTTAAATTTTTAATATCAATATTTGATATTTTTATTGCTGGTTTTTCAATGAAAATTTTATTTGTTTCTTGATTATTTTTCCATGATTTTATTTCTTTTTTAAAAGCAGAAATTTGTTGATCACGATATTTTTTAATAGCAATAATATTCTCTGATAGAAATGTTTTATAGAAATTAAAATCAAAAAATGTTTTTTTCAATTTTAATTGAAATATAACCTTCATTAAAATTATCACGCAATTTTATTAAATCTTTCTCTTCAACTGGATAGAAACGCACTTGATCAAAAAAATTAAATAACCATGGCTTATCTACAGAAAATTGATTATTTTTGTTAAATTTATTCCAGATAGGTAATGTGCGTCCAATTAATTGATATCCTCCAGGAGAATCCATACCGTAAATACATATATACGTACCTCCAATACCAACTCTGCGCCTTCATTAGTAAAATTTTTTGATGGACTATATTTGGAACTTAACAAACGATGTCTAGGATCAATTGCTACCGCATAAGGAGATCCTAAATAAATATCGCCTAATCCCAAAATCAGATAAGTAGCATTGAATATAATATTACGAATTTCTTTGCGATTAGATAATCAATTGATTCTTTGAATAAAATCTATATTATTTGGTAACCAAGGAGCTTTATTACAGATTGTTTTAGTATATCTATCTATTGCACTAATAGTTGTACTATCTTCAAATGCCATAGACAATCATATAATACGAGAAAATATTTTTATTTCATCAATATTATCAAGTATATCTTCTTGATCTATTAAAATTTTAATTAATTGTTTTTGTGTGATTATAAAATTGTCATATCTAATTTGTAAAGATCTAACTCCAGGTGATAGTTCTTTGATTCCAATAAATTTTCTTTTATATAGTGTCTTCATAAGAAGATGTACACGTAAATGTAAATACAAATCTAATATATCATGCCATATTCAACAAAGATATTTTTATCTACTGCTTGGCGATATACTGTTTTAGGGTTATTTTTATTTTCAGGTAATATTGAAAGTTTAGTAGAAAAATTAATATCTTTAAATCCTATAGGATATATAGGAAAAAAATAACCATAAGGAAGATACATTTCAGCAATACATTTTAATTGATACTTTTCTAATTCAAAAGCTTAATTTATAATGATTAATATAAATTTAATTGAGTATACAGGTTTCATTTGTCCATTTTTCCATATTTCAGCTCTGGCAATAGTAAAAGGACAAACAAAACCACCAAGACTAGGACCATCATTAGTTAAAATTACTGGAAAATCACCAGTAAAATTCAATGCACCAACAGTATATGGACAATCATGTATATTAGATGGATGCATACCAGCCTCACCTCCGCTGGTTCTTTCCCAAATAGGTTTCGGTTCTATAAGACGTATTACAAGACGGTTACAATTATGATGTACTTTCCATTCAGTGTTTAAGAATGAATTAATATCTGTTTGAGTAAAAAAATCTGGTGCACTGTGCGGTCCATATAAAACTTTTATAGTCCATTTATTATTATATTGTGGAATTATTGATGTATCTAACAATAACTGATTAAATGATGTTATATTATCAAAATTCGATTTTTTTGAAAAATTGATATTGTGTCACCAATACGAAGTACACGTCCTGAATATCCCCCCCCCTATTTTACCTAAAGGAAAAGTATATCTGCTATTGAGATATTTAGGTACGTTAAATCCATTATAAACTGCTAAATACGTATGATATCCATTTTGTACGCGACCTAAAGTTAAAATTTGCCCTGATTTTATACTTATTGGTTGCCAATATTCAATATTTATTCCATCTATTTCTGTAGGACAATAAGCACCAATTAAAGCAATTTTTGTATTGTTATGAAAATATAATATAGGTCCATCTAAAATAAATTCTAATCCAGCAGCTGATTCATCATTACCTATAATACGATTTGCTAATCTAAAAGCAAAATCGTCTATTGAACTAGATGGAGGAACACCTACTGGAAAATCTTGAATAGTGCTAAAAGTGCCTGGTTGTAAAACTTCAACCAAATTGAATAATGGTTTGAAAATATTTAAAAAATTAGTATAAACATTTCCATAAAGAAAATTGTCTGTATCAATAACATGAGATAAATATTCTAGATTTGTATGTATACCATACAGTTGTGTCAATAGTATGGCTTGCTTCATTTTTATTATTGCTAATTTACGATTAGCAGCATGAACAATTAATTTCGCAAGCATTGAATCATAATAAGTCGGAATTTCAGTTCCAGATTATACCCAACTATCAACACGTATATTATCTGGAAATTTTACATAAGTTAATATACCAGAACTAGGTTCAAAATTTTTTATTGGGTTTTCGACATATAAACGTGCTTCAATGGATACACCTTGAGGTGGTTGTTGCATTTGTATCCAATTAGGACTTTCACCAGCAGCTACTTGTATCATACATTCAAATAAATCTATTCCAATAACACATTCAGTAATAGCGTGTTCTACTTGTAAACGAGTATTAAATTCAAGATAATAAACATTATTGTCTTTAAGATCATAAATATATTCAACTGTTCCAGCACTGCGATAATTAACTGTTTTTGCCAGATGTATTGCTAAATCAATCATTTTATTTCGTATATTTTTAGGTAAATTTGGAGCAGGAGTTTCCTCTATTATTTTTTGATTACGTCTTTGCAACGAACAATCACGTTCACCTAAAGATATTACTATATCTTTACCATCACCAAATATTTGTATTGCAATGTGACGAATAAAATCAATGTATTTTCAATAAATATTCCTGATTTATCAAATAATTTCTCATTGAAATCATTAATATTATCCCAGTCATTAATTAATGAATTAACATTAGGACAATATTTTAATCCTATACCACCTCCACCAGCATTATTTTTAATTATTACTAGATATCCAATATTTTTAGCTGCATTTATTGCTTCATCCAAAGATTTTAATAAAGAACTACCAGGCAGTGTTGGAATACCAATACTATTAGCAACTGCACGTGCATTAGATTTTTATCCAAAAATTTCAATTTGTTTTGCAGTTAGTCCAATAAAATTAATTCCTTTTTTTCACAAGCTAAAGCAAATAAGAAATTTTTGGATAAAAATCCATAGCCAGGCCATATCGTCCGCATCAACTTTTTCAGCAACTTCAATTATTTTATCAATATTTGAATAACTTTATTTTGGTGTATTTCCTTTTAAAGGAATAGAGATTTCTGAATATTTTTTATAAGAAGCATTATGGTCAGATTCAGAATAAACACTAATACTTTTAATACCTAGACGTTTTAAAGTACGAATAGCTCGGAATGCAATTTCGCCTCTATTAGCAATTAAAAATTTGTTAAACATATATATTTCCCTCTTAAACTATTAATTATTTTTTATTCAATTTATTGATGACATTTAGTCAATTAAATATATAAGTAGCATTAATAGTCTAAGACAAAATATTTTAATTTATCGAATTTATATCTTTAGTTATTATAGATGTTAATTATATGTTTTATTTGTAAATTATAACGATGTTATCAGTAGTTTTTCATTTCAAATTATAACTAAAAATATTAAGAATAATTAGGAAAATAATATTTGTGTGATAAGATTAGTATCTATCATAGAAGATAAATTTTGGAATTATTACTTCTAAAATATCTATGTCATTTTATACTTGTTCAGCAATACGTTGCAAACCAACAACTTTTTCATTCTCGGTAGTACGAAGCAAAATTACACCCTTAGTGTTACGGCTTATAATATTAATTTCAGATACTCTAGTTCGTACTAATGTACCTGCATCAGTAATTATCATAATCTGATCATTATCGACTACTTGAATAGCACCAACAACTAAACCATTTCTGTTAGTTACTTTAATAGAAATCACACCTTTTGTTGCACGTGATTTTACTGGATACTCATTATTTGCAGTTCTTTTACCATAACCATTTTGTGTTACAGTAAGAATAGAACCTTCTTTACTAGGAACTATTAAAGAAACAACACGATCATCTTGTGTTAATTTAATACCACGTACTCCTGAAGCAGCACGACCCATATTACGTACAGCAACTTCTGAGAATCTAACTACCTTTCCAAATGCAGAAAATAACATGATTTCATCGTTGCCACGAGTCAGTGCAATACCAATTAATTCGTCTTTTTCTTGTAAATTAATTGCAATAATACCAGTACCGCGTGGACGACTAAATTCCTTTAATGGAGTTTTTTTTATAATACCAGTAGCTGTAGCCATAAGTATATTGAAACCTTCAGTATATTCACGTACTGGAAGAATAGCAGTTATACGTTCATTGGTTTCTAAAGGAAGCAGATTAATGATTGGTCTTCCTTGCGATATGCGACTAGCTTCAGGTAATTGATACACTTTCATCCAATATAGTCTTCCTGTACTAGAAAAACATAAAATAATATCATGAGTATTTGCAACTAAAAGAAGATAAATAAAATCTTCTTCCTTAATACGAGCAGCAGATTTCCCTTTGCCTCCACGACGTTGCGCTTCATAATCTCTTAGAGGTTGATATTTAACATAACCATGATATGATAAAGTTACTACAACGTCTTCTGAATTAATTAAATCTTCTGTGTTAAGATTAATACTGTCGGTTATAATTTCAGTACGCCGTTTATCTCCAAACTGATCACGAATTATTTCTAGTTCTTCACGAAGAACATCTATTAGACTTTTAGAAGTTTTTAAAATACAAGTTAATTTCGAAATATGATGAATTAAATCTTTATATTCATATAGCAACTTCTTACATTCAATACTAGTAAATCTATGAAGACGTAAATCTAGGATAGATTGTACTTGTTTTTCTGTAAGACTATATTTTTTTGTATTTATATCAAAAATTTTTTCTAATAAGTTTATTAATACAACATTATTATCAATACTTTTAAAAAAAAATTTAATACTATCAAAATTCCAGTTCTGTGAAGCTAAATTAGCTTTAGCCTCTATTGATGTATTTGCTATTCGAATCAAATTAATTACTGCATCTACGTTTGCTAATGCAATGATCAATCCTTCAAGAACATGAATTCTATCTTTAGCTTTATTTAATTCAAATATAGTACGACGAGTAATTATTTCTTTACGATGACATATAAATGCATTTAAAATATCTTTTAAAGACATTATTTTTGGTTGACCATGATGCAATGCAACCATATTTATACTAAATGAAGTTTGTAATTGTGTTAATGTATAAAGATTATTCAACACAATTTCTGCAACTGAATTTCTCTTGATTTCCAACACAATACGTAAACCATCTTTATCTGATTCATCACGTAATACACTTACTCCTTCAACACGTTTTTCTTTTATCAATTCAGCTATTTTTTCAATCAAATTTGCTTTGTTTATTTGATAAGGCAGTTCATAAATTATTATGATCTCACGACCAGTTTTTATATCTATCTCAATTTTACTACGAGCTCTAATATAAATTTTACCACGACCGGTATTATAAGCTTGTTCTATACCTTGTTGTCCATTAATAATTGCTGCAGTAGGAAAATCTGGACCTGGAATATAATACATTAGCTCTTTGACAGAAATATTTTCATTGTCTATATAAATTAAACAACCATTTATAATTTCTCGAATATTGTGAGGAGGGATATTAGTTGCCATACCAACAGCAATTCCGGAAGAACCATTAATTAATAAGTTTGGAATTTTAGTTGGTAAAACATCTGGAATGATATTAGTACCATCATAATTTTTAGAAAAATTGACAGTTGATTTTTCTAAATCTGCCAGCATCTCGTGGGATATTTTTGACATTCTTATTTCGGTATAACGCATCGCAGCTGCAGAATCACCATCTATAGAACCGAAATTACCCTGACCATCTATCAACATATAACGTAAGGAAAAGGATTGTGCCATTCTTACTATGGTATCGTAAACTGCAGAGTCACCATGTGGATGATATTTTCCTATGACATCACCAACTATACGAGCTGATTTTTTATAAGGCTTATTCGAATCATTACCTAATTCTCTCATAGCAAAAAGTATACGACGATGTACTGGTTTTAAACCATCGCGTACATCCGGCAACGCTCTACCAATAATCACTGACATAGCGTAATCTAAGTATGAATTTTTTAACTCTTCTTCGATACTAACCGGTATGATTTCTTTTGCAGTGGTACTCATCAAGTTAAGATTCCTATGACGTTATTGAACCCGTGTTTTTTTAAAAATTCATAACTATATTATTTATAATAATGTTGGACTATTTTTAATTTTAAAAGCTATATATTTTAACTATTAAATTAATATGTATGATATCAAATAACAAATAAAATTACTATTTTTACTTTAATTTGTTTGATATTTTGATAAATAATGCAAATAAAAATTAAAACGGCGAGCAAATAAACTCACCGTTTGTTAAATTATATAAATAATTTATCGGTGTATTAATAATAAACCAGCCAATAACCCTAGGACAGCTCCAATACCAACACCATGCCACGGTTTTTCATGTAAATAATCATCCATACAATAAGCAGTTTTTTTCATGTTAGCATAATAGTCATTTGATGTTTTATTTACACGATATGATACATCATGTAAAATTTGTTCGGCTTTTTTTTTCAAATCAATATATCTTTGATCAGATAAATCACCGGATGATTTTAATAATTCTTCTAGTGTATCAGTCATTAGTGCTAAATCGTTGCTTACACTACCTTCAGAAGATAAGGTTTTTTTTAGCATTTTTCCCTCCTCGGTAAAAATTTTAAGCACTTTTAACTATAATACAAAACTTAATTTTTAGTTATTGTAAAATTAAATACCATAAAATTTGATAATATTTTTATAAAATAAATTTATTCGTATATATTATATTAGTATTCTTAATGAATAAATTCAAATTTAGTTGATCACTGGTATTTGAAATTACAAAGATTTAATAAAAATAATTATTGAGATTTAAATTGTAGTCAATATTGATAGTTGTATATAATTAATACGAAAAATAATTAATAATAGGCTATATGTTAAATCATTACGTGTACAACTTTTATTAAGTTCATTAAAGGTTGAGGAAAAACACCTAATAGTATCGTCAAAAAAGCTGTTATTGATAATATTATTTTTACTGCAATTAAAGACCAACTGTTTGATATTGTAAAATTAATTAATTTAGAATTATTATTTTCTTTAGAATTTCTATAATAAAAACTTAATATTATTTTTAGGTAATAATAAAGACCTATTGTGCTACTAATTATTATTCCACCTATTAAAAACCACAAATGTGTCGTTATACTTAATAAAATAACATAAAATTTCCCAATAAAACCTAAAGTAATTGGAATTCCGGCTAATGATAACATCATTATTGTCATTACTGTAGACAAAAAAGGATCAGACCAAAATAAACCCCGATAATGATCAATGGAATCAGTGTCCATGTCATTATCATTAGATATTAAAGAAATCACTCCAAATATACCCAAATTGCTAATTAAATAACTAACAACATAAATTTCAGATGTTTCTAATGATAAATTATGTATTTTTGATGTAATAATTGATATCAACAAGTAACCAACGTGAGTAATGGATGAATAACCTAATAATCTTTTTATGTTTTTTTGAAATAATGCCATAATATTACCAAAAATAATTGACATAAATGATATTATGATTAAGCTATTTTTAATAGCCATACTATCTATAATAGGTATGTAAAAAAATAACCTCATAATTACACTAAATATTGATATTTTACTTGCTGTAGATAAAAATGAAGTAATAGATATAGGTGAACCTTGATAAACATCTGGAGTCCAAAGATGAAATGGTACTAAAGATAACTTGAATCCAAGACTTGTGATTAACATGCCAAAACCAACTAAAAATAATGGTTCTTTTATCACATCAGAAATTATTATTTTTCTTATCAATAAAAAGCTTAAAGTACCAGAATTAGCATAAAGTAAAGCAATACCAAAAAGTAAAAAAGAGGAAGCTATTGCAGATAAAATAGTATATTTTACAGAAGCTTCAAGAGATAACTTTCTATGAAAATTATAACCAATTAAACCAAATAAAGGTAAAGATAATAGTTCTATGCCTATAAATAAGGTGGCAAAATTATTTGTACTTGATAAAACTATACCTCCTAAAGTTGAAACTAATACCAATATATAAAACTCTTCTTTATGGTCTAAAAAATTATTTAACCAAGTATAAGAAAATATACAAGTTGACAAACTTGATATAATAACTAATATCGTGTAAAAAATAGAATAGCTATCAATAGATAATAATGACATGACATCTATTTCGGAAACTTTACTTACAAATAAAAGTGATAATAAAGATAACACTAATCCAATAATAGTTGATAAGGCAATAAAAAAATGATTTCTTTGCCAAGAAATAGAAATTAGTAAAATAAGTATTGTAAATCCTATAATTATTAATGGCAAAGATGCTATTAATTGATTAGAAATTATTATCATGACAAATTATAGCCTTGTTGTTGGGACTGAAATAGTTAACAATTTTTGAATACTATTTATTGAATTAAACGAAGTATCTAAGATAGGTTGTGGATAAAATCCTAGCAATATTAACAGAATTACTAATATTCCAATGATTGAAAATTCAAGTAATGATAGTTCTGATAAGTTATAATGAAATTTTGATTGTCCATAGTAAACATAATACATCATTACCAATGAATAAATTGAAGAAAAAACTAAACCAAATATTGAGATAGTAACGACTATTGGCATGAATTTAAAACTACCAACTAAAATTAAAAATTCACCTATAAAATTGCCTGTTCCAGGTAAACCTAGATTAGCAGCTATAAAAAACATTGATATACCAGGTATAAATTTAATTTTAGACCATAAACCACCCATATGATTCATTTCACGTGTTTGTATACGTTGATATAGTTGACCACACAAAATGAAAAGTGCTGTTGTTGAAATACCATGTGATATCATTTGAATTACTATACCTTGAAAAGCTAATACATTATTACTTGCAATAGCTATTAATATGAAACCCATATGTGCAATTGAAGCATAAGCAATTAGACGTTTCATATCTGTCTGTGAAAAAGCCATCCAAGATCCGTAAAAAATGCTAATAATACCTAAATACATCTGAATTGGTGCAAATTCAGATGATACATGTGGAAACAATGGTAAACTGAAACGCATTAAACCATATACAGCTGTTTTTATTAAAAAACCTACTATATCAGCAACACCGGAATTTGGTGTTTGACTAATTGTGTCTAATAACCAACCATGAAAAGGAACAATTGGCATTTTTATAGCAAATGCTATAAAAAATCCTAGCATTAATATATACTCAATATCATGAGACATTGGAGTCTTTAATAATGTTTCATAATTAAATGTCCAAATTCCAGTTGATTTGTAATGAACAAAAGCTAATCCAACAATTGCTAACAACATGATCAAACCAGAAATTTGAGTATATATAAAAAATTTAATAATTGCATTAACTCTAGTTTGATTATCAGATCCACTATGACCCCAAAATAAAATAATAAAAGACATTGGTATTAACATTAATTCCCAAAAAAAGAAAAATAAAAACAAATCAATAGAAAGAAGAACTCCTAAGATACTACCTAAGATCCACATCAGATTTAAATAAAAAAAACCCTGATATTTTTTTATTTCATTCCATGAGGACAATACTGATATGCTACCTAGAAAGCCTGTTAAAACCAACATAAGCATAGAAAGACCATCTAATGCTAAGTTAAAATTAATACCAAATCTTGGAATCCATGGTATGCAAAAACTTAATTGCCACTGAGGAGTAGTAAATAATTCGCTAGAATAATTTCCTTGTGCCCAAAGTGATATTGAAATCAATAAAACTGATCCTGTTGTCAATATAGCAATAAAACGAGGGATTTTTAAATCAAATAGTCCCGTCAAGCAACATAATATCCCACCTATAAAAGGAATTATAATAAGCAAAGGTAGTAACACAGCATATTCCATATGTAATTTATATTATTTTTTAATATTTATTGGTGCATATTTCTAATACACATATTTAATTAATTTTAAGTGATCAAAATAGATATAACTAATAATAAGGCGCCTATACTTATAGATAAAATATACCACCTTAAGTAACCATTTTCGCTGATTAACAAAGTTCTATTAATAAAACGTAACAATAATACTGAAGAATCAAATAAATTATTTAAAGGATCGTATTTAAGAAGATTTGCCACTAACATATATGACTTAACAAATAATTTATCATATATCCAATCAAACCCCCATGCTTGATAACATAAACTATAAAGGAAATTACCTAATGAAGTATTTTTTACATGATATCTTCTTAAGGTTATAATCCTAGCTATCAAAATACCAGTGATGATTAATATACTAGAAATAATTTCTAATGTCCATTTAGCAGTTTCATTACAATTATCTTCAGGAAAAACATTTCTTAATGGTGGTGTTAATATCGCACCAATAAAAGTTGACAGTAATATAAGTGAAATTAATGGAATATAATAATTAATACCTTTACACAGTTTTACTGTTATGTTTTCTTGACCATGAAAGATAGTAAAAATCATACGGAATGTATATATAGAAGTTAATAATGTGCCACATAGAGCAACCAACATCAATATAATATTATTATTATTTAAAGTACTCATAATAATTTTTTCTTTGCTATAAAAACCTGAAGTAATTATAGGAATAGAAGCTAATGAAGCCCCACCAACTAAAAAACAAATATATAAAAAAGGTAAGGATTTTCTTAATCCACCCATTTTAAAAATATTTTGTTCGTGATTACATGATAAAATCAAAGATCCTGAAGATAAAAACATTAATGCTTTGAAGAATGCATGAGTCATTAAATGAAAAATAGCAGCATTCCAAGATTTTAAACCTAATGCTAAAAACATATAACCAATTTGACTCATAGTAGAATATGCAAGAATACGTTTAATATCAGTTTGCACTAAAGCGGATAAACTTGCTATAATTAATGTAATAGCACCTATAACACTAACTAAATTAAGTATTTCTGGTGCTAATAAAAATAAACAATAAGTGCGTGCAATCAAATACACTCCTGCAGTAACCATGGTTGCAGCATGAATTAATGCCGAAACCGGAGTTGGTCCGGCCATGGCATCAGGTAACCATGTTTGTAAAGGTAACTGTGCAGACTTACCTATTGCACCAGCTAGTAAAAATAATGTAATAAATTGAATTATATATCTATTATCAAATGAATTTGATACTGCTAAGTTTGATATCTCAACTAAATTTAAGGTGCCAAATTGATTATATATAATAATTAACGCAATAATAAGAAAAACATCTCCTATCCTTGTAATAATAAATGCTTTTATAGCCGCTTTGCAATTTTTTATATCAGTATAGTAAAAACCTATAAGTAAATAAGAACAAAAACCAACACATTCCCATCCAAGAAACATAAGCATTAAATTATCAGCTAAAACCAATGTAATCATACTGGCTATAAACAAATTAGTATATGCAAAAAAACGAGAAAATCCTTCCTTTGCTTGCATATACCATGATGAAAACAAATGAATTAAAAATCCTATGCCAGTAATTATAAATAACATTGTTAGTGATAAACCATCAATCACAAATTTAACACTAACATTAAAATTATTAATATGTATCCAATGCCATAATACTTGATGATATGATATTTGATTATTGAGAAAAAAATTATATCCTATAAATATAGTAATTATTCCTGATAGAGCTACAGAAGAAATTCCAATAAATTCTGAAGCTTTATTTGATAAATAACCACAAGAACAAGCTAATACAACAAAACCTAATAAAGGAAATATTATAGTTAAAAATATAAGGTTCATCCGTGCATCTCATTCATATTATCAATATTTAAAGATTTATAACGATGTAATTGTATTAAGAGAGCTAATCCAATACTAGCTTCAGAAGCTGCAAGACTAATCGCCATTATATACATAATTTGACCATCAATTTGTCCCCAACAACTACCTGCAAATACTAATGCTAATGCTGCAGCATTAATCATTATTTCCAGACCAACTAAAATAAATAAAAGATTACGACGTATCATTAAAGAAGTTAAGCCAATCATAAATAATATGATTGAAAGTATTAATCCATGTTGTAAATTAATCATGACTATTCCTAATGATTTTATATTTTTCAAAAGTTATTTATTTAATAATTTATTTTTATTATTTTTCCGACCAATATGTAATGCAACTATCAAACTAGCTATGAGTAATATTGATACTAATTCCACTATAATCATATAGTGGCTAAACAAACTAATACCGATCTCTTTTGCATTAAATACTTTTTTGCTGATTATTTTATTATCACTATTTATGATAGAAATTGAAACTGCAGTTAATAATAAAATAGATATAGTAGTTGGAATTATCCACTTAGAATACTTTAGCCATTTACGTTCTGTTTGGTCAGTAAATTTACCAAGATTTAACATCATTACTACGAAAACAAACAACACCATAATTGCGCCAGTATAAATAATCACTTCTAATGCGCCAATAAAATAAGCTCCTATTATAAAATAAATACATGAAACTGATAATAAAGAAATTATTAAATATAATAACATGTGTATCGGATTGGTATTTAAAATAGCACATAATGTAGATATAATTGCTAACGAGCTAAAAAAATAAAATAAAAAGTTTTCCATTTATTACTCCTTTAAGGTAATAAATTTTTAACATCAATTGGAATTTCTTCGTTTTCGGCTTCACCTTTATTTTTTCCTCGAATTTTTATACCTGTCATACGATAAAAATTATAGTTTGGATATTTACCAGGACCAGAAATAAGAAGATCATCTTTTTCATATACTAAATCTTGACGATTAAATTCACTTAATTCAAAATCTGGTATAAGTTGAATTGCAGAAGTTGGACATGCTTCTTCACATAAACCACAAAAGATACATCTTGAAAAGTTAATTCTAAAAAATTCTGCATACCAACGACCATCTGTAGTTTCATTTTTTTTTAAAGCGATACAACCAACAGGACAAGCCACTGAACATAAATTACATGCAACACAACGTTCTTTTCCATCTGGATCCCGTGTTAATACTACTCTTCCTCTATAACGTGGAGGTAAATATACTTTTTCTTCAGGATACATATGCGTTTCACGTTTTGAAAAAGCATGCATACTTGTCATAAACAAGCTGCGTATTACCGTTCCTAAACCCAAGATAATCTCTTTAAAATTCATTTTATTATTGTCCTTTTGATGTTTTACATTGTATATAAAACTATTGCAGCAGTTATTAATAAATTAATTAAGGTTAAAGGTAAACACAGTTTCCATCCAAATGACAATATTTGATCATACCTTGGGCGTGGCAATGAAGCTCTAATTAAAATAAATATTGATATACAAAACATTGTCTTAAGAATAAACCAAATACAAGGTAATAAAAATGGACCATTCCAACCACCCAAAAATAAAGTTACTATTATTGCAGAAGTAGTAGTCATTGCTATGTATTCACCAATAAAAAATAAACCGAATTTCATTCCAGAATACTCAATATGGTAACCATCAGCTAGTTCTTGTTCGGATTCTGGCTGATCAAAAGGATGACGATGACATACTGCTATACCAGCAATACAAAAAGTTAAAAAGCCAAAAAATTGTGGAACTATATTCCATATTTGTTCTTGGTTTTTGATAATATCATGCATGTTAAATGAACCAGATTGTACCACTACACCCATAATTGATAAACCTAAAAACACTTCGTAACTCAAAGTTTGCGCTGCAGCTCTTACCGCACCTAATAAAGAATATTTATTATTACTAGACCAACCTGCAAATAATACTCCATATACTGACAAACCAGCCATCATTAAAAAAAACAAAATACCAATATTTAAGTTAATAACTACCCAATTAGGTGAAATAGGTACTATAGCAAAAGCTAATGACATAGAAATAAATGTAATAATTGGTGCCAAAACAAAAAATAGGCGATCAGCAAATATTGGAATCCAATCTTCTTTGAAGAAAATTTTTATCATATCTGCTAATAATTGCAATGAACCACCCCATCCAACCCTGTTAGGACCATAACGATTTTGAAATAAACTTAATAAACGACGTTCATAAAAACTCATGAAAGCACCGCAAGATATTAACATTAACGAAATTATAATAGCTTTAATAATATTAGATAAAATACTGTTCATTGAAAACCAGCTTATCATTCTACTTTCCTTAAATTATAAATTTGTTTGTTTATCAAAAATAAAGGTATGCCAGGAGTTCCTATAGGTATTCCTGCCAATCCAGATTTTAAAGTAGAAGACAATTGAATAGGAAAATACCATTTTTCATTCATACAAGTAAATTCAACAGTTATACCTTTATTAAAACCTAACTTAGCTGCATCATTGCTATTAAGTACAAGCATAGGTTGAAATTTAAGATCTCGAAATATCGTAGAACGCTGAAACATTTCTTCACTTGATAATAGTTGATAAATAGGTACTATTCGTAAGTTATTTTTTTTATCTAATGAAACAGGTATATTTTTAAACCAAGGAAAATTTCTATTATTTTTATTAAATAAACGTATCCCAGGATCACCATTAAATAAAGTTCCTCCAATTGTATTTTGGAATTTATTCCAAGCTTGAACAGAATTCCATCCAGGTACCCAAGCAAAAGGAATTTGAGAACATGATGATTTGGGTTGGTTATTTCCTTCCATAGAAAAAGTAAACATTGTATCTGCATCTTGAGGTTGACGAGGTTCATGAACATTTATATTAGCAAGTATTGCTGTACGTCCACTAGCACGACATGAAGTTCTTGCTAATTTTTGGCCATGAATACGAAATTTAGAATTTGGAGCAGCATATTTAATCGCTTGTAAATGTGGTAATTCCTTAACTATATCATCAATTACATTGTCTAAATTTATCCAACTTGCATTTATATTTTGAATTTTGCTATATATAGAATACAACCAATGCCAACTAGTTGGCATTGCAATATTTTTATCATAATATGCAGGATCATATACTTGAAAAAATCTTTGAGCTCTTCCTTCATTATTTACCAAAGTTCCGCTACTTTCAGCATAGCTTGCAGTTGAAAGAACTAGACCAGCTTTTTTTATAGTAGAAGTATTTTGATGATCCATTACAATAACATTACTTGGATTTGATAATATAGTATCAAGTAAAGCTTTTGACGCATACCGATACAAATCGTTTTCCATTATTAATAATAAATCAGCATCACCTTTATTGAATTGTTCTAGAGCAGTATCTAAATCTTTTCCATGTATTAAATTAAGACCGATACTATTCACATCACTAACTAGTAATGTAATTCCAACATTACTACCTCTATATTTTAAAGCTTGAGCTATATTAGCTGCTGCTTGTATCATTGAAATACAACTGGAATGAGTACCTGAAATAATTAATGGTTTTTTTGCATTTATCAAAACTTGTGATATTTCACTTATTTTATTCTTTAAATTATGGTCTAAATCATCAACTGATGGAGCTGCTGAATATAATTCATTAGCAATAGCAAATCCAAAACGAGCTTGATCTTCTATAGATGCGTAATAAGTCCAATCTGCAATATCATCAAGTTTAGTATTTTTAACACTAGTTAAAAATAATGGGTATTTATTATTACCAATATTAAAAATTGCTGATGCATGCCATTCAGGTATTCCCTGAGATTCTGCTATTTTGCGATTTTTAGCTTTAACAGCTTGTCGTATTGCAAGTGCAATACGTGCTCCTACTTGAGTAACATCTTCTCCTAGTATGAGGATAGCATCATAACTTTCAATTTCTCGTATTGAAGGAGTATGTATGCCTCCATCACGTAATATTTTTATTACCATGTCAATACAAGTTTGTTCAATATTCATACTACCAGTAGAAAAATTTTTAGCTCCTACTAACTTCCTAAGTGCAAAATTACTTTCAATACTAGCACGAGAAGAACCAATTCCAATTACTCTCTTTGCTTTTTGTATGATATCTGCAGCTATATTAATTGCTTGTTCTACACTAAGTTTAATCCAATCATTACCTTTTAAATATTTAGGTTGTTTCGGCCTATCTTTACGATTAACGTAATCATATCCAAACCTTCCTAAATCACAAATAAAATAATGATTTATAGCACCATGATAACGATTATCAATTCTACATAATTCACCATAACGTTCACCAACACTAATATTACAACCTATACTGCAATGTTGGCATATACTTGGTGCAAATTGTATATCCCATTTACGGTGATATTTTTTTAAACTAGTTTTATCCGTAAATACACCTGTTGGACATATTTCTATTAAATTACCAGAAAATTCATTTTTAAGTTCTTCACCTTCTACACAACCAAAGTAAATATTGTTATTTATTCCATAAACACCTAAACATTTACCGTCAGCGTAATCTTTATAATAACGTATACAACGATAACAAGTTATGCAACGATTCATTTCATGAGATATGAAAGGGCTTAAATTCTGATTTTTATGCGTACGTTTTTTAAATCGATAACGACGTAATTTATGTCCTGTCATTACTGTCATATCTTGTAAGTGACAATTACCACCTTCTGGACAAACTGGACAATCATGAGGATGGTTAATCATCAATAATTCAATAATATTTTTACGAAATTGTTTTACTTCTTGATCATCAATTGAAATAATACTTCCATTGTAAGCTGGAGTCATACAAGACATTACAATACGACCAATTTTATCTTCAGTATTTTGAAATTGCTTTACAGCACATTGTCTACAAGCACCAATGCTTCCAAGAGCAGGATGCCAACAAAAATAAGGAATATTAAGGCCAATAGATAAACAAGCTTGTAATAGATTTTCTTTTTCTTTTACTTTATATCTTTTACCGTCTACATGGATGATAGCCATAGTGACTTTCTTCTATCTATAAAGATTGTTATATAATTAAATGTATATTATAATAAATATCATTGGTATTTAACATTAGTAATGAGTACTAATGAAATACCAGCTTCAAATTCTTCACGAAAATACCTTATTGCACTTTGTAACGGTTCTATAGCCCCGGGAGCATGTGCGCAAAAAGTTTTACCAGCACTTAGCTGATTACAAATTTGTTGTAACATTTCTATATCTCCTGGTTGACCTTTTTTGTTTTCTATAGCTCGTAAAATTTTTACAGTCCATGGTAAACCCTCACGACAAGGTGTACACCAACCACAAGATTCTCTAGAAAAAAACTCTTCAATGTTAATTAACAAAGAAACCATGTTAATTTTATTATCTACAGCCATAGCCATAGCAGTTCCTAAACGACTACCAGCTTTACTAATGCTAGAAAATTCCATAGGCAGATGCAAATGATGATCGGTTAAAAAATCTGTACTAGCACCGCCAGGCTGCCAAGCTTTAAAACTTAAACCATCTTGCATACCTCCGGCATAATCTTCAAGCAGTTCTCTAGCTGTAATACCAAAAGGTAATTCCCATATTCCAGGATTTTTCACTCGGCCAGAGAAACCCATGATTTTGGTACCAGTATCTTCACTATGAGAAATATTTTTGTACCATTTAATACCATTTAATAAAATAGCTGGTATATTTGATAATGTTTCTACATTATTAATGCAAGTTGGTTTACCCCAAAAACCTATATTTGCTGGAAATGGTGGTTTATATCTAGGGTTAGCGCGTTTGCCTTCTAATGAATTAATTAATGCTGTTTCCTCTCCACATATATAACGGCCTGCACCTGTATGTAAAATTAATTCAAAATTAAAATTAGTACCAAAAATGTTTTTACCTAAAAATTTTGCTTCATTTGCTTCGATAATAGCACGATGTAAATTAGCTGCTGCTTCAATATATTCGAAACGCAAAAAAATATAACCTCTATATGCTCTTAATGCAAATGCAGTAATTAACATACCTTCAATTAACTGATGAGGTATTTGTTCCATAAGCAAACGATCTTTGTAGGTTCCAGGTTCCATTTCATCAGCATTACATATTAAATAACGTATGTTAATTGAATTATTTTGTGGCATTAAACTCCATTTTAAACCTGTAGAAAAACCAGCTCCCCCGCGTCCTTTCAAACCTGATTCTTTAACAATAGATATAATTTCGTTAGGTTCCATTTGTTTTAGAGCTTTTTGAGCTCCTAAATATCCGTTTAACTTACGATATTCATGAATCCAAATTGGTTGTTTATCATCACGTAACCGCCAAGTTAAAGGATGTGTTTCAGGGGTACAAATAATTTTTTTTATTTTCATTTGTATTTTCCCAATAAAGTACCAATATCTTCTATTTTCAATTTAATATAAGTGTCTTCATTGATCATAATGACTGGTCCTTTATCACAATTACCTAAACAGCAAACAGGTAATAAAGTAAAACGATTATCTATAGTGGTTTGGCCAGGTTTAATATTTAAATTATGTTCTAATTTTAACTGAATATTTTTATAACCGTTAATATAACAGACAACACTATCGCAATAACGAATTATATTACGACCAACTGGTTTTCTAAAAATTTGGCTATAAAATGTAGCCACCCCCTCTACTTCACTAGAAGGAATACTTAATATTTCAGCGATAGCTTTAATTTCATTATCAGATACCCAACCTCGTTTTTTTTGCACTATTTTTAATGCTTCTATGCATACAGAACGGCTATTTTCATAAAAATTTTTTTCTTTTTCAATAAAACAGCGTTCTTCTTCACTTAATACAAACATTTCATTTGAATATATTGTTCTAATAGGTATATTATCACGCATAATTATCTATCCACATCTGACATAACAAAATCAATGCTACCTAAATAAACAATTAAATCAGATATTAAACTTCCACGAATCACTGAAGGTATTTGTTGAAGATGTGGAAAACTTGGAGTACGTATACGTGTACGATAACTCATTGTACCACCATCACTGATTAAATAGTAACTATTTATTCCTTTAGTAGCTTCAATCATTTGAAATGATTCATTAACAGGCATAATAGGACCCCAAGAAACATGAAGAAAATGTGTAATAAGCGTTTCTATATGTTGTAACATTTTTTCTTTAGGTGGAGGAGTAGTTAATGGATGATTTGCTTTAAATGCTCCTTGAGGCATGTTTTTTAAGCACTGTTCTAAAATAGATAATGATTGCCATATTTCTTCTATCTTTAATTGAATTCTAGTATAAGCATCACTGATTCCAGACCCGATTGGAATTTCAAAATCAAAGTGTTCATAACCAGAATAAGGACGCCATTTTCTTATATCAAAATCAAGTCCTGTTGCTCTTAACCCTGTACCAGTAGTACCCCATGCTAATGCTTCTGCTCTATTATAAGTAGCAATACCTTGTGATCTTTTCATTAAAATTTTATTTTTTAATGCAACTGTACTATATTCTTTTATTCTTTTAGGTATCCATTCAAGAAAATTTTGTAAAAGTTTTTCCCAACCTTTAGGTAAGTCATGAGCTACACCACCTATACGAAACCAAGCTGGATGCATACGGAAACCAGTAATAGCTTCTATTATATCATAAATCTTTTGACGATCAGTAAATGCTAAAAAAACAGGTGTCATAGCACCAACATCCTGAATAAAAGTAGAAATACATAGTAAATGACTATTAATACGAAATAGTTCTGATAACATTATACGAATTACTTTTACTCTATCAGGTACAGTAATACTAGCTAGCTTTTCTACTGCAAGTATATAAGGCATTTCATTAACACATCCCCCTAAATATTCAATACGATCCGTATAAGGAATATAACTATGCCATGATTGACGTTCTCCCATTTTTTCTGCACCACGATGGTGATATCCTATATCAGGAACACAATCAACAATTTCTTCACCATCTAATTGAAGAAAAATACGAAAAGCACCATGTACAGAAGGATGGTTAGGACCAAGATTTAAGAACATAAATTCCTCATTATCAGTATGATGCTTCATACCCCAATCCTCTGGATTTAAAGTAAGATCTTCCATTTGTAGATCTTCCTTATTCTTTGTAAGAACAAAAGGATCAAACTCAGTAGCACGTGCTGGATAATCTTTACGTAGGGGATAACCTTCCCAGTTCTTTGGCATAATAATTCTTACTAAATGTGGATGACCATCAAAAATGATACCAAACATTTCCCATGTTTCACGTTCATACCAGTTAGCATTAGGAAAAATATTTGTAATAGTTGGTAAATGTAAATCATTTTCAGATAAAGCTACTTTTAATATTATATCTCTATTACGTTCAATAGATAATAAGTGATAAAAAACACAAAAATCAGCATCAGGAAGATTATTTCGTTGAGTACGTAACCTTTCATCTATGCCGTGTAGATCATATAACATTATATATCTGTTAGATAAATTGTTTAAAAATTTAATTATCTTTAATAAATTTTCTCTTTTAACCCATAAAACCAAAGATCCAATTTTAGTAGCTTGTATTATGAAACAATTAGACCCAAAATGATTATATAGATCATTAGTTATAGGATCATTCAAATGATCTTGAGTTCGTTGTAAAGGCGGTATTAGGTCTTTTGTCGATAAGTTTATCATAAACTGATCACCACTTTAACCTATAGCAAATTAATTAATAGGATTATAATTGTATGTCAAAAAAATAAAATATTTTATTAATATATTTCAAATTTTATCAGGTGATCGTAAATTTATAATGGAAATATTTTCTTTATGTTTTCTGTCCTTTTCAGATTGCATATTAGCACGATAAATTCCTTGATCTCCTATTGTCCAAGATAATGGACGACGTTCTTTTCCAATTGATTTCTGGAGTAACCTCAATGCATGTATATAAGCTTCAGGACGAGGTGGACAACCAGGAATATAAATATCAACTGGAAGAAATTTATCAACACCTTGAACTACTGAGTAGATGTCATACATACCACCAGAATTAGCACAAGATCCCATAGAAATAACCCATTTAGGTTCTAACATTTGATCATATAAACGTTGAATCACTGGAACCATTTTTATAAAAGGAGTACCTGCTATAACCATAAAATCAGCTTGACGTGGAGATGAACGCATTACTTCTGAACCAAATCTTGCAACATCATGAATTGAAGTAAAAGATGTAGTCATTTCAACATAGCAACAAGAAAGACCAAAATTGTAAGGCCAAAGAGAATTTTTTCTACCCCAATTAACTATATTATTTAAAACAAGTTTCAGTTTTCCCATACAAATATTATGATTAATATTTTGTTTTAAAGGATCATTAACAATTTTTTTCTTTTGCAAAGGGTAATGATCATTTTCATTACTTTTAAGACTTATTTTTGTTAAAGTATAATCCATAGTAATATTTATCCATATTCAATATTTTTATTTTTTAGATAATTAATTTTTTGTAAATCATAAAATAATATTAACTTTAATTTTTATTATTTTTTAGTTTTTAACGATATTTAGGAGTACGATTGAATATTCCAAATTTTACAAGATATATTAAACACAATAAAATTGATATAATAAAAACTGAAGCTTCTACAAAACCAATCCAACCATTTTCTCTGACTGAAATAGCCCATGCATATAGAAACAGAGCTTCAACATCAAAAATTACAAATAGCATAGCAACTAAATAAAATTGTATTGACAGACAAATATTAGTATTACCAACTGATTTAATACCGGATTCAAATTGAGTATTTTTATAACGTCCAATTGATTTTCCACCTAAGAACCAACCTCCAAATATCATAAAAATACATAAAGAAAATATAATAAAAATAAAAATCATGAAAGCCCATTCTTGAGCAACAATTTCACTATTTGTTGACATAATATTTAATTAATTCCTTCCTATGTTTAGAGGATAGTATATGCTTAACATTTAAAATAAACTTGAATATTAAATAATAAATATGTTAAATATTTTAATAATTTTTGTCTTGTTAAAGTTAAAATAAACATATAATCGTCCAATATTTTTAATAATTATATTTATGATATCAATAAAAATTATCGATGTTTTTATAATTATATTACCTTTTAAAAAAGAACTTTAATTTAACAGGTAAATTTTTTACAAAAATATTTATTTGCTTTATTGAGCAAGCTCATTTCTTATAACATAAGATATAAAATATTTTCAGTAATAATTTTTGTGAAATAAATCTTAAATATTTATAGTTATTACAATTTTTTATTAGACATATCATACATTAATATAACAATTAGAAAAAAATTATTTAATGGCCTTATTATATGAATAACAAAGTATTAATGTAATTATTTACTAAATTTAGTAAATATATTAAAACAAAAATTTTAAATATTTATACTATATTACTAGATAATTAATATTTTTCGCGGTAACTAAAGATGTTTTTAATTAATAAGTCTGACAGATTAAAAAATGTGAAATATGATATACGTGGAATTCTTTTAAAAAAGGCTTTAATTCTTGAAGAAAAAGGAAATAAAGTAATAAAATTAAATATAGGTAATCCTGCTTATTTTAATTTTAAGCCGCCTAATGATATTATAATTGATACAATAAATCATTTAAAAGATGCTCAAGGTTATTGTGACTCTAAAGGGTTATATTCAGTACGAAAAACAATTATGGATTATTATTACAGAAATAATATAAAAAATTTCAATATTGAAGACATATATATTGGTAACGGTGTATCTGAATTAATTATTCAATCAATACAAGCACTTTTAAATAATGGTGATGAAATATTAGTACCAGCTCCTGATTACCCTCTTTGGACAGCAGCTATACTATTTGCAAATGGTAAACCTGTACATTATTTATGTGATGAACAATCAGATTGGTTTCCTGATACTAATGATATTTTAAATAAAATTACAAAAAATACTAAGGGAATTGTCATTATAAACCCAAATAATCCTACAGGAGCTGTGTATAATAAATCAATATTAATTGAAATAATAGAAATAGCACGTAAGTATAATTTAATTATATTTTCTGATGAGATTTATAACAAAATAATTTTTAATAAAATTAATTATTATTCAGTAGCTTCTTTAGCTCCTGATCTTATTACTGTTACTTTTAACGGACTGTCTAAAAATTTTTATATTGCAGGATTTCGTCAGGGTTGGATGATAATCAATGGGCCTAAAAAATATGCTAAAGGATATATGGAAGGATTAGAAGTACTATCTGCAATGAGATTATGTGCTAATGTTCCATCGCAATATGCTATTAAAACAGCACTTACAAAATGTCATAATATTGATAATAATATTATTCCAGGAGGTCGACTTTATGAGCAATGTCAACTAGCTTATAATTTAATTAACAATATATCAGGTATTAGCTGTGTAAAACCAAAAGGTTCATTTTATATATTTCCACGTATAGATATTAAGAAATTTAATATTTCTAATGATTTTAAAATGGTACTAGATTTTTTATTACAAGAAAAAGTTTTATTGATGCATGGTACTGCATTTAATTGGCCATGGCCAGATCATATACGTATAGTAATATTACCGTGTATAAATGAGTTGGAGTTAGCGATAAATAAATTTGGTCGTTTTTTAAGAAATTATCACCAATAAATAATATACTTAATTAAGTTATATTTAAGTATATCCATGAAGATATGTGGATTAAAATGTATCTAATCATTATTTAGGATTAATAAAATTTTTTTGATAATTAAAAATCCGATTATTTTTAAGCAATATAATATTTTGATTTTAAATAAATATTATATAATAACTCGTATTAAAACCAAAGTTAAATCTATATTTTATGTTTTATTGTAATAAATATTAAATAATTCATGCATTCATACGAAGAAATTATTATATAATTTTATTTTCTTTTATATATAAAAATTTATTCATTTTTTATGTAAAGGTATATGTTATGTCAAATAAATTAATATTAGTTCTTAATTGTGGTAGTTCTTCAATCAAATTCAGTATAATAAATTCAAATAAAGGTAATAAATATCTTTCAGGAACAGCTGAATTCTGCTATCTTTCAAAAACAAAAATTACATGGAATTATAAAAATCAAAAAAAAGAAATAATATTAAATAAAGGTATTACATATCAGGAAACATTAAAATATATTGTTGAAAAAATTATAAGCAAACACCCAAAACTTTTAAATAAAATTACTGCAATAGGACACCGTATCGTACACGGTGGTAAAAAAATAAATAGTTCTGTAATTATCAATAAAGAAGTCATCGAAAATATTAAAAATGCTACTTCTTTTGCACCGTTACATATTCCAATGCATTTAATTGGTATTAATGAGATGAAGCAAAGTTTTCCTCATCTTGATAAAAAAAATATTGCAGTATTTGATACCACTTTTCACAAAAAAATGCCAGAAGCTTCATATTTATATGCTTTACCATATAAACTTTATAGAGATCATGGGATTCGTCGTTATGGAGCACACGGTATTAGCCATTTTTACATAATGAAAAAAGCAGCAAAAATGTTGAAAAAAACTCCAAAAAAATTGAATATTATTACTTGTCATTTAGGGAATGGTAGTTCAATAGCTGCTATCCGTAACGGTATATCTATAGATACTTCAATGGGATTAACACCATTAGAAGGATTAGTGATGGGTACTCGTAGTGGAGATATTGATCCTGCAATTATATTTTTTCTATATAATTCATTAGGGATGAAGATGGTAGATATAGATAAATTGTTAACAAAAGAATCTGGTTTATTAGGTTTAACCGAAATTACAAATGATTTTCGTTATATCGAAAATAACTATAAAAAACAAGAAGAAGCTAAACGTGCTATGGATGTATTTTGTCATCGTGTAGCAAAATACATTGGTGGTTATACTACTCTAATGAATGGTAGACTTGATGCATTAGTGTTTACGGGTGGTATTGGAGAAAATTCAGCTATGGTAAGAAATTTTATATTAAAAAAGCTAAAAATATTAAACTTTCAAATAGATTATAAGCTTAATCTAGCTAATAGATTTGGTAAATATGGACATATAAATAAAAAAAATTATCGTACAACATTAGTAATTCCAACAAATGAGGAATTAATTATTGCTAAAGAAACAGTAAATTTAATAAAATAATATTTATTATAGATGTTTTAAATTAAAAATATTTAAGATCTTAAAACTTTAAGGATTTAACATTGTCACGTGCAATTATGCTTATCCCGATTTATACTAACGTAGGTCTTCAAAGTGTAACCTTAGGATTGATTAGAGCTATAGAACGAGAAGGTCTCCGTGTTAAATTTTTTAGACCTATCATACAAAATAATAAATCTGATTGCATATTTAATCAATATACTTTAATACCTATAAATCAATCATTAAATATAAAAGTTGTTGAATCAATATTAAGCTCTAATAAACAAGACATTTTAATAGAAGAAATTATATCTCAATATTACTTTAATTCAAAAAATACAGAAATAGTATTGATTGAAGGATTAACAACAAAATACCACTTTTCTATTTCATTGAATTATGAAATAGCTAAAGCAATAAATGCAGAAATAGTTTTTGTAATGTCAAAAGGTAATAGATCTTCATTACAAATAAAAGAACATATTAAATTCATTCTAAATAATTTTGGTGGAATAAAAAATAAAAATATAGTCGGAATTATAGTTAATAAAATAAATGCTCCTATTAAACAGCAAGATTATATTTGCTATGATTATTCAGAATCTTTTAATAACGAGCATAAATTTACTGAAAATAGTGATAAAAATTTTACGAAATTGTTTGAAAATATTCCACTACCGATACTTGGTTATATACCATGGAGTTATAATCTAATAAAAATTAGAGCATTAGATATATGTAACCATCTTAATGCAAATATTGTCAATAAAGGTGATATTAAAACACGTCGAATTAAATCTATAATTTTGTGCGCTTACAGTCTAACTAACATAGTAAAATATTTTCATCCTGGAGCATTATTAGTTACTTCTGCAGATCGCCCAGAGGTAATTATTGCAATTTGTTTAGCAGTTATGAATGGAATAGAAATTGCTGCAATTTTACTTACAGGTAACTATCAAGTTAATGAATCTATAATTAAATTATGTGAGCATGCTTTTCAAACTGGATTACCTGTTTTTATGGTTGATTCTAATACTTGGCAAACATCTCTTAATTTACAGAAACTAAATATAAAAATACCAGCTGACGATACATATCGTATTGAGAAAACACAAGATTATATAGCTAATTTTATAAATGCTAATTGGATTAAATCATTAACATCAATTTCTAAACCGATTGATCATTTATCACCACCAGCATTTCGCTATAAATTAACTGAATTAGCACGTAAGGCAAAAAAATGTATAATTTTACCAGAAGGAAATGAACCACGTACCATAAAAGCAGCAACTATCTGTGTTGAAAGGCAAATAGCTAATTGTATTTTATTAGGTTGTTCTGATGATATAAAAAATATTGCAAAATCACAAGGATTTAATTTAAACATTGGGGTTAAGATTATTGATCCAAATTCAATAAAAGAGAAATATGTATCAAGGCTAGTTGAATTACGTAAAAATAAAGGAATGACTACAGTAGTTGCAAGAGAACAACTTGAAGATAATATTGTATTAGCTACTATGATGTTAGAAAATAATGAAGTAGATGGAGTAGTATCTGGTGCTGTTCACACAACAGCACATACTATTAGGCCAGCATTGCAAATCATTAAAACTTCACCTAATAGCTCATTAATTTCTTCAGTATTTTTTATGTTACTTCCTGAACAAGTTCTTGTATATGGTGATTGTGCAATCAACCCAGATCCAAATCCTATGCAATTGGCTGAAATAGCTATTCAATCTGCTGACTCAGCTAAAGCCTTTGGAATTGAACCACGTATTGCAATGATATCTTATTCTACTGGTGATTCTGGAATAGGTAGTGATGTTGAAAAAGTACGAAAAGCAACAATTCTAGCTCAAAGAAAAAGACCAGATTTAATGATTGATGGTCCTTTACAATATGATGCGGCACTTATTGAAGATGTAGCAAGATCTAAAGCACCTAATTCTAAAGTAGCTGGTAAAGCTACCGTATTTATTTTTCCTGATCTTAATACAGGTAATACTACATATAAAGCAGTACAACGTTCAGCTAATTTAATTTCTATTGGTCCAATGTTACAAGGAATAAGTAAACCAGTAAATGATTTATCACGTGGTGCTTCTGTCGATGATATAATATATACTATTGCCTTAACTGCTGTCCAATCAACACAAACAATAAAATAATAACTAATTTATGCAAAATATTATAACAGTTCTTTATTGTATACCATTCCATCTTGTAAATAAATCTTCAGATAGTTTAATATCGAATTGATCAATAATGCGATTAACTGTTTGATCTATTATTTGTTCTATATTTTGAGGATAGTGATAAAATGCTGGAACCATAGGCATGATAATAGCACCTAATTTAGCAGCTTTAGTCATCATACGTAAATGTCCAATATGCAATGGTGTTTCTCTTAAGCATAACACTAATTTTCTTTTTTCTTTTAGAATAACATCAGCAGCACGAATCAATAATGAATCACTATAACTATGAACAATACCTGATAAGGTTTTAATTGAACATGGCAAAATCACCATACCGAGAGTTTTAAAAGAACCTGATGAAATACTAGCTGCCATGTTCTGAACATTATGTATTACATTAGCCATATCTTGCACATTGCGTAAGTTAAGTTTACTTTCTATTTTTAGAGTTTCATATGATGATTGACTCATCACAAGATGTGTTTCTATATTGTCTACTTTTTTTAGAACTTGAAGCATACGTAAACTGTAAACGATACCACTAGCTCCTGAAATACCAATAATAAGTCGTTCCATAAATACATCGACCTTTATAAATATTAAATTTATTAAATAGTCTTTTTTTATTTATTATATTAAAAAATAACTAATGTTTAGTTTTCTTCATTATATAACTCAAGATTTTCTGCATGATATGAAAACATTTTACTTTTTTTTCTATTTAAGAGTTGAATATTTTCCAAGTAATATTTATTAATGTCTTTAGTTATATAAACACCATTAAATACTGAACATTCAAATTGAGTAATACATGGATTATCTTCACGTACTGCTGCAATTAGATCATCAAGATCTTGAAAAATTAATGCATCTGCTTTTATTAACTTACGAATTTCTTCTACTTCACGTCCATATGCTATAAGTTCTGTTGAATTTGGCATATTAATACCGTAAAAATTTGGAAATCTAATTTCTGGTGCTGCAGATGCTAAATAAACATTTTTTGCACCTGCTTCACGAGCCATTGCTATAATTTGTTTTGAAGTAGTACCGCGTACAATAGAATCATCTACTAATAATACATTTTTATTAGTAAATTCAGCACGATTAGTATTGAGTTTACGTTTAACTGCTATACGACGTAAATTTTTGCCTTGCATAATAAAGGTACGACCAACATATCTGTTTTTAACAAAACCCTGTCTATATGGCTTATTAATAATATGTGCAATTTCTAAAGCAATATCAGTAGAAGTTTCCGGAATTGGAATTACAACATCTATATTTAAATTTTTCCAATCTCTAGAAATTTTATTTCCAAGTTTAGTACCCATTCTTACTCTGGCACTATAAACAGATATTTTATCTAAAAAAGAATCTGGTCTTGCAAAATACACATATTCAAATAAACATGGATTATTTTTTGGATTTTTAGCGCATTGACGAGAAAATAATTTACCTTGCTGATTAATATAAATTGCTTCTCCAGGTAAAATATCTCTGATAAAAGTAAAACCAATCATATCTAAAGCAACGCTTTCTGAAGCTACCATATATTCAATACGATTATGACTATTAACACGTTTTCCTAACACAAGTGGTCGAATTCCATTTGGGTCTCTAAAAGCTACTATTCCATGACCAATGATCATAGATACTACAGCATATGCACCTCTTATTTGCTTGTGAACAGCAGCTACTGCTTTAAATATATCATTAAATTTAAGAGAGGATCGGTGTTGCAAATAACTTAATTCTTGAGCAAAAATATTTAATAAAACTTCAGAATCTGAATCTGTATTAACATGACGACGACTATTTTCAAATAAATATTTACGTAATTCATGAACATTAGTTAAATTACCATTATGTGCTAAAGTAATCCCGTAAGGAGAATTAACATAAAAAGGTTGTGCTTCAGAGGCACTTGAATTTCCTACTGTTGGATATCTTACATGACCAATACCTATACACCCTTTTAGGTATTTCATATGCTTATTTTCGAAAACATCTTTTACTAAACCATTAGCTTTTCTTAAACGAAAACAATTTAGTTTATCAATAGTACAAATACCTGCAGCATCTTGTCCTCGATGTTGCAGTACGGTTAATGCATCATATATAGACTGGTTTATTGGCATAAAACCAACAATACCAACAACACCACACATTATACTATTTCCTTAAAAAAATTCATTTTTAATATTTTTATCAATACGAAACACCTGATATGTTTTAAAATAATCAAAAAAAATTCTAATTATATAATCACAATAAGGAATTAATTGAGATTTTCTCCAATCTATAGTTTTAGGAATATCAGTACAAATATTTACGCAAAAAAGAATAAATGCTATTATCAAAAAACCACGTATTGCCCCAAAACATATTCCAAGCATCCTATCTGTACTTGAAAAACCATTTCTTATTACTATGATTCTTATCAAGTGATTTAACATTGTCCCTATAATCATAGTAATAAAGAATGGTAATATTATAGAAATAATCTTTCTAATTAAATTATTCCCTTGAAAATATGGAAACCATATCATAAAATATTCGTGAGATTCATTAGATACAAGAAAAGCACACATCCATGTAGTCAAAGATAACGCTTCATATATAAATCCACGGAATAGACTAATAATAACCGAAGAACAAATCATCATAATGATAATATAGTCAATCCAATTCATATTATCTAACCTCATAAGAATATTTATTATTTAACAATAAATAAAATATAATCCACAACACAACATAAAAATATGTGATTTTTGACCAATAAATTTAATTTATGTAAATATATTTATTTAGTCAAAATTAGATTATTACTATTAACTAATAAAATAGAAAATAATTTTTTCTTAAGAATATATATTAATATTCTACTAAGAATTTACAATTAAAATTATGTTAATTTGAATTAACTAAACTATTAAATAATATAATTGAATATATTAATATTTTTGTTCATAATAAAGCATATTGATTAGTTAATAATATAAAAAAAATTTTTTAAGATCATTTCTATTAATCCATAAAATTCAATAACTATTAAGATAATATTATCATTTAAGTGTTAAAAATTGTATTTATTGACATTAATTTCATAATTTCAGTTACAGTAATAAATGAACCACATACCAATATAGTATCATGTGATTTTACATTAAGTAGTATCGTTTGCCATGCATCTTTAATATTTGAAAAAATATCTGCATTTTTCAGATACAATCTAAAATGTTCCGCTTTACATCCTCTAGGGCAATCTAAAGTCACGCAATACCAGTAGTCAATTTGAGATGATAAAGCAATTAAAGTCCCTTCGATATCTTTATCTTTTAACATACCTATTAATGCATGTACCATTCCTTTATTTGGTAAGTTTTTTAATTGAAAAGATAAATAATTTGCTGCATGTGGGTTATGTGCTACATCAAGAATGATACGAGGTGAAAAACATATAGTTTGAAATCTACCAGGTAAATTTATCTCTGATAAATTTTTGTAAATATGTTCTTTAGGTATTTTAAATCTGGCAGCACGCAAAGCTACTAAAGCGGTAGCAGCATTAGATAAAGGAACATGAGGAATGGGCAAAAAATTTAACATTCCATATGTATCATATAAAGACCATTTGTTATTTTGTTGTATAAAATTCCAATCTTTATTCACTTCTAATAGTTTTGTTTGATTTTTTTTTGCAATTATTGATATAACATTAGGCGCATCAGCTTCACCTACTATCGCTATTTTACCTGGACGAAATATCCCAGCTTTTTCAGTGCTAATTTTCTCTCTATTTGAACCTAATAAATTCGTATGATCAATAGCTATACTAGTGATGATTGAAATATCAGCATCAATTATATTAGTAGCATCAAGTCTACCACCAACACCAACTTCTAAGATTAGCACATCAAGATTCGATGTTTTAAATAATTTTAATGCTGATAGTGTGCTAAATTCAAAATAAGTTAATTTAATATCCTTGCATAATTTATAAATTTCTTTAAAAGAATTAACATGTTGTTCTTCAGTTAATACATTTCCTTGAATACGTACTCTTTCAATATAATTTAAAAAGTGCGGTGAACTGTAAACACCAACGCGATAACCTGATTTTATTAATAGAATTTCCATTATACGACAAGTAGTGCCTTTGCCATTAGTACCTGAAACAATAAAAACAAATTCTTTTGGTTTTAATAAATTTAAACGTTTTGCTGCTAATTTTATTCCATCTATATCTAAAAATGCTGAATTATTTATATATTCAAGATAATTAAGCCATGAATTTAGTGAATTTATGTTTTTTATTTTTTTCATAATAAATTTATTTCAAAAAAATATATTTAATAAATAAAATATTTATTTATAATAATTGTTTGTGTACTGTTTTATAAAATTAAATTTTTCATAATTAGCAATCGGCGGTGCAGGTAAATTAATCATTTTTGATAAAATATTAGCTAACCTATATCGTAACTGATATCTTTTAATTATCATATCAATAGCACCTTTTTCAATGAGAAATTCACTACGCTGAAAACCTAATGGAAGTTTTTCTCTTACTGTTTGCTCAATGATACGAGGACCAGCAAAACCTATTAAAGCTTTAGGTTCTGCTATATTCAAATCACCTAACATTGCAAAACTAGCAGAAACTCCACCCATAGTTGGGTTAGTAAGTACAGATATATATGGTAATCCTAAATTTCCCATTTTCGCTATTGCAGCACTAGTTTTAGCCATTTGCATTAAAGATATCAAAGATTCTTGCATACGTGCTCCACCGCTGGCAGAAAAACAAACTAATGGACAGCGATTTTTTATAACTTCTTCAACTGCAAGAACAAAACGAGAGCCAACTACTGAACCCATGGATCCACCCATAAAATTGAATTCAAATGCTACAGCTACAATCGGAATTGTATATAATTGACCTTTCATAACAATTAAAGCATCTTTTTCTCCAGTTGCTTTTTGAGCGGATAATAAACGATCTTTATATTTTTTAGAATCACTAAACTCAAGCAAATCTTTTGGTTCAAATTCCTTACCTAATTCTACTTTATTGTCTTTATCTAAAAAACTATTTAGACGTTCTCTTGCTTTTATATACATATGATAATCACATTTTGGACATACATTGAGATTACGTTCTAACTCAATACTATACAATATTTGATTACAATTATCACATTTAGTCCATATACCATCCGGTATATTATTACGACGTATAATAGTAGTAATTCTACTTTTTTTTAATATACGTTCAATCCAGCTCATTTATAATAATCCATCTATAATTTATCAATAATTATATTTATTATAATTACAATTATTTTAATTAAATATATATTAAAATATTTTACTTAATATCTTTAGTTGTTTAATTACGAACATAATAAAGTAAAATATGCAAGTAAATGCAATAATCTATTTTTGCTATAAATTATCAATTTATTGTAAAAATAATGGTCCTACAGACAATTTAGGCAAATGAAAATATTTAGGATAATCTACTTCTACTAAATATAGTCCTTTAGCGCTAGCTGTTGCTGATCCAAATATTCGATTTTTTAATGATAAAAGTGTTTGCATCCACGATGATGGTTTTTTCCCAATACCTATATCGATTAAATTACCTACAATATTTCTTACCATGTGATATAAAAAAGCGTTTGCTTTAATATCAATTATCACATAACACCCTAAACGTATTATTTCAAGATGAATTAAATTACGTTCAAAATTTTTTAATTGATGAGAAGAATCACAAAATGATGAAAAATCATGTTCCCCTAATAAACATCTACTAGAATATTGCATTTTATTTATATTCAAAGAGTGGCGACAGTGCATTAAACCATTTATTAAGATAGCTGGGCGGAAAGGATAATTATAAATTATGTAACGATACCTACGTGCAATTGCACTAAATCTAGCATGGAATTCACTAGATACATTTTTAACCCAGAGCACTGAAATATTATTAGGTAAATTAGAATTCACACCTGATATCCAAGCATTAATATTACGTTCAATATTAGTTTCAAAATGAACAACTTGTCCAGTGCTATGTACACCTGTATCTGTACGTCCAGCACAGAAAACATTGACTGAATGATCCGCTATTTTTGATAAAGCATTTTCTAGTGTTTCTTGCACACTAGGTACTGTTTGTTGACGTTGCCAACCATAATACTGGCTACCATCGTATTCAATACACATTGCTATTTTGTTTATTTTCTTATGAAACAATAACGTAAATACCTCATATTAATAATGATTTTTATCAATATAATGATTTTTATAGATAACAAATATATCAATATTTACTTAATTAAATTAATATTAAATATTTATATAGTTATTATTAAGTTTTTGGTATAAGCAATTAAGACAATTTATAAAACAATCTAAATTAAAATGTAAGAAAAAATAAATTTTTTTTAGTAATCGTAATAAATTACAATTAAACGTAATACAATTAATTTTGTTAAAAATAAGTATATCAACATTTAACCTATCAGTGTTATTTTTTTCATAAAGAATCATTATAAATGAAATTTATATGTTTTCTTGAAAAATAGCATTAAATCCAATTTTTTTTAATATCTTATAAGATTGATATGTATCACAAACAACTTTTAGAGAAAACCATTCACGACGATCTCTATAATTATTACGTAATGCATTAAATGAAAAAGATTTTAAACGTATTGCATGACGCAATAAATTATCATCTACATAAACATCATAAACCAAACTAACCAATTTTTTTAACACTGACTGAGTGATATTACCATGTAAAATAATATTATTGAATTTTGGTTGTGATAAAAATATATTCACCTCATCTTTGTGAAATTTATTAGATTTATTTATTAATTTACACCATTCTGCATACAATTTAATAGTCGCACGAATTTTAGCCTCTAATGTATGACCAGCTATATGAGCAGTTGCAATACTCGTTCTGTTAAGCAAATTATGTAATAATCTAGGTTCTTTTTCCCATACATCTATAATTACTTTTATATCATTCCTTATTTTCATTACGTCAACAAGTTCTTTATTATTAATTACTGCACCACGACAAGAATTAATTAAAATAGTATTTGGCTTAAGAGATAAAAGCATTTTTTTATCAACCATGTGTAATGTCTTATATTTACCTTCATTATATAATGGAGTATGAAAAGTTATAACATTTGCATTTTCAATGATTTGATTTAAAGTATAAAAATTACCTTTTTCACCTTTATCAAAACGTGGTGGATCACAAAGTAATGTTTCTACTCCCCAAGCTTTTAAAATTTTGTTTAGGTATGATCCAATATTTCCAACACCAATTATACCTATCACTAAATCTTTTATTTGGAAATTATTATATTCAGCTAAAAATAATAAAGAAGTAAAAACGTATTCTGCAACAGCAATTGCATTACATCCTGGAGTTGAAGAAAAAGCTATACCTGATCTTGTAAGCAAATCTTTATCTATATGATCAGTACCTGAAGTTGCGGTACCAATAAATTTTAATGATGTATCTTTTATTAATTTTTTATGTATTTTAGTAACTGAACGTATTATCAAACATTCTGTATCCAATAGTTCTTTATTAATTATTTTTTTACTAGGAACTCTCAATACATTTCCAGTATTTTTAAATATTTCATATACATAAGCAATATTTTCATCCGCTAATATTTTCAATAAATTTTCCTATGAATAATTTACTCAATCATGGATTTATAAAATTTTTTTAAATGGTACATAAAATTATTAAACAGAATAGTGTTAATTAATTGGATAAAAAGAAAATTTTATAATAAAAACTATAATATATTATATATTATAAAAATAATTGATTCTATAACAAAATTTATATATACTTTATGTATAATTAATACGCAAATTTTTTAATTATTATAATTAGTATTTACGCATAATCAAAGTAGCATTAGTACCACCAAAACCAAAACTATTAGACATAACAGTTTGTATGTTTTTTTTTGTAGTTTTAGTGATAATATTAATTCCTTCAGCAAATGAATCTAAAGATTCAATATTAATGCTTGGTGCTATAAATCCATGTTTTAGCATTAACAAACAGTAAATAACTTCATGTACTCCAGCTGCACCTAGTGCATGACCAGTTATGGACTTAGTTGCAGAAATATTAGGAACGCTTTTTCCAAATACTTTACGAATTGCTTCCAGCTCTATTTTATCTCCAATTATCGTTGAAGTACCATGACTATTTAAATAATCTATGGGATATTTAATATATTGCATTGCCATCTTCATTGAACGCACTGCACCATCACCTGAAGGGCTAACCATATCCACACCATCAGATGTAGCAGCATAACCGATAATTTCAGCATAGATAGGAGCATCACGATTTAACGCGTGTTTTAATTCTTCAATTACAATAATACCGCCTCCACCTGCAATAACAAAACCATCACGTTTTTTATCATAAGTACGAGATGCTTTTGCTGGTATATGGTTATAATGTATAGATAATGCTCCCATAGCATCAAATTCACATGCCATTTCCCAACTTAATTCTTCACCCCCACCAGCAAAAACGATATCTTGTTTACCAAATTGAATTTGTTCTACTGCATTACCTATACAATGTGCAGAGGTAGCACATGCAGAACTAATTGAATAATTTATACCATAAATCTTGAAAGATGTAGCAAGACATGCCGAAACTCCTGAAGCCATAGCCTTAGTTACAATATATGGACCTACTGCTTTCAATCCACGAGGACTACGCATTGCATCAGCACCAAATACTTGAAAGCGTGGCGATCCTCCTCCTGAACCAACAATTAATCCAACACGAGGATTATTTTGATATATATCATCATTTAGTTTGGAGTCTCTAATAGCTTCTTTCATTGAAAGATATGCATAAATAGATGCATCACTCATAAATCTTGATATTTTACGATTTATTAAACCATTAGTATCTAATTTAATATCACCCCAAACATGACTACGCATACCGGAATCTTTCATTTCTTTAGAAAAAGTTATACCAGAACGTCCTTCAATAAGGGAATCCAATACTTCTTTTTGATTATTTCCAATACTAGAAATGATTCCTAAACCAGTAATGACAGCAGATTTCATTAAAATACCTTCATTGATTTAAAATAATATATTATGCAACTTACCTTATAATTTATATTGTTATAACAGTAAAAAAACAAAAATCTTTATCTAATAATTTTTTCATTTTATTTTAATGATAAACATAGCATTCTTATCAACTATATTTGTAATGTATCAAAGTAAATAAACATAAATATCTTTAATTAATAAGTTTTATCTTTATTTTTTTTACTAAAATATTTGATAGTTTTTTGAAACAACATCATGTATTATAGATTATTAAATACCTACAAAAATACTGATTATAATAATTTTTATTTGTTAGTAATAATTTATATATCTAAATTATTACTAACAAATAAAAATAAAACAAAATATTTATTTATAATTATTAAAAGAATTTACGTCAAAACATTGCGCTTGATACCTTAATAGGTGATCCATTAATATAATTGCAATCATTGCTTCAGCTATAGGAACAGCACGAATACCTACACAAGGATCATGGCGACCTCTGGTAGTTATTTGTACCTCTTTACCCTTTTTATTAATAGTTATTCCTGGTTTTGTAATACTAGAAGTAGGTTTCATAGCTATATTAACATTAATGTTTTGACCACTACTAATACCTCCTAAAATTCCTCCAGCATGATTGCTTTGAAAACCATTTATTTTAATTTCATCTCTATTTTGACTACCGCGTTGATTTACTACTGCAAAACCATCCCCAATTTCAATACCTTTTACTGCATTTATACTCATAAGTGCATGTGCTAAATCTGCATCAAGTTTATCAAAAACTGGTTCACCTAAACCGATAGGTACATTTTCAGTAACTATCGTTAATTTAGCTCCAATAGAATCACCCTCTTTTTTTAAAGAACGTATTAATTTATCTAGTATCTCTAATTTATCTGCATCTGGACAAAAAAATGGATTTGTTTCAACAATATTCCAATTTTTAAGTTCACAATTAATATTTCCAATTTGTGAAACATATCCTCTTATTAAAATACCGTATTTCATATTTAAGTATTTTTTTGCAATTGCTCCTGCTGCTACACGCATAGCAGTTTCTCGAGCTGATGAACGTCCACCACCTCTATAATCACGTATTCCATATTTTTTTTCATATGTATAATCCGCATGTCCAGGACGAAATAAATCTTTAATATTACTATAATCTTGTGATCGACAATCGTTGTTAAAAATAATCAACCCAATAGAAGTTCCTGTAGTAAGACCATTGAATATTCCTGATAATATTTTTATTTGATCTAATTCATCTCTTGGAGTAGTATAATGAGAACGTCCTGGACGACGACGATTAAGATCATGTTGAATAAATGTTTCACTTAACGGAATACCAGGTGGAACTCCATCAATAATACAACCTAATGCTATTCCATGAGATTCACCAAAAGTGGTTACTCTAAAAATTTTACCAATACTGTTGCCTGCCATATTGTTTCCTTGATTTAATTTTAGTCTATATAAAACGAAAAATGGTGTTGTATACTAATTAATTGTTTACGCGTTATCATAAAAACTCCATCACCACCATTATCAAATTTTAACCAAGTAAAAGGCACATCTGGGTATTGCTCATTCATTTGAAAAACATTATTACCCACTTCACAAATAAGAATGCCATTATCACTAAGGTAATTTGGAGCACTAGCTAAAATACGACGTATGATTTTTAAGCCGTCGCTACCGGCTGCTAATCCTATTTCAGGTTCATAGTGATATTCATTAGGTAACTCAGCTATTTCTCCTACGCTAACATATGGTGGATTTGCAATAATTAAATCATATTTAACATTAGGCAACTGACGAAATAAATTAGATTGAATTAAACTTACTTTTTGGATTAAATTATGTTCTTGAATATTTTTTTTAGCAACAGCTAATGCTTCATTAGAAATATCAACTGCATCAATTTTAGCTAATGGAAAAATATAAGCGCAAGATATTGCTATACAACCACTACCAGTACACATATCAAGCATATAACCTGGTGCATCTTTTATTAATCCTATGAAATTATTTGCTATTAGTTCACCAATTGGTGAACGAGGGATTACTACACGATTATCAATATAAAATTCATAACCACAAAACCAGGATTTATTAGTAAGATAAGCGGATGGAATACAATCATTAACACGACGAATTACAAACTTAATAATTCTATTACGTTCACTAGTAGTTAGGCGTGCATTGCGAATTTCTTCATGTATATCTATTGGTAAAAAAATCGAAGGTAAAATTAATTGAACTGCTTCATCCCACGGATTATTAGCACCATGTCCATAACAAATTTTAGCTGCTAAAAAACGACTAACTGCCCAACGAAGCATATCTTGAATGGTATGAAGCTCGTTTAATGCTTCTTCAGCAAATATCTGATCCATTTAAACTCCTTTTCAGGATTTTAAGCCTAGCAAATAAGTTATAAATATAACAATGAGAATATAACTGAAAAAAACAAATTAATTTGTTTATCATCATTATTAAAAATTACATACATTAACTTATTCTAAAAATAAAGAAATTATATTTTTAAAATAGATATGATATATTACAGTATCATTGATATATTAAGCAAACAATAGAAACTTTTTAGTTTAAATTAATCAATATTATTTAATGCTAATTGTGATATTTTTATGTACATTTTATAACAGATGGACTTTTATACCATAAAAATTGACATTCATTTTTAATGATATAATACTCTATACAAGCAACAGAAGCAGTTGCAAATGTAATTAATTTTTCTTTAGGACAAACAACCTTAAATAGATTGCATATAAAAGGTAAATGAGATATCAGTAATACTGATTTTACTTCATAAGTTGCCATCTTTTTCAGATATTGATAGAATAATGTATGATCGCCATTTGGTACTAAATTATCTAAGACGTTATATTTTTTGATATTTAAAATATCTTTCATAGTTAATAAGGTATGTAATGATCTTTTATAAGGACTAACTAATATTTGTTCAATATGAATTCTATGATTTATTAACCAATGTGCAATTTTACGTGATTCCTTAATTCCAGATATTGTTAAGGATCTAGTTGCATCATCTTGTGATTCCATATCTGAATTACCATGACGCATTATAAAGAATTTCATAAAAATAACCTGATTGTTATCGTAATTAAATTATAGATTAATTAGATATAATTTATTATTGTATTAATTTCATATAATTAATATATAACTTTTATTTATTATAAGTTTTAATATTAATTAAAAAAAACTGCTTAATTGAAACTGAAGTCCCCTTAGTTAAACGGATATAACTAACCCCTCCTAAGGGTTAATTACAGGTTCAATTCCTGTAGGGGACATCAAAAGATGTTAATATTTTAGTATTAACTTCAATTATTTCTTATTAATTAAAAATTTTATTAAAAAAACGAATATCTATACTTAACTTCTTGTAATTAGTAAATGATTTAGTTTATAGCACAATTTAAAACAAAATTAAATATCCATTTTTTACAATGGAGGTACACTACCCATAAGTTCTCCCACTATAAGATAAACATTTAATACAACAACAATTAAAGTAATCAATTTAGCTGTGTTTTGTAAAAAGTATGAATTAACCATTTTATCACCCATTATTTCTCTATTTCCTGTGAAGGAAATTAATGGTACTAATGCTAATGCTATTCCAAAACTCAACACTACTTGACTGAGTACTAAAATACTTGCTACATCCCAACCTATCCAAATAACAATAAAAGATGGGAGCATTGTTATTACTCTTCTAACCCATAATGGTATTTTAAAATGAACAAAACCTTGCATTACAACTTGACCTGCCATCGTACCAACCACTGTAGATGATAAGCCTGCTGCTACTAAACTTAAACTGAAAATAGTGGCAGCAGCCTGTCCTAAAATTGGTTTTAAAGTCAGATAAGCTTGATCTAATTTAGTAATACCAGTATATCCACCAAAATGAAATACGGCAGCTGCAGTTGCCATCATAGATAAATTTACAAAACCAGCAATAGTCATAGCAATTATTACATCTAATTTAGCAGTAGAATAACGTTCACTAATACTACTTTTACCATCACTGAATTGAGTTAAAGCGGAATGCAAATATATTACATGCGGCATAATAGTTGCACCTAATATGGCAGCTGCTAAAAATACTGTTTCAAGATTAGGTAAAACAGGTAAAGCAATTCCAACGATTAATTCATTAACTTTGGGTTTTGAGAAAAACAATTCAATAGCATATGCTGCAGCTACGAAAATTAATAAAGCACCAACTACTATTTCAATGGATTTTTGACCATAGTTTTGAAGTAGTAAAATTAGAAAGGTAGCTATTCCGGTTAATACTGCTCCTTGTAGAAGAGAAATATCTAACAATAACTTAAATCCTAGTGAAGCTCCTAAGAATTCTGCTAGATCTGTTGCTATAGCAATTATTTCAGCCTGAATCCAATAAAACCATACGATTGAACGTGGAAATCGATCTCTAATGTGCTCAGCTAGATTTTTACCTGTTACAATTCCCAATTTAGCAGACATTAATTGAATGATCATTGCCATAATATTTGCCCACACTATGACCCATAGCAATTTATAACCGTAAGCAGTACCAGCCTGAATATTAGTTATAAAATTACCTGGATCAATATAGCCTATTGCAGCAATAAAAGCTGGTCCTAATAAAGCTAATTTAACTTTTTTTGCTCCTTTGATAAGGTTTTCAATTACATTCATTTCAAACATATTCAGTATCCTATCTGAACATTTGTTAATATTTTATACTATTGATAATTAATCTATTTTTATGCTAAAAACTATAAATATTAGCAATTGCTATAAATTTTCATTAAAAATAAAAATACTTAGACTAAAATACACAAAAAAATACTACTAATTAGCAATTACTAAAAGTTAAAAGCTAAATAAATAATGTCAAGCGTTTTTTACATATTGAAATTAGATGTTATTTATATTCTATACTGCAAAACATCGTAGTAAGTATAGTATAAAATATTATATATAAAAATTAGTAATGAAAATTCACTGGAATTTAAGTAAAATTAAATTGCTGGCTAATTGTGTAATATACAATGAATTTTCTTATTGTAGTTATAGTTTTACTTATATTATGATCAATAGACATAATGTCAATTCAAAAATTGATCACATTATTTTCATTTACAAAATACTAATTTTAATTAAATATTAGTTTTTTATATTTCATAAAAACTACGAAATAATACTATTACTACTAGTTAAAATTATGTATTATATTTATATATTTATCAAATATTCAATGATTGTAAAAACTAATTAGATATTATTTTTTTTGTTTTTAATAAAATTCATAGCTTTTTCTATACGAAATATAGTTTTATTTAAACCTATTGCTTCTATTACATGAGTAAGTGTTGGAGAACCATCATGCCCAGTAATAGCTATACGTAAAGACATATATACTATTTTTTTATTTACCTTAAATTCATCAGCAGTACTTAATAATACTTGATTAATATTTTCAATATTCCAATTAGCAGTTAACATTAATTTATTTTTGATATCCTCTAGTAATTGATAATGCGTAAAATTTAGATATTTATTATCAATTGTAAAAGAATCTTCATAAAAGTATCGGCAAGAATATGCTATTTCTTTTAAAGTCTTACAGCTTTTACTAAATAATTCAATAACTTTTGTCAATGGAGGACCTGATTGAATATTAATGTTTTGGTTTTTAATATGTTGATATAAATGTTTTGCTATATATTTTGCTGGTAGTTGATTAATGTATCTGTGATTAATCCATTTAAGTTTATCAATATTAAATAAACTAGGAGATCTATTAACTTTATTTAAAGTAAATAGATCAATCATTTCAGAAAGACTAAATATTTCTTTATTATTATGAGACCAACCAAGTCTTATTAAATAATTAAGTATAGCTTCTGGTAAATACCCTTCATTTCGATATTGTAGCATTCCTAATGCTCCATGACGTTTAGATAGTTTTTTACCATCAGAACCAAATATCATAGATATATGTGCATAAGTGGGTATAGGTGCACCAATAGATTTTAGTATATTAATTTGTCTTGGAGTATTGTTGATATGATCTTCACCTCTAATAACATGAGTAATACCCATATCCCAATCATCGATTGCTACACAGAAATTATATGTAGGAGAACCATCAGTACGACGAATAATCAAATCATCTAATTCTTTATTATTAAATGTAATGTTTCCTCTGATTTGATCTTTAAAAGTTACGTCTCCTTCTTGCGGATTGCAAAATCTTATTACATGAGGTATAGTACCTGATATTTTATTCTGCTTACAATATCCATCATATCTAGGTTTTTTTCCAGCTTTGATCTGAACTTTACGTAAATATTCTAGACGTTCTTTAGAACAAAAACATTTATATGCAGTACCATACGTTATCATATTATTGATAATTTCATTGTAACGATCAAATCTTTTAGTTTGATAATATGGCCCCTCATCCCAATTTATGTTTAACCATGCCATACTATCCATAATCATATTAATAGATTCTTGTGTAGAACGTTCTACATCAGTATCTTCTATTCTTAATACAAAAGCACCTTTATTATGGCGAGCAAACAACCAAGAATAAAGAGCAGTACGAACGCTACCAATATGTAAATGACCGGTTGGACTTGGTGCAAAACGAGTTTTTATTTTCATTAAATAAAAATCCTAGTTTAATATTTTCTTAAAATATTTAAATAAAAGCTTCATTGTATCTGAATTATAAAAAACATAAAAATAAATTTTTTGATGAAAAAACTTGTGTTTAGAAAAAAAACATTATATTATATCTGTGTGAAAAATTTAATGTGGAATCAAATCCATATTTAAATATAACTCAAAATTAATTATACAAAAATTACTAATTTTGGGTGATTAGCTCAGTTGGTAGAGCACCTCCCTTACAAGGAGGGGGTCGGCGGTTCGAGTCCGTCATTACCCATAATTTATAAATTAAAAAAGTATTTTAGAATTTTTTTGTTTCTTATGGTATTGGGTCGTTAGCTCAGTCGGTAGAGCAGTTGACTTTTAATCAATTGGTCGCAGGTTCAAATCCTGCACGACCCAAAATTAGATTCTCAATGTAATATTCAAATATATCATATTTTAATTTATTCCTTTTCTAATTAATCTCTTTCCATCAGTATAAATAGAATGTTTATAAATAAAACATTTTGTTTTTTAGTATTAATAACAAACAAATATCTTAATTTATATAACTATTTTTAAATAAAGATCTATATCTAATATTATTAAATATTTAGAGATCTATTTTTTTACAAATAAAGTAAACTTTTAATATTTTCTTTATCAATAGTATTTATTTTTAAAATATAATAATCATGAAACTTTTAAACTTTGATTCTATGCTAATTAAAATAATAATTACTGTAATATTGGCTTCTTTCATTCCATTAAAAGATGGTTTTATCGATTTATTTAAATATTTAACAATTACAGCTATTTCTTTACTGTTTTTCATGCACGGTGCTAAATTATCTCGTAAAAAAATTATCATAGGAAGTAGTAATTGGCAACTGCATTTATGGATAATATTTAGTACTTTTATAATTTTCCCATTATTGGGGCTAAGTATAGTATATTTACATCTAATAACATTAAATCAAGAAATTGATAATGGCTTTTTATATTTATGTAGCATGCCAGCAACAGTACAATCAGCAATAGCTCTTACATCAATAGCCGGAGGTAATGTTGCTGCATCTATATGTAGTGCTTCTGCTTCTAGTTTATTAGGAATATTTATTTCTCCTTTAATAGTTAATTTAATATTAGGTATACATAGTGATACATTACACATAGATAATGAAATAAGACAAGTAATTAAAATAATATTGCAACTGCTGCTACCTTTTATAGCAGGTCATATATCACGTCGATGGATAAATACATGGATTGATAGCAATCAAAATTTAATTACTCAAGTTGATCAAATATCAATTTTGCTAGTAGTGTACTCTGCTTTTAGCGAAGCTGTTTCTAATGGAATATGGAATAAGGTAAGTATTTATACACTTCTTTGGGTTTTAATTAGTTGTTTAATATTGTTATTTTTTGTATTGATTATTAATTATTTTGTTGCACGTCTACTTAAATTTGATCGTAAAGATGAAATTGTATTACTATTTTGTGGATCAAAAAAAAGCTTAGCAAGCGGTATTCCTATGGCTAATATATTATTTCCTATAAGTTCAATAGGAATAATTATACTGCCTTTAATGATATTTCATCAGGTACAATTGATGGTCTGTTCATATATTGCACAATGTTACAAATCGTTTAATGAAAAAAACAAATAAATTACTAAAAAATAATTTTTAACTATTATCTATCATATCAACTATTTGTTTTTCATTTATTATTGTAATACCTATTTTTTTTGCTTTAATAAATTTATTACCAGTTGATTTATTACAAATCAAAAAATTAGTTTTTTTGGATACGTTATTTTTAATCATTGCCCCTAATTTAATTAATTTTGATTTTATTTCGTTACGTTTTATATTTATAAATAAACCTGAAAAGACAAATATCTTTCCATTAATAGAATTAATTTGTTGGATATCTTTTAATTTAATGGGTGGCCAGTGAATACCTATCTCACAGATAAGTTGATTTATTATTTTTCGATTACTTTCTTCTTTAATAAAATTTATTATGTGTTCAGCTGTTTTAAAACCAATATTTTTTACATTAATTAATGTGCTAAAATTTGCATTCATTAAATTTTCTAAAGTAACAAAATGATTGGCTAAATTAATAGAAGTGACTTCACCAACTTCTCTAATACCAAGTGCATAAATAAAACGTGATAAACTAGTATATTTAGCGGTCTCTAGTGCATTGAATATATTATTAATTGATTTTAATCCTAATCGATCAATATGTATTATATCTTGTTTTTTAAGTAAAAACAAATCAACTACATTTTTAACATATCCTTTTTTTACTAATTTATCAACTAACTTATTACCTATACCTTGTATATTCATAGCACTACTAGAAATAAAATGCTTAATTGAGTTCTTGAGTTGAGCATTACATATTAATCCACCTGTACATCTTGCAGTGACTTCATTTTTCATTTTTTCTATAAAAGAACCACAAATTGGACAATATTTAGGGAATATTACTTTTTTTGAGTTTTTAGATCTATTAGATAAAATTACATTAATAATTTGTGGAATAACATCTCCAGCTCTACGCACCACAACTTTATCACCTATATGTAATCCAAGACGATTTATTTCGTTAATATTATGTAAAGTAGCACTTTTTATAGTTACTCCACCTATTATAACTGATTTAAGTAATGCAACTGGTGTAACTACTCCTGTTCTTCCTACCTGAAATTTTACTTCTTTAACAGAAGTGATTTTTTCCTGTGCTGGAAACTTAAATGCTACTGCCCAGCGTGGAGCTTTGCTAATAAATCCTAAACTTTCTCTAATTTCTTTTGAATCTGCTTTGATCACTATACCATCTATTTCAAAACCTATATTATATCGAATATTTTTTATTCTTTGATAAAATTTTAATACTTCATGAGTATTAAAAGCAATTTGAATATGATCACTAATTGGTATACCCCATTCTTTTATCTGTCTTAAACATAGTATATGACTTGATGATAATTCTCCTCCTTTTACTAAACCCAAACCATGGCAAAGAAAATTTAAAGGACGACTAGCTGTAATATATGGATTTAGTTGTCTTAAGGATCCTGCAGCTGCATTCCTAGGATTTGCGAATATTTTTTCGTGATTCATTTTAGCTTTTTTATTGATTTTCTCAAAATCTATTTTATTCATAAAAACCTCGCCTCTTACCTCTAAGAACATAGGAATATTTTTACCTTGAAGTTTTACAGGAATAGATTTAATTGTTAATATATTTTGAATTATATTTTCGCCAGTAATGCCATTACCTCTAGTTGCAGCACTAGTTAATAAACTATTTTTATATATTAAATTAACTGCTAACCCATCAATTTTTAATTCACAGCAATATTTTATGTCATTATTATTTTTTAGTCTTTTTTTAATTCGTTTATCAAATAGCAAAAAACTTTTTTTATTAAAAACATTGTCTAATGAAAGCATTGGTGTATTATGTTGTACTGTACTGAATATATTTTCTACTATTCCGCCGATCTTTTGAGTTGGAGAATCTGGTGTATTTTCTTTTAAGTAAGTTTGTTCTAGCTTTTGTAGTTGAATCATCATATTGTCATATTCTATATCTGGTATTTCTGGTGAATCTTTTACATAATATAAATATTCATGATAACGTAGAGCTTTTCTAAGATTGAAAATTTTTTTCAGTATTGATTTCATAATGATTTATTATTTTTGGATAAGAAATAGAGTGTATTCAATTAATAATATTATTAAAAATATATTATTTAATCAAGATAACTTATAAAAGAACATTTAATATTAAATTAATTGTTTTAATGGTATAAAAAATCATTGATAAATAAACAAATAATTTTATAAATAGTAAAAATGGTTAGCAACTACATAAATTAAAATTAGTTTTTTTAAATTTTTATTTATTTTTATAAAAAATTAAAAATATCAAATTTAAAATAATAAAAATATTTTAAATTTGATATTATTTAATGAGATATTTTTATAAGCATATAATTATTGATTAAATAAAATTTTAATAAATTATGTTTGATTTCTTTAATTCTAATTTTTAATTTTATTTTTATAATTAAAATGATATGATTTATGATGTGGTTTTATTACTACATAACATATATATATACATTTTTTTTCCTTTATCATAATGATAGAAAATGTATGCTTACATGCTTAATTCATTTACTATTTCTTTTGGTTAAAAATATAAGATGAATAAAATCTACAAAGATAATTCTTTTACTATTGGAAATACGCCATTAGTTCGATTAAATCGCATTGGAAATAATTCTATATTTGTTAAAATAGAATCACGAAACCCAAGTTTTAGCGTAAAATGTCGAATAGGAGCTAATATGGTATGGGATGCAGAAAAACGTGGAATTTTAAAATCTAATAAAGAATTAGTGGAGCCAACAAGTGGTAATACAGGTATAGCTTTAGCTTATGTATCTGCCGCTAGAGGATATAAACTAACTTTAACCATGCCTGAAACTATGTCTGTTGAAAGGCGTAAATTACTTAAAGCATTAGGAGCACATCTTGAATTAACAGAAGGTATACAGGGCATGAAAGGCGCAATTAGCAGAGCCGAAGATATTGTTGCTAGTAACCCAGATAAATACCTTTTATTACAACAATTTAGTAATCCTGCTAATCCTGAAATTCATGAAAAAACTACTGGTCCTGAAATTTGGAATGATACTAATGGTGAAATAGATGTTTTTGTTTCTGGTGTTGGCACTGGTGGTACCTTGACTGGTGTAAGTCGATATATAAAGAATATTAAAGGTAAAAAAGATTTAGTATCTGTTGCAGTAGAACCCATTAATTCACCAGTAATCACACAATTTCTATCTGGTAAACCTATTATACCTGGTACACACAAAATTCAAGGGATTGGCGCTGGTTTTATTCCAGAAAATCTTGATTTAAATGTTATTGATCGTGTTGTTACTGTTTCTAATGATGAATCTATTACAATGTCTCGTAAGCTAATGGAAGAAGAAGGTATTCTAGCTGGAATTTCTTCTGGTGCTGCTGTAGTTGCTGCGATTAAGTTACAAGAAGAAAAAATTTTTGCCAATAAAAATATTGTTGTTGTACTTCCTTCTTCTGGTGAAAGATATTTAAGCACTGATTTGTTTTCCGGGTTGTTCACCGAAAAAGAAGTAATGCAGTAAAAATTACTCACAAAAATATATTATGCTTGTAATTAAAATGAATGAATTATTATAAACATCTTTATATAAACATTTTTAGATAGTGAAAAATAGTTAAAATAAATATAAAAAACCAGCAATCTTAATCTTCTTAAGATAAAATTACCAATTTAATTTACTGAAATATTATACAGTTAGGAAATTGTAATGTTCCAACAAGAGGTTACTATTAATTTATTAAATGGTTTACACACTAGACCTGCAGCTCAATTTGTAAAAGAAGCTAAAACTTTTCAATCTGAAATAATAATTACATCTAAAGGTAAATCAGCAAATGCAAAAAGTTTGTTTAAGTTACAAACTCTAGGATTATCTTATGGTACTATAATTACTATTTCTGCAGAAGGCGTAGATGAAAAAATAGCAGTCGAATCTCTAATTAAATTATTAAATGAACTAAAATAATTTTTCTATAATTTAAAATCATTTTTTACTTATCAAAAAAATTAATATTTTAATAATAGGTAAATTTTTGTTAATAAGATTTACTTTAAAGTGTCCTTGCGATGTTAAAATAGCTGGTAATTTAAAAAACCTCGTGATAGATAAGGCAGGATTATGATTTCAGGTATTGTAGTTTCACCAGGTATTGCTTTTGGTAAAGCTGTATTATTAAAAGAAGAAAATACAATTATTAATCAAAAAAAAATATCTGACGATCAAGTACAAAAAGAAATTCAAGTTTTTTTGCAAAGTCGAAAAAAAACAGAAAAACAACTAGAACATATCATGGTTAAAACTCATAAGTCTTTCGGTTCGAACAAAGCAGCAATATTCGAAGGACATATAATGATATTAAAAGATGAAGAACTTGAAAAAGAAATAATTAATTTTATTAAAAAATATCACTTAAGTGCAGGCTCTGCTGCAAAATTAGTTATTGATAATCAAATAGAAGCACTAGAACAATTAGAAGATCAATACCTAAAAGAACGCATAATTGATATGAAAGATATAGGTAAACGTCTATTACAAAATATTTTAGGATTAAATATCAATTATATACATGAGATAACAGACAAATCTATTTTGGTAGCTAAAGATTTAACTCCCTCAGAAACTGCACAATTAAACTTAAATATGATATTAGGATTTATTACTGATTTAGGCAGTATGACTTCTCATACTTCAATAATGGCCCGTTCTCTTGAAATTCCAGCTATTGTTGGAACTAAAAACGCTACTTCAAATATTAAAAATGGAGATTTAATAATTATTGATGGATTGAATAATAATATATATATCAATCCAGATGAAATAATAATAAAAAAAGTTAAGAAAATTCAATTACAATACATTAATAAAAAAAACGAATTAAAAAAATTAAAACATTTACCGGCCGTAACATTGGATGGCCATAAAGTTAAATTATGTGCTAATATAGGTACATTTAGAGATTTAATGCATGTTGAACCGAATGGTGCAGCAGGTATTGGATTATATCGTACTGAATTTTTGTTCATGGATCGTAATACTTTACCGACTGAAGAAGAACAGTTTCAAGAATATAAATCTATTGCAGAAGCTATGCAATCAAAATCAGTTATAGTTCGTACTATGGATATTGGAGGAGATAAATCGTTACCATATATGAATTTACCAAAAGAAGAAAACCCTTTTCTTGGATGGCGTGCAATTCGCATTGCAATGGACCGTAAAGAAATATTATATTCCCAATTGCGCGCTATTTTACGTGCCTCTTTTTTTGGCAAACTACGAATAATGTTTCCAATGATTATATCTGTTGAAGAAGTACGTATTTTAAAATTAGAAATTGAAAATATAAAGGTGATTTTAAGTAAAGAAGGAAAAAATTTTGATGATTCAATTGAGATTGGTATAATGATTGAAACTCCTGCTTCTACGGTTATTTCACATCATTTAGCAAAAGAAGTTGATTTTTTTAGTATTGGTACAAACGATTTAACACAATATACATTAGCTGTTGATCGTGGTAATAATTTGATTTCACATTTATATAATCCAATGACTCCTTCTGTAATTACTTTGATAAAACAAGTTATTGACGCATCTCATAAAGAAGGTAAATGGACTGGTATGTGCGGTGAACTTGCATCTGACGAACGTGCTACTTTATTATTATTAGGAATGGGATTAGATGAATTTAGTATGAGTGCAACTGATATTCCTAAAATTAAAAAAATTATCCGTGGTGTTAATTTTAAAGATGTAAAATTGTTAGCACAAAAAGCTTTACTTCAACCTACAGCTGAAGATTTGATGAATTTAATTAATAATTTTAATCAAGAAAAAATAATATACTAATTAGTATATTGCCACTTAGGAGAAAATCATGGGTTTGTTCTCTAAACTTTTTGGTGAGACAATAGATACAGAAAAAATAATTAATATTATTGCTCCTTTATCTGGTGATATTATCAATATTGAAGATGTGCCAGATGTAGTATTTGCCGAAAAAATTGTGGGTGATGGCATAGCAATTAAACCTAATGGAAATAAGATTGTTGCCCCAGTTAATGGGAAAATAGGTAAAATTTTCGAAACTAATCACGCTTTTTCAATTATATCTGATGATGGAATTGAGTTATTTGTACATTTTGGTATTGATACGGTTGAATTAAAAGGTGAAGGTTTTAAAAGAATAGCTAAAGAAGGTCAAATAGTTACAATCGGAGATGTTATTATTGAATTTGATTTATTTTTATTAGAAAAAAAGGTAAAATCTACAATTACACCTATAGTAATATCTAATATTGATAAAATTAAAGAACTAATCAAATTATCTGGAAAAGCTATGATAGGCGAAACTACAATAATTCGCATTAGTATGAATAAATAAACACAAAAGACGATAACTATGACCAACTAAATACTATAACGATGACCAATCACTGTTATCGTCTTTTGTGTTTTTCTTTTTATATAAGAATGTAGATAAAACTGATTATAATATTGGTAGTAAAGAAATTTAATAAAAAATAAAATAAGTTAACTATTAATAATAACATTTCAATTTATTTGATATTAAAATAGTAAATATAATGTATATATCTATTGTAAAAAATTTTTTGTTAAAATTACAAAATAAAATTTGTAATTTTATAATTCTTGAAGAAAAAGATAATAAAGAGTTTAAAAAAGATAAATGGCATTCCATAGATTGTTATGGTCAAAGTTGTATATTAAAAAAAGGGAAAGTATTTGAACAAGTAGGAGTAAATTATTCATACATTCATAAGAATAACATACCATCATCAGCAACATTTTATCATAAAAAACTATTAGGATATAGTTTTAAAGCATTGGGTGTATCAGTAATAATTCATCCACTAAATCCTTATATTCCAACTACGCATGCTAATATACGTTTTTTTATTGCAGAAAAATTAGGCGCTGAACCTATTTGGTGGTTTGGTGGAGGGTTTGACTTAACACCTTTTTATGGATTTGAAGAAGATGTAGTTCATTGGCATAAAACAGCATTTAACATTTGTTTGCCATTTGGAGAACATCTATACTATAAATATAAAAAATGGTGTGATGAATATTTTTATATTAAGCATCGAAATGAACAGCGTGGTGTAGGAGGATTATTTTTTGATGATCTCAACAAACCAAATTTTGAATACTGTTTTGAATTTGCAAAAGCTATAGGAAATGGTTTTTTACTTGCTTATCAACCAATTGTCATACGTCGTAAAAATTATATATGGGGTAAAAGAGAACGTGATTTTCAACTTTATAGACGTAGTAGGTATGTTTAATTTAATTTAATTTACGATCGTGGTACTGTATTTGGTTTACAAACAAATGGTAGAATTGAATCTATTTTAATTTCAATGCCTCCTTTAGTGCGTTGGGAATATAACTATCAACCTACTGTAAATTCGGCAGAAGCCTCTCTATATAGAGACTTTCTACCAGTTAAAAATTGGTTATCTTAATTTATAAAAGTTAATACAATTTAATTTCTTTTCTTTATATATTATTTTATAAAGGTTTAGTTTGAGCTTCTACTACAGACAGTGCTACCATATTAACAATTCTTCTTACAGAAGAAATACTAGTCAGTATATGCACTGGTTTTTTCATACCCATTAGAACTGGACCAATTGTTACTCCTTCAGAACATGATACCCGTAATAAATTATAACTTATTCTTGCTGCTTCTACATTAGGCATAATAAGTAGATTAGCAGTACCTTTAAGAGGGCTATTTGGCATTAATTCATTACGTATGTTTTCAACAAGAGCAGCGTCTCCATGCATTTCGCCATCTACCTCTAATTGCGGAGCAATTGTTTTTATAATTTCTAAAGCTTTTCTCATTTTTTGTGCACTAGGTGCATTAGAAGTACCAAAACTAGAATGAGATAATAAAGCCACTTTAGGTTCCATACCAAAACGTTTTACTGTCTCTGCTGCCATTAGAGTAATATTAGCTAATTGTTCTGGTGTAGGATCTTCGTTAACATATGTATCAGCAATAAAAGTATTACCACTGGGTAATAATAATGCATTTATAGTGCCTGCTACTTTAACATCATTTCTTAAACCTAATACATTTTTTATTATTTCGTAGTGTTCACTATAATTTCCAATAATTCCACAAATTAATGCATCGGCTTCACCTCTATGTAACATAATTGTTCCAATTACGGTTGGATTGCTAATTACAATCCTTTGTGCTTGTTCCGGTGTTATTCCTTTACGTTTCATTATATTATAATATTCTTTCCAATATTCCTTAAAACGATGATCGGATTCGTTATTTACAAGCTCAAAATCTTTGTCTATTTCAATTTTTAAACCTTGTCTTTGTAAACGCATTTTAATAACATTTGGTCGTCCAATTAAAATTGGTTTTGCTAAACCAAGTGTTATTAATTCTTGTGTAGCATGTAGTACTCTTATATCTTCTCCTTCTGTTAGTACAACATGTTTCTTTTCTTTACGTGCTTGCGAAAATATTGGTTTCATAAATAGGTTTGTTTTATAAACAAATTCGGTAAGTTTTTCTCGGTATGCTTCAAAATCTTTTATAGGACGAGTAGCAACACCAGAATTCATAGCAGCCTTAGCAACAGCAGGTGCTATTTGAACAATTAATCTAGGATCGAATGGTTTAGGGATTAAATATTCAGGACCAAAAACGAGTTCCTGTTTCTCATAAGCTGATGCAACAATATCATTTTGCTCAGCTTTAGCTATAGCTGCAATAGCATTTACTGCAGCAATTTTCATTTCTTCATTAATTGTAGTTGCTCCTACATCTAAAGCTCCACGAAAAATAAAAGGAAAACATAAAACGTTATTTACTTGATTAGGAAAATCAGAACGTCCAGTACAAATAATTGCATCTGGTCTTACCGATTTAGCTAATGGCGGCATAATTTCTGGTTCTGGGTTAGCTAAAGCTAAAATTAATGGGTTTTTTGCCATTTTTTGAACCATTTTTACAGTTAATACTCTTGGACCAGAACAACCTAGAAATATATCTGCATCATCAATTATTTCATCTAATGTTCTTTTTCCATTATCTTCAATAGCATATTCAGCTTTGGTGATTTCCATGTTTTTTTCTCTTCCATGAAAAATCAATCCCTTAGAATCGCAAACTTGTATATTACATTTAGGTAAACCTAACGTTACTAATAGATTCATACAAGCAATAGCTGATGCACCTGCTCCAGATACTACCAATTTAACATTAGAAATACATTTATTAACTATATTTAATCCATTAATAACTGCTGCAGTACAAATAATTGCAGTACCATGTTGATCATCATGAAATACTGGAATTTGCATACGATTACGTAATTCTTGTTCTATATAAAAACATTCTGGTGCTTTTATATCTTCTAAATTTATTCCACCAAAAGTTGGTTCTAATGAAGAAATAATTTGTACTATTTTATCAGGATTAACTTCATTTATTTCAATATCAAATACATCAATACCTGCAAATTTTTTAAATAAAACTCCTTTACCTTCCATTACTGGTTTAGAAGCTGCAGCTCCAATATTTCCTAAACCTAATACGGCAGTACCATTAGATATTACCGCTACTAAATTACCACGAGATGTATATTGATATGCTTTTAATGGATTATTAGCTATTTCCAAACATGGTGCTGCTACACCAGGTGAGTATGCTAAAGCTAAATCATGTTGAGTTACTAAAGGTTTGGTAGGAGATACTTGGATTTTTCCTGCTGTTGGATATTTATGAAAATCTAGTGCGCTTTGTCTTATTTTATCATCCATTTTATATCCTTTTTATATATAAATGATAATGAATTTTTATTGATTTCTGAACTATAAGAATTATATTAATTTTTATATTTTAACAATAAATTATTAAATTTCATATTATTATAAATAATAATAGTATCTTTAATATTAAATAAAAAATATTTTAATATTCATATAAAATTATTAATTTTTATTGTAACTAAAACTTGATAACAATATAAATACATAAAAATAATTTTTTGTATTTTAAAATATTATTTTTATTTACTTAAGGGATATAGCATGAATCAATTAGAATCTTTAAAAAAATTTACTACCGTAGTTATAGATAGTAGTGACATACAGTCTATTCAAAAATACCATCCAGAAGATGCAACTACTAATCCTGCGATTATACTTAGATCTGTTAAATCAGATAGTTATAAATTTTTAGTTAATGATGCAATTAATTATGCTAAAAAACAAGGTGGTAGTAAAGAAGTAATGATTGTTAATGCAAGTGATAAAATTGCTGTAAATATTGGGACAGAGATACTTAAATATATACCTGGTCGTATTTCTACAGAAATAGACTCTAGATTATCTTTTAATACAATTGAATCTATTAGTAAAGCTAAAAAATTAATTAACATGTATAAAGCAAACGGTATTGAAGATCATCGTATTTTAATTAAATTGGCGGCAACTTGGGAAGGAATTCGTGCTGCTGAAGAAATAGAAAAAAATGGTATAAAATGTAATCTTACATTAATATTTTCTGTTAATCAAGCAAGAGCTTGTGCTGAAGCAAATGTATTTTTAATCTCTCCATTTGTGGGTAGAATTTATGATTGGCATAATAAACAAAATTTTACTCCTCAATATTTAGTCGATAAAGATCCAGGGGTAAAATTAATTAAGGATATTTATAATTACTATAAAAATCATCAATATAAAACTATAATTATGGGTGCTAGCTTCCGTAGAATAGAACAAATAATTGCATTAGCTGGTTGTGATTATTTAACAATATCTCCAATTTTATTAAAGGAATTACAAAATAATTATGAACCTTTAACAAAAAAATTAAAACTATTTTTTAATAAGGTTATTTCAGATTCATCCTTGATTTCAGAATCTGAATTTCGTTGGGAACATAACCAAAATCCTATGGCAGTAGAAAAATTATCTGAAGGTATTCGTCAATTTTCTATTGATCAATATACATTAGATAAATTAATTGCATCCAAATTTTAGTTAAGAATCAAGGCGGAATTTTTCCGCCTTGATTAACAAAATCAATGTTATTAATATACAAATAACCAACAATAAATGATTTTAAGCCATTTATTAAATTTATTGATTTATATAATTAAATAAATATTTTAATTTCCTAATTTAATTTTTTATAAAATTAAATATTTATATATTATTAAATATAAATATTTATCTAATTTAAAATATATAAAAATTTTTTAGCAATTTTAATTAAGTTTTTTTACAAATATAATATTTAATATAACGATTAATCTATTTTTTCTTCATTATACTCTTCATATACATTCATTTCTTGTAAATGTTTTTTAGAGATTTCTTGAACTCTTTTACGTACTCCAAACCATCCCAGGACTAAAATTAAGGCGATTAAAGGAATAGAAGCAATAGTATATGTACCATTTGGATAATCAAATGCCATCAATACTAATACACAAAATAAAAATAACAGAGTCAACCATGAAGTAAAAGGAGCACCAGGTAATTTAAAAGTTACATCATTAGCCTTACCTTCTTTAATAGCTTTACGTAAACGTAACTGACATACTATTATAAAAGTCCAAGAAGAAATAATACCAAGAGAAGCATAGTTCAACACAATTTCAAAAACTTTTGAAGGTAAGATGTAATTTAGAAAAACACCAATTATATAAATCACAATAGTAGATACAATTCCTGCATAAGGTACTTGTTGAGCACTCATTTTTGACATAAATTTTGGTGCTGATCCACCCATCGACATAGAACGAAGAATACGTCCTGTAGAATATAAACCTGAATTTATACTAGAAAGAGCCGCACTTAAAACCACAATATTCATAAAGCTACATATATATGGTATATCTAATTTAGCTAAAAAGGTGACAAAAGGACTTTGATTTTCATGATATGCATTCCATGGTAGTAATAGTACTAATAGTAATATCGAACCAATATAAAATATACCTATACGCCATATTATACTATTAATTGCTTTTGGTAATATTGTTTTAGGATCTTTACATTCACCCGCTGCTGTACCAACAAGTTCAATTGATGCAAAAGCAAATACTACTCCTTGTATTAAAACTAAAGATGGTAATAATCCATGTGGAAAAAATCCTCCTTTATCAATAATTAAATGAAATCCAGTAGCATTACCATCTATTGGTTTACCACTAATTAAAACTGCTATACCTATAATCAAAAAGAAAACAATCGCCAATACTTTAATTATAGAGCACCAAAATTCCATTTCTGCAAACCACCTCACTCCAACCATATTCATAATACCAACTAATGCTAGAGCAAAGAGAGCAAATGTCCATTGAGGAATATTATTAAATATATTCCAATACTTCATATATAATGCAACTGCAGTAATATCTACTATACCAGTCATAGCCCAATTAACAAAATACATCCATCCTGCGACATATGAAGCTTTTTCTCCAAGAAATTCTCTAGCATAAGAAACAAAATTACCACTAGAGGGGCGATTTGAAATTAATTCACCTAAAGCACGTAATATAAAAAAAGAAAAAATCCCACATACTAAATAAATTAGTAATAATGCAGGTCCTGCTGTTTGTAATCTACCACCTGTTCCTAAAAATAAACCAGTTCCTATAGCTCCTCCAAGCGCAATCATTTGAACATGTCTGTTATCCATAGATTTTTGATAACCAATATCATGAGAATTTAACCAACGTCTTTTTGCATCAATTATTTCAGTTAGGTCTTTTTTTCTATTTGTCATAATTTTTCTATTTATCCTAATTAGCATAATTAAATTATTAGGAATATGGGATGTATTTATTCAGATCATAAATTATACAAAATAAAATAGAAGTTTATATCGATAAATTTTATGTTATTTTATGTAATATAAAAGCTAATTTTTATACTGAATTTTATTAATGTAATAACTCATAATAAAATACGATATTATATATTCAATTATAATTAATCTTTTTTCGTTATATATTTAGAGTTATCTTATCTTTTAAAAGTTGCTAATAATTTAATTTTTAACAGAAAAAGATAAAAATAAATATATATATATATGAAAATATATTTTATTCAATAGAATTTATTAAATTAATAAACCCATAATATAATAATTTAATAAAATTTTTCAGTAACTAAAAATGCGAAAATAATATTAATCTATATTATAATTAAAATTTATTTATATTGTAAATAAATTAAAAAACTATTAAATTTATTTACAAATTTTTTAATTAAATTTTATAATAATGGTATTAATTTTATAAAATCATTAATAGCTAAAAATTCACTATTAACTACTTTTTAATACATAATTGATATTAACTAATTTCTATTATAAAGTAATTGTTAAATTATATTCATAAAAATTTTATTTATTTATTAATTTTTCATTCGTATAATAATTACGAATGAAAAATTAATAATTTAAATAATAGATTATATTATTCATAATTTCATTATTAATAAAATTATTTTTCTAAAAATCAATCAATATATCACTAAGATAAATAAAAGTTACATAAAATGAAAGTTACATAAAATGTATTAAGATTAATCTGATTAAATTATCAATAATTTAATAGAAATACACTTTTATTATTTTTTTTAAAATATGCATCATAAAATGAAAAAGAATAAAATTATTACAGTTTTTTTAAATTATTTAAATATATTTCTATATTTATATTAATTAAAGTTATTTAAGGAGAAAATCTTTATGTTATGCCCAATAATTGAACTTACAAAACAATTGATTCGATGTCCTTCAATTAGTCCTAATGATGCTGGATGTCAAGATATATTAATTAACCGTCTTAAATCAATTGGTTTTCAAGTAGAAAAGATAAACATTAATAATACTAAAAATTTTTGGGCAACGCGCCGATATGGAAAAACTTTAGCTTTTGCTGGTCATACTGATGTAGTACATCCTGGTGACATTAATAGCTGGAATAGCTTTCCCTTTGATCCTATTATTTACAAAGATATGTTATTTGGTCGAGGTGCCGTAGATATGAAAGGGGCCTTAGCAGCAATGATAGTAGCTGCTGAACGTTTTGTCAAAAAATATCCAAATCATAAAGGTTGTTTAGCTTTTCTTATAACTTCTGATGAAGAAAGCAGTGCAAATCATGGTACTTTAAAAGTAATTGAAAGATTAATTTCTAGAAACATATGTTTAGATTATTGTTTAATTGGCGAGCCAACTAGTAATATAATTGTAGGAGATATAGTAAAAAATGGACGTCGCGGTTCAATAAATGTTAATCTAATAATTCATGGAATACAAGGGCATGTTGCTTATCCTAATCTAGCTAATAATCCTATACATATTGGAGTAAAATTACTCAATGAATTAATATGTATCGTTTGGGATAAAGGAAACGATTTTTTTCCACCTACAAGTATACAAGTTACTAATATAAAAGCAGGTGATGGTAGTACTAATATTATTCCTGGCAATTTATTGATTCAATTTAATATTCGTTTTAGCACAGAATTGAATGACGTAAAAATCCGTGAAAATATTGATATATTACTTTCAAAACTTCAATTAAGTTACTCTATTGAATGGGACGTTGCAGCTCAGCCATTCCTTACTTCTAGTGGTATATTAATTGATACAGTAATGACTACAGTATTACAATATAATAAAATTCAACCAAAAATTTTAAATACAGGTGGAACGTCAGATGGACGTTTTATCTCCCGTACAGGTGCTCAAATAGTTGAATTAGGTTTAGTAAATGCAACTATCCATAAAATAAATGAATGTGTCAGAATCTCTGATTTAAAAATATTAAGTAAAATATATCAAAATATAATGCAACAATTAATTGCTTAAAAAATATCTAATAATTCAAAAAATATTGTTTTAATACGTATTTTATATTTATTAAAAATTAAATTTAATTCCTAAGCGATTTGCAATTGATTTATAAGATTTAATTAACCCAATAGAATCTTCTCGAAACAAATCTTTATCCATTTTTTTCATATTTTCTTTATCCCATAAACGTGCAACATCTGGTGAAAATTCATCTCCTAAAATTATTGTATTATTAATCAAACCAAATTCTAATTTAAAATCAACTAGTATAATATTAATATCAATAAATAATTTTTTTAAAATATCGTTTATTTTGTAAGTAAGTAATTTCATTTTTATGAAATTTTCTTTATTAACCCAATTGAAAGTTTCACAATGAGAATCATTAATCATTGGATCATTTTTAATGTCATTTTTAAAAAATATTTCAAATATTGGAGGATTTAACACCATACCTTCTTTAATATCAAGACGTTTAACTAAAGAACCTGAAGCAATGTTTCTTAAAACACATTCGATTGGTATCATTTTTAACTTTTTAACTAATACTTGATTGTCTGATATTAGTTTTTCTATATGAGTTGATATTCCATTGTTCTGTAAGAAATTCATAATAAAGCAATTAATTTTATTATTTATTATTCCTTTACCAAAAAATTGTTTAATTTTAAGTCCGTTATTAGCTGATATATCATCTCGGAAATGTATTATTAATAAATCTTTTTTTTCAGTACAATATACATTTTTTGATTTTCCACGATATAATTCAGATTTTTTTTCCATTATAAAATTCCAAAAAAATAGATCAACAAGTTACAAAATTATTATAAATAATGTTAATATATCGTCTATTCAAATAAAACATCTTGCATATTTAATATTATTTGAAATAAATAATATTAAAACATCATTTAATAATTTCGTTAATATCTTAATGGTAAATTAATGTATTTAAATTACCAAACTATATAAAATATTTACTGTTTGATAAATAGATTTTTTTATTAATCTATTACCAAAAGATATTATTATATGTTTCTTAATTTATATTAAATCTAACTTATAATTTATTATGACCATTTATTTTGATAGTAATGTATCTTCATCTCTATAAATTTTAGGGCTATTTTCAATCGCTGCCAACCCATATCAAAAAATGCAATAATTTTTGATGCATATATCTTATTTTTCTCAAAAATATTTTTTATTTGTGTTTTGGCGCTGTAATTAATATGTTTATTATTATATGTTTTGGACCAATGTAAAATAATTTTATTAATCATTTGTATCGTGTAATGTCTTATATAAAAGGACGACGTAATATTTTTTTTATCTTGTTTTAGCTCCATTAAATGTACAGTTAGTTGTAATTTAGAATGATATTTTTTTAATATAAATTGATATTTTCCAATATAATGTTTATTTCCATAATCTTTAGGTAAATTAATCCAATCTGTTGTAATTTTATACAATAATTTGTTTTTCGATAAAACTGGAATATTATAATATTTTATAATGTCAATAAGATGTGACCAAGTAATATCAATATTTCTATTATTAATAAATAACAATCCTTTATTATTAATAAAACTAGTATAAAATCCATCGATAATTTTTAACGGTTGAATTGGTGGATATAAAACAGGTTGTTTTTTAAGTTTATTGTTTGATTTTTTTATAACTGGTATATCGTAGTCTCCTCTTTGAATAGGAAAAATAGTGTCTTTAGGTGATTTTAATTCACGTAACTTATCAGTATTTAAGTAATAATCTTCACCAATACCCATTTTAGAGCATGAAGATAGTAAAAACATAGTAATGAATAATGTTATTATTAACATGTAATTTGAATGTTTTACTGAGCAATTCATCTACAATTCCCAATTTGTAAACCTGATTTTATTAAAGCCTGCTTTACCTTTGATTGATTAATAATACTTAAAGGAGTCATTGGTAAACGCAGAGTGTCGTATTTTATCAAACCTAATTTCTTAGCAGCCCATTTTACTGCTATAGGATTTGATTCACAGAAAAGAGCTTTATGTAAAAACATTAAACGTTGATTTAATTTATTAGCTTGATTAAATTTTTTTTGGCTTGCTAACTGACATATCTTGACCATTTCTTTAGCAGCAATATTAGCTGTTACTGAAATAATACCCTTACCTCCTAATTTCATAAATTCTAATGCAGTAATGTCATCACCACTAATTAAAATGAAATCCTCATCAACTAAATTGGTTATTTGATTAATACGTGATAAATCTCCAGTAGCTTCCTTTATTCCAATTATATTATTAATTTTTGATAGACGTGCTATGGTTTCCGGAAGCATATCACAACCAGTACGGGATGGAACATTATATAATAATTGTGGTAAATTAGTACTGTTAGCAATGGCTTTAAAATGTTGGTATAATCCTTCTTGTGTAGGACGATTATAGTAAGGTGTTACACTTAAACATCCTATAACTCCAGAATTCTCAAAACGTTTGGTAAGAGAAATAGCTTCTGCTGTATCATTAGAACCGGTACCAGCAATTACCGCAATATTTTCGTTTGCAATTTCTAAAGTTTTCATGACTACATTTCCATGTTCTTCATGACTTAATGTTGCAGATTCACCAGTAGTACCAACAGAAACAATAGCTGAAGTTCCACTATTGATATGATAATTAATTAACTTTTTTAAACTATAACGACATATATTACCTTTAATATCCATTGGAGTCACAAGAGCAACGATACTTCCTGCAAACATTATAGATTTTCCTTAAGAAGGTTTTTCATAATTTTTCTCAAATTAAAAATGAATTTAAACTTACTCATTGGGTAATACTGAAATAATTGTTTTATAATTTAACTAAGTTGTATATTAACATATACATTTTATTATTATCTAATTTATTTTACTATAAATTTTAATTATATGTTAAAACTTATAAATACTAACTATAAATTTAAGTAAAATTTTTATAAAAAATATTAAATATTAAATAATATCTTTTTTATTATTTCCCAAATACATATAGTAACATATTTTAATAAAATTATTTATTTAATTTTTGAACAAAAATTAATTTATTTATTATATTTATTAATATCAGTAATAATTTATATAATATAAGATGCTTAAATCAAGTAAATTTTGATTTAACTTCTGATATATGTATATTTAATATTAATTTTAAATATATTATAATTATATTAATATCAATATAATTATAATATATTTAAAATTAATATTAAAGTTATATAATGATTTCGTTAACTTTAAATTAATATTTTATTATTAATTAATAAAATTATATTTATTAATTAATATATATCTAAATGAAATTTATATTACTTATTATTCTAAATATTAAATGAAATTTCACAAGAGTAACAATTATTACACAATACAAATAAAAAACAAATCATTTATAATAAATAACTATTATTGTGTTCCAAAAATCTTATCTCCTGCATCTCCAAGACCTGGAATAATATATCCTTTTTCATTTAAGTTTTTATCTACTGAAGCAGTATATAATTCTATATCTTTATGTACTTTTTCTAGCTCATTAATACCCTCTGGTGCAACTATCAGAACTAATGCTTTAATATGTTTACATCCAGCTTTTTTTAAAAGATTAACAGTTGCAATCATAGATCCCCCAGTAGCTAATAAAGGATCAACTATTATTGCCATACTTTCATCGATATTAGAAGCTAATTTTTGAAAATAAGGTATTGGAACTAGGGTTTTTTTATCACGATACATACCAACTATACTAATACGTGCACTCGGTAGATATTGTAATACACCTTCTATCATGCCTAAACCTGCACGTAAAATAGGAACTATTGTAATTTTTTTATTTTCGATTTTATCAACCTCTACTAATCCATTCCAACCCTTTATAACGATACTTTTGGTTTTTAAATCAGAAGTTGCTTCATAAGTTAGTAAACTACCTATTTCAGATGCTAATTCACGGAAACATTTAGTACTGATATCATGTGCACGCATTAAACCTAATTTATGTTTAATTAAAGGATGTTTTACTTCAATAATTTTCATCAATGTTCCTATGAGCAATTTCATATTAAAATTTATCATGATACTACTTTTTTCAATATTTATCATCTATTTATAGACCAAAATTTTTTATATTTTAACTCAAACAAATATTAATAGAAAATTGTATTGCAATATTAAGTATTTTACTTTATTAATAATAAATAACACTTTATTAATTAATAATAATTTAAATTTAAGGAATATAATTTAGTGTTTAATAAATTATCTATAAGTTATAAAGATTCTGGAGTTAATATTGACAATAGTAACTCTTTAATTAAAAATATAAAAAAAATAGCAAAAAAAACATATCGATCTGAAGTAATAAGTGATATAGGTGGTTTTAACTCACTATGTAATTTACCACAAAATTACGTTGAACCAGTATTAGTTTCTACTACTGATGGTATAGGTACTAAATCCCTTTTAGCGATTGATACTGAACATTACAAAGATATCGGTATCGATTTAGTTGCTATGTGTGTTAATGATTTAATAGTATGTGGAGCAGAACCTTTGTTTTTTTTGGACTATTATTCAACTAGTAAATTAAATATAAAAATTGCTACTTCAATAATCAATAGCATCGCTGAAGGTTGCTTAATTTCAGGTTGTACCTTAATAGGCGGTGAGACTGCCGAAATGCCAGGAATGTATCTTAATCAAGATTATGATATAGCTGGGTTTTGTGTAGGAGTCGTTGAAAAATCAAAAATTATTAATGGAAGACAAGTTAGTAATGGTGATGTATTAATTGCTTTCAGTTCCAGTGGACCACATGCTAACGGTTATTCTTTAATACGTAATATTCTTAAAATCAACAATATTAATCCTTTAATTTATCAGCTTGATGGAAAATCTTTATTACATCATTTAATTGAGCCAACTCGTATATACGTAAAAAAAATATTAAAGTTAATACAGCATGTTAATATAAAAGCAATAATACATATTACCGGTGGAGGTTTATTAGAAAATATTCCTAGAGTACTTCCAAATAATACTCAAGCAGTTATTAATGAAAGAAGTTGGGAATGGCCTTCTATATTTAATTGGATACAAAGAAAAACTAATATCACTAACTATGAAATGTACCGGATTTTTAATTGTGGTGTTGGTATGTTGATAATAGTAAATCCAATAGAAGTTGATAAAACAATTTCTTTTATGAATAATATTCATGAGAATGTTTGGAAAATAGGTTTAATTAAACATTCTCATGATAAAGAACGTGTGCTTTTTATAAAATGAAAAAGATAGTTGTTTTAATTTCTGGTAAAGGAAGTAATTTAAAATCCATCATTGATGCTTGTAAACAACGAATTAATGGTAAAATAGTTGCTGTTTTTAGCAATAAATCTTCTGCATATGGTTTAATATATGCTAGAAGAGAATATATACCAACGCATGTAATAACTGAAAATAATAAGAAATTTGATTACGTCCTTTCTAAGGAAATTGATGTATACGAACCAGATTTAATTGTTTTGGCTGGTTATATGCGTATTCTTAATAATTTTTTTATTGATCATTATAAAGGTATGATACTTAATATTCATCCTTCTCTGTTACCTAAATATCCTGGACTGAATACTCATCGTAAAGTATTAAAAAATGGTGATTTAGAACATGGATCTTCAGTACATTTTGTTACTGAAGAATTAGACAAAGGACCAATTGTAATACAAAGTAAAATTAATGTATTTCCTAAGGATGATGAAAATTCTATTATTCAACGAATTAAAGATAAAGAACATATTATATATCCAGTGGTAATTAAGTGGTTTCTTGAAGGTAGGCTAATTATGAAAGAAAAAAATGCATGGTTAGATGGTATAAAGTTATCTTTAAAAGGTTATATATAGATTTAAATAACTTTTTAAAAGTTATATTTATAAATAAATAATGGTTTTTAATTTTAATATATTAAATTGTTGATAGATATAGGCAGGGTAATGTTTTATATTGAAAAAGAACTCAGCTGGTTATCTTTTAATGAACGTGTATTACAGGAAGCAAAAGATAGAAATAACCCATTAATAGAAAGAATGCGTTTTTTAGGTATTTATTCAAATAATTTAGACGAGTTTTATAAAGTTCGTTTTGCGGATTTAAAAAGACGTATTTTAATAAATGAAGAACAAAAATCATTAAACACTCCATTTTATCTTTTTAAAAAGATTCAAAAACAAATTATAAAATCAGATCAAAAGTTTAATACCATATATTATGATCTAATAACTGAAATGGCACATAATAAAATATTCTTGATTAAAGAAACACAACTATCTTATAATCAGCAGATTTGGCTTCGTAAATATTTTAAATATAAATTAAGTCAACATATAATTCCTATCATTATTAATACTGAAATCGATTTAACTAAATTTCTTAAAGATGATTATACTTATTTGGTAGTTGAAATTATCTGTAAAAATATAAATTTCTATGCATTATTAGAAATTCCTTCAGATAAATTGCCTAGATTTATCACCATTCCTGCTGAACCATCAAGCAAGCATAAACATATTATTATATTAGATAATATTTTAAGATATTGTTTAAATGATATATTTAAAGGTTTTTACGATTATGATGTATTAAATGCTTATTCCATGAAAATAACAAGAGATGCTAAATATGACTTAGCATCAGAAATGGAATTTAGCTTATTAGAACTAATGTCATCTAGTCTTAAAAAACGTTTAACTTCAGAACCAGTACGTTTAGTATATCAACGTAACATGCCGAATAATATTGTAAAATTACTGTGTCATAAATTATCTATTACAAATCTTGATTCGGTACTTCCCAGTAATCGTTATCATAATTTTAAAGATTTTATGAATTTTCCAAATATAGGAGACAGTAGTTACATTAATCATTACTTACCACCAATTCGTCATATTAGTTTTGATAGCTCTCGTAATTATTTTGATGCAATTCGCAATAATGATATACTATTATATTATCCGTATTATAGTTTTGAGCATATATTAGAATTATTACAGCAAGCATCTTTTGATCCTAAAGTATTATCGATAAAAATAAACATATATAGAGTTGCAAAACATTCTAGAATAATGGATGCTATGATCCATGCTGCATACAATGGTAAGAAAGTTACAGTAGTAGTCGAATTACAAGCACGTTTTGATGAAGAAACAAACATTTACTGGTCTAAACGCCTTACGGAAGCTGGAGTGCATGTAATTTTTTCTGCACCAGGTCTGAAAATTCACGCTAAGCTATTTTTAATTTCACGTCAAGAAGATAAAATAATAGTATTTTATGGTCATATAGGAACAGGTAACTTTAATGAAAAAACTGCTCGTGTTTACACAGACTATTCATTATTAACCTCTGATTCACGAATAACCAATGAAATACGTAAGGTATTCAATTTTATTGAAAACCCATATCGTCCAGTAACATTTCATTATTTAATTGTATCACCTCAAAATTCTCGTCGTGTTCTTTATCAATTAATTGATAAAGAAATTTCTAATGCAAAACAGAAATTACCATCTGGTATTATTTTAAAGATAAATAATTTAGTAGACAGGGGTCTTATTAACAGGCTTTATACAGCATCAAAGTTTGGAGTTAAAATTAATTTATTAGTAAGAAGTATGTGTTCACTAATTCCAAATTTACCTGGGATTAGTGACAACATTCATATTATTAGTATTGTTGATAGATATTTAGAACATGATCGAGTTTATGTTTTTGAAAATAAAGGCAATAAAAAAATATTCTTATCTTCCGCTGACTGGATGACACGAAATATTGATTATCGCATTGAAGTAGCTGTAGCCATTCTTGATCCAAATATAAAGCAACGTATCATAAATATATTAACTATTCAATTAAATGATACGGTAAAGGCGCGTATTATTGATAGGAAAATGAGTAATTCTTATATTAAATGTGAAAATAAAATAAGATCACAATTAATGATTTACGATTACATTAAAAGTATAGAAAAAATTTAATAAATTTATGCTGTTATTATTGCAAAATTACTCCCATTCAATAGTTGCAGGAGGTTTACTGCTTATATCATAGACAACACGAGAAATGCCTTTAATTTCATTGATGATACGATTAGAAATAATGGCAAGTAAATTATATGGTAAATGTGCCCAATCTGCAGTCATAAAATCAATACTTTCAACTGCACGTAATGAAATTACCCAATCATATTTACGACTATCTCCCATAACACTAACTGAACGAATAGGTAAGAATACAGTAAAAACTTGGCTTAATTTATCGTATAAATTATATTTACGTAATTCCTCAATTACAATAGAATCAGCTTGACGTAATATACCACAATATTCTTTTTTTACTTCACCTAGTATGCGAATAGCCAATCCTGGACCTGGAAATGGATGACGAGATAATATTTCATAAGGCATTCCTAACTCTATACCAATTTTCCTAACTTCATCTTTAAATAATTTTTTAATAGGTTCAATAATAGATAAATCCATCTTTTTAGGTAATCCTCCTACATTATGATGTGATTTAATTACATTTAATTTTCCTGTTATTAAAGACATTTCAGATTCTATTATATCTGAGTAAATAGTTCCTTGAGCTAACCATTGTATATTATTTAATTTCTTTGCTTCTTCATTAAATACATCAATAAAAACTGAACCAATAACTTTACGCTTTTTCTCTGGATCTTTAATACCTGTTAATGCATCAAAAAATCTTTCTTCTGCTTTAACATGTATAATATTTAAATTAAAATGAGTTTTGAATATACTAATCACTTTTTCTGTTTCTTTTAAATGTAGTAATCCATTATCAATAAATATACATGTTAATTTATTACCAATAGCACGATGTAAAAGTATAGCTGTGACAGAAGAATCAATACCACCTGATAAACCCAAAACTACTCTACAATGACCAATTTTATCTTTTAATTGTTTAATCAAATGTTGAACAATTTGTTTTGGTATCCATGATTTTTTACATAAACATATATTAATAACAAAATTTTTTATAATATCTATACCTTGATTAGTATGTGTAACTTCCGGATGAAACTGTAAACCATAAAAATGTTTTTTTTCATTAGCTATTAAAGCAAAAGAACAATTATTGGTTTTTGCAATTAAAACAAAACCATCAGGTATAGAACTAACTTGATCACCATGACTCATCCATACACCCAGTATCTCCTTACCATAAGGATTGATATCATATTTTATATTATGCATTAACGGAGTTGAATTAATTATTTCAATTTGAGTAGAACCAAATTCACGCTTTTTAGCACTTACAACTGTTCCTCCTAACTGTAATACCATAGTTTGCATACCATAACATATACCCATTACTGGAATACCAATATTAAAAATACAATCAGGTGCACGTGGACTGTTTAAGTTAATAGTGCTTTCAGGACCCCCAGAAAGTATAATGCCATTAGGATTGAAAGTAATAATTTTTTTTTCATTAATATTCCATGGCAAAATTTTACAGTAAACACCTACCTCACGTATACGTCTTGCAATTAATTTAGTATACTGGGAACCAAAATCTAGTATTAAAATACGATATTCATATATATTTTTTAGTATCATTATAAATTGTTCCAAAAAACTTTTTATGTAAAAAATTAATTAATAACGATTATTATCTAATAGTGTAATTAGGTGATTCTTTAGTAATCATCACATCGTGTACGTGACTTTCTTTCATTCCTGCATAGCTAATTTGTACAAAGTTAGCCTTAGTACGTAAATCATTAATAGTTAAACAACCAGTTAATCCCATACAAGAACGTAATCCACCCATTTGTTGATGGATAATTTCTTTTAAATTTCCTTTATATGGTACACGACCTTCAATGCCTTCAGGAACTAATTTTTTATCAGATTGAAAATATCGATCAGATGATCCTTGAGCCATAGCACCTAAAGACCCCATACCTCTATAAGATTTAAACGATCTGCCATGATAGAGTTCAATATCACCTGGTGATTCTTCAACACCAGCCAACATAGAGCCAACCATTACACAAAATGCACCTGCAGCAATTGCTTTTGCGATATCCCCTGAAAATCTAATACCACCATCAGCAATTATTGGAATATTCATATTTTTTAATGCAGAAGCTACATCAAAAATTGCAGTTATTTGTGGAACTCCTACACCAGTAACAACACGAGTAGTACAAATTGATCCAGGTCCAATACCAACTTTTACTGCATTAATTCCTGACTCAACTAATGATATAGCACCTGCAGCTGTTACTACATTTCCTCCAATTATTTCTAGATTAGGATATCTTATTCTTATTTGATTAATAAATTTTAATACTTTTTCAGAATGCCCATGCGATGAATCTACTAGTATAGCATCAACACCAACAGATACTAATGCATCTATACGTTCTTTATTATCTTCATTGATACCAACTGCAGCTCCTACACGTAAACGACCTTGATTATCTTTGCAAGCATTAGGTTTGCGTTCAGCTTTTTGAAAATCTTTTGCGGTTATCATTCCTAATAAACGAAAGCTATCATCTACTACTAATACTTTTTCTACACGTTTTTCATGCATTTTTTGTAATACTGTATCTCTAGATTCACCTTCCTTTACTGTTACTAAGTTATCTTTTAATGTCATTACTGCAGAAACTGGTTGATTTAAATCAGTTACAAACCTTACATCACGATTAGTAATAATACCTACTAATTTGTTTTGATTATCCACTACTGGATATCCAGCAAAACCATTAAGTTTAGTTATAGATTTAACTTCAGATAATATAGTGTCTGGCAGAACAGTTCTAGGATTATTAACAACTCCACTTTCATATTTCTTTACTCTACGTACTTCATCCATTTGTCGTTTAACAGACATATTTTTATGAATAAAACCTAATCCTCCTTCCTGTGCTAAAGCAATCGCTAAAGAAGATTCAGTAACAGTATCCATAGCAGCAGAAATCATAGGAATATTCAGACAAATATTTTTAGTTAGCTGAGTTTTTAACTCTACACAGTTTGGCAAAATTGTAGAATAAGCAGGAACAAGCAATACATCATCAAAAGTAAGAGCTTTTTTTATTATTTTAGACATAGCAATACTCCATCTCTAATTAATGTAAATAGATAAAATATTGCAGCGGTATTATACATGACGTAATTATGTTGTTCTAGTTTTTTTTGAAAAAAATCTATCATATTTAATGAATGATATTTTTCATATAAATTTATTTATATTTATTATTTTTAATATGAAAAAATTAATTATTTAATATTTTTAAACGATTACGCTTATTTTTTTTGATTTTGATTAAATATACTAGTAGGAGATGTATAAGGATTATTAGATTCTTTTAATTTAATATGAATTAAAGATCCCATTATATTCATTGATTTACGAAAAAATGATGCTAAGTAACGTTTATAAGTTTCAGGTAGATATTTTAATCTATTACCATGTATTATTATAGTAAAAGGATTATAATTACCAAAATGTGCATATTTCATTTTAATAGAATTACCATGTATTAAAGGAGGCTTGTGATTTTTAATAGCAGATTTTAGAATATTAGTTAATGAAGAAGTATTAATATGTTTTTTTGAACAATAATATGATTCATTAATAGATTTAAATATTTTATTTACTCCGATATTATACAAAGCAGAAATGAAATGTATACGTACAAAGTTTATAAAATTTAACTTTAACTTAATTTTTTCTTTAATTTTCTTACGCATTTCCCAAGATAAGTTATCCCATTTGTTTATTACAACAACTAAAGATATACCTTTTTTAATTATCAAATTTATTAAATAATAATCTTGATGGGAAATATCTTCTTGTGCATTAATTACTAATATAACTACATTAGAATAGTCAATTGCTTTTAAAGTTTGAACAATTGAAAATTTTTCTATAACTTGATTAATATTTTTACGTTTACGTATTCCTGCTGTATCTATCAAAACATAATCTTTATTTAAATATTTTATAGGTATGTATATGCTATCACGTGTAGTACCAGGTTCATCATAAACTAGTAAACGAACCTCACCTAAAATACAATTAATAAGAGTAGATTTACCCACATTAGGACGGCCTATAATTGCTAGTTTAATTACTTCTTTTGTTTGCTCCTTTTTTAAATGAATATTTTCTTTTATTTCACATAATTTATTGATAATATTATTATCAACTTTTTTACTAATTTGTTTATAATTTGCTTTAATGTAATTTAAATTACACTTCCATAGCGATGATATTTTTCTAACAAGATTAGTAACACCATATCCACTATATGCGTCAATAGTATGAATATTCTTAAAACCTAAACAAGAAAAGTCGATTATACTTAAATTTACATCTAATCCATTAATTTTGTTTATTACAAGAAAAACCAATTTGTTATATTTATATAAATATTTTGCGATTTTTTGATCAGCGTTTATTAAACCAGTAGTAGCATCAACAACAAATAAAACTATATCTGCTTCTTTAATTGCTATTAAAGATTGAGATAACATATATGTTTCAATACCAAATAAAGAACTATCAATACCACTGGTATCGATTAAAATAAAATCTATTCCTTCTAATTTAGTAGAACCATATTTTCTATCTCGAGTTGATCCAGGAATGTTTGTTATCAACGACTTGGAAGTATGAGTTAATCTATTAAATAATGTAGATTTACCTACATTAAAGTGACCAATTAAAGCGATTATTGGTTCCATTATTATGCCTTGTAACTAAATAAACCTATATTTCCATCATAGCAATTTTCATTGTTGATTGGTATTTTTAAAAAATTGTACAATCAATAAAAATAGTTAATAATGGACATTATTCAACATTAAACAGAAACTATATAGACATAACTATTTTTAGATTGAATTATAATTCTATCATAAGCAATAATTGGTTCAGATTGAAATTCTGAATTGCTTAATTTATAACTTGTAATTATTTTTCCATTATTAATATTTACCCAATGCAAATAACCTTTAATATCAGCTATAACTAAATTATTTTGATATATTATGGGAGAAGTTAGCTGACGATGTAATAAATTATTTTGGCTCCATATAATTTTGCCATTACTAGTATTTAAGGAAATTAAGTTGTCATTTCCATCTACTGCATATATATGATAATTATCGGCAGTTAATTTTTTTATCATTCCAATGTTACGTTGCCACAATATCTCACCCGAATGCAGATCTAATGCAGTTATATTTCCATTATAAGAAGATACATAAATAACTCCTTTAAAGATAATGGGAGTAGTATTAACATCTTTTAATTGTGCTGATAAGGAAATTATATTTGTATTTGAAACATCTTGTTTCCATATTATTTGATTTTTTTTTATTGATATAGAACTAACTTTACCTTGACTATCTCCTACAATTAAATAGTCAGAAACGACTGTAGGTGTAGATATATCTCTAGTAGATAAAAGATCATTGCCAAGTTCAATACTCCATTTAATTTGACCATTATTTTTATCGATACCTTGTAAAAAACCGTTACTAGTATGGACAAATACTAAATTATTATTAAATACTGGAGATGATAATATTTCACCTATAACTTGAGTTTTCCATATAATTGATCCATTGTCTGTTTTTAAAGAATATATTGTACCTAATTCGCTACCAATATATATCTGATTACCATCTACTGTAATACCACCAGATAATAATTCTGATTGATTATTTGCTAGTAATTTATTTCTTTTAGAAAGATCAATTTTCCATTTCTCTTTGCCACTAATTAAATCAAATGCTTTTACTATACCAAACCTGTTGGCAACATATACAATATTATCTTTACACGCAGGATGTAAATTAGAATAAAAATCACCACTTACATTACCAATTTTTCTATGCCAAATTTTTTTTGGTGTTATTTGGTTATCAACTTTTGATAATAATTTTAAATGAACGATGTTTTCTTTAAGATTAAAAGAAGAACAACCATTTATTAAAAATAATATAAATATCAATAACAAATAATTTTTTAATATCATAGTAATTCTCTTAACTAAATAATTTTAGCTATTTATTTTCATATTTATTATTTGATTATATACGGGAAAAATACTGCTTTTAATCACTTTATTCCACTCATATTTAGCAAGTTTTTTCTCACCTTTACCAAATAATGCTTCACCACGAATATCAGCGGCAATTATTATCCAGTCTTTATTTTTAATATAACCAATAGTTTTTAAAGCTTCATCAAATTTTTTTTGTTCAATTTGAATACGTGCTAAACGTAAATTAATTAATGTTATTAAATTTATATCTTTAGTAGACTTCAAACTAGTTTTTAATGATAAAACAGCTTTATCCAATTCATTATTATTTACATAATATTTAGTTAACACCATACTGGCCATAAAACCATATATATTGATATTTTTATTTATAAAAGCATTAATATCTTTTAAAGATCTTTTAGGTAAATTTTTTTTAAATTGACTTGCTTGTACTGTACTTACAATTCTCTGATATTGCTCTAGTAAGTCTTTAGTTTTAATACTATTTTCATTGGATTTTTGATAGCAAAATAACCAACCACTGACAATTAACATCACAATAGAAATGGTGAATATTATACTAATGATGAATATGTTTTTGTTTTTGTAAATAAATTCTTGTATTGCAACCAATTTTTTCATTTTATTACCATGCATAACCAATCAACCCATCATAATTTATATGAATTCTAATATATTATTTTAATAAAGTATGTAACAAATTTATAATTTGCGATTTAGATATTTTTTGCTGTTTGCCGTTTCTTAAATCTTTGACAATTATTTCATTTAAATTTATTGTATTTAATATAATTATTATACTTGCTTGCCATTTTACAGCACGTTTAATTTGTTTTTTTAAATTACCTCCTCCGAAATTTGTTACAAACTTAAATTGAGGCATAGCATCGCGTAATTTTTCAGATAAATTTATAGCCATTAATTGAGCATCTTCATTATAAGGTATGATGTAAACGTCAATATTAAAAGTATTAGTTGCTTTAAAATACGGATTGACTCCTTCAACTAAACATACTATTCGTTCTATACCTAAAGCAAAACCAATCGCTGGAGTGCAATAACCACCTAATTGTTTAACTAAATTATCGTAACGTCCACCTCCACAAATTGTACTTTGAGAACCTAAAGAGTCTGCAATCCACTCAATTACAGTCCTGTTATAATAGTCCAGTCCTCGAACTAAATAAGGATTTATTTTATATCTAATGTCTAATTCATTAAGTAATTTGCAAAATTTATTAAAATGAATTCGTGAATCATCATCAAGGTAATCATTTATTTTAGGAGCATCATGTATTAAATTTTTAATTATAGGATTTTTACTATCCAATATTCTCATTGGATTAATATACATACGATTTTTACAATTTTCATCTAATACATTCTTGTTTTTTTCTAAAAATTTAATTAATACATTGCGATAATTATTACAACTATTTAATGAACCAAGAGAGTTAATTTCAAGTCTAACATGGTTAGATATACCCAGTTCTTTCCACAAGCGAATATTCATCATAATTAATTCAACATCTATATCTGGTCCTTTTAAACCAAAAACTTCTACACCAATTTGATTAAATTGACGGTAACGACCTTTTTGTGGACGCTCATGACGAAACATTGGTCCCATATACCACAATCTTTGTTCTTGATTATAAAGAAAACCATGTTCTATTCCCGCTCGAATACAACCGGCAGTGCCCTCTGGACGTAATGTTAGAACATCACCGTTACGATCAGTAAAAGTATACATTTCTTTTTCAACTATGTCTGTAACGTTACCAATAGCTCTTTTGTATAGTGAAATTTTTTCTATAATTGGCAAACGAATTTCTTTATAACCATAACTATTTAATGTTTTTTTTAGTATATTTTCAATTACTTGCCATATATATGTATTAGTAGGCAAATAATCTTTCATACCTCGCACTGCTTGAATATTTTTTATCAAATTAAAAATTCCTTAGTGTAAAAAAAATGGTTTGAAATGAAAATTATTTTTTCACACAATCAATCTTAGAACAAATATTTTGATCAAATTTTAATGCTTTATTACGGATACGTATTTCTAATTGATTAATAATATCATTATTATCAATTTTCTCTTTACCTCGTAATCCGTCTTCATAAATACTGCTCTTTTTATATCCTCCAGTTAAACCTATCGTAGATATAGCCGCTTCTCCAGGACCATTGACTACACAACCGATGATAGAAACATCTAGTGGTGTTGATATATCATTAAGACGTTTTTCTAATTCGTTAACGGTACCTATAACATCAAATTCCTGACGTGAGCAAGTAGGACAAGCAATAAAATTAACACCACGTGAACGAATATTTAAAGCACTGAGAATATCATAACCAATTTTAATTTCCTCTACAGGATGTGCTGCTAATGAAACACGTATTGTATCACCAATTCCTTCAGAAAGTAGTATTCCAATACCAATAGCGGATTTAACCGTACCATTACGTATACCACCTGCTTCGGTAATACCAATATGCAATGGTTGATCTATTTGTTTTGCAAGTAAACGATAAGCTTCCACTGCAATCGATACGTTTGAAGCTTTTACACTAACTTTAAATTGATCAAAATTAAAACGATCTAAATAATCTACATGTCGCATAGCTGATTCTACTAATGCTTTTGATGTTGGTTTAATATATTTTTTTCTTATGTCTTTTTCTAAAGATCCAAAGTTTACACCAATACGAATTGGAATATTATGATATTTTGCACAATCAATAACATTTCGAATTCTTTTTTCGTTACCAATGTTACCTGGATTGATACGCAAACAATCAGCACCATATTCAGCAACTTTTAATGCAATTCTATAATCAAAATGGATATCTGCTATTAATGGTATATTTACTTGCTTTTTTATTAATTTAAATGCTTCTACAGCATCCATATTTGGTACTGAAATTCTGACAATATCTGCTCCTGCAACTTCAAGAGATTTAATTTGATTAATTGTTATAGGAATATCAGTAGTACAAGTATTAGTCATTGACTGAACAGTTATAGGTGATCCACCCCCAATTGGTACTTGCCCTACATAAATACGTTTTGATTTACGATGAATAATATATTTCTTATTAATCATATATTGCTCCATAAATATTCCATCATGAAATAAACAGCAATATCATCTGTAATAATCAAACACAAAATAAAATAATTTAGCTATATAATATTAAAATAATTCTAAAAAATAGTGAATTTATTACTATCATAATTTTATGTTTAGATTAATAATAAATATGTAAATTAATTTTAACAAAAATTTGCTAAATTATACAATTATATTAGAATGCTGTTTTATATTTGAATTTTAAATAGACATTTTAATTTTTTACAGTTGGTATTTGACTTGCTAAAGATTGTATTCATTATGTAATATAAAATGTTATAGACTATTGTATATTTATTGTGATTTTATCAATACGGTTTGTGACTTTACCAATCAATTGACCACAAGCAGCACTGATATCACTACCGCGATTTTTACGAATAGTGGTATTGAAACCATTCTTAATTAAAATTTTTGAGAAACGAACAATACGATTATTAGAACTACTAGAATAAGGCGAACCTGGAAATTCATTCCAAGGAATAAGATTTATTTTACAAGGCATGTCTTTAAGCAATACAATCAATTCATATGCATGTTGTAAATGATCGTTGATATGACTTAATAAAACATATTCAATTGTAACTATACTTTGTTTAGCTTGAGATTTAGTTAAATAATTTTTCGTTGCTTTTAAAACCATGTCAATATTATATTTTTTATTTATTGGTAATATCTTATTTCTAAGTTCGTCATTTGGTGCGTGTAAAGATATTGCAAGTGATATGTCTACCATATCACTCAATTTGTTTAATGCTGGTACTATGCCGGAAGTTGATAATGTTATACGACGTTTAGATAAACCAAAACCAAAACTATCTAGCATGATACGTATAGATTTTACTACATTATTTAAATTTAACAAAGGTTCACCCATACCCATTATTACTACATTTGTAATATAACATGGGTAATTATATGATTTGTTGTTTCTAATAATATTTGATATACACCAAATTTGGCCAATAATTTCAGACGTACTTAAATTACGATTAAAACCTTGTTGAGCAGTGTAACAAAACTTACATCCTAATGCACAACCAACTTGAGATGAAATACATAATGTAGCACGATTTTCATATGGAATATAAACAGTTTCTATTAATTGATCGTCTACATTTAAAGACCACTTAATAGTTCCATCAGAAGATCTAATTTCTTTGGCGATTTTAGGTGCTTTAATTTCAGTAAGTTTTTCTAATTTCAAGCGTAGTTTTTTATTAATATTAGTCATATTTTTGAAATCATCACAATAATGATGATAAATCCATTTCATTACTTGATTTGCATGATATGGTTTCTCTCCTAAAGAAACAAAATATTTTCTCATATCTTTTCTATCAAAATCTAATAAATTAATTTTTTTGTTTTCTATAGAACAACCACTAAAATCAGTGAAAGGTGAAAATTTTACAATATTTTCAGACATAAATTTTGATTTAACCTCATCACTAACGTTTTTAATTTTTAGTAAGAATTAATGTAAAATATAACTTAATAAGTTATAAAAATTTTTTATTTTTTATAATTAAAACTAAAATCAATATTTTTATTTAAATTATATTAGAATATATTTCATCTTCTTTAAAAAAAGAACCAATTTCAAATAGTGCCGATGTCATAGAATCAGAACCATGTAATCCATTTGCAGTATAACTATCAGCATAGTCTGCGCGCAGGGTACCCTTAAGTGCTTTTATTGGATTAGTATCTCCCATCAAATTACGATAAAATTGAATAGCATTTTCACGTTCTAATACAGAAACAATTATAGGTCCAGAAATCATAAAATTTACTAAATCTACAAAAAAAAATTTATCCGAATGTTGACTATAAAAACTTTCCGCTTGTTTTTTGGTTAGACAAACCATTTTCATACCAATAATTTTAAATCCAGTATTTTCAAATCGATTAATAATTTCGCCAATTAGATTTTTAGCCACTGCGTTTGGTTTAATAATAGATAATGTACGTTCAATTGTCATATAATCCCCTTGTTATTTTAAAAAAATTATTAATTATATTCATATTTTATATGTGACTGATTTAAATAATATTATAAATAATAAAACTACTTTAAAATATAGAGATAAAAATTATTTATAGTATTGTTATTCTTTATTGTATTAATGAAAGCGATTTTTAATAGGATTAAACAGCAAATATTACCACTAAAGTAAATGATTTTTATATAGGTAAGATAATGATTTTTTTATTAATAAAATTGCATAATCTATTTCTTTTTCAGTAGTAAATCTTCCAATAGAAAAACGAAGTGAATTATAAGCTAATTTCTCATGTAAACCCAAAGCCAAAAGTACATAAGAAGGTTCTAAAGTAGCAGAAATACATGCAGAACTAGAAGAAATAGCTAAATCTTTTAAAGCTAAAATCAATGATTCACCATCTGTATTCCCAAAATTTACGTTAATTATATTTGGTAAACTATGATTTAAATCGCCATTCAGTGATATATTATCTAATTTATTAATTCCTTGCCAAAATCGATTTCTTAATGATTTTATTTGTATTGCTTCTTTTTCAATTGCTTTATTTGCAATGCGGTAAGCCTCTCCCATCCCAACAATTTGATGCACTGGCAAAGTTCCAGAACGAATTCCACGTTCATGTCCGCCGCCATGAATTTGAGGTTCAATTTGACGATATGGTTTTTTGCGTACATATAATGCACCAATACCCTTTGGTCCATATACTTTGTGAGCTGAAAAAGACATTAAATCTATTTTTAATTTATTTAAATCTATCGGTAGCTTACAAACACTTTGTGCTGCATCTACATGAAACGTAATTTTATGTTTATGACATAATTCTCCTATACTTCTGATATCTTGAATAGTACCTATTTCATTATTAACATGTGATATTGAAACTAAAATAGTATCATTACTTAAAACATTTTCTAATTGCTCAATTGAAATAATGCCTTTATTTGAACATTTTATATAAGTAAGGTTAAAACCTTTATTTTCTAAATAATTGCAAGTATCTAATACTGATTTATGTTCAATATTAGTGGTAATAATGTGTTTTCCTTTTTTTTTAAAAAATTGAGCAGTTCCTTTAATAGCTAAATTATTTGACTCAGTAGCACCAGAAGTAAAAATAATTTCACGTGGATCTGAATTAATTACTTGTGCTACTTGATTACGTGCTATATTTATTGCTTCTTCCGCTTTCCAACCAAAAAGATGTGATTTAGAAGCGGAATTACCAAAAATTCCATCTATAGTTAAAAATTTCATCATTTTATTAGCAACACGTAAATCAACCGGTGTAGTTGAAGCGTAATCTAAATAAATTGGTAATTTCATTTTATATTAATTCCATCGATTTTTAGAAAAAATTAATTAATTTTGTTAATAAATTTAATATATAAACTTATTTATAAGTATAATTTTTTAAAAATATTATTTATTTTTTTGACATATTAAAATTCATTATTTCATTAGCTACTAGTTATATCGATGCAATTTTAATGTAATGATATTTAAAATAATTATTATTATAAAATATTTAATACTAAAATATATAGATACTATCTAGCAATATTAAAGTTGATTTAGCATTTAATATTAATTACAATAATGCAAATAATACATTGTATAATAATAAAAATTCAATAATTTATTATAAAAATTTATAATGTATTAATTAAATTTATTTCCTTTCTGGTTGTAATATCTTAACGAGAAATAATGATGCACCCGATGCTGAATATTGCTACACGTGCAGCGCGAAAAGCTGGAAACTTAATAATTAAAAACTATGAAATCATAGGTTCTATTAAAATAAACAATACTAATAATAAAAATATTATGAATGCTATTAAAATTACATTGGAAAATTTGATGATTGACGTAATTCATAAAGCGTACCCACAACATACTATCCTTACTAAAATACACGATAATATTGTTGGTAAAAATCGAGATATAAAATGGATAATTGAACCTATAGATTCTATTCATAATTTCATTAAACGTTTGCCTCATTTTGCGATTTCAATTACATTAATTGTTAAAGATCGTGCTGAAGTAGCTGTTATTTACGCTCCTATACTAAATGAATTATTTAGTGCTATACGTGGTCAAGGCGCTCAACTCAATGGTTATCGCTTAAGAAGTAATAATGCATTTGATTTACAAAGAATTATATTGGCTGTTGGTACTTTATTTTCGAAACAAGAAGATAATCAAGAATATATAAGGAAAATAAATAGAATATTCAATCAAAAACATATAGATTTTCGTAGAACTGGTTCAGTAGGATTAGATATGGCATATGTAGCAGCTGGACGTGTAGATGCTTACTGTGATATTGGATTAAAACCTTGGAATTTTGATGCAGGTGCACTATTAGTACGTGAATCCGGTGGTTTGATCACTGATTTTAGTGGTAATGATAATTATAAAGATTCAAAAAATATTATTGCAGCTAACCCTTATATATTAAAAGAACTATTACTAAATATGCGTAAATATCAATGAAGGGCGGCATTATAATGTCGCCTTTCTTTATTGATTTCTAATTTTTTATAATTTTTTCAATTTACTTCTGTACCCTATCATTCCCATTATACCAGACAATGATGCTTCTACCATTAAGAAAGCAAAGGTGATCCAACTATTTTTTGAAGTGGATTTTATTGCTTTTTCTAATTTTTTATCTTTAGCATCTTCTATTTTTATATTTTCCTTTATTTTTGTTGTTTCCTTATCATATTTTTTTTTGTGTTTATTAGTTGTTTTATCAATTGCTTTTAAATAGATTTTTATGTTGTGTTTTATATCCTTAGATTTTATATTCTTAGTTTGATCAGTAGATTCATGTGATTTTGTTTGGTTTTTATTATGATTTTGCATGTTTTGAAACCAATTAACAAAATGTATATATGAATTTTTCATGTCATCAGTTACATAGAAATATCTGCTATTTTGTAAGTATAATGATTCCTTTTCAAAATTTTGTTTCTTTATATATGTTTTTTGATACGATTTAATTTCTGATTTATTTTTTAAAGTATCTAAATGGTTATCAAATTCCTTTTTTTGATTTTTATAAAACTTCGAAATAGGTAATATACTATTAACATTATTTTCTATATTTTTAAAACTAAGTGATGCTGCACCTAACACATCACTAAATAAACTACTAGCAAATGCAAATGCTAACCATAAACTAATTAATGTACTTATACTAAACACTAGCAATCCATGTAGTACTCCTGCACATTTTGCTAAACGTCCAGCAATAAAACTACCTATTGATACAGAAGATAGAATTGTTACCGCTATCCAAATTAATGCATTAGTACCTAAATTATGATTGTCTGATGAATAAATACTTGAAGTACCAATTGCGGTTCCTAATACAGTTAATAAAATATGTAAAATTAAGGTAAAAATAACACCAGTAAAAATCGCACTCCAAGAAATAGAACCATACATTAAATTGCTTGTCCCTTGATCCATTGAAGAGTTTTCCTTACTACCATTATCGATTTTGGTATCAAACATAATAAATTCTCCTTGTAGCAAAGACATAGATTTTTTATTCAGTATCACACATACTTAACAAATTTAGGTTAGTCAGAGAAATATCTTTTAACCAGAAAAAATATAAATAAATAACAACAGTATATACAAAAAAAATAAATTCAATGATACTGCTTAAATATAAGTTAACATAAAAGCACAATAATTTTAAACAAATTATATGTAACAAAATATTCAATAACCTTTAAAAGAGCTTACTAATAATACTGGATAATATATGTTATTTTTAACTAAATTAAAATAAAATAATTAACTATTAATTTATTTTAATAAAAACTTTAATTTACTAATATATAAACTTTTAAATTTATTAATTAAAAATTTAAATTTTTAATTAATAAATTTATATAGTTAGATGATTTCAATCTATACTAGATAAATTTATTTTTTATTTAAATGAAGTAATTATACTATTAATATAATTATTTATTATAAATTAATTTTTATTAAAAATAATTAATTTATAATAATCCTATAATACATAAAAATATTATATTAAATATAATTATTTAAATAATTATATTAACAAAAATAAATGCTATTTTAAAATATTATAAATATACAGGATAACGATTACAAATATTTAAAACTTTTTTCTTTATGTTTAATATTAATTTCTTATTATTAATATCATCAAGTATATCAGCAATCCAGTTAGCGATACTAGAGACATCAAGTTCTTTAAAACCACGACGCGTTATAGCTGGAGTACCAATACGAATTCCAGATGTAATCAATGCTCCTCTTAAATCATTAGGAACACTATTTTTATTTACTGTTATATTTGCATTACTCAATGCACAATCTGCTTCTTTACCTGTTATATGTTTATTTGTTAAATCCAATAAAAACATATGATTAAAAGTACTATTAGAAATAATTTTATAACCGCGATTGATAAATACTTTTACCATAGTTTGTGCATTATTAATTACTTGATTTTGATATATTCTAAATCTAGGTTCCATTGCTTCTTTAAAAGCAATTGCTTTACCTGCTATAATATGCATTAATGGTCCACCTTGATTGCATGGAAACACAGAGGAATCTAACTTATTATACATAGTTTTATTACCATTTTTAGCGATAATGAGACCACCACGTGGGCCAGCTAATGTTTTATGAGTAGTTGAAGTAACTACATGTGCGTATGGAATAGGACTTGGATATATACCTGCTGCTACTAATCCAGCAATATGTGCCATATCCACAAATAGATAAGAGTTAACACTATCAGCTATTTCTCTCATTCTTTTCCAATCACATAAACCAGAATAAGCAGAAAACCCGCCAATAATCATTTTTGGTTTATGTTCTTGTGCCAGTTGATTCATCATATTATAATCTATTTCGCCACTTGTATCTATTCCATATTGAATTACTTTATACAGTTTGCCAGATAAATTAACAGATGCACCGTGAGTTAAATGACCTCCCTCATTTAAACGCATACCAAGTATAGTATCTTTTGGTTTTAATAATGCTGTATAAACTGCAAAATTAGCTTGAGAACCAGAATGAGGTTGGACATTAGCATAATCAGCATCAAATAATATTTTTGCACGTTCAATAGCTAATCTTTCTATTCTATCAACATGTTGACAGCCACCATAATAACGTTTACCAGGATAACCTTCAGCATATTTATTAGTTAACTGTGATCCTTGTGCTTGCATAACACAATGGCTAGTATAGTTTTCGGAAGCAATTAATTCAATATGATTTTCTTGACGTAATATTTCTTTTTCAATTACTCTCCATAAATCAATATCATAATCTGCAATGCTTATTTTTTTTAACATTTATGCTCCATGTATATTTGTAAATAAATAATAACAATACTAATTTTTATATAAAGGTATAATAATACATGAAATTAAAAATATATAAAATTATTTTTTAAGTAATACACTAGATTATATATCAATTATAAGAATTGATTGCGTGCATTATAAAATATTTGCATCCATGGACTATCTTCATTCCAATCTATCGGATGCCAAGAATTATTAACTGTACGAAATACTCTTTCAGGGTGTGGCATCATTATAGTAACATGTCCATTCTCATTAGTAACTGCTGTAATACCATTCGGTGACCCATTAGGGTTACATGGATATGTTTCTGTAACTTGTCCATAGTTATCAACAAATCTTAATGCAACCAAATTTTTAGATTCTAAATTTTCTAAAAATTGATTATTAGGAACATCTATGCAACCTTCACCATGTGATACAACAATAGGAATATGAGAGTCAATCATATTCTCTAAAAATAGTGAAGGACTATTGGCTACTTTTACTAAAACAAAACGTGATTCAAATCTTTCTGACTTATTTTGTATAAAATTTGGCCATAAATCACTTCCAGGTATAATTTTTCTTAAATTAGATATCATTTGGCAACCATTGCATACACCTAAAGTTAAAGTTTGATCAGAATGGAAAAAGTTCGCAAATTCATCACAAATATGTGGATTAAATAGTATAGATTTTGCCCATCCTTTACCTGCTCCTAATACATCGCCGTATGAAAAACCACCACAGGCAACTAAAATTTGAAAATCCTTTAAACTAAAATATCCAGAAATTAAATCACTCATATGCACATCAACAGGAATACAACCTGCCCTTTTAAAAGCAGCTGCCATCTCAATATGTGAATTAATGCCTTGTTCCCGTAATATGGCTACTCGAGGATATTTAGTTATAAGAGGAGATATGAAATTTTTTACTTTAAATGTTAAATTAACATTTAATCCTGGATTATTATTATCTTTCTTTATTTCATGTTCTTGATCAGCGCATATTGGGTTATCACGCAAACGTTGCATTTGCCAAGTTGTTTCCGCCCACCATTCACGAAGAACAAAACAATTTTCGCTATAAATTATTCCCTTATTTCCTGAACGAATAATAAAAGAACTATTTTGTTTTGCATTTCCAATAAAATAACTACAGCTTGACAGGTTATTTGCTAAGAGAATTTGATATACTATATTATAGTCAAGTTGATTAATCTGAATTACTGCACCTAATTCTTCGTTAAATAATATTGCTAAAAGATCGTCACCTAAAGAAGCAATATCTATATCTATACCACAGTGACCTGCGAATGCCATTTCTGCTAATGTAGTGAATAAACCACCATCTGACTTATCATGATAAGCTAATAGTTTTTTATTGGCAATTAATTCTTGAATGGCGTAAAAAAAATTCTTTAACTGTTGTATATCTCTTATATCAGCAGTTTTATTACCGAGTTGACGATATACTTGAGCTAATGAAGTTGCACCTAATGCATTGTTATTTTTACCTAAATCAATAAATATTAACATATTATCTTGATTAGATTTTATTTCGGGTGTTACAGTAAGACGGACATCCTCTACACGAGCAAATGCCGTAACTACCAAAGACATAGGAGCAGCCATCTCATACTGGATATTATCCTTATACCAACTGGTTTTCATAGACATAGAATCTTTACCAACTGGAATAGTAATACCTAGCATAGGACATAATTCTTCACTTATGTTTTTTACTGCTTGGTATAAACCGCTGTCTTCTCCTGGATGACCAAATGCAGACATCCAGTTTGCAGAAATTTTTACTCTTCTTAAGGAACCAATATTTGTAGGAGCTATATTAGTTAATGCTTCTCCTATTGCCAAGCGACTAGATGCTACAAAATCTAATAAAGCTACTATTGGACGTTCACCTATTGCGTAGGTTTCACCATAGTAACTATCAAAACTAGCTGTGATTACTGCACAATCAGAAACTGGAACTTGCCATGGACCAATCATTTGATCTCTGACTACCATTCCGGTTACACTTCTATCACAAATAGAGATAAGAAATGTTTTTTCTGCTACTGCTGGTAAATGCAATACACGCTTAACTGCATCAATTAAATTGATTGTACTTAGTTGTAAATTTATACCATTTGTCTTTTTACTTTTAGCACTAATCGTTATTTTCGGATTTTTCTTGAATAACATATCAACAGGTAAATCAATAGGCTTATTTTTGAAATAACTATCTGTCAAAGTAATATTTCTATCTCTAACAACCTCACCAATCACAGAATAAGGAGTTTTTTCACGCTTACAAATTGAATCAAATTTAACTAAATCCTCTGATTTAATTGCAATTACATATCTTTCTTGAGATTCATTACACCATAATTCTAAAGGACTCATACCTGGTTCATCACTTAAGATATTACGAATATTAAAATAACCACCATAATTTCCAGAACTAATTAGTTCTGGTATAGCATTAGATAATCCTCCAGCACCAACGTCATGAATAAATATAATTGGATTTTTTTCTCCTAACTGCCAGCAATAATTAATAACTTCTTGACAACGACGTTCCATTTCTGGATTTTCTCTTTGCACTGATGAATAATCCAAATTATTAAATTTACTATCTATGACAGAAGAAGAAATGCTTCCTCCTAAACCAACATTCATTGTCGGTCCACCTAAAACAACTATTTTCGTACCAATCGAAATATTTCCTTTTTGAATATGTTGATGTCTAATACTGCCTATACCTCCAGTTAACATAATAGGTTTATTGTAACCTCGAATTTCTATTCCATTATAGCTATTAACTTGTTCTTCATACGTACGAAAATAACCATTTAGTATTGGACGACCAAATTCATTATTAAAAGATGCACCACCTAAGGGACCTTCAATCATAATATCTTTTGCATTAGCTATATTAGATGGTTTACCAAAATGTACTTCCCAAGGTTGTTCAAAATTAGGAATCAATAAATTAGAAACAGAAAAACCTACTAAACCTGCTTTTGGTTTTGAACCACGTCCAGTTGAACCACAATCACGAATTTCTCCCCCAGCCCCAGTAGCTGCTCCTGTCCATGGAGAAATAGCAGTTGGATGATTATGCGTTTCTACTTTCATGATGATATGCATATTTTCTTTTTGATAGATATATTCTTTATGTTTATCCTCGGGAAATAAAAGATTTATTTCTGAACCTTCCATAACTGAAGCATTATCTTTATATGCTGAAAGAATATATTCTGGTGTTTGTTCTAAGGTATTTTTTATCATGTTAAACAAAGATTTTTTTTGTCTTTTCCCATCTATAATCCAATTTGCATTAAAAATTTTATGACGACAATGTTCAGAATTAATTTGAGCATACATATACAATTCAATATCTGTTGGATTTCTCTCTAATTTAATAAAAAATTCAAATAAATAATTAATATCTGCATCTGTTTGTGCTAAACCTAAATATTCGTTTGCTTCAATTAAAGCATTGCGGCCTTTATTCGCTATATCAATAATATTTAGAGGTTTAGGAGAATATTCAGTGAATAAATATTTAATTTCTGAAATGTTATCACATGTTATTTCTGTCATACGATCATGTAATATCTTTGCTATTCTTTTCCAATTTAATTCATTTAAATCATTATATTGAATATAAAACGCTTTGCCTCGTTCTAAACGAATAATTTGAGGAATATTACAAACATGAGCAATATCCGTTGCTTTTGAAGACCAAGATGAAATAGTACCTGGACGAGGTACTATTAATAATAAACGACCTTTTGGTAAGTTTTTATTAGATAAATATTCGCATTCTATTAAAGATTGAAAACGATATTTTGTTTTTGGATCTAGGGGTATTTGAGTGTATATAAAATAAATGTACTCTGCATAAATATCATTTATTATTAAATTAACATCTTTGAATTTATTAATTAATTTTTTTTTATTAATATTTGAAAGTATAGATATACCACCACGAAAAAATTCAATCATTACAAGATCTCTTATTTATAACTGTAAGTTATGACTTTTTACCAGATACATGGAAAAAATAAATTATATTCTAAATATTACTTTAGTTAACATAAAAAACTGATAATCATAATTACATTGATTAAAAATAATAATTTTTACTATTTTAATTAAAAAGATCAAATATCATTGATAACAGATATAGCATTTTTAATTTTGCGATTTACTATAGAATTTAAATCATAAAATATATGAGATATAAATGTAACCATACTATATTTTTAAAAAGCTTATTAACTCAACATGTATTTAATTTGCAAATTTATTAAGTTAAAATGTTTATACTAGTTATTTCTTTTTCGAGCAACATTAAAAAAATTCTTTAATAAAGCAAGACATTCTGTTGATAATACACCCGTAGTTAATTTTATTTTATGATTTATTCCAGAATAACTTAAAACATTCATAACTGATTCTACTGCACCATTTTTCATATCGTAAATTCCGTATACTAACCTATAAATACGGCTATGTACCATAGCACCTGCACACATAGCACATGGCTCTAAAGTAACATATAGTGTAGTATCCAATAAACGATAATTTTTTAAAGCTCTACCACCATCACGTATAGCTAAAATTTCAGCATGAGCACTTGGATCATGTTGGCTAATAGAACGATTCCAACCTTTACCAATAACTTTAGCATCTTTTACCAAAATTGCACCAACTGGTACTTCACCTTCTGCTGAAGCTATGTTTGCCATTTCGATAGCATATTGCATCCAATATTCATCTTTAATTTCACTCAAAGTTTTATATTCCTTGTATTATTCTATTTTTTTTAGTGTACCATTAGAAGTCACTCGCCAGCGATAATCACAAAAAAATAATAAAGGATCATCTTTCTTACTATCACTATAACCACTGTATAATTTTAATGGCATTCCAATTTTTTTCTCTAATTGAATTACTTTTTCATATCCGAGACAACGCACTTTTAATATCCGACCACCAAATTTACGTTTCATTACAGTACCAATTAAATATATTTGTTTAAAAAAAGAAAAATCACGATAGATATGCTCTACTAGTGATTTTGGTGAACCAGTGATAATCCAAACATCTGTATTTTCACTTTTAATATAATTAATTAGCTTTTTTTGAACTATAGGAAAAATTGTCATGCGTGATTTAAATAATTTTGCAAAATTTTTTTCTATACATATTAATGAGTTTTCATTCCTCCCAAAGGTAATAGACCACAACAATAAACTAATTGGCCAACGGGATTCAAATCCTTGAACAATTAATCCAATTAATATTACTGGTAATAATGGTAATAACAAAAATATATTTAATGGATAATGAAAAATCAAGTAAAGTAAGAAACTACCAAATATATCCTGTTTATGTAATGTACCATCTAAATCAAAAAAAATTATACGGCGTTTTTTTTTATATTTTTTATCAAATTGTAATTTCCTTAAGTTAAACCTATTATTTCATAAGGATTTAGTTTTTAGCTTATAAATAATAAAAAATTAATTAAATGTTTTTAAATCTAAAAATAAAATTTCTTATAAATTCATTTTAATTATCTAGCTTTCTATAATTACCATAGCACATGCATAGTAACGTTCATCTGTTAAAGCAACATGTATATTTCTTACCCCTAATTTTTTTGCTAGTTCATTTACTTTTTGGAAAAATATTAATTTTGGTTTTCCTAATTCATCATTAAAAACTTCAAAATGATTAAATGCTAAACCACAACGTATACCAGTACCTAAAGCTTTTGCTGCCGCTTCTTTAACAGCTAAACGTTTAGCTAAAAATCTTGCTGGTCTTTTGTGCAATTGATATTGTTGATATTCAAATTCAGTTAAAATTCTGTTTGCTAAACAGTTACCAAAACGATTTATTACTTTAATAACACGTTCTATTTCAACAATATCAGTTCCTATTCCTAAAATACTCATTACCTACGTACTTCTCTTAATAACTGCTTCATATCTTTTACTGCAGTTGATAAACCTTTAATTACAGCATAACTAATAATAGAATGTCCTATATTTAATTCATGTATTTCAGGTATTAATGCAATTGGTATAACATTATGGTAATTTAAACCATGTCCAGCATTTATCTTTAATCCATGCTGCGCAGCGAAATTTACGGCATGACTAATACGATCTAATTCTCTATTACGTAATATACCTTCTGTTAACGCTGAATATGTACCAGTATGAACTTCAATATATTCAGCTCCAGTATTTAATGCAGCTTCAATCTGTATTTGATTAGCATCAATAAACAATGAAACTACTATTCCTGAATTTCTTAATAATTTCACTGCCTTGTTAACTTGATCTTGATTATTATATATATCTAATCCGCCTTCAGTAGTAATTTCTTGACGTCTTTCAGGTACTAAACAACAAGAATATGGTTTGATTTGACAAGCTAAATTCATTATATCTTTGTCAATAGCCATCTCTAAATTCATACGAGTTTGAAGTGTCTTACTGATTATTTTAACATCACGATCTGTAATATGACGGCGATCTTCACGTAAATGAATTGTAATACTATCTGCACCTGACTGTTCAGCAATCAAAGCAGCTAATACGGGATCAGGATAACTAGTACCACGTACATTACGTATTGTACCTACGTGATCAATATTTACACCTAACAGCAAATCATTCATAATTTCCCTTTAATTAATTTTATAAAAAACCATAACTCATTTAAATAATACAGCTATTATTTAAATGAGTTATGGTTTTTTATTGTATTTTTCACTGCAGTTATTATATAATACTATCATAATAAGTTACTATTCTAATTAAAGATACAATAAGTAAATTCTAATCTTTACTGAAATTAATTGTAAATTTCTTATTTAAAAAAAATAATAAGATATATTAAAGCAATAGCTTGTTAATATTATATTGATTAAAATTTTTATATAAATAAAACGTAAATAAATATTTTTAACTTATTAAATAAGGATAGGTTTTTATCCATAGGTAAAGACACGTTTTAGTTTTAAATATTTTTTCCATTTCTAAACGTGCTTCTTTACTAATAGTTTTAATTTTATTACCTTTATGACCAATTATTATTTTTTTTTGATTATTGTTTTTAACTAATATTGTACCATTGATATTATAATTGCCATTAATAATGGTAAAATTTTCAATTTCAACACTAGATTCATAAGGTATTTCTTCTCCAAGAAAACGCATTAATTTTTCTCTAATAATTTCTGATGCTATAAAACGTTCAGAACAGGTAGTTATGTATTCTTTAGAATACAAATGATTATGCTTTGGTAGTTTTTTCTTGATAATTTCTAGAATAGAATTTATATTTTTACCCTTTTTAGCAGATATAGGTACAATTTCAAAAAAATTTCTTTTTTTACTGATAAATTGGATATAAGGTAATAAGTTAATCTTATTTTGAACATTATCTATTTTGTTTATAGCCAAAATTAGGGGGGTTTTATTGCTAGATAATTTATTCAATATTGCTTCATCATTAATAGTCCAAATAATGCTGTCTACTACAAAAATGATTAAATCGACATCTTTAATTGTTTTGTCTATTAAAAAATTAGCAGATAAATTTTGATGTATTAGTGATGTATTATGATGTTTTAAATCCAAACCAGGAGTATCTAAATAAATAATTTGATATTTTCCTTCTGTATAAATACCAGTAATACATTGGCGAGTAGTTTTAAATTTACGAGAAGTAATTGATATTTTTTCGCCTAAAAGCTGATTAATCAAGGTAGATTTTCCAACGTTAGATCGACCTATGATTGCTACAAATCCACAGTAAGTAATATAGTTATTCATTTAATTCCTAATGTAATTAAAGCCTGTTTAGCAGCAGCTTGTTCTGCTTTACGACGACTAAAACCTACACCTATAATCGGTTTAGTTATTCCACTAACTTGACAATGAATTGTAAATTCTTGATCATGAGCTTCACCGCGTACCATTACCATTAAATAAGCTGGTAATGGTAAATGTCTACTTTGTAAATATTCTTGTAAACGAGTTTTATTATCTTTTTGTTTGTCTCCAGGACTTATTTCATTTAATTGAGTTTGATACCAGTTTAAAATTAATTGTTCTATTGTATAAATATTACTGTCAAGAAAAATACCACCAATAATTGCTTCTACTGTATCTGCAAGAATAGATTCACGACGAAAACCACCACTTTTTAATTCACCTACACCTAAGCGTAAACACTCACCAAGTTCAAATTTGCGAGCCATTTCAGCTAAAGTATTACCTCTTACTAAGGTAGCACGCATACGACTCATATCTCCTTCATTTATATTTGGAAATTTATGGTAAAGTACATTTGCAATTACATAATTAAGGATAGAATCACCAAGAAATTCAAGACGTTCATTATGTTTACTATTTGCACTACGATGTGTTAATGCTTGTTTTAAAAGTTCTAAATCTATAAAAGTATAGCCAAGTTTGTTTTGAAGTTTCTTTGTCAAAAAATGATTCATGTGATTCCAAATTTTTTACACTTATAAATCTTAATATAAAAATGAAATTAAGTATTTAACTTATTTTTATTTTCTTCATATTCACCTCTTTAATAAAAAATTAATTAAAAATTATTTTATTTAATAATACCAATTCTGCTCAATCTAATTCCATGAGGCCAAATGCTTTCCTGTTTTTCAAAACTTATCCAAATAAAGGTCGCTTTACCGATGAAATTATCTTCAGGAACAAATCCCCAATATCTACTATCTGCACTATTATCACGATTATCACCCATTACAAAATATTGTCCTTCTGGGACTATCCAACTTGTTCTTGATTTACTAGTTTGTTGGTAATATAGATCAACTTGACTACCTATTTCATTTGCAAGTAAAATATCGTGATTAACTTTACCTATTATTTCTTTTCGTGTATTCAAACGAATACCTTCTTTTATATCTTTGTTTTTAGATATTTGATAAAAATCATTTGTTTCAATTTTTTCATTAAAAGTTTGAATGAAATTACTTGGTTTAATATTAGTGTAGGTAATTTGTAAAAAATTATTACAATTTTTTTTGTTATTACACTTTGGACTTATTTCGAGTTTTTTGCTATAAGGATTATAGGTTACTTTATCTCCTGGAATACCGATAATACGTTTAATATAATTAAGTTTTGGATCTTTTGGATATTTAAAAACTGCAATATCACCGCGTTTAGGCTTGCCAATGGTAATTAATGTATTTTGTGTGATTGGATTTTTAATTCCATATGTAAATTTATTTACTAAAATAAAATCCCCAATCAATAAAGTCGGCATCATTGAACCAGAAGGTATTTGAAATGGCTCATAACAAAAAGAACGAAAAAGAAATACAACCATCAGTGTAGGAAATATTGATGCTATATGTTTAATACATGTCTCTAAAAAAACTAAAATTGTAGAATTTTTTTTATCTATAAATTCATTACTTTTAAATGGCCATTGAAAATAATCAATAACCCAAAAAATACCAGCAAGTAATGTTACAATAAATAAAATTAAAGAAAAATTATTAACCATTTTTTAAGGTTCCTTTATTTTTTATCATTACCAATATGTAAGATAGCTAGAAATACTTCTTGTGGTAATGCAACATTACCGATTAATTTCATTCTTTTTTTTCCTTCTTTTTGCTTTTGTATAAGTTTTTTTTTGCGACTAACATCACCTCCATAACATTTAGCTAAAACATTTTTACGTAATTGTTTAATATTTGTACGTGATATAATATGATTTCCAATCGCTGCTTGAAGTACAATATCAAATTGCTGACGAGGGATGATTTCTTTTAATTTTTCAATTAAATTTTTCCCCATATTTTTAGCATTATCTCGATGAGTAATTAGTGTCAATGCATCAACTCGTTGAGAATTAATTAAAATATCAACACGAACCATGTTAGAAACCTGAAAACATTTGAAATTATAATCTAAAGATGCATGACCATTTGATATGGATTTGAGTCGATCAGAAAAATCTGAAACTATTTCTGCCATTGGTATATCATATTTAAGTGATACCTGATTTCCATGATATATTATCTCAGTTTGTATACCTCTTTTTTGAACACATAGTGTAATAATTTTTCCTAAATATTTTTTTGGCAGTAAAATATTACAAATAACAATTGGTTCACGCAGTTCTTTAATATTATTAGTTGGTGGTAGTTTAGATGGATTATCGATATAAATGATATCATCATTAACAATTTTTATTTCATATGCAACTGTTGGTGATGTAGTAATTAAGCTAAGATTATACTCGCGTTCTAGTCGTTCTTTAACAATTTCCATATGTAACATACCTAAAAATCCACATCTAAAACCAAATCCGAGTACATTTGATGTTTCTGGTTCATAAAACAAAGATGCATCATTTAAACTTAATTTACTAAGTGCATCTCGAAATAATTCATAACCATTTGGTGTAGTTGGAAATAAACCAGCATAAACCTGTGGTTTAATTTTTTTAAAACCAGGTAATGCTTTATCAGTTGGTTTGTATGCGTGTGTTAAAGTATCACCTACTAAATTACTAATACTATTCTTAATAGTACATATTACCCAACCTACTTCACCACATCTTAGTATTTCACGATCTACTTTTTTTGGAGTGAAAATACCAATTCTATCAGCATAATATGTACGATTATTGCTAAATATCTTTATTTTATCACCCTTAAGTAAGGTGCCATTTTTAATTCTTATTAAAAATATTGATCCAAGATATTTATCAAACCATGAATCAATGATAAGTGCTTGTAATGGATCACTAGGATTACCTGTTGGTGGTGGAATATTGACTACAATAGCTTCTAAAACTTCTTTTACACCATATCCTGTTTTCGCGGAACAAGTTATCGCTTTAGTTGCATCAATACCAATTATATCTTCAATTTCTTTAGTTACACGGTTTGGGTTAGATGATAATAAATCAACTTTATTCAAAATTGGTAAAACTTCTAAGTTCATGTCAATTGCTGTGTAGCAATTTGCTAAAGTTTGTACTTGTACTCCCTGAACAGCATCAACTATTAATAATGCACCTTCACACGCTGCAAGAGAACGAGAAACTTCGTAAGAAAAATCTACATGTCCTGGAGTATCGATAAAATTTAATTTATAAATTTTATTATCTTTTGCCTTATAAGTAAGACTTACACTTTGAGCCTTTATTGTAATACCTCGTTCACGCTCTATATCCATGGAATCAAGTACTTGTTCAGACATCTCTCTATCAGTTAATCCACCACAGATTTGAATTAACCGATCAGATAATGTTGATTTTCCATGATCGATATGTGCAATAATAGAAAAATTTCTTATTTTTTTCATTATATTGATTTTATTAATAAAATTTTTAGAAAATTGATAATATCTTACTTGCATAAGATATTTTGTTTTTTTATATTAATTTAATAACTAAAATATCTATAATTTTTTTGCATTAAAATATAAAAATTAATACATTTATAGTTATTTTTTAATTTTTACATTCAATATTATATGGAAAATATAATATTTTCCGTAATTTACTAATTTTTATAACTATACTAAATTTTATATAGTCTAATAAAAAATAATTAATTATAAAGAAATTAAAATATTTTTATAATTAATTATTTACTAATAAATTATTAGAATAAAAATTATTTTAACAAAACACAGTTAGTTAAACAAATTCAATATTAAATATTTAAAAATTATTTTGTATACCACTTAAGAAATAGTTTCATTAAAATAATAATATAGATATATAATGCAAAGTATTTATCTTATTTTAATTAAATTGCGTAGTTATTAACTGAATTTATTTTTAAATAACAAAGATAATTAATTTTTATTGTTTTAATTTGTAATAAACAAGTATTATGAAAAGAGTTATTTTTTAAAGTCGAAATAAAATATTTTTAGAGAAACATTTAAAATATTTTATTATATTTATCCTTAAAAACTACTATATTAACTTTTATTAAAAACAATGCAAAAACATTCATTACCTGATCATAAATGTGATGTCTTGATTATAGGAAGCGGTATATCTGGTCTATCTTTAGCATTACGGTTGCCAAACTACTATAAAATCATTCTTGTAACTAAATCAAAAATACATGAAAGCGCAACCTTATATGCTCAAGGAGGAATAGCTGCAGTATTTGATAAACAAGATAATCTTGATTCTCATATTAAAGATACTCTAATTGCTGGAACTGGTTTATGTGATTATGATGTAGTATCATTCATTGTAAACAATGCGAAAACATGTGTGAATTGGTTAATTAATAATGGTGTTAATTTTGATATTGATTCAATAAATAATGGGAAAATAAATTATCACCTTCATAAAGAAGGTGGACATAGTTATAGACGCATCTTACATAGTGCTGACTGCACGGGACTGCAAATTGAAAATACTTTAGTAAATAAAGTACTAAAACACAAAAATATTAATATTATTGAATATATGATTGGAATAGATTTAATAATTTCAGATAAAATTGATTTACCAATTCCAAGGCGTGTGGTAGGAGCTTGGTTGTGGAATTGCAACAAAAGAAAAATTGAAACTTGTTGTGCTAAAACAGTTATTTTAGCAACAGGAGGCGCATCAAGAGTATATAAATATACTACTAATCCTAATGTATCATCAGGAGATGGTATTGCTATGGCTTGGCGTGCTGGTTGTCGTGTAGCCAATCTAGAATTTAATCAATTTCATCCTACTTGTTTTTTTCATCCTGATGGTCATAATTTTTTATTAACAGAAGCTTTACGTGGTGAAGGTGCTGTGTTAATACGTCCTGATAAATATCGTTTTATGTTGGATATTGATAAACGTGCTGAGTTAGCACCAAGAGATATTGTATCAAGAGCTATTGCACGTGAAATAAAAAATAATAACATAGAATGCGTATACTTAGATATTACTCATAAATCAAAACAATTTATTTTTGATCATTTTCCAATTATTTATAGCAAATTATTAGAGTTTGGATTTGATTTAACAAAAGATATAATTCCTATAGTACCAGCTGCACATTATACTTGCGGAGGAGTTATGGTTGACAAGTTAGGTAGAACTGATACTAATTGTCTCTACGCAATTGGTGAAGTAAGCTATACTGGTCTTCATGGTGCAAATCGCATGGCGTCAAATTCTTTGTTGGAATGTTTAGTTTATAGTTGGTCTTTATCAAAACATCTAATTGATGTATTACCTAATATTAGAATAATAGATTTATTACCATCTTTTAATGCAGTAATAGATCAAAAAAAATACAATTTGAGCGAATTAAATCTAACAGAAGATTTAAATAAAATTAGAAATTTTATGTCGAATTGTGTTGGTATAGAACGTACTACTAAATCTCTTAAATTTGCAAAATATAATATAAATTTATTAAAAAATAAGATAGATAAATATTATAATAATTTTTATTTATCTGATAAATTATTAGACATTAGAAATTTAGTACAAATAGCAGAATTAATAATATATTCTGCTATAAAAAGAAAAGAGAGTAGAGGCTTACATTATATTTATGAATATCCTAATTTATTACCTAAAGCAGTGCCAACAATTTTAGTACCAAATACTTGTAATAAGTAATGAAACTTAAATCCAATATTTTGTTTAAAAAAAATTATTTTTAAACTCTTTAATAATCTTTTTTAACAAATTAAAAGATGTTTCACTCTATTAAATTAGGTATTTTAAATATGAATAATATGCTAAAATGGCGTCATGTATTATCAGAAGAAAAAAAGAAATCCTATTTTGTTAATACATTAAGATTAATTAATAATAGACGTGCTGCTGGCATAACAATTTATCCATCACAAGAGAATGTGTTTAATGCTTTTCGTCTTACTGAACTAAAAGATATTAAAGTTGTTATCTTAGGACAAGACCCTTATTGTAGACCAAATCAAGCACATGGATTAGCTTTTTCTGTATTACCTGGTACTAAAATACCGCCTTCTTTAAGAAATATTTATAAAGAACTATTGCAAGATATTTCCGATTTTAAACAACCAAATCATGGTTTTCTTGAAAGTTGGGCTGAACAAGGTATAATGTTGTTAAACACTATACTGACAGTAGAAGAAGGAAAAGTACATTCTCATGCACAATTTGGTTGGGAAATATTCACTAACAAGGTAATTGATGTTATTAATTATAATTGTAACGGAATAATTTTTTTACTTTGGGGTATTCACGCACAAAATAAAGGTAATATTATAGATCTGCAGCGTCATTATGTATTGCGAGCACCTCATCCTTCTCCAAGATCTGCGCATCTAGGTTTTTTTGGATGCAAACATTTTTCAAAGACTAATAAATTGCTAATTAAACAAAGCAAAACTCCTATAATGTGGACACCAATAATTAAATGTATAAAATAACAGCATTTATCACAACCGATTTTAATCCGGTTGTGATAAGATAATTATAATAAAAATTATTCTTTTGTTTTTGTTACTACAACAATTGCAGGACGTAATAATCGACCGTTTAATATATAACCCCGTTGCATTATTGAAAAAACATGATTAGAAGGCATAGTATTTGATTCTGTAACAGAAATTGCTTGATGTATGGTAGGATCAAATAGTACATTCACTTTATCTATTACTTGTACTCCAAATTTACCCATTGCATTCATTAATGATTTCAATGTTAATTCAATACCCTGCACCATAGATATTGGCAAACCTTTTTCTTGACTAGCAACCTCTAATGCACGTTCAAGATTATCAATTACAGGTAATAATTCAACACTGAATTTTTCTATTGCGAATTTATGATTTTTCTCTATATCTATTTTAGTACGACGGAGAATATTTTCAATTTTTGCTTGATTACGTAATTTTAAATCAAGTATATTAGTTTGATATTGCAATAATTTTTCTTCAAGTATTAAAATGTGTTCATTTAATTTTAATACAACTGATTGTGTTTGATCAACTGATTGTGTTTGATCAACTGATTGTGTTTGATCAACTGATTGTGTTTGATCAACTGATTGTGTTTGATCAACTGATTGTGTTTGATCAACTGATTGTGTTTGCTCAACTGATTGTGTTTGCTCAACTGATTGTGTTTGCTCAACTGATTGTGTTTGCTCAACTGATTGTGTTTGCTCAAACATTGCATCATCTTTATGATTTAATGGAGTATTATTATTTATATTTTGTTCTTTATTATTCATTTTTTTTCCATATTTTATAAATTATATTTTAATAGTTAGCTTATTATAGAGATCGATTTACTTGTTTCAATATGAAACAATAATATTGTTTGTATTTTAGGTTGTTGAGGATTATATAACATATGAAAAAATACTTTAATTATATCGGTATTTTAGGTTATATAGATTCTCCTGGCATAATTTCTACTTATAAAATGCTTTGGGGATGGTTAACTAAAAAAGGCTATCATGTATTAATAGAAAATAAAATAGCTCAAAAAATAGCATTAAATGAATTGAAAACTGATATTACTTTAAGGGATATTGGTCAAAATGCAGATTTAGCTATTGTGGTTGGAGGTGACGGTAATATGCTAGGAGCAGCTCGTGTTCTATCAAAATATGATATTAAAGTTATAGGAATTAATAAAGGTAATCTCGGATTTTTAACTGACCTTGAGCCAAATAATTCTCAATTTCAATTGAATGAGGTATTAAAAGGAAATTATCTTATAGAAGATCGCTTTTTATTGGAAGCTAAAATTATTAACAAAAATTATTATAAAAATATTGGTCTTGCTATGAATGAAATAGTATTACATTCAGGCATAATTGCACATATGATTGAATTTGAAGTTTATATCGATGATATTTTTGCTTTTTCGCAAAGATCAGATGGATTAATTATATCCACACCTACTGGATCAACCGCGTATTCTCTATCTGCTGGTGGTCCTATTTTAACACCTTGTCTAGAAGCAATTGCCTTAATACCAATGTTTCCACATACTTTATCTATGAGACCATTAGTTATTAATAGCAATAGTATAATTAAATTACGCTGTCACCCTCTTCACAAAAAAATCAAGATCAGCTTTGATAGTCAAATTGTAATTCCTATCGAAGAAGAATCGGATATATTAGTTAGTCGTAGTAAAAATAAACTTAGTCTAATTCATCCTAATAACTACTGCTATTTCAATACATTAAATTCTAAATTAAATTGGGCTAAAAAACTTTTCTAGTGTATTTATGTATGAAAAAATATAATTTTATAGTTTGCAAAACAAATAACAAAATTTATTAATTTTTTTATTTTCTATAAAAACAAATTTTCTTTAAAAAAAGATTTAATTGTAATTTTTTATTTGCAAATAACTTATTTTGGACATAATACATAAAAAAATAAATTACTACATTTTAGTAAACTAGATTTGCTATAATATTTTGTATGATTTTCTTTATTATCTATTATTCTTATTGATAATTAAATATATCTATTTATATAAGTATATTTATTATATAAGTATATTTACTTAAATAATTGAGTTTTATAAATTCATTTACAATAAAATTTTTTCATATTTATCTGTTATATAGTAGATTATTCACTATTTTAATTAAAAAATTTGAACTTTGATAAAAAGGTAATTTATATATGAATCAAAAAAAATATTTTTTCTTTGTATTATTTATAATATTTTTTATAATTTCAGGTTGTTCAGGATATAACATAAAAAAAATTATCTATGATCCAGAAATAAATCAAGGTAATTGCTTCATGATAGATAATATTGATAAAATAAGTAAGGGTATGACACAACAACAAGTTATTAAAATACTTGGCACGCCTTTGATAAAATCATCTTTTAGTAGTGATATTTGGTATTATGTATCTATTCAAAAATTAGGATATGGTAAATCCAAACATCAAACTTTGATACTAGGTTTTAACAATAAAGGTATATTAACTTATATTAGAAATATCAAGGATTTTAAATAAGCGAAATTTTATTTTTCATTTATTATTTTCTATTTTTTACATGCTTCTTTATTAATTGACGACGTAATTCTATGGGATTTAAAGGTAACGAACGATAAATTTCTATTCTATCACCTTCTTTGACTATATGTTCTAAATCAATTAACTTTCCATAAATACCAATTTTATTGTCGTTAAGGTTTATTTCATTATGTAGTTCTAATATTCCTGATATTTCAATGAGTTCTTTAACTGTACTATGATTATTGAATTCAAAATAAAAATGATAATATTTTTGAGCAACAGCATAAACTAACTCTACATACATCTTAGACACTAGAGAACCTCTTAAAATAATTTTTTATACGCTATTATGAAATAAACATTAAATCTTAAAAAATTCACTTTTAATGTATCATAAATAATATAAGTAATAAAATTTATTATTTTTATATTAATAGATTGAGTCTTTTATGACAAATAAAAAAGTATATATAACCTAAATTACAATATCAAACTATAGAAAATTATAAATAATGAAAAAAAAATTAAATAAGCTTGATTCTAATATTATTACTAAAAATAAAGCTGCTTACTATGAATATTATATTGATAATGAATTTGAAGCTGGTTTAGTGCTATATGGATGGGAAGTAAAATCACTAAGAGCTGGAAAAATTAATATAAGTGATAGTTATATTTTAATACATAATGAAGAAGCATATCTATCAGGATCTATGTTTCAACCTTTAGCATATGTTTCTAATAATAATATTATTAATCCTAAAAGAGATCGCAAATTATTATTAACTAGATCTGAAATTAATTTCTTAAATTACAACAAAAAACAAAAAGGTTATACTATTATTGCGTTAATGATGTATTGGAAAAAAGCTTGGTGTAAATTGAAAATTGGTATTGCACGTGGCAAAAAACAATATAATAAACGTGATACTATTAAAGATCGAGAATGGAAAATTAATAAAGAAAGAATTCTAAAAAATTCCAAATTATGAAATACTAGATTATTGATGATATTTTTGCTAGTATTGCAAAAAAGATAGTTAGGGGCTGATTCTGGATTTGACGAAATTTTCGAAATCTAAGGTGCATGTCGAGGTGCGGTAGGCCTCGTTAATAAACCGCAAAAAAAATAGTAGCAAACGATAAAAAATACGCTTTAGCAGCCTAATAAGCTGTAGAGGCCCTTTCTACCTAATTTTTCTCTTGAAATAGGAAAAAGAAAGGTCAACTAGAGAGATCGCACTATTAAGCTTGCCTAAGAGGTTAAAAGTGTTAAATTTCATTTAGGATAATTTGATAGAAGCGTGTCTAACCGCGTTTATTAAATAACAAAAAGATAGACTAAACATGTAGTACTCAAGACGTAGGACTTTCGGACGCGGGTTCAAATCCCGCCAGCTCCACCAAAAAATAGAGCTAAGGTAAGACTATAACATTTAAAGTTATTGATTGCTTGTAGCAAAAGCAATGATAATTTATTCAATCAATTATAGTATACATTCTACTTTGAAAAACCTATCGACTTTAATATGCAACATCCAATTGAATTATGTCATATATTAATAACATAATTAAATGTAATGATTTTATGTAATTTATACGTAAGGAATTATTAAAGTTACATAAAATAATTAAAATATTATTGAGTTATTTAAATTAGAATCTCCTTTATTCACAGGGTCGTCTAAACTTAGTTTATTATATTATTAATTAAAAAAGGGGGAATAGAGCAAAAATGTTCAATCAAACCAAAGAATATAATAATATTAATATGAATCAGAATATAAAAGAAATGATAAATTCACTTAGAAGTTTATTAAAATCCTATGGAAATGAATCAAAGGATGAAATAATTAAAGCTCGCAATTACGCAGAAAAAATTTTAAAAAAAAATAGAAATAAACCAATTAATAATGATATGTATCAAGAGACGAAAAATATAATTAATCAAATTGATACATATATACATGAAAAACCATGGTATGGTGTTAGCATAGGTACCACATTAGGACTTATGTTAAGTATATTATTATTTTCAAGACGTTAACTTATAATATTTTAGAAAATTTTACAAGGCCTCGCAGATGCGGGGCTTTTTATAACAAATATTAATTGACATTTTAACAAAAAATTTATATCCAAAAAAATCATATAATACCTATTTGTTTACTAATGCAATTTATTAACAAATTTAAAATTATATACATAATAATCTTGACCTTTAAAAATACAATATTTAATATTTGTTCCAAAAATATATGACTTACTATTTCAGACAAGGATAAAATATTGAAATTTGAAAATAAAAAAGAGAAAAATCAATTATGAGTATTATTGTGTATTTTAAAAGTAATTGTATTCAATGTGAAGCAACAAAAAATGCCATGAATAGAAAAGGGATAGAATACAAATTAATTAATATTGATATCCAACCAGAAGCCATTGAAAATTTGAAATCACTTGGGTATTATCAAATGCCTGTAGTGATAACTAATAATGATCACTGGAGTGGTTTTCGTCCAGATAAAATTGCTGATTTATGTCAACTAACTGATGTTAGAGGATAATAAGATGTTACCACTGGTTTATTTTTCCAGCCACTCAGAAAATACATATAGATTTATCATGTGTTTAAACTTACCGGCTGATAGAATACCTTTAGATATTAAACAAAAATTAAAGATAAAAAGACCTTATATTCTATTAGTACCAAGCTATGGTGGTGGTGGTAGTAAAGGTGCTGTTCCTAAACAAGTAATACAATTTCTTAATGATAAATCTAATAGAAATGGTATTCGTGGAGTGATAGCTGCTGGTAATCGTAATTTTGGGAAAGGCTATTGTATAGCTGGAGATATCATTGCTAGAAAATGCCACGTTCCTTATCTCTATAGATTTGAGTTAATGGGTACCCCTAGCGATATTGCTAATGTAAAAGCAGGAGTAACACAATTTTGGTAACAACTGATAATTTCAGTAATATAAAATTAGATTATCATGCACTAAATGCTATGTTAAATCTATACGATAAAGATGGTTTAATTCAATTTGATAAGGACCATGAAGCAATCCGTCAATTTTTTATTCAACACGTTAATCCTAATACTATAAATTTTAGTTCAGTATCAGAAAGATTAAATTATCTAATTCAAGAAGGTTATTATGAAACTGAGATATTAAATCAATATACTTTTGAGTTCTTATGCAATTTTCATAATAAAGCAGACAATTGGGGATTTAAATTTAAAACTTTCCTTGGTGCATGGAAATATTATACTAGCTATACATTAAAAACATTTGATGGTAAATATTACCTTGAAACTTTTGAACAAAGAACTTGTATGGTAGCATTAACTTTAGCTAAGGGTAACAAATTATTAGCAAATAATATATTAGAAGAAATACTAAGTGGTCGTTTTCAACCTGCTACTCCGACATTTCTTAATTGTGGAAAAAAACAACGAGGTGAATTAGTTTCTTGTTTTCTAATAAGGATTGAAGATAACATGGAGTCTATCGGTCGTGCAGTAAATTCAGCTTTACAGCTATCTAAACGAGGAGGAGGAGTATCCTTTTTATTATCCAATTTACGTGAATTTGGTGCACCAATTAAGCGCATTAAGAATCAATCTTCTGGAGTTATTCCTTTAATGAAAATATTAGAAGATGCTTTTTCCTATGCTAATCAATTAGGAGCTCGTCAAGGTGCAGGTGCAGTTTGGTTACATGCACATCATCCTGATATTTTTCGTTTTTTAGACACTAAACGTGAAAATGCTGATGAAAAAATTCGTATTAAAACTTTATCATTAGGAGTAGTAATACCTGATATAACATTTAAATTAGCAAAAGATAATAAAAAAATGGCTTTATTCTCACCTTATGATATAAAAAAATTTTACGGCTGTGCTTTTAGTGATATTAGCATTAGTGAAAAGTATGATGAAATGGTTGCAGATAATCGCATTAATAAAACTTATATACAATCTAGAGATTTTTTTCAAACTCTAGCAGAAATTCAATTCGAATCAGGATATCCTTATATTATGTACGAAGATACAGTAAATTGTAGCAATCCAATTTCTGGAAGAATAAATATGAGTAATTTATGCTCAGAAATATTGCAAATAAATACTCCTAGTAAGTTTAACAGCGATTTAAGTTATTATCATATTGGTAAAGATATATCTTGTAATTTAGGTTCATTAAATATTGCATATACAATGGATTCAAAAGATTTAGAACATACTGTTGATATAGCAATACGTGCATTAACTGCTGTTTCTATGATAAGTGAAATAAATTCTGTACCATCAGTTGAAAAAGGAAATAGGAAATCACATGCGATTGGATTAGGACAAATGAATTTACACGGTTATTTAGCACGTGAAGGTATTCAATATGGTTCTCCTGAAGCCTTAGATTTTACAAATATATATTTTTATTGTATTACTTATTATGTTTTACTTACATCAAATCGTTTAGCTAAAGAACTTAATCAATCATTTGATGGATTCTCCGAATCTCGATATGCAAATGGTATGTACTTTGATAAGTATTTGCAACGTAAATGGTATCCTTATACTCAACATGTAATTAAAATCTTTGCAAAATCAAACATTAAGTTGCCTACTTGTAATGATTGGTTTTCGTTGCGTGAGGAAGTTATGAAATATGGTTTATATAATCAAAATCTTCAAGCGATACCGCCTACAGGATCAATATCTTATATTAATCATGCAACTTCAAGTATTCATCCGATTGTCTCACGTATTGAAATTCGTAAAGAAGGTAAAACCGGAAGAGTGTATTATCCAGCACCATTTATGAATAATAATAATTTAAAATTATATCAGGATGCATATCAAATAGGTTACAAAGCAATCATTGATACATATGCTGAAGCTACACAGCATATTGATCAAGGTTTATCATTAACACTATTTTTTCGTGATGACATAACAACTCGAGATATCAATAAAGCACAAATTTATGCCTGGAAAAAAGGTATAAAAACACTTTATTATATTCGAATTCGACAAACAGCTATTCAAGGTACAGAAGTTAAAGGCTGTATCTCATGTACATTATAATGAAATTATGCAATTAAAAAAAATTCAAGCAGTTAATTGGAATCGAATTCAAGATGAAAAAGATCTTGAGGTATGGAATCGCCTCACCAGTAACTTTTGGATACCAGAAAAAATACCTTTGTCTAATGATTTTCCTACCTGGCAAACTTTAGATAAAAATCAACAACAATTAACTACTCGTGTCTTTACTGGATTAACATTATTAGACACCGTTCAAAATGTAATAGGTGCACCAGGTTTAATTAATGATGCATTAACATCGCATGAAAAATCTGTGTTATCAAATATAAGCTTTATGGAAGCTGTACATGCACGATCTTATAGCTCAATATTTTCTACATTATGTAATACTCAAGACGTAGATAGTGCTTATTTATGGAGTGATAAAAATAAACCATTACAAAAAAAAGTAAATATGATTCTTGAATATTACCAATCAGATGATTCATTAAAAAAGAAAATAGCAAGTGTATTTCTTGAATCTTTTTTGTTTTATTCCGGGTTTTGGTTGCCAATGTATTGGTCAAGTCGTGGTAAGTTAACAAATACAGCTGACTTGATACGTTTAATTATGAGAGATGAGGCTGTCCATGGCTACTATATAGGATATAAATACCAAAAATCACTAGTAAATGTTAACGAAAATCGCCGTAAAGAATTAAAAAACTTTTGTTATAGTTATCTGTTGGCTCTATATGAAAATGAAGTAATTTATACCAATGAACTATATAATGATATAGGTTGGGCAGAAGAAGTAATAGTTTTTCTTAATTATAATGCTAATAAGGCTTTAATGAATTTAGGTTACGAAGCCCTTTTCCCAGCAGAATTAACTATGGTTAATCCAGTAATTTTATCTGCTCTTTCACCTAATTCCAATGAAAATCATGATTTTTTTTCTGGTTCCGGTTCATCTTACATGGTAGGTAAATCAGTAGATACTGAGGATGAAGATTGGAATTTTTAATTTATTAGATATCTCTCACATATTAGCTGCATTTAACATGTTAATTGAATGTTGAAATGCTAATATTCTTGATTTTTTATCAAAAATTAATTTTTAAAAATCCAAAATTAATATTTAATATCAAAATAAAACATTAATATAAAATTTGTTACCACTAATGCCAATTGATCATAGTAAATAGAAATAAAAATACAATTAGACATTAGATAATTGATGCATATTAAAATAAATAGTAATTATCTTTTTATAATTTTCTTTAAAAATTACAACAGTAATGTTTACAAGTAAGATTATTTGTATATAAGATATCATGTTATTATAATATTGAATACATTTTAACTATATATGAAAAACTATATAAATTTTGAATTTATAAAATATTAAAAATTTATATAGATAATTTATTGATACTATAACATTTGTAATTTAGCATAAAATATATCATTAGTGATTGATTAATACCAATTATTCTAAATTGAAGTACGTTATAAATTATTATAATTTCAATAATAATTATTATCCTTCTGATTGTAATATATTAACAACTAATAAAATATTCTATATTCAAAAAATATCATTCTATGATAAAACCATAAAGGCAAAAAAACACATATGCAAAAAAATAATTCTATTAGATATGTTTTAATTAGTGTTTTTGATAAAACTGGTATAATTAATTTTGCTAAAGAACTACATAATCGAAATATTAAAATACTTGCTACAAGTGGTACTGCAATTTTATTAATGCGTTCAGGAATACCAATTATAGAAGTATCCAAATATACTGGATTTCCAGAAATGATAAATGGTCGTGTTAAAACATTACATTCAAAAATATATGCTGGCATTTTATATCGTCGTGGTAAAGATGATAATCTTATTCAAGATAATGATATATTTCCAATAGATATGGTAGTAGCTAATTTTTATCCATTTATGAAAACTATTACTCGTGATAATTGTTGCATAGAAGAAGCAATAGAAAATATAGATATTGGAGGTCCAACAATGGTATGTTCTGCAGCAAAAAATTATAAATTTGTATCTGTTGTTGTTAAAAATACCGATTATGATTTAATTATAGATGAATTAGATATTAACAATAATTCATTAACTTTAGATACTCGTTTAAAATTAGCTAGTAAGGCTTTTAAATATTTAAATATTTATAGTAATATTATTTCTGATTATTTTAATAATTTAAGAGGTGATTTATATAATAATGAACAAAATAACCATATAACGGATGAAAATATTCTTCCAGAAATAATAAATATTAAATTAATCAAAAAGAAGAATATGCTTTATGGGGAAAATAATCATCAATCTGCTGCTTTTTATATACAAGAAAATAAAAATAACAAATGTATGTCAAATTTATTAAAAATTCAAGGAAAAAAACTTTCATATAATAATATCATTGATATTAATACAGCTATAGAATGCTTAAAAGAATTTAATCAACCTGCATGTGTAATAATTAAACACGCAAATCCATGTGGAGTTGCGATCAATCATTCAATTGATGACGCTTATAAGCGTGCTTATAATACTGATCCTGTTTCAGCATTTGGTGGTGTTGTAGCTTTAAATTGTATATTGAATAAATCAACTATTGAATTGATTATTAATAATCAATTTTTAGAAGTTTTAATAGCTCCATCAATTACTGAAATTGCACTAAAAATTATTAATAAAAAGAAAAAAATTAGATTAGTGACATATAATCAACATGATCAAATATTTCCACAAATAGATTTTAAAAGTGTTATTGGTGGATTTTTAATTCAACAACATAATCTTACCACTATAGAAAATGATAAAATTAGTGTAGTCACTAATACTCAACCAAATGAGCAACAAATGAACGATGCAATATTTTGTTGGAAAGTATCTAAATTTGTTAAATCTAATGCAATTGTTTGTGCTATAAACGGTGCTACAATTGGCATTGGTGCAGGTCAGATGAGCCGTATAGATGCAGTAAAAATTGCTGCTATTAAAGCAAATAATGCAAAATTACAAATAAAAAATTGTGTTATGGCATCTGATGCTTTTTTTCCATTTCGTGATAATATTGATATTGCTGCTGAAATGGGTATAAGTTGTATTATTCAACCTGGTGGCTCTATCCGTGATAAAGAAATTATTAAAGCCGCTAATGAACATAATATCTCGATGATCTTTACTAAGATAAGACATTTTCGTCATTAATTAATATATAGAAATAAAAAATATGAAAATTTTAATTGTTGGTAATGGTGGACGTGAACATGCATTAGCATGGAAAGCATCTCAATCAGCATTAGTTGATATTATATTTATTGCTCCAGGAAATGCTGGTACTATTTTAGAACCTCGTGTACATAATGTAAAAATTAATTATACTGATATATCAGCATTGAAAAGTTTTGCCAAGAAAGAAAAAATAGATTTAACAATTGTCGGTCCTGAATTACCAATTACCATGGGTATTGTAGATGAATTCCATGAATTAGGATTCAATATATTTGCTCCAACCAAATCTGCTTCTCAAATAGAAAGTTCTAAGGTTTTCACTAAAAAATTTTTATCTCGTTACAATATTCCCACTCCCAAGTATGAATATTTTACGGATATAAATATTGCTTTATCTTATCTTGATAAAATAAGTTTGCCTATTGTTATTAAAGCTGATGGTTTAGCATCTGGTAAAGGTGTAATTATTGCACAAAACAAAAAAGAAGCAAAAAATATAATTCAAAATATGCTTTCAGGAAATTTATTTGGAAATGCAGGTAAACGAATTATAATTGAAGAGTTTTTATATGGTAAAGAGGTAAGTTTTATTGTAATGGTTGATGGTAAAAATATATTACCTATGGCTACTAGTCAAGATTACAAACGTATTAGCGATAATAATATAGGTTTAAATACGGGAGGTATGGGCTCTCATTCACCGGCTATAATAAATAACGATGTATATCAAAATATAATGGATCATATTATATATCCTACCGTATTTGGTATGTCATTAGATGGTAATCCATATACTGGTTTTTTATATGCTGGATTAATTATTGACGAATTAGGAAAACCAACAGTAATAGAATTTAATTGTCGTTTAGGAGACCCAGAAACTCAATCAATTATGATGCGTTTACAATCTGATATTGTAGATATTTGCATGGCGGGATGTAAAGGTATATTAGATCAAAAACAAATTAATTGGGATCCACGATACGCATTAAGTTTAGTATTAGCTACAAAAGGATATCCTAATAATTATATCAATAATCAAATAATTTATGGTTTACCTAAAAAAAATTTTACTAATAGTAAAATTTTTCATTCAGGGACAAGTTTAAATGGCAATCAATTAATTACTAATGGAGGACGTGTTTTATGCATAACAGCTATTAACCAAAATGCCACTGTTGCTCGAAAACAGGTATATAAAATAGCTAAATCTATCTATTGGAATAATATTTACTATCGTACAGACATTGGTTATAGTTAGTTATCATAACTATTAAATCAAGAACTAATTTTTAATAAAATTTAATGCCATATACGTGATAGATGATGTACCGCATCGATAAATACACCTGCATTTTCTGGTGAGGTATCTTGATGTATACCATGACCAAGATTAAAAATATGACCACTACCTTTACCAAAACTTTTTAAAATTTTATATACCTCTTTTATGATACGCTTAGGGGAAGAATAAAGTACTGAAGGATCCATATTACCTTGAATTGCAACTTTATTACCAATACGACGACGTGCATCACCAATATTAATAGTCCAATCAATACCTAAACCATCAAAACCAATATTAGCCATAGCTTCTAACCATTGGTTACCACCTTTAGTAAACAATACAATTGGTACATAACTTTTTTTGTTTTTACGTAATACGTTTTCAATTATTTTTTGTAAATAATATAAAGAAAATTCACGATAAGCAGACCAAGTTAGTATACCACCCCAAGTATCAAATATAATTAAAGATTGTACACCAGCATGAATTTGCGCATTTAGATATAAAATGATATTATCTGTCAGTCTATCAAGCATTTTATGTAAAATTAATGGGTCAGAATACATCATTTTTTTTATTTTATTAAAAACTTTACTACCACCACCTTCTACCATATATGCTGCTAAAGTCCATGGACTTCCAGAAAAACCAATTAATGGAACTTCTCCTTTAAGATTTTTATGAATCATACGTATTGTATTCATTACATAACTTAATTCTTTTTCAGGATCATATATAGGTAATCTTTTGATATCGTTTTGACAACTAATAGGATACAAAAAACGAGGACCATGCTGTTTATCAAAATAAAGACCTAAACCCATTGCATCAGGTACTATCAAAATATCACTAAAAATTATTGCAGCATCTAAATTATAACGACGTAAAGGTTGTAATGTAATTTCACAAGCTATATCAACATTTTTACATATTGATAAAAAACTATTAAATTTAGAGCGTATCTTCTTATATTCCGGTAAATATCGACCAGCTTGTCTCATCATCCAAACGGGTGTAACATCTACTGGTTGACGCATCATAGCACGTAAATAACGATCATTTTTTAAATTGCACATAATTAATTTTATACTAAATATTAAAAAAACCTAATATCATTACCAAAATATTGGTAATGATATTCATTTTACAATGATGAAAAAACAATTATTCATTCATCATTACAAGTATTTAAACCAGCGTTTAGAAGTTCTGCTAAATTAGCGGAAGCTTTGTCAGCGGTAAGTTGTAAATTAGATAAATTTTCTTTATTAGCTAATCTATGACGTATGCGATCTTTATGATATGAATATCCTGTACCTGCAGGGATTAGTCTACCAACTATAACATTTTCTTTCAATCCTCTAAGTGAATCGTATTTACCTGCTACTGATGCTTCAGTTAGAACACGTGTGGTTTCCTGAAATGATGCTGCAGAAATAAATGATTCAGTTGCTAATGAAGCTTTAGTAACACCAAGCAATTCTCTTACATATACTGTAGGATTTTTTCCTTTTGCTTTTAATATACGATTAGAAATTCTAATTCGAGAAAACTCTACTTGCTCACCTTCTAAAAATTCTGGATTATCAGTGCTTATAATAGTTGCTTTACGTAACATTTGACGAACTATAACTTCAATATGTTTATCATTTATTTTAACGCCTTGTAATCGATATACCTCCTGTACTTCATTAGTAATATAACGTGTTACTGCATGAACACCACGTAAACGCAAAATATCGTGTGGAGATTCAGGACCATCAGAAATTACATCACCTATTTCAACACGTTCACCTTCAAATACATTTAATTGTCGCCATTTTGGAATCATTTCTTCATATATTTCATCTCCATTGATTGGAGTAATCATTAATCGTCTTTTACCTTTTGTTTCCTTACCAAAAGAAACAATACCGCTAATTTCTGCTAATATAGCAGGTTCTTTGGGACGACGAGCTTCAAATAAATCAGCAACTCGCGGTAAACCTCCAGTTATATCCTTAGTTCCTCCAGATTCTTGAGGAACACGAGCCAATATATCTCCTGTACTAATTTTTGCACCATCTTCTAATTGCACTATTGCTTTTCCTGGTAAAAAATATTGTGCCGGAATATCAGTACCTAATATAAAAATATCCTGTCCTTTTTCATCAACAATCTTAAGAGCAGGACGTAAATCTTTACCACCAGTAGTTCTTTCTGCATTGTCTAAAACTACTAGAGAAGATAAACCTGTTAAATCATCTGTTTGTCTAGTAATAGTTTGACCTTCTATTATATCAATAAAACGGATAAAACCACTTATTTCAGTAATAACTGGCATTGTATGAGGATCCCAATTTGCTACTATTTCTCCTGAAGCAACTAATTCACCATCATCTTTTTCTATTATTGATCCATAAGGTATTTTATAACGTTCTTTAGTTCTATTAAACTTATCAACTATTTTTAATTCAACATTACGTGATATTACTATTGCTTTACCTAGAGAATTAAATACAATTTTGGCATTTATTAATTGTATATTACCTTTATTCTTAACTCTGATACTTGATTCAGTAGCCGCACGTGATGCAGCACCTCCAATATGAAATGTGCGCATTGTGAGCTGTGTACCAGGTTCTCCAATTGATTGTGCTGCGATGACACCAATTGCTTCACCTTTATTAACAAGATGACCCCTTGCTAAATCACGACCATAACAATTAGCGCATACTCCAAAATCAGTTTCACAACACACTACTGAGCGTACTTTTATAGTATCTATGGAATGTGCTTCTAAAACATCACACCAATATTCATCAAGCAAAGTGTTTCTTGAGATTAATACTTTAGAACTTCCAGGTTTAAATATATCTTCTAAAATTACTCTACCTAATACACGTTCACGTAATGGATCTTTAACATCTCCTCCTTCTATAACTGGAGTCATTGTTATTCCTTCATAAGTACCGCAATCATCTTCTGTAATTACCAAATCTTGTGCAACATCTACCAAACGACGAGTTAAATAACCTGAATTCGCAGTTTTTAAAGCTGTATCAGCTAAACCTTTACGTGCACCATGAGTCGAAATAAAATATTGAAGAACATTTAAACCTTCACGAAAATTTGCAGTTATAGGAGTTTCAATAATTGATCCATCTGGTTTTGCCATGAGACCACGCATTCCTGCTAACTGACGAATTTGAGCTGCGGATCCACGAGCACCTGAATCAGCCATCATAAATATATTATTGAAAGATAATTGTTTTTTTTCTTTACCATTATTGATAATTACGGATTCGGTAGAAAGATTTTTCATCATTGCTTTAGCAACTCTTTCATTAGCAGCAGCCCATATGTCAATAACTTTATTATATCTTTCTCCTACCGTAACCAAACCAGATTGAAATTGTTCTTGAATTTCAGCTACTTCCAGTTCTGCTTCAGATATAATCTCTAATTTTTTTTCAGGAATCACCATATCATCAATACCTACTGAAACACCTGAGCGAGCTGCATACGCAAAACCAGAGTACATAATTTGATCAGCAAACGTAACAGTAGCTTTCAAACCTAAAATACGATAACAAGTATTTAACATTTTAGATATAGTTTTTTTCCCTAAAATTTGATTAACAATAGAGAAAGGTAAACCCTTGGGTACAATCATCCAAAGAATTGCACGACCAATAGTAGTATCTACAATATTAGTATTACAAACAAATTCATCAAATTCATTTTTATAAAATTCATTAATGCGAACTTTAACGCGTGCGTGTAATTCAGCGTGTCCAGTTCGGTATAATCTCTCTGCTTCTTTTGGCCCAGTTAACATCATACCTTCTCCTTTAGCATTAACTTTATCGCGAGTCATGTAATATAATCCTAAAACGACATCTTGGGAAGGCACGATAATTGGTTCACCATTTGCAGGAGATAAAATATTATTAGTTGACATCATTAATGCACGTGCTTCTAATTGAGCTTCTAATGTTAATGGTACATGTACAGCCATTTGGTCACCATCAAAGTCGGCATTATATGCAGCACAGACTAAAGGATGCAATTGAATTGCTTTTCCTTCAACAAGGATAGGTTCAAATGCTTGAATACCCAGACGATGTAATGTAGGTGCACGGTTTAATAAAACTGGGTGTTCACGAATAACATCATCAAGAATGTCCCAAACAACTGCATCTTCTCTTTCAACCATTTTTTTTGCGGCTTTTATTGTAGTAGCTAGCCCTTTAATTTCTAACTTACCATAAATAAATGGTTTAAATAATTCTAATGCCATCTTTTTTGGTAATCCACATTGATGTAAACGGAGATATGGACCAACTGTAATTACAGATCTTCCAGAATAATCAACACGTTTACCTAATAAATTTTGACGAAATCTACCTTGTTTTCCTTTAATCATATCAGCTAATGATTTTAATGGACGTTTATTGGAACCAGTAATAGCACGACCTCTTCTACCATTATCTAATAATGCATCTACTGCTTCTTGCAACATTCTTTTTTCATTTCTAACAATTATATCTGGAGCAGAAAGATCCAATAATCTTTTTAATCTATTATTACGATTAATAACACGACGATAAAGATCGTTTAAATCTGATGTTGCAAATCTTCCTCCATCTAAAGGTACTAAGGGACGTAAATCTGGTGGTAGTACTGGTAATACGCTTAAAATCATCCATTCAGGTTTATTGCCAGATTGAATAAAAGATTCTAATAATTTAATTCTTTTAGTTATTTTTTTTCTTTTAGTTTCAGAATTGGTCTCGTTTAATTCATCACGTAATTGTTCACATTCTTGTTCCAATTCCATATTTTTTAATAAATATTGAATTGCTTCTGCACCCATTTTTGCATCGAATTCATCACCAAATTCTTCTAATACGTCAAGATATTGTTCTTCAGTTAACATTTGTCTTTTTTCAAGACTTGTCATACCACCTTCAACTACGACATAAGACTCGAAATACAGCACTCTTTCTATATCACGTAGAGGCATATCTAACAATAATCCAATACGTGATGGTAGGGATTTTAAAAACCAAATATGCGCTGTTGGTGATGCTAATTCTATGTGTCCCATACGTTCACGACGAACTTTAGTTTGAGTGACTTCTACACCACACTTTTCACAAATTACACCTCGGTGCTTTAACCTTTTATATTTACCACATAAACATTCATAATCTTTTACAGGTCCAAAAATACGAGCACAAAAAAGACCATCACGTTCTGGTTTAAAAGTGCGGTAGTTAATAGTTTCTGGTTTTTTTACTTCACCAAAAGACCAGGAACGTATCATATCTGGCGCAGCTAAAGAAATTTTGATGGTATCAAATTCTTCTTTTTTATTTTGTGTTTTTAGGAACTTAAGTAAATCTTTCACGGATTAATTCTCATTGGGGGAAGGTAAGATTTAAGAGTGTTTAAATACTCCATCATCAATATAAATTAAACTCAATAAAACTTTTAATCTGTATTTCTTAAGATTGCAAGCCTAGGTTATTCATCCTCGAGATCAATATTTATGCCTAATGATCGAATTTCTTTTAATAATACATTAAAAGACTCAGGCATACCTGGTTCCATATTATGGTTACCATCTACAATGTTTTTATACATTCTAGTTCGACCATTAACGTCATCAGATTTTACTGTAAGCATTTCCTGTAAAGTATATGCTGCACCATAAGCTTCTAATGCCCAAACTTCCATTTCACCAAATCTTTGACCACCAAATTGAGCTTTACCACCTAAAGGTTGTTGAGTAACTAAACTATAAGAACCTGTTGAACGAGCATGCATCTTATCATCAACTAAATGATTAAGTTTAAGCATATACATATATCCAACAGTAACCTGTCTTTCAAATTTCTCGCTAGTTCGTCCATCAAATAAAGTGATTTGACCAGATAAAGGTAATCCACTTAATTTTAATAACTCTTTAATTTCATGTTCTTTTGCACCATCAAAAACAGGACTTGCAATTGGCATGCCTTTTTTTAGGTTTTCAGCTAAACATAATATTTCTGTATCACTAAATTTGCTTAAATCAACTTTTTGGCGAAGATCTGTACCTAAATCATAAGCACGTTGCATAAATTTACGTAATTTAAGTATTTCTTCTTTTTTCTTTAACATTGCATTAATTTTATCGCCTATACCTTTAGCAGCCATACCTAAATGTGTTTCAAGAATTTGGCCAATATTCATGCGTGATGGTACACCTAAAGGATTTAATACAATATCAACTGGAATTCCATTTTCATCGTATGGCATATCTTCTATTGGATTTATTTTTGAGATAACTCCTTTATTACCATGGCGCCCTGCCATTTTATCTCCTGGTTGAATTTGACGCTTTACAGCAAGATAAACTTTAACTATTTTCAATATGCCAGGAGCAAGATCATCACCTTGAGTGATTTTACGACGTTTATCTTCTATTTTTTTCTCAAATTCCTGCTTTAGTTCTTCATATTGATGTTTTAATTGATTTAATTGTTCTTTTTTAGTTTGATTATTAACATTGATTTTTAACCAATGCTCACGCGGTATTTGATTTAGTTCATTAACTGTAATGTCACTGGATAATAATACTGATTGAATACGATTAAAAATACTAGATTCTAAAATTTTCTTTTCTTCAGATAAATCTTTTTTTGCTTGTTTCAATTGCATTTCTTCAATTTCTAAAGAACGCTTATCTTTTTCTATGCCATCTCTAGTAAAAATTTGTACATCAATAACTGTACCAGATACACCATTTGGTACCCTTAATGATGAATCTTTTACATCAGATGCTTTCTCACCAAAAATAGCACGTAATAATTTTTCTTCAGGTGTTAGTTGTGTTTCACCTTTAGGAGTTACTTTCCCTACTAAAATATCCCCACCAATTACTTCTGCTCCAATATAAACAATACCAGATTCATCTAATTTAGAAAGTGCAGCTTCGCTTACATTTGGAATATCAGCAGTAACTTCTTCTGGACCTAATTTAGTATCACGTGACATACATGATAATTCTTGAATATGAATACTGGTAAATCTATCTTCTTGAACTACACGTTCTGAAACTAAAATAGAATCTTCAAAATTGTAACCGTTCCAAGGCATAAAAGCGACACGCATGTTTTGTCCTAAAGCTAATTCACCAAGATCAGTAGATGGACCATCTGCTAATACATCTCCTCTATCAATTTGTTCACCTAAAGAAATACATGGCATTTGATTAATGCATGTATTTTGGTTAGAACGAGTATATTTAATTAAATTATAAATATCTATTCCAACTTCATTATTTTGCATTTCTCTATCATTAACCTTAACAACAATGCGAGAAGCATCTACATATTGTACCAGACCACCACGTTTTGCTACTATTGTAACTCCTGAATCCACAGCTACTGCTCGTTCCATACCTGTACCAACTAATGGTTTATCAGCACGTAAAGTTGGTACAGCTTGACGTTGCATATTTGCACCCATTAAAGCACGATTAGCATCATCATGCTCAAGAAAAGGTATTAATGAAGCACCAACAGAAACTATTTGTTGAGTAGATACATCCATATAATCAACTTGTTCTTTATTAAATAAGCCAGATTCACCTTTATTGCGACAAATAATTAGATCATCTATAAATTTGCCATTATTATCTAAATGTGCATTTGCTTGAGCAATAACATAATTACCTTCTTCAATAGCAGATAAATAGTTAATTTTATCAGAAACAACACCGTTAAAAACACAACGATATGGTGTTTCCAAGAATCCGTATTCATTTGTTTTTGCATATACAGATAAAGAATTAATTAAACCAATATTTGGACCTTCTGGAGTTTCAATGGGACAGACACGACCATAGTGTGTAGGATGAACATCTCTTACTTCAAAACCAGCTCTTTCACGTGTTAAACCCCCTGGACCAAGAGCAGAAATACGACGTTTATGAGTAATTTCAGATAATGGATTATTTTGATCCATAAATTGGGATAACTGACTAGAACTAAAAAATTCTTTTACTGCTGCTGAAATTGGTTTAGCATTAATCATATCTTGAGGCATTAAAGTATCAAGATCGCCTAATGATAAACGCTCTCTAACAGCACGTTCAACGCGGATTAAACCAATACGAAATTGATTTTCAGCCATTTCACCTACTGAACGAATGCGACGATTTCCTAAATGATCGATATCATCTATTTCACCTTTACCGTTACGAATATTTATTAGTTTTTTCATTACGTCAATTATATCTTCTTTACTAAGAATACTAGAACCTTCTATTTGATCTCTTGCTAATGAGCGATTAAATTTCATACGACCTACAGCAGAGAGATCATATCTTTCTTCAGAAAAAAATAAGCTTTCAAAAAGATTTTCTGTAGCCTCTCTTGTTGGTGGTTCACCTGGTCTCATCATACGATAAATTTCAATAAGAGCACTTAATCTATCAGTAGTTGGATCAATTCGTAAAGTTTCAGATATATAAGATCCGTGATCTAAGTCATTGATAAATAATGTTTCAATTTGTTTATGACCTAATTTCTTCAATTTATCTATTAATTCTAATGAAAGATATGCATTAGCTGGTGCTATTATTTCATTTGTGTTGTAGTCATGATAATTTTTAGCTAAAATTTTTCCTATAAGATATTCAGTTGGTACTTCAATGTATTGAATATTATTTTTTTCTAATTGAATAATATGACGTGAAGTGATACGACGTGATTTTTCAATATATATCTTTCCGTTAATTTCAATATTGAAAGTAGCAGTTTCACCACGCAATCTTTCAGGAATTAACTTCATTAATATTTTATTATCATAAATATTAAATATATTTTTTTCAAAAAAAATATTTAGAATATCCTCAGTAGTATAATCTAGTGCACGCAGTATAATAGTTGAAGGTAATTTACGTCTACGATCAATACGAATAAACAGATTATCTTTGGGATCAAATTCAAAATCTATCCAAGAACCTCTATATGGAATTATACGTGCATTATATAATATTTTTCCTGAAGAATGGGTTTTACCTTTATCACTATCAAAAAAAACACCGGGACTACGATGCAACTGAGAGACAATAACACGTTCGGTACCATTAATAATAAAAGTACCATTTTCAGTCATAAGTGGAATTTCCCCCATATATACTTCTTGTTCTTTAATATTTTTTACGGTGTTTTCAGATGAAAAATCACGTTCATAATTTACTAATCTTAACTTAACTCTCAGTGGAGCAGAATAAGTCGCACCACGAATTTGACATTCTTTTACATCAAAAACAGGATCACCTAAACGATAGCTAACATATTGTAATTCTGAATTACCACCATAACTTATAATAGGAAATACAGAACGGAAAGCAGCTTCTAGGCCATATTGACCATCTGGATCATGTTCAATAAATTTTTGAAATGAGTCAAGTTGAATAAAGAGAAGGTAAGGAACGTCTAAAACTTTTGGACGCTTACCAAAATCCTTACGGATTCGTTTTTTTTCTGTATAAGAGTAAACCATTATGGCTCCTCAACTAGCTGATAGGTCGACCTGTTATAGGTCTTTTTTTACAGATATTTCTTGCAATTTTATAAAATTCACTTATATATCTAATTAATTTTTATATTTAATTATTTCAATAGAAAAGGCTGGTGATTTTTAAGTCACCAGCCGTCAGCCTTGCTATAGCTAGACTGTAAGCTAAAATATTTTATTTAACTTCAACTTCAGCTCCGGCCTCTTTTAAAATCACTTCTAAAGCTGCTGCTTCTTCTTTATTAATTCCTTCTTTAATTACACCAGTTGCTTCAACTAAATCTTTAGCTTCTTTTAAACCTAATCCAGTTGTTGCACGCACAGCTTTAATTACGGCTACTTTATTTGGACCAATGGATTTTAATATTACATTGAATTCAGTTTTTTCTTCAATGATTTCAGTTGGACTATTATTTACAATCACCTTAGAAGAAACACCGAACTTTTCTTCCATAGCAGAAACTAAATCAACAACTTCCATTACAGACATATTAGAAACAGCTTCTAAAATTTGGTCTTTAGTTATAGACATTACAATTGTTCCTAAAATCAAAAAACTTTATAAATTATTAGATAACAGAAAAATTTGAATTTAAATCACGTTTTTTACATTATGAATAGCAGTCAGAACACGAACTATTTTTCCCGCAGCTGCTTCTTTCATAGTAAACATTAAATTTATTATTGCTTCTTCATACGTAGGTAAATCTGCTAAAAGATCAATATTATCTGCATCAATAAATTTATTTTCAAAAGCTGCAGCTTTGATTTTGAATGTTATATTTTCCCTTGCAAAATCTCTTAACAAACGGGCAGCTATACCAGGATGTTCGATGGAATACGCAATTAATGTTGGACCAATAAAAGTGTTTGTTAAGCACTTAAACTGTGTATGTTTAACAATCCTATGTAGTAATGTATTACGAACTACATATATATATACACCAGATTTACGAGCTTGTTCTCTCAATTCAGTTATTTTATCTACAGTAACACCACGGAAGTCGGCAACGACTGCCGAAATTGATTGTTTTGCTATTTCATAAATTTTAGTAACAATCTTTTTTTTATCTTTAAGACCTAGTGGCATCGGTTTGCGCTCCTAAAATTAATCGGAGAAGATTTTTGAAAATAATTTAACTTTTATCTGAATTAAATTTGAATAAACAAAAATAACGAAATTTACTCAATTAAAGAGAATGCATTTTCCTGATATTTCTAACATTTATATACTATCAATTTAATATATACAAGGTAATATTTAATTTATATTGAATAATTATTGCTAATTACAAATTAAAAACATGATCTTACGTAAAATTATTGCTTATTTCAAGATATAATTTCAATATATTAAATATTCAAACTAGCCAGATCAATTTGAATTCCAACACCCATAGTACTTGAAATACTAATTTTTTTTATATAATTTCCTTTGGATTGAATAGGCTTTGCTTTTTTTAAATCAGCAATTAGATATTCTAAATTTTCTTTTAATTTATTATCTTCAAAATTAATCTTACCGATTGTAGTATGGATAATACCATTTTTATCATTCTTATAACGAATTTGACCAGATTTAATATCTTTAACAGTTTTTGCAACATTAGAAGTTACGGTACCCATTTTAGGATTTGGCATCAATCCTCTAGTACCTAAAATTTGACCTAATTGACCAACAATATTCATTGCATCAGTAGATGCAATAACAACATCAAAATTGATATTACCTTTTTTAATATGCTCAACAAGATCTTCCATACCTACAAGTGTAGCTCCTTCTTTTTTAGCTTCATCAGCTTGTATTCCCTGAGCAAAAACTGCAATGCGCAAAAGACGACCAGTACCGTGAGGTAAAATAGTTGCTCCACGTACGTTTTGATTAGATTTTTTAGGATCAATACTTAAATTAATGGCAACATCAATACTTTCTGTAAATTTAGCTGTAGCCAATTTTTTTAGCATAGAGATAGAATCTAAACAACTATACTTTTTTGCTAAATCGACTTCATTAATTATTTTATTCATACGCTTATTTACTTTTATCATTATCAATCCTCTATGACTAATCCTATAGAAATAGCAGTTCCTACAATAGAGCGAGATATTGCTTCTATATTTGATCCTGTCATATCTATTGCTTTAATTTTTGCTATCTCGAGAATTTGCATACGATTAATAGTACCAATTTTTTCTTTGTTAGGTTTACTAGAACCTGATTTAACACCTGCAGCTTTTTTTAAAAGAACTGCAGCTGGAGGAGTTTTTGTGATAAAGGTAAAAGTACGATCAGTATATACTGTAATAATAACAGGTGTTGGCATACCTTTTTCTAATGATGCAGTTGCAGTATTAAAATCTTTACAAAATTGCATAATATTAACGCCTTGTTGACCTAAAGCAGGGCCAACAGGTGGACTAGGATTTGCCATACCAGCAGCAATTTGTAATTTAACATATGCCTGAACTTTTTTAGCCATATACTTCCTCATTATTATTATTTTTTAAATATAATCCGTGAACATAAATTAACAGCTAATATTTATGGCAAATCAATTCAACCTTTTTCTACTTGAGAAAAATCAAGTTCTACTGGTGTAGCTCTTCCAAAAATTGAAACAGATACCTTTAATCGACTTTTTTCATAATCCACTTCTTCTACTACGCTGTTAAAATCAGCGAATGGACCGTCATTTACTCGAACGATTTCACCTGGTTCAAAAATTGTTTTCGGACGTGGTTTATCACCCATTTCTTGCAGTCTGTTGATAATAGTATAAGCTTCTTTGTCACTAATAGGAGATGGTCTATCAGAAGTTCCACCGATAAAACTCATAACACGCGGAACGTTACGAACTAAATGCCATGTAGCATCGTTCATCACCATTTGGACTAATACATAACCAGGAAAAAATTTCCTTTCACTTTTTCGACGTTGACCACAGCGAATTTCAACAACCTCTTCAGTGGGAACCATAATATCCCCAAACATGCTATCCATATTATACAATTTAATGTGTTCACGCAATGATTGCGCCACACGGCCTTCAAAACCTGAAAACGCCTGCACAACGTACCAACGTTTTTTTGGAACATCAGACATTTTACAACCTCAGGGTAGTAACAAATGACACCAAACGGACTAGAATATTATCTAATCCCCATAAAATTAATGACATTAATATAGTAACAGCTATAACAATTAAAGTTATCCGGAAAGTTTCTTGATAAGTAGGCCAAGTAACTTTTTTTATTTCAGCCTTTGATTCACGTATAAAAGCTGAAAAATTTTTACCTGTTTTTGTTGAAAATAAAATACAGATAGAGATTATAACTAATGTAATTATAGCTATCATACGCAAATATAATGTTATTTTTTTGCAATAATAATTAAATAAAATTGCAGTTAGCAAAGACGTTAATATAACCACCCACTTTGTTACTTCTAAGCTAAATAAACTTACTTTAGCTTCGTTATTAGTACTCATAAATATCCAACCTGCTAAAATAATTCTAAAACTCTTGAAATAACATATTGATTTTTAGAGATCATTAAAGATCGGAAAAGTATATTAACTAAATGATTCTTTATAACATAATTTTATTAATCTATTACGTATTAAAATACGTTTATAAATTAGATAAATTTTATTTGATAAATATATAATTATTAAAATCTAATTTATATATAAACATAATATTTATGATCAATCATCGTAACAATATCAATTAATTTGTTAATTTAAAACCAATAATAGTATTTCAGAAAATTATTTATAATATAATCGAAATTTTACATTTGTAATATATAAATTTTTCATAAATCACCTTTAATTTTAAAAAACGATGCTGATACCCAGAATTGAACTGGGGAACCTCGCCCTTACCAAGGGCGCGCTCTACCAACTGAGCTATATCAGCATACGTGGAGCGGGTAACGGGAATCGAACCCGTATCGTTAGCTTGGAAGGCTAAGGTAATAACCATTATACAATACCCGCATATATTGAATATTTTAATTAAATTAGAAATAATTGAAATTTAATTATGTACTTCATGTTTACTTAACTAAAATTTTTATTATAAAAAACTACACAACAATATTAAATGAAAAAATATAATCGCTCATCAACAAAATATGTATAGATGATGGTGGGAGAAGGATTCGAACCTTCGAAGTCTATGACGGCAGATTTACAGTCTGCTCCCTTTAACCGCTCGGGAATCCCACCTATATTCGGTGCCGGCTACCGGATTTGAACTGGTGACCTACTGATTACAAGTCAGTTGCTCTACCAACTGAGCTAAGCCGGCACTAAACAGTACTTATTTTAGAAGTGTTATTTATATGATGCAACAAAAATTTTAAAAATAAACAAATGATTTACGTATAATTAAATGATTTATCATATATAAGATATTGAATTTTTTTGTATTTTATACAAAACCACTATTATATAATTTTTATATTTTTTAGATTATAATAACTTGCTTTGGTAATAAACTGTCAATAATAAATAAATTAGATTATAGCAACTAATTATTTTATTTATTGTTAATAATATTTCATAAATTAACTAAAAATAAGATTATAACTTAAATTTACTTTTTTTTACAGAAATAATTGTATCTTTACGAAAGATAATTATAATATTAACATATTTGTTATATATTTTTGCATTTAAAATTTAAAAAATACTTATTTTTTAAAATCTATTTATTATTAATAAAAATTATTATAATGACAAATCTTTATTTAGTATTTAATCGTGAAGAATGGGCTAATTTAGGTCATTCAATTCCATTACATTTATCAAATGAACAATTTGGTAAATTAAAAAATATTAATTCTGGTTTATCTATTAATGAAATTACAGAAATTTATTTACCGCTTTTATATTTGCTAAATTATTTTATTAAATCAAATAATTATCATCATAAAATTATTGGAAATTTTTTAGGTAACAAAATAAAAAAAATACCTTATATAATTGGTATATCGGGAGGTGTAGCAGTTGGTAAGAGTACTATAGCAAATTTATTACAAGTACTATTAAAGCAATGGTATACTAAGAATAATGTAGAACTAATTACAACTGATTCTTTTTTGTATCCGAATAAAATACTTATAAAAAAAGGTTTAATGGAAAAAAAAGGATTTCCACAATCTTATGATGTATGTCGTTTAATTAAATTTCTTTCAGATCTTAAATCAGGTGTTGAAGTTATATCACCAATCTACTCACATATTATTTATGACATAGTTCCTAAAAAAAATAAAATTATTAAACAACCAGACATTTTAATTATTGAAGGATTAAATTTATTACAAAGTACACCAAAATATTCATTTGGTAGTCAGATATTTATTTCTGATTTCATTAATTGCTCTATTTATGTTGATGCGGTTGAGGCATTGTTAAAGAATTGGTATATTAGTCGTTTTTTGAAATTTCGCGAAAACGCTTTTACATATTCAAATTCATATTTTCATAATTATATTAATATATCCAAAAAAGAAACTATAAAAATTGCTAAAAATTTCTGGCAAAAAATTAATGGATTAAATCTTAAAGAAAACATTTTGCCAACCAAAAGACGTGCAAATATAATTTTAACTAAAACAAAAGATCACAGTATCAATTTAGTAAGTTTGAGGAAATAGTAAAAAAATAAACCATTTTTAAATTATAAAAATTGCCAACAATATTCAGAATAACCTAAGCTATTGTAATTTTTATACAGTTCTTAATGATATTTCTCCTCCTAACCATGATTGAATTTTTCCATTATTTTCTAATATTAAAGCTCCTCTATTATCTATTCCTCGAGAAATACCATGTAGTTCTCTTTTACCAATAATTAATTTAACATACTTATTAGTAAAACTATCTAGATTTTTCCAACGTAATAAAAATGGACTAAATCCCTCTTTTTCAAAAATAGGTAAAAATTTACGAAAATTTTTAGTTAAATTCACTATAAGATCATTTCGATTAATATCGTATCCTATTTCTTTTAAAGTAATCCATTGAGAATTAATTTTTAGATTATTCTTAAAATTATTTAACATACTAATATTAATACCAACTCCGATAATAATTTTTGTATAATTATATCTTATTTTATTTATTTCAATTAAAATTCCTGCAAATTTACTTCCATTAATATAAAGATCATTTGGCCATTTTGTATATATATTTTTTACACCTAACGATTGAATTGTTTCCGCTACTAATACTCCGATAACTAATGCAATACTTGACAAAATATTTCTTTTGTGTTTTAATTTCCAACACATAGACATATAAACGTTACAACCAAAAGGAGAATACCAACACCGCCCATGACGTCCTCTTCCAACTATTTGATGTTCAGCAACACAAATATCACCAGATCTTAAAAAATCAATATGATCTAGTAGATATTGGTTCGTAGAATTAAGAACAGGAATAAATAAAACAGTGTCTTTTCCCAGTTTTGATTTAATTTCTTTTTCATTTATTAATTTTATGGAATTCAATAAATAATATTCATTCTCAGATGTAATATGTGTATCCAGTCCCCAACTTTTTAAAATATTTATTTTACTACTTAAACTTGATATAGATATACCTAAATTTTTACTTAGTCTATTTCCAGAATATATTTTGCCATTAGATAAAATATCTATTAATTTTAATTTAATATTCATTGTTTATGAAATCATCTCAATTGCGTTACACTCGCCTTGTGCTTTAATAAAGCGTACTTCTGGTTCAAGCCATATATCAAATTTTTTACCCACTCTTACACGTATTTCTCTAGCTAGAGATAAAATATCTTGTGGAGTTGCTTGTCCTGTATTAATTAATATTAGTGCTTGCTTATTATAAATAGTTGAACCTCCAACATAGTATCCCTTTAAGTTACATTGATCAATCAACCAAGCAGCAGCCAATTTTATTTGATTATTTATGCAAGGATAAAAAGGCATATCAGGGAAATACTTTAATAGTAGAGTGGCTTTTTTCTGAGTAACTATAGGATTTTTAAAAAAACTACCAACATTACCTATAATTTTAGGATCAGGTATTTTGCGGTTACGTATAAGAAAAATTTCATTAAAAATATCCCAAGCAGTAACCGGATTTAAATATTTTAAATCATTATATGTTAATACTGGTTTCCATTTTTTTTCTAATGAAAAACCTACAGAAATAATTACAAAATTAGTCCAATATTTATTTTTAAAAATACTATCACGATAAGAAAAATTACATTCATTACTATAAATTCTTTTGATCTTGCCATTATTTAAATGCATCACATCTACATAATTACATACATCCTTTAATTCAACTCCATAAGCTCCAATATTCTGAATTGGAACTGATCCTACTGTTCCAGGAATCCAAGCTAAATTTTCTAATCCAAAAATTCCTTTTGTCAACATATTTTGTACTAATTCATGCCAATTTTCTCCAGCTCCTATGTGTAATTTCCATGTTCTAGTATCTTCATAAACTTTTATACCCTTAATTCTATTAAGAACAATAATACCATCAAAATCTTCAAGAAATAAAACATTACTTGCTTCTCCTAGAATTAGAAATGGTAATTTAAGAAATTTACTAAACTTCCATGCTTCTAAAATAGTTTCTTTATTTTTTGCGACGATAAGAAATCGGGTACCAATATCAAGCCCTAGAGTATTATTTACTTTTAAAGAGCAATGTTTATTAGACATTATTCAAATCATCTTAATTAAATATACAATTATCTTAATAAAAATTTCAAACAAAACTAATGTATTAGATAATTAATGCCTGGCAGTTTCCTACTCTCACATGGAGAAACTCCACACTACCATCGGCACTACGACATTTCACTTCTGAGTTCGGCATGGTTTCAGGTG
>NZ_PDKT01000002.1 GCF_002933315.1 Candidatus Pantoea edessiphila
TGATTCATGACTGGGGTGAAGTCGTAACAAGGTAACCGTAGGGGAACCTGCGGTTGGATCACCTCCTTATATTTATAAAATACTTTTCTACGTAGTATCTACATAAATTGTCTGATAATATGTTATTGTTTGTTTAGATGTTTTGACTTATTATAATAATGATTTGTTTAAGTGGAGCGGTAGTTCAGTTGGTTAGAATACCTGCCTGTCACGCAGGGGGTCGCGGGTTCAAGTCCCGTCCGTTCCGCCAACATTCGGTTTATTTTAGTATTCCCTATATTTATTTTTAAACTATAAGTGTTTTATGCCAATTAACGTCCCTCATTGTTTACCAGCTGTAAAATTATTACGTAGTGAAAATATTTTTGTAATAACTTCATCATATGTAAGGATAGAAGAAATTCGTCCATTGAAATTATTGATACTTAATTTAATGCCAAGAAAAATTGATACTGAGAATCAGTTACTACGTTTGATATCCAATTTTCCACTACAAACTGATATTAAGTTAATACGCGTTAATAGTCATAAATCTAAAAATACGTCGAAAGATCATATTAACAATTTTTACTGTGAATTAGATCATATTTATAATGATTATTTTGATGGTTTAATAATAACTGGAGCACCTTTAGGATTAATTGATTTTCATGATGTTTCATATTGGCCACAAATCAGGAAAATATTATTTTGGGCAAAAGAACATGTTACGTCAACTCTATTGATATGTTGGGCAGTACAAGCTGCATTAAATATTTTATATGGCATTCCTAAACAGATAAGAAGTAATAAGTTATTTGGTATTTTTAATCATAAACTTTTAAAGTCTAATTCTTTATTAACACGTGGTTTTGATATCAATTTTTTTGCTCCTCATTCACGTTACGCAGATTTTTCTATACAATTAATTCAAAACTACACTGATTTGGAATTACATGCTAAGGTAGAATTATCTTCTGATGCGTATATTATGTCTAGTATAGATAAACGTTTGGTGTTTGTTACTGGTCATCCCGAATACGATTTACTTACACTTTCTAATGAATATCATCGAGATGTTGATCTTGATATTAATACTCAAGTACCTTATAATTATTATCCAGAAAACGATCCTACACTGTTACCAACTATTTCTTGGAAAAGTCATGGAAATTTATTGTTTTCTAATTGGCTTAATTACTATGTGTATCAAAAAATACCGTTTAACTGACTTTATATAAATACATGAAAATATTTTATTATCTTTATGTTGTAATGTGAATAAAAATTTGCATTAATGATGTTTTTATATTTTGCTATATCATTATTTTGTCGATAGCCAAAATTTATATCTATTAATTAAAGAATTAGTAGAACTATCGTATTTTTCAGTTTTATTTTTATTTTTTAATTCTATTAAAATATTATTTGCTAATTTTTTTCCTGACTCTACTCCCCATTGGTCGAAACTAAAAATATTTAATATTGAACCTTGACTAAAAATTTTATGTTCATAAAGAGCTATCAAAGCACCAAGATTAAATGGGTTAATTTTGCGAATTAATATAGAATTGGTAGGACGATTACCTGTGAGTATCTGGAATGGTATGGTTTTATTTTGAATATTTTCAATTTTATTATTAATTTCTTTTTTTATTTTGTCAATAGATTTACCAAAAGCTAATATTTTAGTCTGTGCAAAAAAATGAGAAAGAAGTTTTAAATGATGATTTTCTAATGGATGATGATGAATTACTGGTGCAATAAAATCACACGGAATTAATTTAGTACCTTGATGTATTAATTGATAAAATGAATGCTGACCATCACTACCAGATGATCCCCAAATTATCGATCCTGTTTGATAATGTGTGTTATTCCCTAATCTATCTATTTGTTTTCCATTGGATTCCATACTTAATTGTTGACAATAATCAACAAAATAATGCATATTTTGATCATAAGGTAAAATAGCTTCAGTTTCACAACCAAAAAAATTATTATACCAAATTCCAATTAATGCCATTAATATAGGTAAATTATGTTCTATGCGTGTTTTTAAAAAATGTTTATCCATTGCATGTGCACCATTTAGCAGTTGTTCAAAATTGCTAAATCCTATAGAAAGAACAATTGGTAATCCAATTGATGACCACAATGAATATCTACCTCCAACCCAATCCCAAAATTCAAACATATTATTAACATCAATTCCAAATTCTTTTACTGCTTGTGAATTACTAGATAAAGCAATAAAATGTTTTGATATATTACCTTTGTTTTTTGTTTTTTTTAGAAACCAATTACGTGCAGTATAAGCATTAGTTAAAGTTTCTTGAGTATTAAATGTTTTAGATGCTATCAAAAATAATGTTGTTTCGGGATTTAAATTTTCTAGTATTTTAGTTATATGTGAACCATCAATATTAGAGACAAAGTGCATATTTAAATGATTTTTATAGGGACGTAATGCTTCAGTTACCATCAATGGTCCTAAATTTGAACCACCTATTCCAATATTTACCACATCTTTAATTGTTTTTTCTGTAAAACCTACCCAATAACCATTAATAACTTTATCAGAAAAATATTTCATTTTATTAAGTACTTTATTTATTTTAGGCATTATATCTTGTCCATCTAATATGATGGGTTGATTAGTACGGTTTCTTAAAGCAATATGTAATACAGCTCTGTTTTCAGTTGCATTTATTTTTTCACCAGAAAACATTGAATTAATATTATTTTTAAGATTAGTTTCTATCGCTAGAGCTTTTAATTTATTTATAGTTTCTTGAGTAAGAATATTTTTTGAAAAATCTATTAAAATTTGATTATCAAAAAGAACAGAAAATTTATTAAATCTATTAGGATCTCTAGCAAATAAATCAGCAATACTTACTGATTTGATTTGTTTAAAATGTTCTTTTAATTCCTTCCAAGATATAGTGTTTACTGGATTAATATTATACATAGATTACTCTTTTGTTTATTGATTAATATTATGATATTGATTCTATTTTAATTCTAAAAAAATTGAAGATAATTAAATAATATAATTTTTATTATTTTATAAATTTAGTAAAAAAATCTGTGAAATATTACAGAATAAAGAAATAATAATTATTCATATGATATTAATTGATATTATTTTTTATCTAGTTTAAAAAATTTTAATTTATATAAAAACATTTATTAATGTACTGATATTTTATATTAAAAACTTTATGTTATGTTTCTAGTAACATGAAATAAATACAATAATGTTGATTTTTTTATAATTAGTAAATATATATTTTTCTAACTAAAAATATATTTATGTTCATTTAATGAGGTTATACTGATGACTCAAAAATTGATTGTAGCAAAATTTGGAGGTACTAGTGTTGCAGATTTTAATGCAATGACTCGTAGTGCTAATGTAGTCATAAATAACTCTGATACACGTTTAGTTGTATTATCAGCTTCCGCTAGTATAACTAATATATTAATATCTCTTTCTGAAGGTTATAAAGATGAAATTCAAAGATCTTTTTTAATTAAAAAAATTAGTAATATTCAAAATTCAATTATCTATCAATTTAAAAAATCTAAAAATTTACATCAATCGATAAATAAAATGATAAGAACTATTGATATATTATCCAAAAATACATCTAAAGTAAATTCTAAGGAATTAAAAGATAAAATTGTATGTTACGGTGAATTAATGTCATCGTTAATTTTTATTGAAATTTTACGTCAAAAAAAAGCAAATGTTGATTGGTTTGATATACGTAAAGTAATGATCACAGATAGTAATTTTGGTTGTGCTCAACCAAATATAAAAATTTTATCGAAGAAAGTTATAAAATATTTAAAACCACTTATTAATCAGAAAATAATAATTACTCAAGGTTTTATAGGTAGTGATAACTATGGTAGGACTACTACTTTAGGTAGAGGTGGTAGTGATTATACAGCTGCTTTGTTAGGTGAAGCATTACAAGCAACACGTGTAGATATTTGGACTGATGTATCTGGTATTTATACAACTGATCCACATTTAGTACCAACTGCTAAGAGAATAGATGAAATTACCTTTAAAGAAGCTTCAGAAATGGCAATTTTTGGAGCCAAGGTATTACATCCTTCTACTTTATTACCTGCTCTTCGCAGTAATATTCCAGTGTATGTCAGTTCAAGTCAAAAACCAGAATCAGGTGGAACATACATTTGTAATAAAACTAAAAATTTACCTTTGTTTCGTGCTTTAGTTCTACGCAAAAAACAAATTTTATTAACTTTAGTAAATTTAAATAAATATAATAAATCAATTTTTTTATCTAAAATATTTGATATATTACTACATTACAATATATCTGTAGATATTTTAATTAGTTCTGAATCTAGCATAGTACTTACAGTTAATAACTGTTCTCAATTAAATGTTGTTAGTAGTAGTTTACTGTTTAAGTTTTCCTCTTTTTGTAAAATTAATTTAGAAAAAAATTTATCGCTTATCACTATTATTGGTAATAACTTATCTAAATCTTATGGTACAAGCAAGATAATATTTGGGATGTTAGAACCATTTAATATACGTATGATTTGTTATGGTGCTAGTAAAAATAACGTATGTTTTGTAGTTCCCAATATTGATTCAGAAAATATTATACGTATTTTACACAGTAATCTATTTGAATAAAAATTTGATCTTATCTCTGATACTATTATATGAATAATAGAATTTTTAAATAGGAAATTACAATAATCATTTTATAATATGGTTATTTATTAAATAATTTTCTTAAAGAAAAAATAAAATATAAAAATTTGTTATAATTTTATATCTTTTTTAATTACTAAAAGAACAATTAAAAAAGATATAAAATGGACATATTACTTTTATAAGTAAAATTGATTGCATATTAATTATGATCATGTTAGTTGACTTTAGCTAAATCGTACAATATTTTATAATAAACAAAAAATAAGTAATATTATGATATATTATTAATTGTATAAAACAAATATCTTTTAATTATATTATCTTAAAACTTCATATTTAGTTGAAATTTTTTATTATTTTACATAATTATTAATTATGAGTACAATTTTAATTGCTCAGTATCAATGTTGAACAAATAAATTTTTTATTAAAAATTTATTTTTATTTAAATAACTTAAACAATAATTATTTGTTCTTTTTTTATATTTTCTGGTTATTATTCAAAATAATTTTTCTAATTTTAATTTATTTTTATATAAATTAAAAATATTTTTAATAATTTAATCAATATCTTGAAAATTAATATATACAATACTCAGTAATGCATGAAATTATCAACTACAATTAACTGTAAATATATACAATTAATACTTTAAATGCCGATTATTTTATATAGAATAGTGTTAATATATAAGATAAAGTTAAACCTGAAGTTGATTTGGAGGTTTAAAATGAATAAAGACAAAATCAGCGGTAATTGGAAACAGTTTAAAGGTAGAATAAAAGAAAAATGGGGAAAATTAACAGACGATGATTGTCAGTGTATTCAAGGCAAAAGAGATCAACTAATAGGAAAAATTCAAGAACGTTACGGTTGTGCTAAAGATGAAGCAGAGAAAGAAGTAAGTGCTTGGGAAAGTCTTAATAAAGACTGTCGTTGGTATAACAATAAAGATTGTCATTGGTAATTAATAATATAACTTTTAAAAGTTGGCACAAGGATGTGCCTTTTTGTTTTTTTTAAAGAAATTCTATATAAATATGAATGATTATCATCATCGTTTTTCTGTAGCACCTATGCTGGGTTGGACTGACCGCCATTGTCGTTATTTTTATCGACAATTAAGTAAATATACGCTATTATATACAGAAATGATAAACACAAAAAAAATTATCAATAATGAAAATAGTTGTTTAGATTTTAATGAAGATAAACATCTAGTTGCATTACAATTAAGTGGTAGTAATTCATCTGAATTAGCTTACTGCGCTAGATTAGCTCAACATCATGGCTATAAAGAAATAAATCTTAATATCGGTTGTCCATCATATCGAGCACAAAAAGGATATTTTGGGGCATGTCTAATGACTAATGCAAATTTAGTAGGAGATAATATTAAGGCAATATATGATGTTGTAGATATTCCAGTAACTATTAAAACTCGTATTGGTGTAGATGAAAAAGATAGCTATACATTTTTAAGTGATTTTATAGGTAATGTATCAAAAATTAGTGGTTGTCGTAATTTTATTTTCCATGCAAGAAAAGCAATACTTTCAAAGTATAATCCAAAGAAAAACCGTAAGATACCCATTTTAAAATATTCTTATGTATATAATATTAAAAGAGATTTTCCTTCTTTTACAATAATAATAAATGGAGGAATCGAGACATTAGAAGAAGCCCAAATACACCTACAGTATCTTGATGGTGTTATGATTGGACGTGCTATTTATAGTAATCCTAGGATATTATCTGAAGTTGATAGTAAAATTTTTGGTTGTAAAAAACAAGTACATCCTATTTTATTAGTTAGGAATATGTACCCTTATATTAACAATGAATTAAAAAATGATATTAAGATTAATAAAATATTACGACATATGTTATATTTATTTAAAGGTATTCCAGGATCTAGTAAATGGCGTCGTTATCTTAGTAACAATATTCATAAATCTGATACAGGTATTTGGATGATTGAAGAAGCGTTAAAAACAATAAAATTTGATTAATAAGATTTTTATAAAGATCTTATCAAAATATTGATATTATTAAATGTCTTAATTGAATAAAATAGTAAGATATAGAATTTTTTCTAAATTTATATAGAGTTAATTTATAAAATATTTTCGTCATAATTTTTTAGTAAAATCACTTATTATAATACTTTTATTAATTTTTGATTTAACAAAAATACTAATACGTAGTTTTTTATCATAAATTTTCAGTTAACATTTAAAATTTAATCAATTATTATTAAATTTTAAATGAAATATTTAATGAATTGATTTTTGTTAGTTATTTGTAATTATTTTAATTAACGAGGCAAAGTATTAGTTATATTAAAAGCACAATTTTTATCTTTCCTCTCAATAACGATAGGTAATATACTTATTATGTTAGGAAAAAAAACAACTAATAATCACAACAAAAAGAAAGATTATCAGCTAGAAGACATAAAAATACCTCCCCATTCTATAGAAGCAGAGCAATCTATTCTAGGTGGATTAATGTTAGACAATGAATGTTGGTTTAATATTTCTCACTATGTTATTGCTGATGATTTTTTTAATTTTGCTCACAAGATTATTTTCTTAGAAATGCAGTATCTATTAGAAAATAATAAACCAATTGATTTAATTACGTTATCAGAATCTTTAGAAATCAATGGTAAACTTGAAATAGTTGGTGGTTTTGCATATTTAGCTGAAATATCTAAAAATACACCAAGTGTTGCCAATATTTCTGCTTATGCCGACATAGTAAGAGAACGTGCAATATTACGCGAAATAATATTAGTAGCAAATAAAATTGCCAATGCTAGCTATAATCCACAAGGACGTAAGATAGAAGAATTACTTGATTTTGTAGAATCAAATATATTTAAAATTGCAGAGACAAGATTTAATAAAAATGATGGTCCTAAAAATATAAGCCAGATCCTTGAAACTGCAGTTTCAAGGATTGAATCTTTAATTAATAAACCTCAAGACGGTATTACTGGTATAAATACTGGATATCAAGATTTAAATAATAAAACAGCCGGACTGCAACGTTCCGATCTTATTATTGTTGCAGCACGTCCATCTATGGGTAAAACTACTTTCGCTATGAATATTTGCGAAAATATTGCGATGCTATATGATAAACCAATTTTAATTTTTAGTTTGGAAATGCCTAGTGAACAAATAATATTGCGTATGTTAGCATCTTTATCACGTGTTGATCAAACACGTATTCGTACAGGGCAACTTGATAACGAAGATTGGACAAGAATTTCTAGTACAATAAGTATTCTTTTAAAAAAGAAAAATATTTATATAGATGATTCTTCTAGTTTAACACCTACTGAAATTAGGGCAAGAGCTCGTCGTATTTATCGAGAAAATGATGGACTAAATATAATAATGATAGACTATTTACAGCTTATGCGTATACCTTCTTTATCTGATAATCGTAATTTAGAAATAGCTGAAATTTCTCGCTCATTAAAATCACTTGCTAAAGAACTTAATGTCCCAGTAATTGCATTATCACAACTTAATCGTTCTCTTGAACAACGTGCCAATAAAAGACCTATGAATTCAGATTTACGTGAATCAGGTTCAATTGAACAGGATGCTGATTTGATAATGTTTATTTATCGTGATGAAATATATCATGACAATAGTGATCTAAAAGGTGTTGCAGAAATTATTTTAGGTAAACAAAGAAACGGCCCAATTGGTACTATATATTTAACATTTAATGGTAAATGGTCACGTTTTGATAATTATGTAGGTACTTATTACGATATTTAATTTTATACATTTTTTAAAAAATTAATATAAAAATACATTATTACGCATTAAAAAATGTTTATTGATAATTAAATATTCGAATTGTTTTATCTATGTTTTATTAAATTAAAAATTGATTATGTTCATAATTTGTATTTATGAATGTTTATATTTTTAATATTTAGTGATCTTCTGAATTAACTATATATCTAAATTTAGATAAATTAATTGGTATCATATTTTATGATACTATCATGATGATATTGATATTTAATTTTTTTATATTACAATGAAGTTTTTAAAATATAAAAAATATTTTTTAAAATATGTTCTTATTATATAATAAAAATTACCTTTTAAACAAGAGATAAAAATATGGCTAGAGGTATTAATAAAGTAATCTTAATAGGTAACTTAGGCCAAGATCCAGAAGTACGTTATATGCCAAATGGTCATGCTGTAGCTAACATTACATTAGCTACTTCAGAAAGTTGGCGTGATAAAAACACATCTGAAGTTAAAGAAATTACTGAATGGCATCGTGTGGTTATTTTTGGCAAATTAGCAGAAGTAGCAAGCGAATACTTGCGCAAAGGTTCCCAGGTATATATAGAAGGTCAGTTACGTACTAGAAAGTGGCAAGATCAAAATGCTCAAGAACGTTATACTACAGAAATAGTTGTAAATATAGGTGGAACTATGCAGATGTTGGGGAATCGTCAGCATAATCTTACTACCAGTTCAGCAGCAAATAAAAGTAATAATTGGAATCAGTCTCCGCAAGTAAATAGCAATACGATGAATAATGAATCTTGCTTACAGAAAAACAACCAAGAAACTAAAACTGATACACAAATGATAAATTTTGATGATGATATTCCATTTTAATATAGATTTAATATGCTAGATATTAAGTTTTAACTATTATCTTTGCTATATTTAAGTACTAATATATATTTTAATGTTTTTGCAGTTTATAGTTAATTTATTTTTGATAATTTTCAATTAAGAAATTACCAATTACATTAAACTTATTTTTATAAAATAAAAATAATTTTTACATGATTTTGGTAAAAATAGCTTTAATAGAACAATCAATAATTTATTAATTTTTTATATTGATATTGTAGTAGTGATAGATAATACTTTTTTATTAATGTATTGTTTTTAAAAAAATTATTTTTTAACTTTAGTATTGTAATTTTTATAAATTATTTATCTATGACTCTAACAAATATTAATTTTATCAATAATCAACCGTTATTTTAAGGAATAAAATTATGTTAAAGAGATTTATTACAGGAAGTACTTTAAGTTTAATTATATTCAGCAGCTTAACTCAGACAGTACATGCAAGCGAAATTGGTGTTAATATACACAGAGACAGTGGTGTGTTATCACTAGAAACTGGAATAAATACACCAGGAATATTTTTAAATAGTAACTTTGCATATAATCCTGCTAACATTACTACTGGTATGTTAGATATTGGTGTTGGTTATAACTTAGATATTGATTCGCTTCGCATATCTCCATCAGTTAAAACTGTTATGGGTCTACATACACAATCATCAAATAAGTATTTAATATTTTTAGGTTTAGGCGGCAAAGCAAGTTATGCGCTTAGCTCACATTGGAGCATATATGGTCAATGTCACTATGCATTACAAGTTTTTAAAGCAAAAACAATCAATCCATATTATGAAATGGATGGGGGTATAAAATATTCTCCTAATTCTACTGTAAGTTTAGATATAGGGTATAGACATGTAGTATTAAACAACGAAATTCCGTCTAATGTCTATGTACCAACTGAGTATTTAGCTCATAATCCGTATTTAGGCATTTCGATATCATTTTAATTATCAAATAAAATATTAATTTTATTTGATTTCACTGGTTAAAGCTCAATATCATGTGTTTTTAAAAAATCTTGAAACCATTTTTTTAATAAGTTGATTTTTTATAAAATCATTTGTTATTCGAGCTTACCTGTGAAAGAATAAATTGTAAAAAAGAGATACTAATTTTGTTTATAATTAATTTTTTATACCTTTTCATTTTTTACCAGTATTGTCAGTTAGATCTAGTTGTAATATTTATATGCCCAGAGGCGGAATTGAACCACCGACACAGGGATTTTCAGTCCCCTGCTCTACCTACTGAGCTATCTGGGCAATAAATATATAGCTTATTAGAACTTAAAGATTAAAATTAGTCAACTTTTATTTAAAATTATAACAATACTATTTTTTAATGCATTTCCCTATTAATGATAGGATTTCTGCTTTTTTATTTAATTTTAGTTAAACATTCTTTTAACCAAACATTATATTTTTCATCTGCATATTGAATAGGGATAACTAATAATTCCGGCAATTCATATGGATGAATTTCTCTTAATAAATTTAATAACCGTTCTTGATTAATTTGATCAGATTTAATTAACATTTGAAATTCATTGGTTTTTTGTAATTTGTTATCCCAAAAATAGTAAGAAATTACTCCTGGTATTAGAGTAATACAAGCTGCTAATCTAGATTCTAATAATTTTTTAGCTATTCTATCAGCCTGTTGTTTTGGTATAGTAGAAATAACAATAATTACACTCATTTTTAGTTTCAATTTTTTATTACTAAATTAATATAACTATTTTCAAAATATATTTTTGTTAAATAAATGTCAAAAACGATATTAATCTGTTCTAGCATTTATTTATTGTAACATGTAATTTGCAATTTTTTAAATATTGATTAATATAATTATGACATTAATTAATGTATACTTTCATTATATTAATAATCATTAAAATATAACTTCTGATTAATTATAATCAGCTTATTAATATAAGCAGATGTAACCCAAGAAATATATTTTTATGTATTTTATAAAGATTTTTGTATCTTTACATAAAAATATACATTGCAGGAGAATTTAGTGCGTTGGCTATTCTTAATTACATTTTTTATACTTTTGTGGATTGAAATTGCTTTATTTATTAGTTTATCTAAAATATTTGGTATTGCATTAACTATTTTATTAGTATTATTTACTTCATGTATTGGTATATTAATTGTTAAAAATCAAAGTATAAAAAATTTCATATTAATTAAAAAAAAATTAATATATAATGAAGTGCCAACAAAAGAAATAGTAAAAATTATTGCTTTGATAATTAGTGGTTTTTTGTTATTATTACCAGGATTTCTTACTGACTTATTTGGCTTATTGTTATTAATACCACCTATACAAAATTTTATAATTATAAAAATTATGAAAAGGTTAATCATTTGTGGTACTTTTAACAATAACAGATTTACTATAGATGGAGAGTTTGAAAGGAAAAACGACAAATATATCAATCAATGTGATGATTTTAAAAAACATTAATTTATCTTATAATAGATATCATAATTTTTTATTATCACGAATTTATGCAGATTGAAATTAAATTATTCATTAAAACAATATGTTATTTTGTTTTTATAAAAATTTTATTGTTGTTTCCCCTTGAAAGGATTGGTGCATGTCCCTATTTATTTTATCAGTAAGGCTCTAAGCCATTTAGTCGGTATTCACAAAATAAAATGATTAGGTTTCTTACATAAAGGAGAACTATCAAATGAAAATTCGTCCATTACACGATCGTGTTATCGTCAAACGTGAAGAAGTCGAGGCTAAATCAGCTGGTGGTATTATGCTAACTGGTTCCGCGGCGTCTAAATCCACTCGTGGTAAAGTACTGGCTGTTGGTAGGGGTCGTATTCTTGAGAGTGGTCAAGTAAAACCTTTGGACGTAAAGGTTGGTGATATAGTAATATTCAATGAAAGTTATGGTGCTAAAACTGAAAAAATTAATGAAGAAGAAGTATTAATTATCACTGAAAGTGATATTTTAGCAATTGTTGAAAATTGTTAAAAAATTAAACCTTAATTTTTATGCATAGTTCACTGAATATAACGAAGTTTGAGGAATATTTGAAATGGCAGCTAAAGACGTAAAATTCAGTAATGACGCGCGTGTAAAAATGCTGCGTGGCGTGAATGTATTAGCAGATGCAGTAAAAGTGACTTTAGGACCTAAAGGTCGTAACGTAATTTTAGATAAATCTTTTGGAGCTCCAGCCATTACTAAAGATGGAGTTTCTGTTGCCCGCGAAATTGAATTAGAAGATAAATTTGAAAATATGGGCGCTCAAATGGTAAAAGAAGTAGCTTCTAAAGCAAATGATGCAGCAGGAGACGGTACTACAACTGCTACTGTTTTAGCTCAATCTATTGTAAATGAAGGGTTAAAAGCTGTAGCAGCAGGCATGAACCCAATGGATTTAAAACGTGGTATTGATAGAGCAGTAATTGCAGCAGTTGAGAAATTAAAAGAACTTTCTGTACCTTGTTCGGATCCTAAAGCTATCGCTCAAGTAGGTACTATATCTGCTAACTCTGATGAAAGTGTAGGTACTTTAATAGCTCAAGCTATGGAAAAAGTTGGTAAAGAAGGTGTAATCACTGTAGAAGAAGGTAATGGATTACAAGATGAACTAGATGTAGTTGAAGGTATGCAATTTGACCGCGGTTATTTATCTCCATATTTTATAAATAAAGCTGAAGCTGGAGCTGTTGAATTAGAAACACCATTTATTTTGTTAGCTGATAAAAAGATCTCTAATATTCGTGAAATGTTACCTATATTAGAATCGGTTGCAAAATCTGGTAAATCATTATTAATTATTGCAGAAGATGTAGAAGGCGAAGCATTGGCTACTCTTGTAGTAAATACTATGCGTGGTATTGTTAAAGTAGCTGCAGTTAAAGCACCTGGTTTTGGAGATCGTCGTAAAGCAATGTTACAAGATATTGCTATTTTAACTGGTGGTACAGTAATATCTGAAGAAATTGGTTTGGAACTAGAAAAAACTGTTTTAGAAGATTTAGGTCAAGCTAAACGAGTTGTTATTAATAAAGATACAACTACAATTATCGATGGTATGGGAAAAGAAAAAGAAATTCAAGGACGTGTAGCTCAAATTCGTCAACAAATTGAAGAAGCAACTTCCGATTATGATAAAGAAAAATTACAAGAACGTGTAGCAAAATTAGCAGGTGGAGTTGCAGTTTTAAAAGTTGGAGCTGCAACTGAAGTAGAAATGAAAGAGAAAAAAGCTCGAGTTGAAGATGCTCTACATGCAACTCGTGCAGCAGTAGAAGAAGGTGTTGTTTCTGGTGGTGGTGTAGCATTAGTTCGTGTTGCTGTACAACTAATTGATTTAACAGGTCAAAATGAAGATCAAAATGTTGGAATCAAAGTTGCGTTACGTGCAATGGAAGCTCCTTTACGTCAAATTGTTGCTAATGCTGGAGAAGAACCGTCAGTAGTTACAAATAACGTAAAAGCTGGTGATGGTAACTATGGCTATAATGCACAAACTGAAGAATATGGTAATATGATTGATTTCGGTATATTAGATCCAACTAAAGTGACTCGTTCTGCACTTCAATATGCAGCGTCAGTTGCTGGATTAATGATTACTACTGAATGTATGGTTACTGATATGCCAAAAAGTAATACTCCTGATTTAGGTGGTGGTGCTGGTGGAGCTGCTGGTGGTATGGGTGGCATGGGCGGCATGGGTGGTATGATGTAACTATTTTTTTGACTGTGTATTGTCATTTAAATAAATTGAAGTATTCTATCTTTCCCCCCTCTAATCAAAAAAAATTGATTAGAGGGAGTTATTATTTAATATGTAAGTTATTTAATACTTTTTTGAATTTATGATTATCATTAACTAATTTTGGTATCATGTATCCAGATAATTGTAAAGGTAAATCATTAATTAATTGTAATATATTTTCTTTTTTTACTGAAAAATGTGCAGTACCTTGCACTTTATCTAGTATGTGTAAATAATAAGGTAATATACCTACATCAAATAAAGTATTATTAAGCCTAACCAACGTTTCTACACTATCATTTATCCCCTTTAATAAAACACTTTGATTGAGTAAAGTAACACCTGCTTTTTTTAGCTTATATACTATGGTAAATACTTCATCATTGATTTCTTGAGCATGGTTAATATGTGTCACTAATAATATGTTAAACTTAGTTTTTTTGAAAATTTTACATAATTGGTCGGTTACACGAGCAGGAATTACTACTGGAAAACGAGTATGAATTCGTAATTGTTTTATATGAGATATAGTTTCTAATTGTTTTATAATCCATTCTATTTCATGGTCTTTTGCGATCAAAGGGTCTCCACCCGAAAAAATAACCTCATTTATTTCAGTATGCAAATTAATATAATTTAATGCTATTTGCCAATTTCTTTTATTACCTTGATTTTTATAATAAGGAAAATAACGACGAAAACAATATCTACAGTTTATAGCACAACTATTTTTTAATAATAACACAATTCTATTTTTATATTTATGCAATAAACCAGGTATTGTACTGCTTTGTTCATTTAAAGGATCTTGACTATAACCTCTTGTATTAATTAATTCTTTATGATTAATTAAAACTTGCATAAGCAATGGATCTTTTATTGTATTTTTTTTCATTCGGTTAACAAATGATTTTGGTACTCTTAAAGGAAACACTGTTCTTAATTTATTAAGTTTTTCTATTTTATATTTGTTATCTAATTCTAAAATATTTAATAATTTTTCAGGTTTAGTAATAACATTAGCTAATTGTTGTAACCAATCTTCTTTTTTGGATAATTGGTTTATATTTATATTATTTCCCATTTTCAACATTCTCCAGTGTTAATTTAATAATAGAGGACTGAAATGTTAACTTATTTTAGTAATGATTTTCGTATTGGATTAAAAATTATCTTTGAAAATGAACCATATGCTATAGAATCCAGTGAATTTGTTAAACCTGGCAAAGGCCAAGCATTTGTACGTGTTAAAATGCGTCGTTTATTAACAGGAGCTCGCATTGAAAAAACTTTTAAATCCACGGATTCACTTCAATGTGCAGATGTAAAAGATATCAACTTAATATATTTATATAATGACAATGATTTTTTTTATTTTATGCATCCTAAAAATTTTGAACATTTTCAAATTAATAAAAAAAATATGGGTGAATCCATTAAATGGATGCAGACAAATCTAGAATGCACTGTTACACTATGGAATAATACTCCTATTATCGTGCAACCACCTAAATTCATTGAAATAAAGATTATTAATACTGATCCAGGTTTAAAAGGAGATACAGTTGTTAGTGGTGGCAAATTAGCCACTTTAATCACTGGTGCAGTAATTAAAGTACCTTTATTCATAAAAACTGGAGAAATAATTAAAGTTAATACACGTTCAGGAGAATATGTTTCTCGTATTAAATAATAAAATTTTAGTTAAATTAGTTACATAAAAATCTTAATTATAATAACTTGAAAGAATTAGTTTGTTCTTTTTTAAAATGAGATATGCAATATGAATAAGCAATCAAATTGGCAACCTAGTATATCGATAGATAATTTACTTAAAAGAGCAAAGATTCTGTCTAAAATAAGACGTTTTTTTTCAATTAATGGTGTATTAGAAGTTGAAACACCTATTATAAGTAGAAAAACAACTACCGATATTCATCTTGTACCATTCAGTACGAAATTTATTGATAATTCCTTAAATGAAGAAGAATTTTGGTTAATAACTAGTCCTGAATACCATATGAAAAGATTATTAGCATTAGGTAGTGGACCCATTTATCAAATAGGACATAGTTTTCGTAACAAAGAGATTGGACGTTATCATAATCCAGAATTTACTATGCTAGAATGGTACCGTCCTAAATGCGATATGTTTTGTTTAATGGATGAAGTAGATAATTTATTACAATTTATTTTAGGTTGTAATGGTGCAGATTTTATTTCTTACCAAAATATATTTATTGATCATCTGAATTTAGATCCACTTTCCACTAATAAAAATCAACTTCTTGAAGCTGCAAGTAAATTAGGTAATAGCCATTTAATAACTCCTGAAAAAGATATTGACAGTATATTGATGATATTATTTATGATTGGTATAGAACCAAATATTGGACAAAAAAAACCTTGTTTTGTTTATAATTTTCCAGCAAATCAGGCAATATTATCAGAAATCAATAGTGCAGATAGTCGTATATCAGAAAGATTCGAAGTATACTATAAAGGTATAGAATTAGCAAATGGTTGTCTTGAATTAACTGATTTTCAAGAACATATTAATCGTTTCGAAGAAGATAATCGTAAACGAATCAATAGTGAATTACCGATATATCCAATTAATGATATGCTACTTGATGCCATTAAACATGGCATGCCTGTATGTTCTGGAGTTGCATTGGGTATTGATAGATTAGTAATGTTATCATTAAATGCAAATTCAATACATGAAGTTATAACTTTTCCTATAGATCGTTGTTAATAATTATTTTAATATACCAATTTTTTAGCATATAGCAAATAATTTATTTATATACCTAAATTTATATTAAAAATTTGTTATTTAAAATTGAATAGTTAGAAATAATTTTTATTTAAATTATTCAAGCGGATACATATTTATATATATCCGCTAAATTGAATATCAAAATTTATCTCAATAATAAATATATACTCTCATATTCTCTTATTATATTAAACATTAACATAGGAGGTCTACGTTCTATTATCTTGATAATATCATGAATTGTACGAGTACGTCTACGATTGATATTTATAATAACATCATTCTTTCTTAATCCTAATTTATAGGCCATTGTATCTTTTTCTATATTTTTAATTTTTATACCTTTATCGCCACTTTTTGTTGTTCCATTAACAAGAAGTACACCTTGTAATAATGGAATTGTACTTTTGATAATTGGTTTTGATTTTTTATTTTGAATAATAACCTTTATTTCTAAAGGTTTGCCATTACGCATTATTATTATATTGATACTTTTCCCAGGTTCTGTAATTTCAATAGCGATACGTAATTCACTACAATGATTTATAGATTTACCATTTATTGATACTATTACATCACCAACCTTAATACCTGCTTTTTGTGCAGCTGAATTTGGTAATATCTCTGAAACCAATACACCAAATTGATTTTTTAAATTAAAGGAATTCATCATATCAGAAGTTATTTCATTACATTTAACTCCTAATTGACCTCTTTTGATTTTACCGTATTTTATTAATTGTTTGGCAAAACTTATTGCCATATTACTTGGTATCGCAAAACCAATTCCTATATTTCCACCATTTGATGCTAATATAGCAGTATTTATACCAATTAGTTCACCATTTAAATTAATTAATGCACCTCCAGAACTGCCTCTATTAATTGAAGCATCTGTCTGAATAAAATTTTCTATCCCTTCTATATTAAGACCATTTCTACCTATTGCTGAAATAATACCGGCAGTAGCTGTTTGGCCTAATCCAAAAGGACTACCAACAGCTACAACAAAATCTCCTACGTTAATAGTATCAGAATTTGCTATTTTTATTTGAGCAAGATTTTTTGGTCCATTGATTTTAATCAGTGCTATATCGGTTGTTTGGTCACATCCAATTAATTGAGCAGTATATTCCCTGTCATCTCTTAATTTAATGTAAATTTTATGTGCTCCATTTATAACATGATTATTGGTTAATATATATCCTTTAGTTGAATTTATAATAACTCCAGATCCCAATCCTTCAAATGATTGAATATGATTATTAGTCTTTATTATGTTTGTAACTATTTTTGATGATTCAAATATATCTTTTCCCTGTGAAGAAATATCATTTCCTTCAACATAAACACTTACTACTGCAGATAATGTTTTTTCTAACATTGGAGCCAAACTAGGTGTGATATTACTTTGTTTTGTTATTGGCAAAGCAGCTATTGCGTTTAAAACAATAATAAGATTAAACCAGATAGTTAAAAACAATAAATTAAACAATCGCGTTTGCTTTTTCATTTCTACAACGCTCTCTTGCTGTAACGTAAAGTGGAAGACAAAATTTAATTTTTTAAATTAGATTGCTATATATAAAAGTTTAGATAACTAGCTTTGATATTCAAAATATCAGTAATATATATAATCACTTTTTATTTAAAAATATTTATTACTTAATTTTATTAAGAAGGAAAATGATCTTACTATACTTAACATTTAGTAATAAATTATTTCGATAAATATCTGTTAGTAAAATTTATTTCAATTATTATTTAATAAATTAATAATTTTATATCTTAATAATTATTCATTTTTAATGATATAATGTTTTATTTCTTATTATTTACATTTTTATATTATTAATAATATATCAATATAAAATTTATAAAAATTAAGAAACAAATTAGATTTACTGTTTAGTAAAATTATTTTTTAATTTATTAGTTTTATAAAAAATATTTCTAACAAAACATTTTAAAAATTTTTAGGAAAAAAATGCAACTTTCACCTCTAATTATTCTATACAAAAAAGAAATATTAAAAAATAATTTCAAATTTGATAATATTCAATATAAAACAATAAAATTATTAAACAAACTATATAAAAATTTATCGAATTATCAAAAAAATAAAAACTCTATTTTAAAAAATCTATTAAAATTTTTACCAAAATTCATGTTACATGATGTATCTAAAAAAAAAATAAGAGGAATTTATCTATGGGGTAATCCAGGATGTGGAAAAACTTGGATAATAAATTTATTTTTTCAGTCTATTCCTAAAAATCGTAAACTACGTTTTCATATACATGCTTTTCTAATATATGTTCATAAAAAATTAAAGATATTACAAGGCCAGGACAATCCGTTATTAATAATAGCTAATCAATTTAAATTGAATACAGATATTTTATTTTTAGACGAATTATATATATTAGACATTAGTGATGCTGTATTAATTAGCACATTAATTATGAAATTTTTTGAGAATGATATCATATTAATAATCACATCTAATGTACCTCCAAATGAATTATATCATAAAATGTTAAACAATAATTTTTTAGTAGTAATCAAAAAAATTAAAGAAAAATGTGATGTAATACACATGAATTCTGGAATAGACTATAGAAATATTCATTTTAATTCTATTTGTTTATGGAAATTTCCCTTGAATAATGAAACATACAATTATATGCATAGTATGTTTTATATTTTATCCGGTAATAAACTTAAAAAAAGTTCAATTTTAAGAATCAATTATCGTAATATAGAAATACTTGGTTCTAATAATGGAGTGTTATCAATCGATTTTCAATCTATTTGTGCTACTGAAAGAAATCAAAATGATTATGCTAAATTATCTCGTCTTTTTCACAGTATACTGGTTCATAACATTCCAATTATGATGTATAATAATGAGAATGAAGCAAGAAGATTTTTATCACTAGTTGATGAATTATACGAGAACAATATCAAATTGTTAGTATCTGCAGAAACTAACAAGCACCAAATTTATCAGGGCACAAAATTGAAATTTGAATATAAAAGATGTTTATCTCGTTTGCAAGAAATGCAAAGCGAAAAATATTTTAAATCACAAAAATTTGGTTTTACTGAAAAATAAAATTCGATTTTTATGTATTAATTCTTTATAATTACATGTTAATCAATTATCAACTATTATAGTACTGATATATTGAAGTAATATAATAACTACTCAACGTGAAGCCTAATATTTTATATAAATAATTAGCGTCTTACAAATATCTAATCTATATTTTAGGTAAGTTTTTTAATGAAAACTTTTATAGCTAAGCAAAAAACTATTAAACATGATAGTTATTTTATTGATGCATCTGGAAAAATTTTAGGTCGCTTAGCAACTGAAATAGCTTGTCGTCTAAAGGGAAAACATAAAGTAGAATATACTCCACATGTTGACAACGGGGATTGTATTATTGTTTTAAATGCTGACAAAATTTTAATAACTGGTAATAAACGTTCTAGTAAAATTTACTATCGTCATACTGGTTACGTAGGTGGTATTAAGCAGGCTACTTTTGAAGAAATGATGACTCGTTATCCTGAGCGTGTAATTAAAATAGCAGTTAAGGGAATGCTTCCAAAAAATAAGCTAGGAAGCATTATGTACCGTAGATTAAAAGTTTACAAAGGTAATAAACATAAACACTTAGCACAAAAACCGCAATTCCTTGATATTTAAATATAATAATTAGAGATAAGGCAATGACTGAAGTTCAACAGTATAGTTATGGAACTGGTCGGCGAAAGAGTTCATCTGCACGTGTATTTATTAAGCCAGGTAATGGTAATATTTTAATTAATAAACGTTCCTTAGAAGAATATTTTGGTCGTAAAAGTGCTTACATGGTTGTATTACAACCTTTAAATTTAGTTAATTTAACTAACAAATTGGATTTATACATTACCGTTAAAGGCGGCGGTGTTTCGGGTCAAGCAGGAGCTATTCGTCACGGAATAAGTCGTGCTTTAGTAAAATATGATAAAATTTTACATAGTGAACTTCGTACAGCAGGTTTTATTACTCGTGATGCTCGTCAAGTTGAACGTAAGAAGGTGGGTTTACGTAAAGCAAGACGTAGTCCACAATTTTCTAAACGTTAGTTAATATGTTCTTCTAAAAAAAGAGCATCAAAACATAAAAAAACCTGCTCTGCAGGTTTTTTATTTTTAAAATAAAATTTAATAAAAAATACATATAATTATTTTGAATAAAAATATATGATTTTTATAGAAACTATTTAGAACTAAAAATTATATAAGTAATTTTTAGTTTTTGATAAATTATCATAGTTTATTGATAATCATGGAGGTTTTAATGGCAGTAGCTGCTAATAAACGTTCTGTAATGACGTTGTTTTCTGGTCCTACTGATGTTTTTAGCCATCAAGTAAGAATTGTATTAGCTGAAAAAGGTGTAAATGTAGATATTGAACAAGTTAATATGGATGATCCACCTATAGATCTTATTAAATTAAATCCATATGGTACTGTTCCAACGCTTATAGATCGTGAATTAACTTTGTATGAATCACGTATTATAATGGAATATTTAGATGAAAGGTTTCCGCATCCACCATTAATGCCAGTATATCCAATAGCACGTGGAGAAAGCCGTCTGATGATGCATCGTATTGATCGTGATTGGTATAGCATTATGAATGCTATAGGAAATAACAACAATTATGAATCTCAAATAGCATCCAATAGATTACGTAAAGAAATACTAGAAATTGCTCCCTTATTCACTCGTACATCGTTTTTTATGAGTGAAGAATTTAGTTTAGTAGATTGCTATTTAGCTCCATTATTATGGCGTTTACCCTTAGTAGGTATTAATGTTAACGAAATATACTCGATACAAGAATACATGCAAAGAATTTTCAATCGTGATTCTTTTATTGCGTCTTTAACTGAAGTTGAACGTGAAATGTGTTCACAAATTAGGATTTAAATTATGGACAATTCAGCAATCACTACTATTCGTCCTTATTTAATACGTGCTTTCTATAATTGGTTGTTAGATAATCAATTAACACCTTATTTATTAGTTGATACAAATGTACCGAAAATTGAAGTACCGCTTGTACATACTACTAATGGACAAATTATATTAAATATTGAACCGAATGCTATAAAAAATTTACATTTAGGTAATAAGTATGTTTCCTTTAATGCACGTTTTAATGGTGTTGTACATTATATTAATGTACCTGTAACGGCAGTATTGGCAATATATGCTAGTGAAAATGGAATAGGTACTATATTCGACTCGCATGATGAATTGTTATCTGAAAAAAATTTAAATGTTCAGAAAGATATTAAAATGTCATTAATAGATAATGAATACCATGTAAATGGAAATAAAGATACTAAAAAAATCAGCGAAGATAAAGTTAATAAAAAATTTGGTAATAAAACACATCCTAACTTACGTATTATAAAATAAATTTTTAAATTAAAGTAAGTAATAAATGTTATCGATTGGAGTAGTAAAACATTCATATTAAATAATTAATAAAACAGTTATTATACAGGATTACTCAAATAAAAAATAATATTCTGATATTTTGATTAGTATATGCTAAGAATGTACTGTTCTCCTCCGGTACAATAAAAGTAATATATTCTCAATATTCATTTAAAAGAATATGATTTTATGATCTAATATTATTATCGATACGACCCGCTTTAATTGTATAAGTTCGTTTGCAAAATTCTAAAGTATCATTAAAATTATTATCAGTAATTAATATTCCTATTCCCATATTAATTGCACAATTGAGAATTTTTTTTACATGATTTGCAGAATTTATATCAATATTGGCGAATGGTTCATCGATTACAATAAATTTAGGATTTGAAGCTAATGCACGAGCAATTTCAACAATTCTCCTGTTACTACCTATTAATTCATGCCCCATCTTTTTACTTAAAAAATCTATCTTAAATTTTTTGATTAATTTAGCAGCATAATTCTTATGTTCTCCTTCTTTAATATCTTCACGAATTTGAAGTATAGACATTATATTATCATAAACACTTAATTGACGGAAAATTGATGGGTTTTTCGGCAAATAACCCATTCCTAGTCTTGTCCGATTATATAAAGACGACTCACCTATATCATGATTATCAATGGTAATTTTACCTTTATCAATAGTAGTGATTCCCATCAACATATAGCATACAGTAGTTTTTCCCGAACCATGAGAACCTAATAATCTAACTATTTCACCTGATCGTATATTTAAACTGATATTATCTATTATGTTAAGGCCTTGATATGTTTTAGTTAAATTTTCAGCTTTTAATATTGCCATAATTTGCATTAATATATTTTTATTAATCAAAATACGAATAAATATTACTATTTATTAAATTAATTATAAAGCAAATTTTTTTTGCGATATTAAAATTAAATCGCACAGTTCACGTACAGCACCAAGTCCACCAGTATTCTTTGTAATATAATGTGCATAAGACAGTAGTAATGGATGTGCATCTGGCACAGCTACACTTAATCCCACATCAATCATTACTGGTAAATCAATAACATCGTCTCCAATATAAGATACTTGGTAACTTAAAAGTGATAATTTATCTAATAAATCACGATAAGCTATCATTTTATCAGATTGACCATGGTAAACATGACTAATTCCTAGAGTTTTACAACGTTCTTTTACTAATTTACAATTACGTCCAGTAATAACTGCAACTTCTAAACCAGCAGTTAAAAGGCAACAAATACCGTAACCATCACGAACGTTAAATGCTTTCAGTTCTTCTCCTTTATTTCCTAAATATATTTTACCATCTGACATAACACCATCTACATCACATATTAATAATTTTACTTTACTTGCCCTATTCATAGTGTTTATATCTATAGGTCCATAACATGTTTCTATATTAGTGTAATTTAATTTCATTTTTTCCATATTATTAAAATAGCCAAATAAGCAATACATTAAGTTTTTTATACTATAGAATAATTACTACATTAATAATGTTATTATTATTTTTATTGTAAGAAGTGAAAAATTTTGTAAAAACTCATATTTATTACAAATAACAATAAAAAACTAATTATTAATAAAAATATCAACACTCTAGTTGATAAAATATAACCTGATATTATTCTTACATTTAGATCGTCATTGTAAATATTTTAATATGTTAAATAAAATTTATATAATATAAATATATAATCTGTAACAATCAGTGATCTTATATTATTGTTTTTAAAATTTCAACAAGAAATATTATATTAATATTTCTTGAAATTTTTTACATGAATTTGTAAAAGTAAATTCATGTATAAAATATACTATATTATTTATTAATGATATTAATAAATAATCAAATACTAACTAAATTTATGAGAGATTAATAAATATTGCATATTGACAAAAATATACAATATTGTTTAGATATAATTAGTATTTTATTAATTATAAATCATTAAAAATTCATTTTTATTTGAAAAAACCAAGTGAAATTAAAACAATGAAAGCCAGTGATATTGAGACATTACTAATAAAATCTGTACCTTTGGAAAAGGTGCGTGTAGAAATCGATAATAGCAAATACTTTAAAATAATAGCTGTTGGCAAAATTTTTAATAAACTTAATTATATTCAAAAGCAACAATTAATTTATAAACCATTAGCTAAATATATTTTAGATAATACGATCCATGCCGTTTCTATAAAAACTTATACTCCAGAAGAATGGCGACATAATAAAGAACTAAATAATTTTTAATTTATACTAGCAAGTACTATTATAATATATGATACTAACATCAGGTATATTATCAATGGAAAAATTTCGCATACAAGGACCAATGCACTTAAATGGCAAAATATCTATTTCTGGCGCAAAAAATTCAGCATTGCCTATTTTATTTGCTAGTTTACTTACCAAAGAACCTGTTGAAATTCAGAATATACCAAATTTAATTGATATTAATAGTGCTATAAAAATTCTAATTCAACTAGGTTCAAAAATTACGCGTAATAATTCGCTTTATATTGATAATAGCACAGTTAATACTTATAAAGCTCTTTGCCAATTAGTTAAAACTATGCGTGCTTCAATTTGGGCCTTAGGTCCGTTATTAGCACGGTTTGGTTGTGGTCATATTTTATTACCTGGAGGTTGTGCTATTGGTACGCGTCCTATTAATCTACATATTGATGGACTGATTAAATTAGGTGTTAATATAAATTTAGAAAAAGGTTATATTGAAGCAAAAGTTAATAATGAATTAAAGGGTGCACATATCGTTATGGATACAGTAAGCGTAGGTGCTACTATTACCATAATGATTACAGCCACATTAGCAAATGGTATAACTACTATAAAAAATGCAGCAAAAGAACCAGAAATTATTGATACAGCTAATTTCCTTAATATTCTTGGTGCAAAAATAAATGGTGCAGGCAGTGACGAAATTACAATTGAAGGTGTAAATAATTTATCAGGTGGTGTTTATCGTATTCTACCTGATCGCATAGAAACTGGTACATTTCTTGTGGCAGCTGCAATTTCAGGTGGCAGTGTAATTTGTTTTAATACATCCCCCAAATTACTAGATAGCGTATTATTAAAACTTTATGCTACAGGAGCAGATATTAAAATCGGTGAAGATTGGATTAGTCTTGATATGCATGGTAAACGTCCTAAATCAGTTGATATTTGTACTGCACCTTATCCTGGATTTCCTACTGATATGCAATCACAGTTTAGTTTGTTAAATATTTTAGCAGAAGGTGAAAGTATCATCAAAGAGACAATATTTGAAAACAGATTTATGCATATTCCAGAACTAATACGTATGGGTGCAAACGCTAAAATAAAAAATAATATTGTTATTTGTAAAGGAGTTAAAAAATTATCAGGAACTTCAGTAACAGCAACTGATTTAAGATCTTCAGCAAGTTTAGTTCTGGCAGGTTGTATTGCAGAGGGCACTACAATAATAAACCAAATTCATCACGTAGATCGTGGTTATGATCAAATAGAAACAAAATTAGTTTCTATAGGAGCTATGATAGAACGTATACAGTAATTGTTTACATTTATCATCTTGATTAAATACAATTAAATTTTATTGATATCTTTTTAATGAAAGATTTGCAATTGACTGCAAAGCGACATTCCATGGATTATTAGGTAGTATTTTTATTGCATTAATTGCTTTTTTTATTTCTTTTTCTGCTCTTTTGAGAGTCCACTCTAGTGAACCATGTTGTTTCATTATTTCTAAAATTGGTTTCATTAGATGAAGATTATTACCATGTTTAATTGCATCGTATATGATTTTTTTTTGTTCTAAAGAACTATACGTAATTGCATGCAACAGAGGTAATGTAATTTTACCTTCCTTTAAATCATTACCTGTGTTTTTTCCTAGTTCTTGATCGTTTGAGTTATAATCTAAAATATCATCAATTAACTGAAAGGCAATGCCCAAATGAAGCCCATAATTTTTTAGGGCTTTTTCTTGTACTGGATTAGCATTTGCAATAATAGCAGAAGTTTGTGCTGTAACTTCAAATAAACAACCTGTTTTTTTATAAATGATGTTTATATAGTCTTCTTCAGAAATGTCTATATTTCTACAATTAATTAATTGTAGAACTTCTCCTTCAATTATTAGATTTATTGCTTTAGATATTAAAGATATGATCTCTATTGAACCTATACTAGCCATCATTTGAAAAGCTTTAGTATAAATAAAATCTCCCACTAATACGCTAAATGAATTACCAAATTCTATATTAGCTGTAACTTTTCCACGACGCATATACGATTCATCAACTACATCATCATGAAGTAACGTAGCTGTATGAATAAATTCTATCAATGATGCATTAGTTATATGTAATTTACCTTTATATCCAATAGAACGTGCTGATAGTACTGCTATCATAGGACGTATACGTTTACCTCCACTATTAATTATATAAGATCCCAATTGATTTATAAGCGAAATATTTGATGTTAATTGATTAGTAATAATTTTATTAACATCAATCATATCTTTTTCAATAAGTTTGTTAATTTGTTTTAAATTCATTTTTCTCATCAATTAAATGTTATGCAAATAATATGGTATACCAAAATTATTGTTAATATTATGTTTAATTTATTTTTTAAAGATTGTTTAATTATAATATTGTTTTAATCTGATTGTTTGTGTAAAATTTAATTTTTTATCGAACATCAATATTCTAAGTTATCTGATTAAATAATTAAAGGTGAAATTTATATGTATGCTGTTTTTCAAAGTGGTGGTAAACAATACAAAGCAATTGAAGGTAAAATCATTCGATTGGAAAAGTTAGATCTTGAAACTGGAAATTTTATTCAATTTAATGATATTTTAATGATTTCAAAAGGTGAATACTTAAAAATTGGTACACCATTTATCTTAAACAGCAATATTAAAGGAGAAATTATTGCTCATGGACGGGATAAAAAAATTAAAATAATTAAATTTCATCGTCGTAAACATTATAGAAGAAAACAAGGACATCGTCAGTGGTTTACCGATGTGAAAATTATAAATATTAATATTTAAAGGATATAAAAATTGGCACATAAAAAAGCTGGCGGATCATCCAGAAATGGACGGGATTCGCATTCAAAAAGATTAGGGATTAAACGTTTTGGTGGAGAATTTGTTTTAGCAGGTAATATAATTATCAGACAACGAGGAACTAAATTTCATGCTGGTAACAACGTAGGGTGTGGTCGAGATCATACCTTATTTGCTTTGGTAAATGGAGTTATTAAATTTGAAGATAAAGGCGCAAAAAATCGCAAATACGTTAGCGTTATTAATCAATAAAATATTTATATTCAATTAATTAAATTTACTTTTTTATTGGTTTTAGTTATACGCTATCTAAAAATAGAAAATAGTTACATGGTAGAAATATATTATGAAGTTTATTGATGAAGCAATCATTTTAGTCATTGCAGGTAATGGAGGTGATGGTTGCGTTAGCTTTCGACGTGAAAAATATATACCAAAAGGAGGACCTGATGGAGGTGATGGAGGCGATGGAGGTAATGTTTATCTTATAGCCGATGCAAACCTAAATACATTAAGTGATTTTTGTTTTAAAAAAACTTTTTATGCTGAAAATGGAAAAAATGGTAGTAGTAGTAATTGTCGTGGAAGAAAAGGAAGAGATTTAATAATCAAAGTACCGATAGGTACTAGTGTTATTGATTATGATACCAAAGAAATTTTAGAAGATATGATATATCACGATCAAATATCAAAGATTAGTAAAGGCGGTTGGCATGGTTTAGGTAATGCCCGTTTTAAATCTTCTGTTAATCGCTCTCCTTACCAAAGGACTATTGGTTCTAAAGGAGAAAGACATAATTTGTATCTTAAATTAATGTTATTAGCTGATGTTGGAATAATTGGCTTACCAAATGCTGGTAAATCAACATTGATTCGTAATATTTCTGCCGCAAAACCAAAAGTAGCAAGCTATCCATTTACTACTTTGATACCTACTTTAGGAGTAGTTAACGTAGATAATAAACGTTTTGTTGTCGCTGATATTCCAGGATTAGTAGAAGGCGCTGCGCAGGGAATTGGTTTAGGAATAAATTTTTTAAAACATATACAGCGTTGTAGATTGTTAGTACATTTAGTAGATATTACAAATATTAACAATCCAAGTAATTTAATTAAGGATATAAATATTGTAATAAATGAACTGAAAAAATACAATGAAAACTTATTTCAAAAACCACGTTGGCTAGTATTCAATAAAATTGATTTAATAGAAACAACAAAAATGAATCTAAATATTAAGACTATTATTCAATCTTTAAAATGGCAAGATAGATATTATTTAATTTCTAATTTTAATAAAACAGGAATTAACGAAATGTGTCAAGATTTAATGAAATTTATTAACCTAAATTATTAAAAGGATCTAAAAAACTAAATAAATTATAACTTATATTATTTGAATATTGAACAATATTTTTATTTGTGCATTTTATATTACTTTAATTAATATAAAATTAAAATATATTAACTTTATCTCTACACCACTAGTATCTATTTAGTGGTAAATAGCTTACGATCATATCATATTAAAAATAAATTTGAAAACATTTTAACTTAATAAATCAATATGTTCTGAATTTATTTAATGATTTCAAAATAATTTAACAATATCATCTTCTGATTAATAGTTCTTTTTTGGTAGTGCGATCTTTGACTATACGATATATAATAATAAGAATAATTTTAGTGTATAATGCTAAATTAAAGATTAATTAAAAAACAATACTTATACTTATAATATTCAACTTTTACAAAATATCAATGTAATTTTAAATATCATAAATTCTAAAAATTATATTACTTTTTTTAAAATATTTTTTCAATTTATTTTAAAGAAATCATTTTTTAATTAACATGATTTATAATTGTTCTAGAAAATGATTTTTTGTTATTTATAACGCTCAATTTAAAGGAGACGTAATATGCTCTTAAAAATTACTTCAATAACTACTGATCAGGAGAAATAATTGATATAGATGAAAAGATGGGGAAATTATTAAATGAATCAAATTCCAATGACTTTAAACGGTGTTGAAAAATTAAGAGAAGAATTGAATAAACTTAAAACAATAAAACGTCCACGAATAATCGCTTCTATCGCTGAAGCACGTGAGTACGGAGATTTAAAAGAAAATGCGGAATATCATGCTGCTCGTGAGGAGCAAGAATTTTGTGAAAGTCGTATTAAAGAAATTCAAATAAAATTATCTAATGCTCAGGTAATTGATATAACACAATTACCAAAAACTGGACGTGTTATTTTCGGTGCAACAGTAAGTGTACTGAATCTTAGTACAGATGAAAAATTTACATATAAGATTGTAGGTGATGATGAAGCTGATTTCAAAAAAAACTTAATATCTATAAATTCACCTATGGCACGTGGTTTAATTAGCAAAAAATCTAATGAAACTACAATGATTAAAACTCCAGGTGGTGATGTAAAATATAAAATTTTAGATGTTGAATATCTTTAAACATTAATTTTTTAAAAAAAATGAAAATTAATGTAAGACATTACAAAAAGGCTGCAATAATGCAGCCTTTTTGAATAATTAATTTATTCTTTTGTTTTTCTAAGTAAGATACTTTAAATAAGTAAAATTATGTGATTTTTTTAATATTAATAGATTATAAAATGTATTTTATTTATTTTAATTTACAATTATTTAATAAAATTTATTATAAATGTACTTAAAAATTTAAATTAGTTTTAATTTTTTCTACATAAGGGATTGAAAATGTATGGTTCTATCGCCATTTCGATTTTATGATCTTAATAAAAAATTGGTAGTTGAAATAAATTAATAATCTTAAAATTTTTATACTATATTAAATAGTTCAGTATTTAAATAGTTTAATAAAACTAAATTTTTATAAAAATTAAATGTAAAAACTGTACATAAAACTTAATTTTTTATCTATCATGGTAGTAACTGTGATAAACAGCACTATTTAAAAAAAATTTGATAATTTATATAATAAATTTTTATTATGATTACTACTAATAAAACAAGTATATTTTTTTATTGAAGATTATTTTATTAATATTTAATTTTAGGATTATTTAAGTAAAAACAGTTTAATAATAAGAAAAATTATTTAAAAATATTATGCTAACTGAAAACTATAAATATAGCTCATTTGCTTAATTTGAAAAAAGTTAATATAAAGAATCAAAACATATTAAGATGTATATCAATTACATTTTAATTAGTTAAGCAAAAATATAAATTTATGCATAAGTAGGTAATATCAACTGCGATTCTATAGGTATAAAAGGATATGATAACCTACTATATCTGTTAACATTGTTGTAATATGAGGTTAATCCTTTGAGTGATATGGTGAAAAACCTAGTTCTTTGGTTAGTCATCGCGATCGTGTTGATGTCTGTATTTCAAAGTTATGGGCCAAATGATTTAACGGGTCATAAAATCGATTATTCAACTTTCTTATCGGAAGTTAATCAAAACCAAGTCCGTGAAGTTCACATCAATGGGCGTGAAATTAATATTGTTAAAAAAAATCATAAGAAATATGTAACATATATCCCTGTTAATGATTCTAGATTACTTGATAATTTACTTACCAAGAATATTAAAGTTTCAGGTTCTCCTCCAGAAGAACCAAGCTTATTAGCTTCGATATTTATATCTTGGTTTCCAATGATACTACTAATAGGAGTTTGGGTTTTTTTCATGCGCCAAATACAAGGTGGTGGTAGAGGTGCAATGTCATTTGGTAAAAGTAAAGCACGTATGTTAACCGAAGATCAGGTAAAAACTACTTTTGATGATGTTGCCGGTTGTGATGAAGCAAAAGAAGAAGTTAGTGAATTAGTTGACTATTTACGTGAACCAGGACGTTTTCAGAAATTAGGTGGTAAAATTCCAAAAGGTATACTTATGGTTGGTCCTCCTGGTACTGGTAAAACCTTATTAGCCAAAGCAATTGCTGGTGAAGCAAAAGTACCTTTTTTTGCGATTTCAGGTTCTGATTTTGTAGAAATGTTTGTAGGAGTAGGGGCTTCTCGTGTTCGAGATATGTTTGAACAAGCAAAAAAAACAGCGCCTTGCATCATTTTTATTGACGAAATTGATGCAGTAGGTCGTCAAAGAGGTGCAGGTTTAGGTGGAGGTCACGATGAACGTGAACAAACATTAAATCAAATGTTAGTTGAGATGGATGGTTTTGAAGGAAATGAAGGTATTATAGTTATTGCAGCAACAAATCGTCCTGATGTTCTTGATCCCGCATTACTTCGTCCTGGTAGATTTGATCGGCAAGTTGTAGTAGGATTACCTGATGTACGCGGTAGAGAACAAATTTTAAAAGTTCATATGCGTCGTATACCACTTTCATCTGATGTAGATCCTACTATAATAGCACGTGGTACTCCAGGATTTTCTGGTGCAGATTTAGCTAATCTTGTTAATGAATCAGCTCTTTTTGCTGCAAGATTAAATCAGAGAGTTGTATCTATGTCTGAATTTGAAAAAGCTAAAGATAAAATCATGATGGGTGCAGAACGTAGATCATTAGTCATGACTGAATCTCAAAAAGAATCAACTGCATATCATGAAGCAGGACATGCTATTATTGGTCGTTTAGTACCAGATCATGATCCAGTACATAAAGTCACTATAATTCCTCGTGGTCGTGCTCTTGGTGTAACTTTTTTCCTTCCAAAAGGAGATGAAATTAGTATAAGTAGAAAAAAATTAGAAAGTCAAATATCTACACTTTATGGTGGTAGGTTAGCTGAAGAAGTAATATATGGTATGGAATATGTTTCTACAGGTGCATCAAATGATATTAAAATAGCTACTAATTTAGCTAGAAATATGGTAACTCAATGGGGATTTTCTGAAAAATTAGGTCCTTTATTATATGCAGACGAAGAAGGTGAAATATTTTTAGGGCGTTCAGTAGCTAAGGCTAAACAAATGTCTGATGAAACCGCTCGTATTATAGACCAGGAAATTAAATATTTAATAGATAGCAATTATAAACGTGCTAGATATATCCTACGTGAAAATATAGACATATTACATGCAATGAAAGATGCTCTAATGAAATATGAAACTATTGATGCATTGCAGATAGATGACTTAATGGCAAGACGTGAAGTACGTCCACCAGCTAGTTGGAAAAAATCAAATGATATAAAATTCCAAAATACAAGGAATATAGAAAATAGGATAAATGATTAAAGAATGATAAATAATATTTTTTGTTTGAAATAAATTAATATATTTTAAGAGTTAATTAGCTATTGAAAATTTATTTATACTAAGGTTTTATTATTGTGCAATTGTTTTCTAAAGATTGTTGTCTAGATTTATCTTATACTAATATTATGGGTATTTTAAATATTACACCTGATTCTTTTTCAGATGGAGGTAAGTATAATTTATTATGTAATGCTTTGGTTCATGTTGAAAATATGATTAATGCTGGAGCTAATATTATTGATGTAGGTGGAGAATCAACTAGACCTGGTGCTAATAATGTTGATGTCGGAGAAGAACTAGATCGTGTAATTCCTGTAATTGAAGCTATCAAAAAAAATTTTGATGTATGGATTTCAGTAGATACATCTAAACCTGAAGTAATGTATGAATCTTTAAAAATAGGTATTCATATAATTAATGATATTCGTTCATTACATACAGATAGAGCACTTAAGGTAGCTGCTTTAGCCAATATTCCAGTTTGTCTCGTACATCAGCCAATTGCGTTATTATGTTATAATCAATATAATTTTGGAGATATTATTGATGAAGTGGATGTTTATTTTTCTAATCAAATTAGTCGTTATGAACAAGCAGGAATCAAAAAAAATAATATAATTCTTGATCCTGGATTTGGTTTCGGGAAAAATATTAATCAAAATTATCAATTATTAGCTAATATAAACAAATTTCGTCATTTTGATTTACCATTATTAGTAGGAATATCACGCAAATCAATGATTGGTAATTTATTGAAAATCAATCCATCAGATTGCTTAATAGGAAGTATATCTTGTGCAGTTGTTTCTGCACTACAAGGTATTCAAATTATTCGAGTACATGATGTTAAAGAAACTGCAGAAGCAATGACTATAGTAAAGATTGTACAAAACTATAAAGGAATGTAATTATGGGTAATCTCAAATATTTCGGTACCGATGGGATACGCGGTAAAGTGGGAGAATTGCCAATTACCCCTGATTTTGTTTTAAAGTTAGGTTGGGCAGCAGGAAAAGTACTTACAAGACATGGATCAAAAAAAATAATTATAGGTAAAGATACACGTATTTCCGGTTATATGTTGGAATCAGCACTAGAATCTGGTTTATCTGCTGCCGGTTTATCCGCAGCTTTTACTGGTCCAATGCCAACACCAGCCATTGCTTATTTAACTCGTACATTTAGAGCAGAAGCCGGTATTGTTATTTCTGCATCACATAATCCTTATAATGATAATGGTATTAAGTTTTTTTCTTCAAAAGGTACTAAATTACCTGATTATGTAGAAGAATCTATTGAATTAGAGATGGAAAAACCAATAACATGTGTTGAATCATCACAGTTAGGTAAAGCAAGTCGTATTGTTGATGCAGCTGGTCGCTATATTGAATTTTGTAAGGGAACATTCCCAAGCAATTTAAATCTTAATGGATTAAAAATTGTTGTTGATTGTGCAAATGGGTCTACTTATCATATTGCACCTAATGTGTTAAGTGAATTAGGCGCTGAGATTATTCCTATCGCTGTAAAACCAAATGGTGTAAATATAAATCAAGATTGTGGTACATCTAATGTTTATATGTTGCAACGCGTTCTTTCAGAAAAAGCTGATATAGGTTTATCTTATGATGGTGATGGTGATCGTATTACAATGATTGATCACTTAGGATGTAAAGTAGATGGTGATCAAATTCTTTATATAATCGCACGTGAGGGTTTAAGACAAGGTAATCTACGTGGTGGAGTAGTAGGTACTTTAATGAGTAATATGGGATTAGAAATTGCACTGAAGCAATTAGGAATTTCATTTGAACGTGCAAAAGTAGGTGATCGCTATGTTATTGAAAAAATGAATACAAAAGGATGGAGGCTAGGTGCTGAAAATTCTGGTCATGTAATTTTACTAGATAAAACAACTACTTGTGATGGAATTGTTGCTAGTTTGCAGGTACTTACTGCCATGATTCGTAATCAAATGAGCTTACACGATTTATGTAGTGGAATAGACATGTTTCCTCAGGTTTTAATAAACGTTCATATACCTAGTAATAATGATGTTCTAGAAAAAAATGATATAAAAAATTTAACTAGGGATACAGAAAAAGAGTTATCTGGATGTGGTCGCGTATTATTAAGAAAATCAGGCACTGAACCGCTTATTCGCGTTATGGTAGAAGGTAGAGATAAAAAACAGATCACTGAATTAGCTAATCGTCTTGTAGATCAAATCAAATTAAATATTTAATTTGATACAATTAAAATTACTTTATTATATATCATCTTTTCTAAATAAATATTGCAGAAAAATAGTATGTTTGTTAGAATTATTTTCATAAATTTATGAAGACTGTATAATTATTTCTGGATATTATTTAGTTATGTACTTATCTCTTTTAATATTTTTCTTCACTATATCTATTACTTTTATATCTTTAGTGATGTTTCAGCAAAGTAAAGGTGCTGGGATAGAAACTTCTTTTAACTCAAGTACATCAGATATAATTTTTAATTCGATTACTTCTAATAGTTCATTGAATAAAGTTATCTCTATTTTAGCTGCTTTATTTTTTTTAATCAGTTTAATCTTAAGCAATTGGAATAGTAATAATATTTTAAGTAAAAATGAATGGGAGAACTTATCCGCACCTGTAAAATCACAGAATATAAAAATACATCATTCTTCTATTAAAAAATAATTGACTTAGTATTATACTATAATTGTTTATCTTACTTGAAAAAATATGTTAATTTTACGTAAAAAGCAATACCGAGGTGGTGGAATTGGTAGACACGCTACTTTGAGGTGGTAGTGCCTGTTTTGGTTTGCGGGTTCAAATCCCGTCCTCGGTACCAATATATATTTAATATTATGTTATAATTTTTAATTTATAAAATATATTTTGTAAATATTAGGTCTTTATTTTTATATAATGTATTTAATTTTAGTAAAGGAGGTTATTTGTTATTTTGGAGCATTTATCATTTAGTGAACTAATAACAAAAAACCCCTGCTGATGGGGTTTTTTGTTATTAGTTCACTAAATGATATCGAAAATAACCCTTTTATTTATGTCTTGGGGGATAATTTTGTCCAAATTAAGAAATAACTTAATAAAGTTGGTATCAGAAATAATAGAAAATCTTGGATATCAATTCATTGGTATTCAATTTATCAAAAATCATGTATCAATTTTCCGTATTTATATTGATAAAGAAAATGGTGTTAATATAAACGATTGTGCAAATACTAGCTACCAAATAAGTAAAATAATAGACACAAAGAATCTAATTAGTACACCTTATAATCTCGAAATATCATCACCTGGACTAAATCGTCCTTTATTTACTGTAGAACAGTATTTAAAATTTTTAGGTAAAAAAGTAAGTTTATTATTATATGTAGCTATTCAAAACCGTCGCAAATGGAAGGGAATTATCAAATCTGTTAAAGGAGATATTATTACGGTAAATGTTAAGGGGCATGATAAAGTATTTGCTTTTAATAATATCCAAAAAGCAAACTTAGTTCCCTGCTTCCAAAATCCGGATTGAGAAAACCAAAATGAACAAAGAGATATTAGCTGTTGTAGAAGCCGTTTCTAACGAAAAAGCTTTACCGCGTGAAAAAATCTTTGAAGCACTCGAGCGTGCATTAGCTACTGCAACTAAAAAAAAATATGAACAAGAAATAGATGTACGAGTTAGTATTGATCGTAAAAGTGGTGATTTTGATACTTTCCGTAGATGGGAAATAGTACAAGAAGTATTACAACCAACGCGTGAAATAACACTTGAAGCAGCTCAATTTGAAAATAAAAAATTTAATTTAGGTGAATATATCGAAGATCAAATAGAATCTGTCACTTTTGACCGTATTACTACTCAAACTGCTAAACAAGTTATTGTACAAAAAGTACGAGAAGCAGAACGTGCTATGGTAATTGATAAGTTTCGTGCACAAAAAGGTGAAATGATTACATGTACAGTAAAGAAAATTAATCGTGATAGTATTTCTCTGGATTTGGGAAATAATGCTGAAGCTATAATTTTACGTGAAGATATTTTACCACGTGAAAATTTTAGGCCGGGAGATCGTATTCGTGGAGTATTATATTCTATCCGTCCTGAAGCAAGAGGTGCTCAACTTTTTATTACTCGTTCTAAACCAGAAATGTTAATTGAACTTTTTCGTATTGAAGTACCTGAAATTAATGAAGAAATTATTGAAATTAAAGCTGCTACTCGTGATCCAGGTTCTAGAGCCAAAATTGCAGTTAAAACAAATGATAAACGCATTGATCCTATAGGTGCTTGTGTTGGTATGCGTGGTGCACGTGTTCAAGCAGTTTCTAATGAACTAGGTGGAGAGAGAATTGATATCGTATTATGGGATGATAATCCAGCACAGTTTGTTATTAATGCCATGGCACCAGCAGATGTAACATCAATTATAGTTGATGAAGATAAACACACTATGGATATTGCTGTTGAAACAAATCATCTTGCACAAGCAATTGGCCGTAATGGTCAAAATGTTAGGTTAGCTTCTCAATTGAGTGGTTGGGAATTAAATGTAATGACTATTGAAGATTTACAGGCAAAACATCAAGCTGAAACACATGAAGCAATTGATATATTTACTAAACATCTTGATATCAATAGGGATTTTGCAATCACTTTAGTCGAAAAAGGTTTTTCTTCTTTAGAAGAATTAGCATATGTACCTGTTAATGAAATATTAGAAATTGGGGGATTAACTGAAGAAATTATCAAAAATTTACGTAAACAAGCTAAAAATGCATTAATTACCTTGGCACTAGCTAAACAAGAAAGCATTGGTATTCATACGCCAAACCAAGATCTTTTAAATTTACAGGGCCTAAATCGTACTATAGCATTTCGTTTAGCATTAAAAGGTATTTCAACATTAGAAGCTTTAGCTGAGCAAAGTATTGATGATTTAATTGATATTGAAGAACTCAGTAAAACACAAGCTGGTGCATTAATTATGGCTGCACGTGATATATGTTGGTTTAGTAATAAAGCGTAATAACGGGAAGGAATATAATGACAGATGTAACCGTACAATCGCTGGCTTCAGAAATTCAGATTTCAGTAGATCGGTTAATTAAACAATTCGCTAATGCAGGAATCTCTAAATCTGAAAATGATGTAGTAACTCAGCATGAGAAAGAAATTTTATTATCTTATCTAAATTATAAACATGGAAATCAAAATAATTCTGATACACTAACTTTACAACGTAAGATACGCAGTACATTAAGTATACCAAGTGTTGGAGGAAAACACAAATCAGTAAAAATAGAAATTCGTAAAAAACGTACTTACAATAAAAATAGTGTAGATATTGAAAAAATTGATAAAACAAAAAATAAATTTCCTGAAGAAAATGATATTAAATTAAAAAAGATAATTTCAATTAAAGACAAAATTAATAATTTACCAATAAATAAAAATAAACATACAACAAATAAAAACAAAACAAATAATAAAACAAAAAATAATCGAATTACTGAAGAAATGATAAAAAATCTGCAAAAGAAAAAAGAGCGTTTTGCAGTTGATGCTACTGAATTAAAACGTAAATCTGAGGAGACAGCACGTCGTAGAATTGAAAAAGAAGCACGTATTGCAGTAGAAAATGCTCGCATTTTAGCTGAAGACAAAGCAGAAGAGTGGAAAAAAAACGAAGAAAATGACCAAAAAATAAATAATTATAAATATACTATGCAAGCTGAAGATGACCATCAAATTGAATCTGAGCATCAGTATATGCGTAATAATAAAATATTACGTTCTATAAAAAAAGGTAATAAACGTACAGAGCAAAAAAACGACAATGAAGAACTAAGAAATGTTGTTCGTATTAAAGGCAGTAAAAATCGCAATAAACAGAACACAATACAACAAATTTTTAACAAGCCAATTCAAGCAGTTATGCGTAACGTAATAATTGGAGAAACTATTACCGTTTCTGAATTAGCAAACAAAATGGCTGTGAAAGGTTCTGTAGTAATAAAAACAATGATAAAAATGGGAGCAATGGCGACAATTAATCAAGTGCTCGATCAAGAAACTGCGCAACTTGTTGTTGAGGAAATGGGACATAAAGTAATCTTACGTCGCGAAAATGAAATAGAGGAATCATTAATAAAAAAACGTGATATTAATGCTATTGAAGAAAATCGTGCACCAATTGTTACTATTATGGGTCATGTAGATCATGGAAAAACTTCTTTACTAGACTATATTCGTTCTACGAAAATAGCACCTGGTGAAGCAGGTGGTATTACTCAACATATCGGTGCTTATCATGTAGAAACAAACAATGGTATGATAACTTTCCTTGATACTCCAGGACATGCAGCATTTACTGCAATGCGTGCACGTGGCGCGCAAATAACTGATATAGTGATTTTAGTTGTAGCTGTAGATGATGGAGTAATGCCACAAACTATTGAAGCCATACAACATGCAAAAGCAGCTAAAGTACCAGTTATAGTAGCTATTAATAAAATTGATAAAGAAGGAGCTGATCCAGAACGAATTAAAAATGAACTAACTCAACATGGTATTGTTCCAGAAGAATGGGGTGGGGAAAATATATTTGTTAATGTTTCAGCTAAAAATGGAATTGGTATAGATAATTTACTAAATGCAATTTTATTGCAATCTGAAATATTAGAGCTAAAAGCTGTACATACAGGTATGGCAACAGGAGTAGTAATAGAATCATTTTTAGATAAAGGTAGAGGTCCAGTTGCTACTGTATTAATAAGAGAAGGACAACTTAATCAACACGACATTGTTCTTTGTGGTTTTGAATACGGTCGTGTTCGTGCAATACGTGATGAGATGGGTTATAAAGTAACAAAAGCAAATCCTTCAATTCCAGTTGAAATTCTAGGTTTATCTGGAGTTCCAGCTGCAGGTGATGAAATGACAGTTGTTAGAAATGAAAAAAAAGCACGTGAAGTTGCTCTTTATCGTCAAGGCAAATTTCGAGAAATCAAATTAGCACGTCAACAAAAATCTAAGTTAGAAAATGTATTTTCTAACTTAGATAAAGATACAATATCTGAATTAAATATTGTACTAAAAGCAGATGTTCAAGGTTCTGTTGAAGCAATTTGTGATGCATTAATAAAACTTTCTACTAATGCAATAAAAGTCAATATTATTTATTGTGGTGTAGGAGGTATTACTGAAACCGATGCTACTTTAGCATCAGCATCTAGCGCTATTATAATAGGATTTAATGTAAGAGCTGATTCATCTGCTCGTGCTGTAATTGATAATGAAGGTTTAAATTTAAATTATTATTCTGTAATATATGATTTAATTGATGAAGTAAAAGCAGCTATGCTTGGTATGTTAACACCAGAATATAAACAAAACATTATTGCTTTAGCTAAAGTACGTAATATATTTAAATCAGTAAAATTTGGTGCTATTGCAGGTTGCATGGTAACGGAAGGTAATATAAAACGCCATAATTCTATTAGAATTTTAAGAAATAATATAGTAATTTATGAAGGTGAAATTGAATCTTTAAGACGTTTCAAAGATGATGTTGGTGAAGTACGTAGTGGTATGGAGTGTGGTATAGGAGTAAAAAATTATAATGATATACATGTTGATGATGTAATTGAAGTATTTGAAACTATAGAAGTAAAACGTACAATTGATTAACAACAAAATATGAAATTCGATAGGTTTTATATATACCTATCGAATAGATAGGATAAGATAATTATGATAAGAGAATGTAATCGTTCACTTCGTATATCACAAGAGATTCAAAAAGAGATAACAATCATATTACAACGAAAAATAAATGATCCTCGTTTAAATATGATGATTACTGTATCTAGCGTTGAAGTTTCTCGTGATTTATCTTATGCAAAAGTATTTGTTACTTTTTTTAAAGAAAAACAAAATTTACATACTATAGAAAATGGTTTAAAGGCACTGAAATCATCTTGTGGGTATATTCGTTCTTTATTAAGTAAAAACATGAAGTTACGTATAATTCCTTTATTGAATTTTTTTTATGATAGTTCTATTAAAAATGGTGAATATATTTGCAATCTTATTGACAAAACAAAATTAACATAAATTAATATACTATACATAACTATAATAATAAGGAACAATAAGGAATATTCATGTACTTTAGTTGTCCCAATGTCAATGGTGTTTTATTATTGGATAAATCAAAAGGTGTTTCCTCTAATTATGCATTACAAGAGGTAAGACGTATATTTAATTTTAGTAAAGCAGGATATACTGGCACTCTTGATCCATTAGCAACTGGTATGTTGCCAATTTGTTTCGGATCATCAACTAAATTTTCAAGATATTTATTAGATTCAGATAAACGTTATCTAGTTACAGCTAAATTAGGTAAACGTACTGATACTTCTGATTGTTATGGTAAAATATTAAAAGAAAGCCCCATTTTATTTAATAGAGAACAGCTAAATAATGTATTAAAAAACTTTAGAGGTAATATTTCACAAGTTCCATCTATGTTTTCAGCCTTAAAACATCAGGGTATTCCGTTATATAAATACGCTCGTAAAGGTATAATAATTCAACGTAAAGAACGTTTAATTAATGTATATAAATTAAAAGTTATCAAATGGGATAATGATGAACTAGAATTAGATATTAGTTGCTCTAAAGGCACATATATTCGTACACTTATTGAGGATATAGGCGAGCAATTAGGTTGTAGTGCTTATGTTATTGCATTGCGTAGATTACAAGTTGCAAAGTGTTCTTTATATAAGATGCTGACATTAGATCAATTAAATAAATTGTTTTCGATTTTTATTAAAACAGGTATTTCCTTAAAAGAACTTATTGATCAGTTAATATTGCCAATCGATAGTCAACTATCTCATTTGCCTGTGGTAAATTTATTACCTTTGTCAGCACGTAGATTCAAACAGGGACAATTAATATTCATCAATAAATTAACATTAAATGGTTTAGTGCGTGTGACAGAAGGAACATTGCATAAATTTATTGGTATCGCTAAAATTGCTCATAATGGTTATATAGCTCCACAATGTCTGTTAAATAATGACTAAAACATTATTTTTAGCAATTTAATAAATAAAAATATATTTTAAAATAAATCAACATCAATATACAATGTGTTTATATTCACTTAATATGGAGTATATCATGTCCCTTGATATAAAATTTAAAGAAAAAATTATTTCTAAATACGGAAAAAATTCTAATGATAATGGTACACCTGAAGTGCAAATTGCTTTATTAACTACTCGTATTAATCATCTTCAAGAACATTTTGCTAAACATAAAAAAGACTACCATGGTCGTATGGGATTATTACGTATAGTTTCTCAACGTCGCAAATTATTAGACTACTTAAAGAACAAAAACCTTATAAGATATACAAAATTAATTGAAAATCTTAATATACGTCGTTAAATTTAATTAATATTTAAGGAAATAATATGAGTAAATGTTAAATAATTTTTATATACTTATGGAATGGAGTAGTATTTTATATTACTAAATTAATTAGCAACAATTTTAAATGCAATATTTATTGTTGTTTGTTGTGATCTTTATTTTCAAAAATTAAAATTTTATGTTAATTTTTTTAATAACAAAGATCAGTAATCAATGGCACGCTAAAATAGCGTTGCCTTCAAAGTTGAGGACTTTGATTTTGTTGAACCCGATATTACGAAAATTTCAATACGGTCAACATACTATTACTTTAGAAACTGGTATGATAGCAAGACAAGCTACTTCAGCCGTAATGGTAAGTATGGATGATACTGCAGTATTTGTAACTGTTGTAGGTCAAAAAAACACTAAATGTGAAAAAGATTTTTTTTCTCTTAATATAAATTATCAAGAACGTAGTTATGCCGCTGGTCGTATTCCAGGAGGATTTTTTCGTCGTGAAGGTCGTCCCAGTGAAAGCGAAATTTTAATTGCTCGCCTAATTGATCGTCCTATTAGACCTTTATTTCCAGAGAATTTTAATGACGAAGTTCAAGTAATAGCAACTGTACTTTCTGTCAATCCTCAAATTCATCCAGATATAGTAGCAATGATTGGAGCTTCAACAGCACTATCTTTATCAGGTCTACCGTTTCATGGTCCTATTGGTGCTGCACGTGTTGGTTATATTAATAATCAATATATATTGAATCCAACTGTTAATGAACTTAAACAGTCACATTTAGATTTAATAGTTGCTAGTAGTAAAAATGCTGTTTTAATGGTTGAATCAGAAGCTAAAATTTTAACTGAAGAACAAATGTTAGAAGCTATAATTTTTGGTCACAATCAGCAACAAATAGTAATAGACAATATAAATGCATTAGTTAATGAAACTGGTAAATCCTATTGGGATTGGGAACCAGAAATAATTAATGAAAAATTAACATTACGTATTGAACTATTATCTAAAGATAAATTGAGTAATGCTTATCGTATAATAGAAAAACAAAAACGCCATGAAGAAATTAATTTCATCAAGAATGATGTTATTGCTACTATACAAGGTGAAGTTGAAGAAGATGAAGTTTTATCAGATATTCAAATAAATAAAATATTACATTCTATAGAAAAAAATATTGTAAGAAACAGTATAATAAGTGGTAATTTACGAATTGATGGTCGTGAAAAAGACATGATTCGTAGTTTAGATATTAGAACTGGTGTATTGCCTCGTACTCATGGTTCAGCATTATTTACTCGAGGAGAAACTCAGGCGTTAGTTACTACAACATTAGGAACTACTAGAGATGCTCAAAATTTAGATGAATTAATGGGAGAACGTACAGATAATTTCTTATTTCACTATAATTTTCCCCCATACTCTGTAGGCGAAATAGCGGCTATAGGGTCGCCTAAACGTCGTGAAATCGGCCATGGAAGATTAGCAAAACGTGGAATATTAGCTGTAATGCCTAGCGAAGAAGATTTTCCTTATACTATTCGTGTAGTGTCTGAAATTACTGAATCTAATGGTTCATCTTCTATGGCTTCTGTATGTGGAGCTTCTTTAGCTCTTATGGATGCTGGTGTTCCAATTAAATCTGCTGTTGCAGGTATTGCAATGGGTTTAGTAAAAGAAGATGAAAATTTTGTTATTTTATCTGATATTTTAGGTGATGAAGATCATCTTGGAGACATGGATTTTAAAGTAGCTGGTAGTAAAGAAGGTATTACCGCACTACAAATGGATATTAAAATAGAAGGTATTACTCGTGAAATTATGAAAATTGCCTTAAATCAAGCAAAAGGTGCTAGATTACATATCTTAAATGTTATGGAACAAGCTATTAGTGCTCCCAGACATGAAATTTCTGAGTTTGCCCCACGTATTTATACTATTTATGTAAGCCCAAGTAAAATAAAAGATATAATTGGTAAAGGAGGTTCAGTAATTCGTACTCTTACAGAAGAGACATCTACTAATATTGAACTGAAAGATAATGGCACAATAAAAATTGCAGCTACTGATAGTTTGAAAGCTAAAGAAGCAATTAGAAGAATTAAAGAAATCACTTCAGAAATAGAAATTAATCGTACTTATAATGGTAAAGTAACTCGTATTGCTGATTTTGGTGCTTTTGTTAATATTCATGGTACAAAAGAAGGTTTAGTTCATATCTCTCAAATAGTCAATAAGCGTATTGATAAAGTAACTGATTATTTAAAAATAGGACAAGAAGTATTAGTTAAAGTAATAGAAATTGATCGTCAAGGTCGCATTAGATTGAGCATAAAAGATGCTATAGAATTATCAAATCAATAGAAAAATATCGTCTTTTTAGTAGGATGATGTTACTTTAAACAACTTAAAATAACGTTTAATAAAATTAAGTAAAAATATTATATATTTTTGTAGGTGATATGTTTATTACATATAATTTGTGTGATTATCTGTACTTAGTTATTAATATCAATTTTATAATTCTCTCTACAGTAAATGATACATTTCAGAGACTGTATCCTAATAATATAAAACAAAACAAGCTATAATATAAAGCACAATCTAATTTAAATCTTATAACAATAAAGGAAGGTGAATATATCTAAAATTTTATGTGATTTATCTAATTACCTTAACTAATGTAATTTTAATTAAAAAATATTATAACTTTATAATTGAATTAATTAAAACTACTACCAATATAATGCAATTTAATACATTAAAAAAATCATCATCTATGATGATGTACTTTTTTTTGCTAACATTTTTCTATTTAAGTCAATCTATTAGGATATTAATACATTTATGAACAAATTATACAAATTAGTTTCGAAATTTAAAGGAACATACATTGCATGACTGATATTAAAAAAAAATTTAATGATTTTGGTTTAAAACCTGAAATAGTTAAGTCATTAAAACATATGGGCTATATACAGCCTTCACCAATTCAAATTGGTTGCATTCCTTATTTATTATCTGGTAATGATGTACTAGGCATGGCACAAACTGGAAGCGGTAAAACTGCTGCCTTTGCTTTACCTCTATTAAATAATATTAATTCTAATATAAAAATACCGCAAGTATTAGTATTATCAATCACTAGAGAATTAGCTATTCAAGTTGCAGAGGCTATCACTAAGTTTTCTCAATATATAAAAGGATTAAATACAGTTGCTCTTTATGGTGGTCAACGTTACGATATTCAACTAAGAGCACTACGTAAGGGACCACAAATCATAGTAGGTACTCCAGGACGTCTTTTGGATCATCTAAAGCGTGGTACTTTAGACTTGTCAAAGTTGAAAGGATTAGTTATAGATGAAGCAGATGAGATGCTACGTATGGGTTTTATTGAAGATGTAGAAAATATTATAGAAAGTATTCCTGCAAGTCGTCAAACTGCTCTATTTTCTGCAACAATGCCAAATGAAATTCGTCGTATAACTAAACGTTTTATGAAAAACCCTAAAGAGATAAGTATTAAATCAAATATACAAACACAACCGGATATTAATCAAAGTTATTGGACAGCATGTGGTCGTAAGATTGATGCATTAATTCGTTTTTTAGAAACAGAAGATTTTGATGCAGCAATTATTTTTGTAAGAACTAAAAGTGCTACTTTAGAAGTAGCTAATGTTTTAGAAAAACATGGTTATAATAGCGCTGCATTAAATAGTGATATTAATCAATCAGTACGTGAACAAACTTTAGAAAGACTTAAAGATTGTAGAATTGATATATTAATTGCAACTGATGTTGCTGCACGTGGTTTAGACGTAGAGCGTGTTAGTTTAGTTATTAATTATGATATTCCATTAGATGTAGAATCTTATGTTCACCGTATTGGCAGAACCGGTCGTGCTGGTCGTACTGGTCGTGCTCTCTTATTTGTTGAAAATCGTGAACGTCGATTACTACGTAATATTGAACGAAGCATTAATACAACAATAACTGAAGTTAAATTACCTAATGCTGAGATGCTTGGTCAACGTCGCCTAGCTAAATTTACTGAAAAAGTACGAAAACAACTTCAAAATAATGATCTTGATCAGTATAGAAGATTACTTTCTAAAATGCATCCAGAAAAAAACTTAGATATGGAGACCTTAGCTGCTGTATTATTAAAAATAGCTCAAGGAGAACGCCCGTTAGTATTACCCAAAGATAATCCATGTAATTTTAATCGTAACAAATTCTATAATCGTAATGAAAATCGTTATACACGAGATTTAAGTCATTCTCGTAATAAAATAGAAAAACATAACTATCAAAACGCTCATTTGAATATTAAAATGAATGAAATGCAACTATATCGTATTGAAGTAGGACGAAATGATGGTGTCGAAGTTCGACATATTGTAGGTGCTATTGCAAATGAAGGTTCCATTAGTAGTCGTTGTATAGGCAATATTAAATTATTTAATACGCATTCAACTATAGAATTATCAAGAAACATTAAATGTAATGTTATGCAGTGTTTTAATAGAACACGTATTTTAAATAAACCAATTAATATGCAATTAATAAGTGATACACAATTAAATAAAGGAAATATAAATAGACAATCTAATAAACATAATAGAAGTTTTAACTCTATTGAACGTCGTAGCGTTTGTGAGAAATCATAAACTAATTTGATTATGATTCTATAATCATCTTAATTATAACTTAACAAATATATGGTTATAGATAAACAATGTTCATTTTGATGAAAAAAGGAACTTCATGTTTTAGTTCCTTTTTATCTTTTTTAACTAAATTAATAACATTTATTTTTTTATTATGTTAATAATTATAATTTTTTATTAAAAAATTATTTGTGATTTTAAGCATTTTAAGGACATAAAAATGTATAAATGTTCTTATATTATAGATTTTTTAAAAAAACAATACATACTTTCGTTATGTTGTGTTAATAATGATAATTTGTGGTGTGCTAACTGTTTTTATAAATTCAATGAAAAAAATATGTCCTTGTGGCTCATGACTAAATTAGATACAAAACATGGATTATATATATCGCAAAATTCTAATGTATCTGGAACAATTAATAACCATGAAAAAAATATATTTTTGATCAAAGGAATACAGTATAAAGGTTTTATTTCAATATTAAGCGGAATGACAAAAAAAAAGGCACTATTTGATTATTATAAACGTTACCCGATATCCCGTATATTTAACTCACCAATATGGTCAATTAGATTAGATGAAATAAAGATGACTGATAATACAATTTCATTCGGGAGAAAAATTCTATGGTATAGAAATAAAATTTAATTAAGGGGTTTTTCATCCTTAATATAAAAAATGTTTATTATTTATAATAATTTTAATCAGAAACAGTCATAAAAAGGTAAAATTATTATGGAAGATATTGAAGAACATAAAATTAATACCGTACAGCAAAAGCTTCTATTTCGATCTTTACATCTTTTGGAAGTCTAGATACTTCGATACAAGAACGTGCTGGAAAATTAGCTTGATTTTCTGTAAAAAACAACTTATAAGCAGAATTTACTAAATCGATTTCATCAATATTTTTCAAAAAAACTGTAGTTTTAACTATATTTTTTACATCTAAACCTACTGATTTAACTATAGCTTTTATATTTTCTAGTGATTGTTTTGTTTGTTTATATATTTGGTCATCAATAATTTTACCTGTAACTGGATTTATTGGTATCTGACCGGAGATTATAACAATATCTCCTAAATCTATACCTTGAATATACGGTCCAACGGGAATTGGAGCATTTTTTGTATTTATTATGCTAAACATTTTTATTCCTATATATTTTATCTATTCTAAAATTAAATATGTAAATATTCTTTAATGAAGTATACGTATTTTATAGAATATGTTAATTAATTATGATTAATATAATTTTTATTTAGGCATGCAATAGTATTTTTAATAATTGCTAGCAAAAATAAGAGTTATTATTAATAATTATATAATAGATTTACTATTTATAACTTAAATATAATAATCTTATAATTATAAAGTTCAGTTACAAAAAATTAAGTAACTTTTGAATAAATTAATTATAATATAGTTATATTTTGAATTATTTATTATAAATATATTTAAATTTAATTGTCATATCAATCTTAAATAAATTTACATATTGTTTTTTAATAATTTTGGTTATAGTTGTACCTTTAATTGGTTTATATTAAAATAAATTAATACATTTAAGTTTCAAAATATTAATTTATTTTAATATATTAATTATATTTTAGTAAGAGTTGCTACCATAATTGCTTTAATAGTATGTAATCGATTTTCTGCTTGATCGAAAACAATACTATGGCTTGATTCAAAAACTTCATTACTAACTTCAATTCCATTTTGAAAGTTATATTTTTTTGATAAATCAAGACCTAATACAGTATTTTTGTCATGTAATGAAGGTAAACAATGTAAAAATTTGACTTGAGGATTATTAGTGAGTTTCAGCATATTGCTATCAACTTGATAACTTCTTAATAATTTAATACGGTTGTCCCAAATTTCTTTTGATTCTCCCATAGATACCCATACATCAGTATAAATAAAATCCACATTTTCTACTCCTTCTTTGATATTATCCGTAAAAATTATTCTACCACCATTTTTTTTAGATATCTGAATACAATGATGAATAAATCTATTTTTTGGCCAAAAATTTTTGTCAGTAAGAATTCTTAATTGTAATCCAGTTAAAGCAGCTACTTCTAGTATACTATTTCCAATGTTATTTCTTGCATCACCTACATAAACTAATTTTATTTCATTTAATTTTTTTTCTGGTATATGTTCTTGTATAGTTAATAAATCAGCAAGTAATTGAGTAGGATGAAATTCATTTGTTAAACCATTCCAAACTGGAATACTAGAATATTTAGCAATTTCCTCTATTAATTCTTGATTAAATCCACGGTATTGAATTCCATCATATATTCTACCTAATACACGAGCTGTATCTTTTATTGATTCCTTATAACCAATTTGGCTAGTATTTTGATTTAGATAAGTAATATTAGCACCTTGATCATAAGCAGCTACTTCAAAAGAACACCTGGTTCTAGTAGATTCTTTTTCAAATAATAATACAATATTTTTACCTTTTAGATGCTGAACTTCATTTAAATTTTTTTTTGCTTGCTTCAATTCGGAAGATAATTTAATTAAATACTGTATTTCCTCTAAAGAAAAATCTAATAACCTTAAAAAATGACGTAAATATAAATTACACATAATATCCTCATATTCAACAAAATATTGTTTTTTCATAAAATGAAATTTTTATGAAACAAACTAATTAATTCACAGATTTTTAATTTTGATTTTTTGATACATTAATCTTTCTATAAATTGTTCTAATTGTTTTAATTTATTATGTTCTTGCATTACAATAGATTTTGGAGCACGAGACATAAAATTATTGTTATCTAATTTACATCTTATTTTTCTTATTTCTAAATCTAATTGAATTATATCTTGATTTAATCGATTTAATTCAACATTTTTATCTATCGTATTTATTGTAGGTATAATTATTTCAGCGTCTTTTATAGTTTTAGTTATTGACATTAAAATTTGATCTTTATCAACTAAAATAGTCAATTTATTTAAATATCCCAATTTTACTAATAAATTATAATTAACTTTTACAATCATAATAACAAATGGAGAACAATTAGCTAAAAATACATCTATATGTTTATTTAATTTTATATTCATTTTTCTGCGGATATTACGCATTTCAGTAATAAATTGTCTTATCCAATCAAAATGTTCTTCTGATTCCTTATCTTCTTTTGCTTTTTCATAAATTGGAAATGCTTGATACATTATTGTATTATCTTTGACTTTTTTGATAATTTTAATTTTTTGCCAGATAGCCTCAGTAATAAATGGTATAATGGGATGTGCTAAACGCAGTAATGATTCTAATACAAACAATAAAGTATTTTGTGAGTTTTTAATTGCAATATTATTTTCGTTTTTTAATATTATTTTGACAATTTCTAAATACCAATCGCAAAATTCATTCCAAGTAAAATCATACAATATATTTGCTGCAATATCAAAACGATATGAATCAAGTGCTTCTCGATAAATTTTCACAATACTATTAAATTTAGATAAAATCCAACGATCTGAAATTGATAATGTATTAGCTTGATAATTTTTATGATACTCATAATGTGATAAATTCATTAATACAAAACGGCTAGCATTCCATAATTTATTACAAAAATTACGATAGCCTTCTAAACGTTTCATATCCCAATTAATATCACGACCAGTAGATGTTAAAGCGGCTAGTGTAAACCTCATAGCATCCGCACCTGATGGTTTTATTCCATTTGGAAATTCTTTTTTTGTAATTTCGCAAATTTTTTTAGATAATTGCGGTAATAACATGTTACTAGTACGTTTTATCAATAGTTGTTTTAATGAAATTCCATCTATTATGTCAATTGGATCAACAACATTACCTTTAGATTTTGACATTTTTTGACCTTGATCGTCTCGAATTAATCCAGTCATATAAACTGTTTTAAAAGGAATTTGAGATTTACCATGTTTATCTTTAATGAAATACATAGTTAACATAATCATACGAGCAATCCAGAAAAAAATAATATCAAATCCACTTACTACAACATTAGTAGGATGAAAAGTTTGAAGTAATTTATTATTTTCAGGCCATCCTAAGGCAGCAAAAGTCCATAAGCTAGATGAAAACCAAGTATCTAATACATCATTATCTTGCCATAAAATAATATTGGTACCTAAATTATTTTTATCTCTTATTTTTTTTTCGGAATAATCAACATATATTTTACCATCATTTGAATACCAAGCAGGAATACGATGTCCCCACCATAACTGACGTGAAATACACCAATCTTGAATATTAGACATCCATGAAAAATACATGTTTTCATATTGTTTTGGTATAAATTTAATATATCCTTTCTTCACTGCTTCAATTGCCATTACAGCTAACGGTTTCATATGAATATACCATTGTTTAGTTAACATTGGTTCAATAATTGCTCCACTACGATCACCATAAGGAACAGTTAAATTATGAGTTTTAATTTGTTCCAATAAACCAAGTTTACTAAGCATTTGCACAATGTTTTTTCTTGCAATAAATCTGTCAATTTTTCTAAACGGCTTAGGAATTTCATTATTATATATATTAATTTTTATACCTTTTGTATCATAAATTTGAGAATATTCACGAATACAACCATCCAATGTAAAAATATTAATCATGGGTAAATTATGACGAAGACCTACTTCATAATCAACAAAATCATGTGCTGGGGTAATTTTTACGCATCCAGTACCTTTATTTATGTCTACAAATTTATCACCGATAATAGGAATTATACGTTCTAGTATTGGTAATACAACTGATTTTCCAATAAGATCTTTATAACGATTATCATTTGGATGAACTGCAACTCCAGTATCACCTAATAACGTTTCTGGACGTGTAGTAGCAATTGTTAAATAATTTTTGCCTTCAATTGTTTTTGTTCCATTAAAAAGTGGATATCTAATATACCAAATATTAGCTTGAATATCTCTATTGTTTATTTCTAAATCAGAAATTGCAGTACATAATTTAGGATCCCAATTGACTAATCTTATACCACGGTAAATTAGCTTTTCATTATATAAATGAATAAATGCTTTTTTTACTGCTTTAGAAAAGCTATCATCCATGGTAAAGCGTTCATTTTCCCAATCTACCGAATTACCAAGACGACGCATTTGATTATTAATAGTATTACCTAATTTTTTTTTCCAACACCAAATTTTTTGGATAAATTCATCACGTCTATAATCTTGACGTATTTTACCTTCTTCTAATTTAATTTTATTTTCAATAATAATTTGTGTAGCAATGCCAGCGTGATCCGTACCAGTCTGCCACAATGTATTCTTGCCTTGCATTCTATGATAACGAATTATGATATCCATTATTGTTTGTTGAAAAGCATGACCCATATGTAAATTACCGGTAACGTTTGGTGGTGGTAGCATTATACAAAAACTTTCTCTATTCAAATCTCCATTTGGTTTAAAATAACCATTTTTTTCCCAATATTCATAAATAGTTTTTTCAAAATTTCTTGGATCAAATTTTTTTTCCATGTTTCGTTTATTATCTTAATTTTCTATAATATTATTGTATTTAGTTTAAAACCTAATTTACTATATTCTTTATAACGAATACGAGCTAATTTTTTAAAATATTCTTCATAAGGTACAAAATCTATTATTTCTTTGAAATTAGTAAATGATTCTGTAACATTTATTAATAAATTAATCAAAATATCATATGACAGCAAATTAGTTTTATTTTCCAGCCATGTTATTTCTATAGGTGCTCCGCTTACAGGTCCTCCTCCAATAAAATTATGAGGTAAAAAAGAATCCAGTGGTTTTTTCCATAAAATTTCATCAATACGTGTTGCCTGTTGCTGGTTTTCACAACAAATCAACACTTTTTTACATCGATACCAATTTTTTTTTACAATATAACATAATAATTCTTCAATATTATTTAAACCATTATCACATATATCGGCACTAATAACATAAAATGTAACTTTTTTCATAGAAATAAAATTGATAATATTAATATATTAATCATCTACATTAAATCCTGCTCGATTTAATAAATACTGTGATATCATAGCTATAGGTCTTCCTGTACAACATTTATTTTTACCTGATTTCCAAGCAGTACCAGCAATATCTATATGAGCCCAATTATATTTGCGTGTAAATTTTGAAAGAAAACATGCTGCAGTTATTACTCCCGCAGAACGATCACCAATATTTGCAATATCTGCGAAGTTAGACTCTAACTGTTCATGATATTCGTCAGTCATAGGTAAACGCCATGCACGATCACCTGATTGTTCAGAAGCATTAATAAGATCATATGCTAATGGGTTATGGTTGGATATTAAACCACTTATATGATGACCTAAAGCAATTACACAAGCACCTGTTAGGGTAGCAATATCAATAACAATTTCTGGTTCAAATCTTTCAACATAAGTTAATACGTCGCATAATATTAAACGTCCTTCAGCATCTGTGTTTAAAACTTCAACTGTCTGTCCTGACATTGTTGTTACTACGTCTCCTGGACGAATAGAATTACTATCAGGCATATTTTCGCAATTAGCCATAATACCAACTACATTAATTGGTAACTTTAACCTTGCCACTACGTGCATAATACCGTATATTGCTGCAGCTCCACACATATCATATTTCATTTCATCTAAGCCAGAAGATGGTTTTATAGAAATACCACCAGAATCAAATGTTACTCCTTTACCAATTAATATAATAGGCTTGGATGTTGAACTATCAGTTTTATAATCAATGATTGACATCAATGGTTTATTGTTAGAACCTTTGCTAACTGCTAAATAAGCGTTCATTCCTAATTTTTTCATTTGATGTTCTTCAATAATGGTAGTATTGATATTTTCAAATGTTTCTGCAAGTTTACGTGATTGTAGTGTAAGATATTCAGAATTACATATATTTGGAGGCATATTACCTAGATCTTTTGCAATCTTAATGCCAGTTGCAATTGCTATTCCATGTTGAATCGCTTTTTCTCCAATATTTAGTTCTCTTCTAGCAGATAAATTGAATACTAATTTACGTAAAGGTCTTCTTAATTCTATTTTATTAGTTTTTAATTGATTAAAATCATAAAGTGCTTCTATGGAAGATTCAACTGCTTGTCGTACTTTCCAATAAGTATTGCGTCCTTTGACATGTAGTTCAGTTAAAAAACAAACTGATTCCATAGATCCAGTATTATTTAAGGTATTAATAATTTTTTGAATTATATGTTTATACTGACGTTCATTAAGTTCGCGTTCTTTACCGCACCCGATAAGTAAAACACGTTCCGATAAGATGTTTGGTACGTGATGCAGTAGAAGCACCTGACCTACTTTCCCTTCTAATTCACCACGTCTTAGCAGAGCACTAATGTATCCTTCGCTAATTTTATCTAATTGTTCTGCAATGATAGATAAACGACGTGGTTCAAAAATGCCAGCTATAATGCAAGCACTGCGTTGTTTTTCTGGGCTTCCACTTTTTACACTAAAATCCATGCGAACTCCTAATTTTAAAAGAATTTTTTATAAAACTATAATTAAAGATATTACTATATACATAAAATAAATAATAATATTAACTATGATTTTGGAAAAAATAAAATTTTATTTTGGTGATTAATGTAATAAATATAAAAAATAATTTCCTATAAATATTTACTTTAAAATCAATGATAATATCAAAATATTAATAACGTTTTATTGTTAATAATTTCACTAAATATTTTTTGAAATAGTAATATAATACAAACAAAGTTTTTAATTTTATTTCATTAAATTAATTAAAATATACTAAACATAAAATATTACATATATTATTTTATTTGAGTACAATATGTGGTAATAGTGTTATTTGCTTAGTCAGTTAAAATGTTTTTTTAAATAAAACACTTTAGACTTTTCTAAAAAAACGTTAAAATTTATTTTTTATGCGATAATTTTGTTTACGATGATAAAATATAAAACTTTGAATAACATGAAACAGGTATTTAATATATTACTTTTACCTAAATATAATATTATACATATTTGTTTTCCACTATCTATAGAAAATTAAATACATATTTTGAAAGCGATTAACACATAATAAAATAAAAAATTTATTGTTAATAATTTTTTATTTAAATTAAGAAAATCAAGAAAGAGTTAATTATTAAGTTATATTTTTTAATATTATATAAATATTATAGGTGAAATAATGATATGTAATAAATAAATTATTGATTTAATATCATCTTATATCATAATTTTTGCAAAAAATATATAAAATAACATCTTTATTTTTAAAGAGAATTTGAATAATATGATGACTTATCATTATAATTATTATATTATTAATCTAGTAATTTGACTTTTTTATATTTTTAAATAAATTTTTAATATGCCGAAGTGGCGAAATAGGTATACGCAGCTGATTCAAAATCAGCCGTACTTAATGTACATGCCGGTTCAATTCCGGCCTTCGGCAAATAATTACAAATATAAAAATTAATTTTCGTATAATTCTATCTATTTTATTCAATGATTTTTATCTAAAGTTAGTTAATTATATTTGAATGATTTTTATAAATTATAAAAAATTGCAAACTATACATAATGCGAAGAGAGGGATTTGAACCCTCATGTCTAGAAGACACTAGCATCTGAAGCTAGCGCGTCTACCAATTTCGCCATCTTCGCATTTATTATAATACTAATAATAATCAATAAATTTAAATAAAAAAATAATTTATTTAAATTTATTGATTATCTAAATATCTACATTATTTTAAATGAATTTAATTTAAATGAATTTAATATGATATTATTTTTTATTAAATCACTAAAAAATTATTGATTATTCTTTTTTAAGAAAAATTTTATAAGTTATTATTAATATATTACAGTTAGCCAGTAGGGTTTAAATTTGATAAAAATTATAAATTACATTACTAATCATAAAATAGATTGGTTTTTATATAAATTAGGTGTTAATCAATATAAATTGTATAGACCACATTTATTAAAAGGAGTATTTAATTTAGATATTTTATCCTATATAAAATTAATTATAGTTACTAAAGAAATACCTAATCTATGTACATCTTTTATAAAAGATGTATTGTATGCTTTGAATATACAATCTTCTCAAGTAATGATAATTCAACCAGAACAATTGAAAATGTTTTTAGGTAGATTACACTGTATTTTTTGGTTAATCGGTATAGAAAATAATCCTGTATTTAAAGGAAAATTTTTATATACTTGTTCTTTATTGTATTTAATTAATAATAGTGATGAAAAACGTTCTTTATGGAAACAAATATATAATTTAAATAATTTTTAAAAAAACCAATTAAAAAGATGTAATTTTGTAAAAAATACTTAAAGTAATGATCGATATATTATTTAAATAAGAAAATAAAATAATCATTGATTATTAAATTAAGAAGGAATATTAAATGTTGAATTGCATAAATTGGTGTGATCTATCTGATGATATTTCATTATGGTCAAATTTTCCATTTTTTTGCAATGATCAAAAAAACAATTGTATTCCCATAAGCAAAATTGGATTTTATATGGCAAAGAACTAAATAAAACATTATTCATGAAATATCAACAACAAATTAATGTTCACTTAATTATCATTAATTGTTGGATTGTAGATGAATATAAAGTAATTTGCATACAAGGCATGCTGACAGCATCTGCTATCAATTTAGCATATACATTAAGATTAGATATAGCAAAATTAATTAATATTCCATCCTTAAAAAAACTAGGATTATTATTAATGGACATGGACTCAACTGCTATTGAAATTGAATGTATAAATGAAATTGCTAAATTAATAGGTATTGGAAATGAAATGGATAAGATTACTAAATGTGCAATGTTAGGAGAAATTAGTTTAGTCAGAAGTTTATATAAACGTTTAGCTATGTTAAAAGGTGTAGATATAAATATTCTTAAATATGTACTTGATAAGTTACCATTAACACCAGGTTTAATTCAATTGGTAAAAAAACTGCAAAAATTAAATTGGCATGTTGCTATTATTTCCAGTGGATTTAAATACTATGCATCTTATTTAGGAAATAAACTTAATTTAACAGATGTAATTGCCAATGAATTAGAAATTCATAACGGTAAATTAACTGGTAAAATAATTGGTCCAATAGTTGATGATCTATATAAATTAAATAGTTTAAAAAAAATTTCTCAGAGATTAAATATTCCTTTAGAACAGACTGTAGCTGTAGGTAATGGTGCTAATGATTTGTTAATGATTAAATCTGCGGGTTTAGGTATTACTTATAGAGCAAATTATAAAGTAAATAATCAAGTAAGTATAAAGATCGTTAATTCTGATTTAATGGGTATATTTTGCATTCTCAATAGCACTATAATATTAGCTATATTTGATATTAAAAAATAATATATGATAAATAATCATTTAATTAAATATCAATAATTTATATTTTGTTATAATATAAATATATTAATTAGAAATAACTTATATTAAAATAGTTTTTTTGTATTTACATGTTAATTAAATTCGTTTATTCAAATTATAAGATTTCCAATATGTATATTATTTAAAACAAGAAATTGATATACGACAAAATATTTTTATTATTTTAATAATTAAATTAATACATTATTTATAATAATATATTATAATGTCTTAAAAGTTGCTTAATAAAATATTTTAGCTATAAAACTTTTAACAATTAAATTGCATAGTATATACATTTGTTATATTAAATTTATTAGTTTAATTATGTTTTTAATTAATAACATAATAAAAATAATTTTTATGATAGATTTTTACTATTCATAATAGTATATAAAAAAAGGAAAATATGGCAAGTGAAAAATTTATGTAAATATTTAATTTTGTTTTACTTTACTACTGTAACTAATATTTTGTATGCCGATTCCATTAGTCAGCAACGTGACGATTATAAACAAATAAAAATAGCTTTAAAAAATTACAATAAAAATCTACCAGTTATAAATAAACTACTACATAAATTAAAGGATTATTCACTTTATCCTTACCTTCAATACGATATTTTAATGGAAAAAATCAAAAATGAAAAGAATTTGACTTTAATGCAAAAACCTGTAATTAATTTTATAAAAGAACACAGTGATTTAAAAGTTTCACATTTATTAAGTTATTATTTTACAGAGTTATTAGTTACAAAACATCGCTGGAAAGATCTAATGTATTTCAGTCCGAAAGCACCAAAAACAGCAAAATGTGTATGTGATTGGTATTACGCTAAATGGTCAATTGAAAAAAAACCAATACATTTTGAAGATTTAATTAAGAATTTATTAAATAGTAACCTTGTTTCCAAGAAGAATTTATTAAACAATAAAAAGAACTCAAATAATTGTGATAAGTTGTTTCTGATTCCACATAAATATATTGCAACACCTCCATCTGTGATAATCGAATATATTCGATTAGCTATGAAAAAAAATAATCATACATTAATAAATTATTTAATTAAACTTTTACCTTCAGACTATAAAAATACTGCAAATACAGTCTTAAAAATTAAAAACAATCCACTATTTATTACTGACTTTGTCAAAACAGCAAAATCTACTCCATTTAATCTTCAATTAATTAATTACTCTATTGTAAATTTATCGCCCAAACATGCTGATTTAGCAATCGAAAAAATTCCAATAATATTAAGTCATTACAAGATGGAAAATTCTGATATTCAATCGTTAAAAGAAATCGTAGCAAATAATATGATGGATAGAGAATTTACTTCGAAACAAAAAATATGGCGTGATTCAGTTATAATAAATAGTAAATCTGTTTCATTAATTGAAAAACGTATTCGTTTATCCTTAAAACAAAATAATATTAAAGATCTAAAAATTTTTATTGAGCATTTGCCGTATAACATGCAAGCAAAAGAAGAATGGCAATATTGGAAATCTTATGTATTATTAGTTTTAAACAATAATAAAATTGAATCTGATAAAATTTTATATAATTTGATGAAAAAAAATAGTTTTTATTCATTAATTGCTGCTCAAAAATTAGGTATAAGTTATCAATTTAAACAAAGTAAGACAATAGAACCTGATCCTAGTATATCGAAAATTAAAAAAATAATTAGAATAAATGAATTAATGTATTGGAACAAATATTGTTTTGCAAAGTTTGAATGGAATAAATTACTTACTAATAAATCTAATAGATTTCAGACAATGTTAGCTAGCTACGCTAATAAACAACAATGGTGGCATTTGAGTGTAGAAACCACTATTCAAGCCAAAATTTGGAATAATCTTAAGGAAAGATTTCCATTAGCTTGGAATGAATTATATAAAAAATATACTAAAGGTAAGAACATTACAAAAAATTATGCTATGGCTATTTCAAGACAAGAAAGTGGATGGGATCCTTACGTAAAATCAGCAAATAATGCTGTTGGACTTATGCAAATTAAGAATATTGCTTTTACAGATACAATGCAAATATGTCATATTAAACAATCTTTAACTATGCAAAAATTATTTAATCCTGAAAATAATATTTGGGTTGGAACAAATTATTTAGAACATATTTTCAAATTGGTTGGAAAAAATAGAGTTCTAGCTTCAGCAGCATATAATGCTGGTTTATCAAAAATAAATCAGTGGAGACGTGTAACAGCAGGTAAATTAGATGTAGTAGCGTTTATAGAATCTATTCCATTTAAAGAAACACGACAATATGTAAAGAACGTTTTATTATACAATGCATATTATAATTATTTAACGGGAAAACCTGAAAATATTTTAACTCCTCTTGAATGGAATCATAGTTATTAATTAAAATAAATTAATATATTATATGGTATTGATTATATATGGTATTAATTATATATCAATACTTATAACTAAAGATATATTAATAATATTATATTTAAATATTGATATTTTTTAGATATATTGGTAAAGATGCTAAAAAATACTTTATAAAATTTTTCTATATTATATTCCTAAAAAATAAATTATTTTATTTATATTTTTTTATATAATTCCATCCATTATGCATTCACTAATGTAGTTGTATTACAGTTATTTCATTTATATTAATTAAATAAATTATATACTTAAACGACTAATTTATATTTGATATATTAAAAACTGTATGCAATGATTACTAGTTTATTGTTAATTAAAATAAACTAGTAATCATTTAATATATTTATTTATCTGTTATCAATACTAATTTCTATAGTTCAAAATAGTGAAAAATTATTAAATTTAAATACCTTAATTATTAGTATCTATGTAAGTTAAATAATAATAAGCTGATATATAAAAGAATAAAATCACTTTAAAAAAGAAATATTTCTTAACTTTATTTGTTAAGATTAGGGAGAGTTTACACCATGCGAGTGCTGAAATTTGGTGGAACATCAATGGGTGATGCGAAACTTTTAATTCGTGCAGCCGAAATTTTGGAAGATAATGCAAAAAATGGCCAAGTCATTACTGTATTGTCTTCACCAACTAAAATTACAACTTATTTAACAGAAGTTATTAAAAATAATCTTACTAATAAAAATATTTTATTAAATATAAAGCATGCAGAGTATATTTTTTCTAGTTTACTGTTAGATTTAGTTGATATTCAACCAAAATTAAATTTTGGTTATCTAAAAAGCTTTATAGGATTGGAACTTAATAAAATAAAGAAAATACTATATGGGATAAGATTGTTAAAACAATGTCCAGACAACATATATGCTTCTGTTGTTTGCGTTGGAGGGAAAATTGCTGTTGTGATTATGGAAGAAATATTAAAAGTACGTCATAATCATACAAGCATAATTAATCCAGTGACAAAATTATTTGCATTTGGGAGCTATTTAAATTCTACAATTGATATTATTGAATCTATTCGTCGAATCAAACTGGATATAATTCCTAATAATAACATTATTCTTATGGCTGGTTCAATAGCCGGTAATGAAAATGGTGAAATAGTATTATTAGGAAATAATGGTTCAAATTATTCAGCAGCAGTTTTAGCGGCATGTTTTAATGCAGATATATGCGAAATATGGACTGATGTAGATGGTATACACAATTGTGATATAAATCAAGTGCCTAATGCAAAAACAATAAAATCAATGTGTTATCAAGAAGCTATTGAACTTTCATATTTTAATACTCAAATCTTAGATTTAAGAATAATTGAAGTTCTTGTTGATTTTAATATTAATTACTTAATTAGAAACATTATTAATGTTAAATCACCTGGAACTTTTATTAGCAATAGCAATGATAATAATCATAACAATTCAATTAAAGGTATTTTTAGTTTAAAAGATATAGTAATGTTGAATTTTTCTATACCTATTTTACAGAATTTAATTGTTGTAGAATCTCGTATAGTTTATTCTGTTTCAAAACATACTGTTTTATTATTCCTATCAATAAAAAAAAATCATCTAGAATATATTATTAATTTTTACATAGCAGAAAATAGCTTAGAAAATGTAATGCAAGTATTACAAAAAGAGTTTAAATGTGATTTCAAAAATAAATTAATTACTTCTGTAGAAGTAATTAAAAACTTAGGAATGATTTCAATTGTAGGTGATGGTATATATAATAGTAAAGGTTTATACAAAAAAATTTTTTCATTGATATCTGATAATGTTAATATTACAAATATATTAACAAATCATTCTAAAAATTCACTTTCGATTGTTTTAAATAATCATGAAGTTATAAATGCTGTTAAATTAATATATAATTCATTATTTGTTAATTATAATTCACTATTCATTAATTATAAAACAATTGAAATATTTATAATTGGAATTGGTGGAGTAGGAAATGCATTGTTAAATCAGATACATCGACAACAAAAATACTTAAGAAACCAAAAGCAAATAAAACTATCTATTTGTGGAATTGCAAATTCACAGCGATCATTAATAAATCCAGAAGAAATTAATCTCAGTAATTGGAAATTAGATTTCAATAAAACTAAAAGAATATTTAACATTAGTGAATGGGTGTCTTTAATAAAGCAAAATCACATGCCAAATCCAGTAATTGTAGATTGCACTGCTAGTCAAGAAATTGCTAATCAATATGCTGAGTTATTATCTAATGGTTTTAGTATAGTAACATCAAACAAAAAAGCTAATACTTCTTGTTGGAGTTATTATCAAAAAATACGAAATATTGCTAACACTTCAAATCGCAAATTTTTATATGAAACGAATGTTGGAGCTGGTTTGCCAGTAATTGCAAATTTAAAAAATTTATTAAATGTAGGTGATAAACTTATAAATTTTTCTGGCATTTTATCGGGTTCACTTTCCTTTATTTTTGGTAAGTTAGATGAAGGATTATCTCTATCAGAAGCAACAAATATGGCACGTGAAATGGGTTTTACGGAACCAGATCCTCGTGAAGATCTTAGTGGTATGGATGTAGCACGTAAATTATTAATTCTAGCAAGAGAAGTCGGATATAAATTAGAATTAAAAGATATAATTATTGAACCATTATTACCAAACGATCTTAAAAAGATTAAAGATGTTAATGATTTTATGGAATATTTATCAAAATTTGATGATTTATTTCAAGATAGGGTATCGAGAGCACGAAATCATGGTAAAGTGCTAAGATTTGTTGGTACTATTGATCAAGGTGGAATATGTAAAGTAAAAATCAATGAAGTAGAAGAAAATAATCCACTTCATAAAATTAAAAATGGTGAAAACGCATTAGCATTTTACAGTCGTTATTATCAACCCATTCCATTAGTTTTAAGGGGATATGGTGCAGGTAATGATGTAACAGCAGCTGGTGTATTTGCCGATTTACTGCATACTGTATCTTAATTGGGAGTTTATATTATAATGGTGAAAATCTATGCACCAGCATCAATTGGTAATGCTAATGTCGGTTTCGATGTATTAGGTGCGGCAATTGCTCCAATAGATGGTTCTTTTCTAGGTGATTTTGTTACAATCCAATCCTCAGAAAATTTTAAATTAGTTAATACTGGTATTTTTGCAAATAAACTACCCACTACCACGCAGGATAACATTATTTATCAATGTTGGAAAAAATTTTGTGAAAAAATTAATAATATTCTACCAGTAGAAATTATTTTAGAAAAAAATATGCCAATAGGATCAGGTTTAGGATCTAGTGCTTGTTCAATAGTAGCTAGTTTAGTAGCAATAAATGAATTTTGTGATAATCCTCTTAATAAAAATGAATTATTAACACTAATGGGTAACTTAGAAGGATATATTTCTAATAGTATACATTATGATAATGTAGCACCATGTTTTTTAGGAGGTATGCAACTAATTTTAGAAGAAAATAATATTATAAGTCAAAAAATACCTATTTTTAAGGAATGGTTGTGGGTAATTTCATATCCAGGTATAGAGATATCTACTGCTCAAGCTCGTTCAATTTTACCATTACAATACTGTAAAAAAGATTGTATTAAACATAGTCAGTTACTAGCTGGATTTATTCACGCTTGTTATACAAATCAGCCATATTTAGCTTCTAAACTAATGCAAGATACAATAGCAGAACCTTATCGTGCTAAATTATTAACTGGATTTATAGAAGTTAAAAAAAAATTGCAACAAATGGGTGCAATAGCATCTGGAATTTCTGGATCAGGTCCAACTATTTTTACTATTTGTGATAAAATGAACATAGCAAATCAAGCAGCAAATTGGTTAAAGTATAACTATTTAAAAAATAATGATGGTTTTGTTCATATTTGTCGCATTGATACTTTTGGTGCACGCAAATTAGGATAAAACATGAAACTATATAATATTAAAGATCGAAATGAACAAGTTAATTTTATTCAAGCTACCAAGCAAGGTCTAGGATCAAAACAAGGACTGTTTTTTCCAGTTGATCTTCCTGAATTTAATTCAGATAAAATCAATAATATACTAAAAATGAATTTTATAGATAGAAGTTATGAAATTTTATCAGCTTATATAGGTAATGAAATCCCGGTAAACACATTAACTAATTGTATTAAAAATGCATTTTCGTTTCCTGTATCAATAAAATATATAGATAATAATATTTATTGTATGGAACTATTTCATGGTCCAACACTAGCATTTAAAGACTTCGGTGGCAGATTTCTGGCACAAATACTATCACATTTTATTGATGATGAACAAATCACTATTTTAACTGCAACTTCTGGTGATACTGGTGCAGCAATATCTCATGCTTTTCATGGTATAAAAAATATAAGAGTAGTTATTTTATATCCAAAAAATAAAATAACTCTTTTGCAAGAAAAATTATTTTGTACTATTGGAGGTAATATTGAAACACTTGCTATAAAAGGTGATTTTGATACTTGTCAATTGTTAGTTAAAATGGCGTTTAATGATATTTCTTTAAAAAAATCACTATCTTTAAACTCAGCTAATTCTATTAATATTAGTCGCCTTTTAGCACAAATATGCTATTATTTTGAAGCTGTAGCTCATTTGCCTAAAAAAATACGTGATAATTTAGTAATATCGGTACCGAGCGGAAATTTTGGTAATTTAACTGCTGGTTTTTTAGCAAAATCACTTGGTCTTCCAGTGAAAAGATTTATAGCTGCTACAAATATAAATGATACTGTACCAAGATTTCTGGAAAATAATATATGGAAACCAAAAGAAACTATCTCTACTATATCTAATGCGATGGATGTTAGTAAACCAAATAATTGGCCACGTATAGAAGAATTATTTTACCGTAAATCTTGGCAATTAAAAGATTTAGCATATGGTTCGGTATCAGATGAAACAACTAAATTATCAATAAATGCATTATCGAAATTAGGTTATATTTCAGAGCCACATGCTACTATAGCTTGGCATTTATTGCGTAGTAATTTAAAAAATAGTGAGCATGGTATATTTCTTGGAACTGCGCATCCAGCCAAATTTCAAGAAATTATAGAGGAAATTACAGGAAAAAAAATAGTATTACCTTCTCAATTAATTAAATATATTAAACTTCCTATTTTATCTCATGAAATAAAACCAAAATTTAATGCATTACGTGAGTTTTTATTGCAATAAATTATCTTAATTATTGAATACTATTTTTATAAAAAATAATATGAATAAAATCAATATTGGAATCATTTCTGTTTCAGATCGTGCTTCAAAAGGTATTTATAAAGATACAAATACATCTATTTTAAAAATATGGTTAAATCATGCAATCATTACTCCGTTTAAATTATCAGTTCGTTTGATACCCGATGAACAATTACTAATTGAAAAGACACTTTGTGATTTAGTTGATAAAATTAATTGTCAACTGGTTTTAACTACAGGTGGTACGGGACCTACAAAACGTGATGTTACACCTGATGCTACATTAGCGATAGCAGATAGGGAATTGCCTGGTTTTGGTGAACAAATGCGACAGATTAGTTTACAATTTGTACCTACTGCAGTACTATCACGCCAAGTTGGAGTAATTCGTAACAATTCATTAATTATCAATCTTCCGGGGCAACCTAGATCTATAAAAGAAATCCTAGAAGGAGTTAAAGATCAACAAGGTAATATAAAAATTCATGGTATTTTTTCTTCTATACCTTATTGTTTAGAACTATTAAATAATTTGCGTATTGAAACTAATCCAGATATAGCAATTTCATTTCGTCCTAATAAATAAAATCATATCTTATTTTAATTACATTTGCTGTATAAATGCTTTTATGTATAAATGGTTATACAAATATTGTAATAATTATTTTAACTTCAATAGCATTAGAAATATAAAAATTGTTATCTTTTGCAAATATGTTATTGTAAGACATGCGAGTGAAACAATGGATACATAGAAATATTTTTTTTAGATTAACCCTTGATGCTTATACAAAATACCCCCATGTACCAGTCATTAGATGTTGTGAAACTAATTAAAAACATATAATAAAAAGCATATAAGGATAGGTTGAAAGTTAATTACCTGCCCTTATATAAGGCTCATAACCCAATGTAACAAAAGTTAAAGGGGAGACGTTTAGATGGGTAAAATTATTGGTATTGACCTAGGTACAACCAACTCCTGTGTGGCTATTATGGATGGCACACAGGTTCGCGTGTTAGAAAACGCTGAAGGTGATCGCACTACACCTTCCATTATTGCTTACACGCAGGATGCCGAAATTCTGGTCGGTCAACCGGCTAAACGTCAGGCAGTGACTAACCCACAAAATACCTTGTTTGCGATAAAAAGGTTAATTGGTCGTCGATTTAAAGATGAAGAGGTACAACGTGATATTAAAATTATGCCTTATAAAATCATCCAAGCAGATAACGGTGATGCTTGGTTAGAAGTTAAAGGTAAAAAAATGGCTCCACCACAAATTGCTGCTGAAGTATTAAAAAAAATGAAAAAAACAGCAGAAGATTTTCTTGGTGAATCGGTCAATGAAGCAGTAATTACTGTGCCTGCTTACTTTAATGATGCGCAACGTCAAGCAACAAAAGATGCAGGTAGAATTGCTGGTTTAGAGGTAAAACGTATAATTAATGAACCTACGGCAGCTGCTTTAGCATATGGTTTAGATAAAGCTAAAGGGAATAGAACAATTGCTGTATACGATTTAGGTGGAGGAACTTTCGATATTTCTATTATTGAGATAGACGAAGTTGATGGAGAAAAAACTTTTGAAGTTCTAGCGACTAATGGTGATACTCATTTAGGTGGAGAAGATTTCGATAGTCGGTTGATTAACTACCTAGTAGGTGAATTTAAAAAAGATCAAGGAATTGATTTACATAAAGATCCATTAGCAATGCAGCGTTTAAAAGAAGCTGCAGAAAAAGCAAAAATTGAACTTTCTTCAATACAACAAACTGACGTTAATTTACCATATATTACTGCAGATGCAAACGGTCCAAAACATTTAAATATTAAATTAACTAGAGCAAAATTAGAATCATTAGTGGAAGATTTAGTAGAACGTTCTATTGAACCACTAAAAGTAGCATTGCAAGATGCAGGTTTGTCTATATCCGATATTAATGATGTAATTTTAGTTGGCGGCCAAACACGTATGCCTTTAGTACAATCCAAAGTAACTGAATTTTTTGGTAAAGAACCACGTAAGGATGTAAATCCTGATGAAGCTGTTGCAGTTGGTGCAGCAGTACAAGGTGGAGTCTTAGGTGGAGATATTAAAGATGTTCTTCTATTAGATGTTACACCCCTATCTTTAGGGATTGAAACAATGGGAGGGGTGATGACTTCTTTAATTAGTAAAAATACGACAATACCAACTAAACATAGTCAAGTATTTTCAACTGCTGAAGATAATCAATCTGCAGTAACAATTCATGTACTTCAGGGAGAACGTAAACGTTCTAATGATAATAAATCTTTAGGACAATTTAATTTAGATGGTATTCAGCCAGCACCTAGAGGTATGCCACAAATCGAAGTTACATTTGATATTGATGCTGATGGTATTTTGCATGTCTCTGCAAAAGACAAAAATAGTGGTAAAGAACAAAAAATAACTATTAAAGCTTCTTCTGGTTTAAACGATAAAGAAATAGAAAAAATGGTACGTGACGCAGAGGCAAACGCTGAATCTGACCGTAAATTTGAAGATTTAGTTAAGGTGCGAAATCAAGGTGATCAAATCGTTCATAGCACTCGTAAACAACTTGATTCAATTGGGGATAAAATATCTCTTGACGATAAAAATATTATTAAAAAATCCTTAACAGAACTTGAGAACGCATTAAAAAGTGAAAATAAAGTTGAAATTGAAAACAAAATACAAGCATTAATGGAAGTATCAAGTAAATTAACACAAGCATCGCAAAATCATAATAATAAAAATACAAGTGATACAACAACAAAAAAAGACGATAACGTAGTTGATGCCGAATTTGAAGAAGTTAAAGATAAGAAATAAATATTATTTATTATTTATTTAGTTACACTATATATCTTAGCTAGAGATTTCACGGTCGAGAGGGTCATTTTATGCCCGTGAAATATATTAAGGATTGTGAAAATGGCGAAAAACGATTATTACGAAATTTTAGGTGTTAATAAATCATCTGATGAACGTGAAATTAAAAAAGCTTATAAAAGACTAGCAATGAAATTTCACCCTGATCGCAATCCTGGTGATAAAAAAGCAGAAGCTAAATTTAAAGAAATTAAAGAAGCATATGAAATTTTAACCGATTCAAATAAGAGAGCAGCTTATGATCAATATGGTCATTCTGCTTTTGAAAAAGTCAATATGGGTGCTGGTACTGATTTTGGTGATATTTTTGGAGATGTTTTTGGTGATATTTTTGGTAGCAACCGTAGACAAAGGTCATCAAGAGGATCAGATTTGCGTTATAATTTAGAACTTACACTTGAAGAAGTAGTATTAGGTGTAACAAAAGAAATTTATATTCCTACTTTAGTTGTATGTAAAACATGCCGTGGTAGTGGTACAAAAATAGGTACCAAACCACAGACTTGTAATACTTGTCATGGTTCTGGGCAAATTCAGATGCGTCAAGGATTTTTTACAGTTCAACAATCATGTCCTACATGTCGTGGCATGGGCTCAATTATTAAAAATCCCTGTAATATATGTCGTGGTCAGGGACGTATAGAACAATCAAAAACTTTATCAGTGAAAATTCCAGGAGGAGTTGATACTGGTGATCGTATACGTTTAAGCGGAGAAGGAGAAGCAGGAAAAAATGGGGCATCAGCAGGAGATTTGTATGTGCAAGTTTCAGTAAAAAAACATTCAATTTTTGATCGTGAAGATAATAATCTTTATTGTGAAGTACCAATAAATTTTGCAATGGCAGCTTTAGGTGGTGAAATCGAAGTACCTACCTTAAATGGCAGAGTAAAGTTAAAAATTCCATCAGAAACTCAAACTAGTAAATTATTCCGTATACGTGGAAGAGGAGTCAAATCGGTTAGAAATAATACTGTAGGTGATCTGTTGTGTCGTGTTGTAGTAGAAACCCCTGTAAATCTCAGTGAAACCCAAAAACATTTATTAATAGAGTTAGAGAAAAGCTTTGGTGGACCTACTGGTGAAAGAAACAGTCCACGTTCCAAACGTTTTTTTGACGGTGTAAAGAAATTTTTTGAAGATTTAACCAATTAACAGAATACTATAATTTTTCCTAACTAACATATCTTATTTATATGTGCGGTTAATCTAGATTTATGACGAGCAGCTTTATTTTTGCTGATCAACCCCTTAGAAGCTTGTCTGTCAATTACTGGTTGCATATGGCTAAATGCATTTTGTGCAGCAATTTTATCACCTGATTCTATTGCTAAATATACCTTTTTAATAAAGGTACGCACCATAGAACGATGGCTGGAATTGATTTTACGTCTTTTTTCAGATGTTATGGCTCTTTTTTTAGCTGATTTAATATTTGCCAAAATATTGTTTCCTCAACATGTTATACAATAAAAAATAACAGATCAATTATCTACTTTATATGTTTTTTTGTCAATATATTTTATTTATAAAGATATAATGTTATTTTTTCCAATGCAATATATTTTCATATAAATTAGTATCCATGATATATATTAAGATATATATAAATTTTGATGTTTGTAATATCTCTTTTTTATTATTTATACAATAAAAATACTATATATTTTATTGATTTTAATCATGTCAATTAGAGTTAATTATGAATTTAATCCGTGGTATTCATAATATTAAAAAACATCATCATGGTTGTGTAATGACAATTGGTAATTTTGATGGTGTACATAGAGGTCATCAAGCTTTATTATTTCAATTACAACAAGCAAGCATTAAATATAATTTACCAGTCATGGTGATGTTATTTGAACCACAAACTCTTGAATTATTTGCTGGGAAAAATGCACCACCACGTTTGACACCTTTACGTGAGAAATTAAAGTGTTTATCAAAAATAGGAGTTGATAATGTACTATGTGTACGTTTTAATTACAATTTAGCAATGTTGCCAGCAAATGATTTTATTTCTGAACTTTTGGTTAATAAACTAGGTATAAAATACCTTGCAATAGGTGATGATTTTCGTTTTGGTGCTGGAGGCAAAGGAGATATTAGTTTATTAAAAAAAGCTGGTTTTAAGTATAATTTTGATGTTTCTATTATCAAAACTCTATATGATGGTAAAAAAAGAATTAGCAGCACTGCCATACGTGACGAACTTGCTAAAGATAATCTAACGTTAGCACAACTTTGGTTAGGTCATCCTTTTATTATTTCTGGCAGAGTAGTACATGGCAATTCTTTAGGAAGAACATTAGGTTTTCCTACTGCTAATATTAATTTAAACCATAATATATATGTATGCCCAGTAAAAGGAATTTACGCAGTAGAAGTACACGGTATATCTTTAAAACCTATCATTGGAATTGCTAATATAGGTCGATGTCCAACATTAAAAAATTGTTATCAAAGGTTAGAAGTGCATTTATTTGATGTAAATATGAACTTATATGGTAAATATATAGACGTAGTATTGTTACATAAAATAAGAGATGAAAAACATTTCATATCATTAGAAGCATTAAAAAAACAAATTTTACAAGATATAGTAAATGCTAAACATTTTTTTTCTTTAAAACTCAAAAAATAAAAAATGGAATTCAAAATATAATGATTGATTACAAATCTACTTTAAATTTACCCAAAACAAGTTTTCCCATGAAAGGTAATCTTGTAAATAATGAACCAGAAATTTTAAAACATTGGTATGATGATAATATCTATGAAATAGTTAGGAAAGCTAAAAAAGGAAAAAAATTTTTTGTTTTGCATGACGGACCTCCTTATGCTAATGGCCAAATTCATATTGGTCATTCTGTTAATAAAATTTTAAAAGATATTATTATCAAATCTAAAGGTATGTCGGGTTATGATGCTCCATATATACCTGGATGGGATTGCCATGGTTTACCTATTGAACATAAAATTGAACAAATGGTTGGTAAGCCAGGAGAAAAAATAAGTTATTCAGATTTTCGTAAATTATGTCGTCAGTTTGCGCAAGAACAAGTTGAACAACAAAAAATCGATTTTACTCGTTTAGGTATATTAGGGAATTGGAATAATCCTTATTTAACAATGGATTTCATAACAGAAGCTAATATTATCCGAACACTAGGTAAAATTGTGAATAATGGATATTTATATAAAGGTGAAAAACCGGTTTATTGGTGTATAGATTGTCGTTCATCATTAGCAGAAGCTGAAGTTGAGTACTGTGATAAAATTTCTCCTTCTATAGATGTTATTTTTAAGTGTGTTAATTCTGATATAATTTGTAATATATTTAATGTATCACAGAAAGTAAATTCTGTTGGCTTAGTTATTTGGACTACAACTCCTTGGACCATTCCATCAAACTGTGCAATATCATTGCATCCAGAATTTTATTATCAATTGATTAAAATTAACGATTTATTTTTAATTTTTGCTAAAGATCTAGTAGAAAGTTCCTTAAAACGCATTGGAATAAATAATTGGACTGTATTAGGTGAATGTAAGGGTAAAGAACTTGAATTAAAAGAATTTCAACATCCTATTTTCAATACTTATTCTCCAGTAGTATTAAGCGAACATGTTAAATTGGATACAGGCACTGGTGCAGTGCATATTGCATCAAGCCATGGTTTAGATGACTATTCTATTTGTCAGAAATATGGAATTAATAACATAAATTTAATTAGTCCAGAAGGATTATATTTATCAGGTATACATCCTCTATTAGATAATGTTAATATTTTTGAAGGAAATAATATTGTCATTGATCTACTGAAAAACAAAAATGCACTATTAAGCACAAGAAACTTATTACATAATTATCCTTATTGTTGGAGACATAAAACTCCTATTATTTTTCAAACTACACCTCAATGGTTCATAAATATGAATCATAAAAAACTTCGCACAAGATCTTTAAAACATATTAAAAATGTAAAATGGATTCCAAGTTGGGGTCAATCATGTATGGAATCTATGATATTAAATCGTCCAGACTGGTGTATATCACGTCAGCGAATTTGGGGTGTACCTATACCTTTATTTATACATAAAAAAACTGAACAATTACATCCAGATACTTCAAATATAATAGATAAAGTTGCAAATCTTGTTGAAAAACATGGAATTCAAATATGGTGGGATTTAGATCAAAATAATTTTATACAAGAAGCTGATGATTACTTTAAAGTAACTGATACTCTTGATGTATGGTTTGATTCAGGTTCTACTATCTTTACTGTTGTTGGAACACGTTCAGATTTTAAAAACAAACAACCTGATATGTATCTAGAAGGTTTAGATCAGTATCGTGGTTGGTTTATGTCTTCATTGGTTGTTTCTACTGCTATAAGTAATGAATCTCCTTATCGACAAGTACTAACACAATGCTTTACTGTAGATGGTAATGGACGTAAGATGTCAAAATCAATTGGTAATGTAGTTTCTCCAAAAAGTGTAATAAAAAAATTTGGTGCTGATATTTTAAGATTATGGGTGGCATCAACTGATTATAAAACTGAAATGACAATTTCTGATGCTATTTTAAAATATTCAGCTGATTCTTATAGAAAAATTCGAAATACTGTTCGTTTTTTGTTAGCTAATTTACATGATTTTGATCCAAACGTAAATTTAGTTAAACCAGATAATATGTTGATATTAGATAAATGGATAGTTGGTCGTGCTCAAGCAACACAGAAAGACATTATTGGTTTTTACGAAAAATATAATTTTCATAACGTTATAAAGCGTTTAGTTTATTTTTGTTCTATAGAATTAAGCTCTTTTTATCTTGATATAATTAAAGATAGACAGTATACCATGAAAGAAAATAGTTTTGCCCGTCGAAGTTGTCAAACAGCTTTATGGCATATTATAGAGGCATTAGTTAGATGGATTGCCCCAGTTTTGTCTTTTACAGCTGATGAAATTTGGAAGCATTTGTCAGGTAATCGTACAAAATATGTATTTACTGAAGAATGGTATATAAACCTTTTCGGTTTGTCAAAAAATGATATTTTAGATGATAATTACTGGAATGATCTGATTAATATAAAAAGTGAAGTTAATAAAGTAATAGAAAAAGCAAGAAAAAATAATATCATTGGTAGTTCTTTAGAAGCAAATATTAATTTGTACGTAGGATCAGAATTATCTAAGAAACTAGCAATTTTAGGAAATGAACTAAAATTTGTATTTTTAATATCTAGTGTTCAAATTTTAAATTATAAAAATGCTAGTAACAACTTATATCAAAGTGAAATATTCGAAGATCTAAAAATAGAATTGCATAAAGTAAAAGGCAAAAAATGTCCTAGATGTTGGCATTATAATGATGAAAATAGCATGAATAATAGTATTTGTAATCGTTGTTATATTAATATATTTGGAAAAGGTGAGGAGCGTAAATTTGTATAATGAATAAACCTATTAAATTAACCAACTTACTATGGTTATGGTTAGTTCTTATAGTGATTATTATAGATATTTATAGTAAAAAAGAAATAATGCATAATATGTGTTTATATGAAACACGTCAATTAACATCTTTTTTAAATATGTTTTATTGCCATAATTATGGCATTGCATTTAGTTTTTTAGCTGATGGTAAAAATTGGCAACGATTGCTTTTTATAAGCATTTCTATTATCGTTAGTATATTTTTATTAATTTCAATATCTTATAATAATTCCAATAGCATGATTTCTGTTGCATATGCATTAATTATGGGAGGTGCATTAAGTAACTCAATTGATAGATTTTATAATGGTTTTATAGTTGATTTTATCGACTTGCACGTTAAAAATTTGCATTTTGCTACATTTAATATTGCAGATTGTAGTATATTTATTGGTGTAATATTATTAATGATAAAGAATTTTAATTATCAATGAGCATGAAACTTTAATTATTTTAGCACATCAATTTTAAATTCAAACTGGAGTATACAATTGCAATGCAAATTATACTAGCTAATCCTCGTGGTTTTTGTGCGGGAGTGAAGAGAGCAATAAGTATTGTTGAAAGTGCTTTAGAAAAGTATGGTGCTCCAATATATATATATAATGAAATAGTACATAATAGTTACATAGTTAATAGTTTACGTAAGATTGGTGCAATTTTTATTAAAAATATTAATGAAGTACCTAATAACGCAGTTTTAATATTCTCTGCACATGGCGTATCAGAAGCAATTAGAGAAAAAGCTAAAAAACGTAATTTCAAAATTCTGCTAGATGCAACATGTCCTTTAGTAACAAAAATTCACAAAGAAGTCAAAAAAGCTAGTCGTAATAATATAGAAGCTATTCTAATTGGTCATGCCAATCATCCAGAAGTAGAAGGTACTTTAGGACAATATGATAATCAAGATGGTGGTATTTATTTAATAAATTCACATCATGATATTTCTCATCTAAAATTAAAAAATGAAAAGAAAATTAATTTTATGACACAAAGCACTTTATCAATTGATGATACTTCCAATATTATAAATAAATTACGTCAACGTTTTCCATTAATTACAGGTCCTCGTAAAGAAGATATTTGTTATGCTACTACTAATAGACAAGAAGCAGTGAAAATTCTAGCATACTATACGGAATTAATATTGGTTGTTGGTTCAATAAATTCATCTAATGCTAATAGACTAGTTGAAGTAGTAGAAAATTTAGGCAAATCAGCTAAATTGATTGATTCAGCTAAAAATATTCAAAAGAGTTGGTTAGAAAATATTAATTATATTGGTGTTACTGCTAGTGCTTCAGCACCAGAATATTTGGTAAATGGAGTGATAGAATACTTAATAAAATTAGGTGGTACTAATGTTACAGAACTCATAGGAAAAAAAGAAAAAATTACATTTCATCTACCATAATAATTTATTTTTTAGTTCCAATAAGAATAAGTAATAAGGTTTTATTTTAATTAATTAAAATAATTCAATAAATATAATATTTTAATATTTATTGAATTTAGATACACTGTATTTTTATAGTAATTTTAAAAGGTATTATTATGGATAATATTAGAGTTGCTATTACAGGACCTAAAGGACGCATGGGAAAAAATCTAATTCTTGCAGCTAAACAGGAAAATATTAGTATAGGTGGCATTTTAGTAAAACCAGGATCTTTAACAGTTGACTGTAATGAAATTGATATAAAAGTAACGGATAATATATATAATATAATTGATAACTTCGATGTATTAATTGATTTTACCAATCCAAAATCTACTCTAAAATATCTAGATATATGTCGCATATATAAAAAATCTATGGTTATTGGTACGACAGGTTTTGACCAAACAGAAAATAAATTAATTGATATTGCATCAAAGGAAATTGCAATAATTTTATCTCCTAATTTTAGTATAGGGATGAATGTTATTTTAAAATTATTAGAAAAAACTACTAAAATAATAGGAAATAATTCAGATATTGAAATTATCGAAGCGCATCATCGTAATAAAATTGATGCTCCTTCAGGTTCAGCTTTAAATATGGGTAAAGTAATAGCTAATGTAATGAATTGGCAATTTGACCAACATGTAGTATATAATCGTCATGGTAGTATTAGTAAACGCAAAAATCAGTCAATTGGTTTTTCTACAATAAGAGCTGGAGATATTATCGGTGAACATACAGCAATATTTGCGAATATGTATGAACGGATAGAAATCACACATAAAGTTAACAATCGCATGAATTTTGCATTAGGTGCAATTAAAGCAACAAAATGGTTAAAAAATAAACAATCTGGTCTTTTTAATATGTGGGATGTACTTGGCTTGTCAAGCTTATAAATTTATTTTTAATATCTTAAATACAAATAGCAACTTTATCTTGATTAATATCTTTTAGAAAATCCATTATTAATAAATAATATCTGTATACTTCTGTCTTTTTTATCAAAAAATAACATTTATAGAAAATTAAAAATAATTAATATAGCATTATTTTTAATATAGTTAGTTTGTTCATCTTTTAATTTATGATCTTGAGGAGGATATTTTGATTAAGTCAGCGCTTTTAGTATTAGAAGACGGTACCCAATTTTACGGTCGTGCTATTGGTGCTATAGGTTCAGCAGTTGGAGAAATTGTATTTAATACATCAATAACTGGTTATCAAGAAATACTTACTGATCCTTCTTATTTTCTTCAAATTATTGTTTTAACATATCCGCATATTGGTAATGTAGGTACTAATATTGAAGATGAGGAATCAAGTATAGTATATGCTAAAGGTTTAGTGATACGTCATTTATCACTATTAGCTAGTAATTTTCGTAATAAAGAGAGCCTATCAAAATATTTAAAACGTAATAATATTGTAGCTATTTCGGATGTTGATACTAGAAAATTAACTCGTATATTGCGTGAGAAAGGTATTCAAAAAGGATGTATAACTACTGATAGCAGTCTAAATGTGTCAATAGCTCTGCAAAAAGCTAAAAGTATTATAAATGTAGAAGATACAGATCTATTACAAAAAATTACTACAAGTAATGTTTATAAATGGACACAAGGAACTTGGAAAATAAACAAAAAATTTACATCACAAAAACAATTAATGAGTGCACCGTATAATGTAGTTGTTTATGATTATGGTGTTAAACGTAATATTTTACGTATTTTAGTTGATAAAGGGTGTCGTGTAACAGTAGTGCCAGCACAAACTCCTGCTAGAGAAGTAATAAAAATGAAACCGGATGGAATTTTTTTATCTAATGGTCCTGGTAATCCTGAATCATATAAATATGCTATTAATTACATTAAATATTTTTTACAGATAGAAATTCCAATGTTCGGTATTTGTCTCGGTCATCAACTTCTAGCATTAGCTAACAATGCAAAAATAATAAAAATGAAAACAGGTCATCATGGTAGCAATCATCCAGTTAAAGATATTCGTAGTAATAAAATTATTATAACTGCACAAAACCATTGTTTTACAATTGACAAAGAAAGTTTACCTATTAACTTACGTATAACTCATATTTCACTTTTTGATAACACAATACAAGGCATTCATATTATTAATAAACCAGCGTTTAGTTTTCAGGGTCATCCAGAAGCAAGCCCAGGACCATTTGATGCTATGTTATTATTTGATCATTTTATTGAATTGATTGATCAATTCCGTTTAAAAAAAATAATCTGGAGTTAATAATGCCGAAGCGTACAGATATAAAATCTATTTTAATTCTTGGTGCAGGTCCTATTGTCATTGGACAAGCCTGTGAATTTGATTATTCTGGTGTACAAGCTTGTAAGGCTCTAAAAACAGAAGGTTATCGCATTATTTTAGTTAACTCTAATCCAGCAACTATTATGACAGATCCAGATATCGCTGATATCACTTATATTGAGCCAATACATTGGAAAATAATAAAAAAAATCATTGAAAAAGAAAAACCAAATGCATTACTACCAACTATGGGAGGACAAACTGCACTAACTTGTGCATTAGAACTAGATCGTAAAGGAATACTTTTAAAATATAATGTAACTATGATTGGCGCTAACGCTGAAAGTATTGATAAAGCAGAAAATCGTCAGCGTTTTGACAAAATAATGCATAGTATTGGACTAGAAACTGCTCGTTCAGGTATTGCAAAAACAGTTAAAGAAGCATTGGCTATTGCTGAATATATTGGATTTCCCTGTATTATTCGTCCATCTTTCACTATGGGTGGTAGTGGTGGTGGTGTAGCATATAACTGTGATGAATTTACAGAAATGTGCAAGCAAGGTTTTGATATTTCACCTACTAATGAATTGTTAATCGATGAATCATTAATTGGTTGGAAAGAATATGAAATGGAGGTCTTGCGCGACAAAAATGATAATTGCATAATAGTTTGTTCAATAGAAAATTTTGATGCTATGGGTATTCATACGGGTGATTCTATTACAGTTGCACCAGCTCAAACATTGACAGATAAGGAATATCAAATTATGCGTAATGCTTCAATAGCAGTATTACGCTCAATAGGAGTAGAAACAGGTGGTTCTAATGTACAGTTTGCTATTAACCAAAAAAATGGACGTTTAATAATTATTGAAATGAATCCACGTGTATCACGTTCATCAGCTTTAGCTTCAAAAGCGACTGGTTTTCCTATTGCAAAAGTAGCTGCTAAATTAGCAGTAGGTTATACTCTTGATGAACTAAAAAACGATATTACTGGAGACATAATACCTGCTTCATTTGAACCTTCTGTTGATTATGTTATTACTAAAATACCACGTTTTAATTTTGAAAAATTTCCTGATGCAAATAATATTTTGACTACACAAATGAAATCTGTTGGTGAAGTAATGGCTATTGGTCGTACTTTTCAAGAATCACTACAAAAAGCCTTACGTAGTTTAGAAGTTGGAGTCAATGGATTAGATAATAAATTAAATGGTGATAAAAATTTAAAAGATATTAAAAACCTACTTAAAAATGCCAGTTCAGATAGAATTTGGTATATTGCTGATGCATTTCGGTTAGGTATGTCCGTTTATAGTGTATTTAAATTAACACATATTGACAAGTGGTTTTTAGTTCAAATTAAAGAATTAGTAAATATAGAAAAAACAATAATTTTCAAAGGCATGAGTGGTTTGAATAAATCATTTTTATATTTTTTAAAACGCAAAGGTTTTTCTGATGTAAGGTTAGCACAATTAACTGGAGTAAAAGAAAACGATATTCGTCAGCTTAGAATATTATATAATCTACATCCAGTATATAAAAGAATTGATACTTGTGCTGCTGAATTTAATACTAATACTGCGTATATGTATTCAACATATGAAGAAGAATGTGAATCAAATCCAAACCAAAATAATAAAAAAATAATAATAATAGGAGGAGGACCAAATCGCATAGGACAAGGTATTGAATTTGATTACTGTTGTGTTCATGCTTCACTTGCATTACGTGAAAATGGTTATGAAACTATTATGGTTAACTGTAATCCAGAAACAGTTTCAACTGATTATGATATTTCTAATCGTCTTTATTTTGAACCGATTACATTAGAGGATATATTAGAAATAGTACGTATAGAACAACCAAAAGGCGTCATTATACAGTATGGAGGTCAAACGCCGTTAAAATTGGCAAATTTACTAGAAAAAAATGGAATACCTATTATAGGTACAAGTACAGATTCTATTGATTGCGCTGAAAATCGTGATCGTTTTCAACAATTAGTAAAAAAATTAAATCTAAAACAACCAGATAATGCCATTGTTGTGACTTTAGAACAAGCAATAGATAAATCTATAACAATTGGCTATCCTTTGTTAATACGTCCTTCATATGTATTAGGTGGAAGTGCTATGGAAATTATCTATGAAGAATCAGATCTTAAACGCTATTTCCAAACATCTTCATGTATATCAAAAGATAATCCTATATTAATTGATCATTTTATTGAAGATGCTATTGAAGTAGATGTTGATGCTATTTTTGACGGCAAGGATTTATTAATTGGGGGAATTATGGAGCACATAGAACAAGCAGGAGTGCATTCTGGTGATTCTGCATGTTCATTGCCAGCTTACAGTCTAGATGTTGATATTCAAAATATAATACGTCAACAGATTAAAAAATTAGCTATTGAGTTAAAAATTTGTGGTCTAATGAATATTCAATTTGCAATTAAAAATAAAGAAGTATATTTAATTGAAATTAATCCAAGAGCCTCTCGTACTATTCCATTTGTATCTAAAGCTATCGGTATTCCACTGGCAAAGGTTGCAGCACTCGTAATGATAGGTAAAACATTATCTGAACAAAAAATGACTGAAGAAATTATTCCAAATTATTTTTCAGTAAAAGAAGTCGTTCTACCATTTATTAAATTTCAGGGATCCGATCCAATTCTTGGTCCAGAGATGCGTTCAACTGGTGAAGTAATGGGTATCGGTAGAAATTTTGAAGAAGCTTTTGCAAAAGCTATGTTAAGTGCTCAATGTAATGTTAAAAAAGAAGGAAGAGCATTACTATCAGTTAGAAAAAATGATAAAAAACGTATTGTCGATCTTGCAATTAAATTACAAAATTTTGGATTTAAACTAGATGCTACTTATGGTACAGCATTAGAGTTAAAAAAAGCAGGTATTGATGTTCGTTTAGTAAAAAAAGTACATGAAAAAGGTTACCCAAATATTCAAAATCTTTTAAATAATGGAGAATACACTTATATTTTAAATACTTCTTCTGGTCGTCAATCTATTGAGGATTCTAGAGTAATTAGAAAAAGTGCAATTAAGTATAACGTATATTATAATACTACTTTAAATGGAAGTTTTGCTACATTATTGGCATTAAATTCTAACCCTACAGAAAGAATAATTTCTATTCAAGAATTACATTACCAATTAAATAATAAAATTAATTAATTGTTAACCAAAGTATATTTTTAATATAATTTATTAATTATATAGGAAAAAAAATTGATAAGTATAATTGCGTCATTTGAAAATAATCATTTTATAGGATTAAATAACGATATGCTTTGGAACCTTCCTATAGATTTAGCTTGGTTTAAAAAAAATACTATTAATAAACCTATTATTATGGGTAGACTTACCTTTGAATCAATTGGTCGTGCCTTACCAAAAAGGCTGAATATTGTGGTTAGCAGAAATTTTATTAAATACAAAAATATAATTTGTGTAAAATCTTTAGAAACAGCAATTGAAATAACTGATAAATATAATGAAATAATGATAATAGGTGGTGCAAGTATATATGAACAAACAATCAATTATGCTGATTTGCTTTATTTAACTCATGTTCATACTAGTATTAATGGTGATAAAAAATTTCCATACTATAATCCTTACGATTGGAAAATAATATTCAATGTTTTTCATGATATTGATAAAGAAAATATATATAGCTGTAATTTTAAAATTTTACGTCGTAAATAGCATAAAAGCTAATTATCTAAGTTAGATAAAATATTTTAAATAAATTAATTACTGATAACCTTATTATGTTGCTTAAGAGATTAGTTTATTTATTCTAAAGTATTTTTTTTCTTCCCAATGTAAAAGAGTTAACATGCCTCCCCAACAACAACCTGTATCTAATCCAATAATTTTCTTTGGAGTACTTTTTCCTTTTAATGCAGACCAGTGACCAAAAACTATTGTATAATCATTTGTTATTTTATTTTTAATATTAAACCATGGCTGTAAAGACATATTGTTGATTTCCATAATATTTTTAGAAAACATTTCTAATTGACCATTATTAAAACAATATCGCATTCTTGTTAATACATTAGCAATGAAACGCATTCTAGCTAATCCACTGAGTTTTTCATGCCAATTATTAGGCATATTGCCGTACATTGAATTAAGAAATAATGGATACATATCACTAGAAAGTATTTGTTCTATTTCATATGCACACTTTTTTGCTGTTTTTAAATCCCATTGTGGGCTAATTCCAGCATGTGACATAATTATTTTTTTCTGTTCATCAATTTGTATTAATGGTTTATAACGTAACCATTCGATTAGTTCATCAATATCTTTAGCTTTTAAAAGATTTTTTAATTGATCTTTAGGTTTATCTTTATTTATTCCTGCATGAATAGACAAAAGATTTAAATCATGATTTCCCAGCACTAATCTAACACATCTATCAATGGATTTAATATAACGTAATACATCTAATGAATTTGGTCCACGTGCTACTAAATCACCTGTTAGCCATAAAGTATCTTTTTTCAGATCAAAATTCACTTCTTTCAACAATATACGTAATTCTTTGTAACAGCCGTGAATATCACCAATTAGATATGTACTCATAAATTTTTATATCCAATTAAAAATTACTTATAGTTAATGGATTAAAACTTATATCAATGAATATGTGTTTTAATTGCAACTCTAAACACTGGAACTTCTACATTAAATTCATCACCTATTTCATTTACCATTACATAATACCCTTGCATAGTTCCTATTGGTGTTTCAAGTACTATACCACTAGTATAATGCAATTCACCTCCTGATGCTATATAAGGTTTTGTACCTGATACACCTTCGCCATGAATTTCTATTTCACGACCATTACCATCAGTAATTAACCAATAGCGCTTAAGTATTTGTACAGAAGACTTACTCATGTTTCGAATCATTATCATATAAGTGAAAACATAACGAGATTTTTCTGGGTAAGATTGAGATTTTACATATAAGCTTTGGACTTGAACAAATACCCGAGTTAATTTACTCATAATTTACTCCTGCATCTTTTTTAATTACTTTCTAACCAATTAGCTAGATTACAATATTGTGCAACTGAAATGTTTTCTGCACGCAAATTAGGATCAATGGATAGTTTTTTCATAATATTAGCAGGAATTACTTTATTTAAACTATTATTCAATGTCTTACGACGCTGATTAAATGCTATAGTAGTAATAAAATTTAACGATTTTATATTCCTTACCGAATATAATAGATGTTTATAAGGAATTAAACGAACTAGCATAGAATTAACTTTAGGCGAGGGTATGAAACATCTAGGATGAATTTCTAATATCGGGATAATTTTACAGTAGTATTGCATCATTACACTAAGACGACCATATGTTTTGCTTCCAGGACTACAAGCCATTCTGTCAACAACTTCTTTTTGTAAAGTGAAATGCATATCTTTAATTAAATGAATATATTTAAACAGATTGAATATTAGAGTAGTGGAAATGTTATAAGGTAAGTTCCCAAATAAACGAAGTAATTTTCTTTTTTCTGAAGCTAATTTTTCGAAATTAAATGTCAGAACATTTTGTTGAAAAACAACTAACCTAGAACCGAAAGTAATATTTTCTTGTAGTTTTTTTGCAAGTTGCTGATCTAATTCAATAACAATTAATTCATTAATATAATTACAGATATTTTTTGTTAAAGCACCTAAACCAGGTCCAATTTCTATTAATAATTGATCTTTTTTAGGGTGAATTGCAGATGTTATTTTATTAATAATATCATGATCATTTAAAAAATGTTGTCCAAAGCGTTTCCGAACATAATGACCTTGATAGATAAAACTATTCATTATTTATTCCAATCATGTTAATTGCAATATTAATTGCCATAGAAAAACTTTCTGGATTTGCTGTGCCTTTAGCAGCTAATTCAATTGCAGTTCCATGATCTACCGAAGTTCTAATAAACGGTAAACCTAAAGTAATATTAATTGATTTATTAAATCCACAAAATTTTAGTATCGGCAATCCTTGGTCGTGATACATAGCTAAAACTACATCAATATCTTTTAAATATTTTTCTTGAAATATTGTATCTGCAGATAACGGTCCTATCAATTTTAAACCTTTTTTTCTAAGTTTATCAATTACCGGAATAATTGTTTCTATTTCTTCTCTGCCTATATAACCATTATCACCTGCATGTGGATTAAGTCCACAAACATAAATTGAAGGGTTCTTAATGAAAAATTTTTTTTGAAGTTCATTATGTAGAATATTAATAATTGAAGTTAAGCTATTTTGTGTAATACATTTTGAAACTGATTTTAATGGTATATGAGTTGTTGCTAATGCTACACGTAATTTTTTATTTATTAACATCATAACTGTATTAGTATTTGTACGATCAGCAAGAAATTCAGTATGACCAGTAAATGGTATACCAGCATCGTTAATAATACCTTTGTTTACTGGTCCTGTTACCATCGCTTTAAATTTTTTATTTAAGCATTCATTACATGATTTTAATAATGTTTTTATTACATATTGACTGTTTACTTTAGATAATTTACCAGGAACAACTGGTTCTGATAATGTTACTGGAATTATTGTTAGGTCACCTGGTTTATGATTTTGAATATTATCATTGAAAGAGTAATCATATAATTTTAATGGTAAATTAAGTTGAGCAGCACGTTGATATAGCAAATCAGGAGAAGCACACACTACTAATTTAATAGGCCATTTCATCTGGGCTAACATGATTGTAATATCAGGACCAATTCCAGATGGTTCACCAGGAGTAATAATTATAGGAGAATTATTAATCATCTTTTATTATCTTTATATAAGATTTTGCAATTCTTTGTTTAATAAGAGACTCAACTTCTTCATTTAATTTATTATTCATGATATTCATAAAAGATATTTTTTTTTGTGTTGTGTTGTTTTGATTTATTTCATGAATATTTAATTTTTGAAAAATATACCATATTCCATTAAAGTAAATTGGTTGGCTTATTTGATTATCTTTTGATTTTATAAAGCTGTTTATAATAGATTGATGAGATTTATTATAAAAAAGTATCCATTTTGGAAATTCGCTTGTATTTACAAAAAATGAATATTCTGATAATTGCTTTACTATGTTCGTAAAATTGCTTTTTTTAACATTTAATAAAGATATAACATGTTTTAATTTTGCAAGATTCTGTTTATTCAAAATAATTTTTGGATTTTGCTTAATAGTAAAACAACGAAGTTTTATTTCACTAACAGGGTTATTTTTATTATTATTATATATATCATTAACTTTTAAAATATGAAAACCAATCCCAGAACGAATAGGGCCAATAATATCACCTTTTTCTGATTTGAGTAATTTATTTGCAAAAATACTAGGTATCTTTTTTATGCTGTTCCAACCCATATTTTCTATCTTAAATAAAGATAGCTTGTTTTTTGCTAATTGATTTAAGTTAAATCCTTTTTTTAATTTAAGTATAATATTTTCAGCTAAAATCTTTTTTTCATATAATTGTTTATCGGTTGGTTTTTCTGGTAATGGTAATATAATTTGACTTAAGTTTATTTCACTGTCGTTAATTATATTTAGTAGAACTTGTGTGCTTAATCTGTCTATCTCTTGTGGATAAATAATAATTCTATTTAATAGTTCTTTATTACTAATTATGGAAATAATTATTTGTTTTAGTATTTGTTCACGGTACGTATTATATTTTATGTGTTTAGATACTAGATATTTATAAAATTCTTCCATATTAATATGATTAATAGCTGATATATTTTTAATAATTTTATCTAATTGATCATTATCAATGTTTAATCCCGCTTGGTTTCCTATCTGAAAAACAATCTTTTCAATGATTTTTTTTTGAATAATTTCATTACGTAATGTATTATTATCTGGTGATTCTGTATTTGTATTATATTTTTCAAATTGCAGTTTTGCTATACCTTCTTTTATTTCACTTTCTAGAATTATATCATTATTTACTATTACTGCTATACTATCAGTCAATTTATTAATTGCTAATACATTCGTACTTACCAATAGACTACTAAAAATTAATATTTTCCAATTCTTCATATTATAGAATATCCGTGTATAATATTTATTATAATAATATATATTAATATCATTATATTAAAAACATTAATTGTATTTTTGGTATAATATAATAATAATTAATAATAATTATTTAAAAAAATAAATAGTTAGTTAAATAAATCTGTTGATTTGATATAAATACTATTTTAACAATAGCGTAGTATGATTAGCAAATATTATATTTGATTCGTATTTAATTATTTTTAATTAAAAATTTTATATTAATTCAAAAAATCCAGTTTATTTTGTTCGTGAGTAATAATGAATTCCTCATGTTGCATTGTCACTGCAATAGCATCAGTGCCGTTGATAATACAGCGACGATGAAAATTATCTATTTTAAATGAATAAATTTTATTTTCTGTAATTATTTTTGATTGATTCAGATCAATTTTAAACATCACTCCAAAATGATTATTAACTAAATCAAACATTTCTTTTAATTCTTTTTGAGTTACTTTTATTGGTAAAAGCTGATTATTAAAACTATTTTCATAAAAAATATCTGCAAAACTAGGTGCGATAATTATACGAAATCCAAAATCAGTTAAAGCCCAAACAGCATGTTCTCTTGAAGATCCGCAACCAAAATTTTCACAAGTTAATAATATACTTGAAAATTTAAATTCAGGCTTATTAAGAATAAAATCTACATTTGGTATTTTACCTGCCATATCTTCATAACGCCAATAATGAAATAAATTCTTACCAAAACCAACACGTGATATTTTATGTAAAAATTGCTTAGGAATAATTGCATCAGTATCTATATTTGATATATTTAAAGGCGCAACAATACCAGTATGTTGAATAAAATTATTTAACATTTTAGTTTAATTTCCTATAATTTAGTTCACGTACGTCAACAAAATGACCATTTATGGCAGCAGCAGCAGCCATTAAAGGACTAACAAGATGTGTACGACCTCCACGTCCCTGACGATCTTCGAAATTTCTATTAGTTGTTGATGCACAGCGTTCTCCAGAATTTAGACGATCATCATTCATTGCTAAACACATTGAACATCCTGGTAAACGCCATTCAAATCCAGCTTCTAAAAAAATCTTATCTAATCCTTCAAATTCTGCTTGTTTTTTTACTAAACCAGATCCTGGTACTACTATTGCAAATACACCTGGAGCTACTTTTTTCCCTTTTATAACCATTGCAGCAGCACGTAAATCTTCAATTCTAGAATTAGTGCAAGATCCAATAAATACTTTATCAATATTTATATTCGTTATTTTTGTATCAGGTTTTAATTTCATGTACTTCAAAGCTTTTTCAGCGGAAGCTCTTTCACTTGGATTAGAAAATGAATTTGGATGAGGGATTAACTGATCAATAGATATTACCTGACTTGGATTAGTACCCCATGTTATTTGAGGAGCTATATTTGCAACATTAATCTTCATTACAGAATCAAAATGAGCATCATCATCCGATTTTAACGTACTCCAATATTGAATTGCTTTTTTCCATTTTTTCTCTTTTGGAGAAAACGGCCTATTTTTTAAATAACTAAAAGTAATTTCATCTGGAGCTATTAAACCTGCTTTAGCTCCCATTTCAATTACCATATTACACAAAGTCATACGACTTTCCATACTCATTTTATTAATTGTTACCCCACAAAATTCTACTACATATCCATTACCTCCACTACTACCAATTTGTTTTATAATAGATAAAATTATATCCTTTGCACTTACACCAATTGCAATATCACCTATTAATTCAATTTTCATTGTTTTAGCTTTATCTTGTTTTAAAGTTTGTGTCGCTAAAACGTGTTCTACTTCTGAAGTTCCTATACCAAATGCAAGAGCACCAAAAGCACCATGAGTTGATGTATGAGAATCACCACAAACAATAGTCATTCCTGGTAAAGTAATACCCTGTTCTGGTCCTATTACATGAACAATTCCTTGGAAAGGATGATATATATCGTATAATTGAATATTAAACTCGCGACAATTATTTATCAATTCCTGCATTTGAATCCTTGATAATTCACCTGATCCATTAATATCTTTAGTTTTTGTAGATACATTATGATCCATAGTTGCAAATGTTTTAGATGGTTTACGTACTGTTCTATTATGCATTCTAAGGCTATTAAAAGCTTGCGGTGAAGTAACTTCATGAAGTAAGTGTCTATCTATATATAGAAGTGGCATGCCATTACATGATTCATGAATAACATGTGCATCGAATATTTTATGATATAAAGTTTTCATTTACTTATTTCTCTTAAAATATATACTGACTAATTATATCACCCATTTCTTCTGTACTTACTGGATTAATATCTGATATGTCTCTAGTATGATATCCGTCTTTTAAAACATTGCTTACAGCTCTTTCAATAGAATAAGCTGCATCATGTAATTTCAGACTGTAACGTAATAATAATGCCAAAGATAAAATCTGTGCTATAGGATTAGCAATATTCTTACCAGCAATATCAGGAGCAGAACCACCAGCTGGTTCATATAATCCAAAACCTTTGTCGTTTAAACTAGCAGAAGGTAATAGACCTATAGAACCAGTTATCATTGCACATTCGTCAGAAATAATATCTCCAAATAAATTAGAACATAATAATACATCAAATTGTGATGGATTATTAATTAACTGCATAGCAGCATTATCTATATACATATGATTTAATTTTATATCAGGATATTTATTGGAAATTTCTTTTACTATCTCTCTCCACATAATAGAAGTTTCCAATACATTTGCCTTATCGATAGAGGTTACATGTTTATTTCTTTTCCGTGCAAATTCAAAAGCTATTGTCGCAATCCTTTCAATTTCAAAACGATAATAAATTTCAGTATCAAACGCATATTCATAAATGTTACTACCATTACGTCCTTTAGGTTTGCCATAATAAATACCTCCAGTTAATTCACGAACACATAAAATATCAAATCCTTTTTTGGCTATATCAATACGTAATGGACAGAGGTGTTCTAAACCATTATATAATTTTGATGGACGTAAATTGCTAAATAATTTGAAATGTTTACGTAATAATAATAAAGATCCTCTTTCTGGTTGAGAATTGGGATGTAAATGTTCCCATTGTGGTCCTCCTACAGATCCAAATAAAATTGCATCAGTTTTCTCACAACCATTAATTGTTTCTTCTGGCAAAGCTTTACCGTAATGATCTATAGCAACACCTCCTACATCTAATATCATAGTATTAATATGAATGTTAAAACATTTACAAACTGCATTTAATATTTTCATAGCTTGAGACATCACTTCGGGACCTATACCATCTCCAGGCAGTACTGCTATGCAATGATTTTTTAACATACAGGTATTATTTCCTTTGGATGTTTAGATTTACGTCCTAATTCTTTTTCAACTTGTTTAGAACGCCATATATTGTTTAAAGCATTGATCATAGCTTTTACTGAAGCTTCGATTATATCGGTTGCCAAGCCTATTCCATGAAAAGTTCTATTATTATAATTTACTAATATATCTACTTGACCTAATGCGTTTTCTCCATGACCTTTTGAAGTTAATTGATAGTTTAAAAGATCAGCATTAAACATGCTAATTAAATTAATAGCTTGATATACAGCATCTACAGGACCATTACCGGTTGCAGTTTTTAGTTTTTTATTAACACCACATATTAAACTTACACATGCTTGAGCAATTTTATTAGATCCTGATTCCACATTGAAATAATTTAACCTAAAATATTCTGGATCTTCATTTTGTTTATTAATAAAAGCTAATGCTTCTAAATCATAATCAAAAACTTGACCTTTTTTATCAGCCAATTTTAAAAAAGCATCATATAAAGCATCAAGATCATAATCACTTTCTTTATATCCCATTTCCTTCATTCTATACTTTACTGCAGCCCTACCTGAACGTGATGTAAGATTGAGCTGAATCTTGTGTAATCCTATACATTCTGATGTTATGATTTCATAATTTTCACGATTTTTTAGCACTCCATCTTGATGAATTCCAGAAGAATGAGAGAAAGCATTGGTACCAACTATTGCTTTATTTGATGGAATAGGCATATTGCATATTTTACTAATGACTTGACTAGTCCTATAAATTTCTTGAAAATTAATATTTGTTTTGAGATTTAATAATCTTTGACGAGTTTTAATTGCCATAATGACTTCTTCTAATGCACAGTTACCAGCACGTTCACCTAAGCCATTTAAAGTCCCTTCAACTTGACGTGCTCCTGCTTTCAATGCTTCAATAGTATTACCAGTGGCCATCCCTAAATCATCATGAGCATGAACAGATAATATAGCTTTATCAATATTTGGAACGAGATTAATTAACTGAGTAATAATATTTGCATATTCCTTTGGTGTTGTATAACCAACAGTATCTGGTATATTAATAGTTGTAGCACCTGATTCAATTGCTACTTCCACTACACGACACAAATTATCAATTGGCGTACGCCCTCCATCTTCACATGAAAATTCAACGTCATTTGTATATCTACGGGCATATTTAATCATATATGCTGTTTTTTCAATTATTTCTGATAATGTACTCCGAAGTTTAGTTAAGATTTGTGTAGGAGAAGTTGATATAAATATATGGATACGAAACCTTTCAGCTATACATAAAGATTTATTAGCTACGTCTATATCATTTTCAATACAACGTGCTAAAGCACAAACACAGCTATTTTTAATAGTACGTGCAATTGTTTGTACGGATTTAAAATCTCCTGGTGAAGATACTGGGAATCCTACTTCTATTACATCAATGTTCATTCTTTCTAAAGCCAAAGCAATTTGTAATTTTTCTTTCACATTCAAACTGGCTTTTAAAGCTTGTTCACCGTCACGTAAAGTAGTATCAAAAATAATAACTTTATCGCTCATTATTTTATCCTTTTATTTTTTTATTCGATATTTTCATTATAAAACCCGTGACAAGCACGGGTTTTTTATTTCTCCTAATAAATTAAAAGATTTATATTAAGTGATGTAATATTTAAACATAATAATTATTTATTCAATATATTGTTTTTAAAAATTATTTATAAATTAAATAAAAAATATCAAGTGATTTTTATTTATTATTTTTAATGTAAATAATAGTAATTAATTATCTATATTAAAATAATTTTATTTTTATATATAAAGTATAAATTTTTATTTAAATTTATTTAAAATAATAAATATATCAATTTGTATTGAGTTGATTTATATATATCTGATAATAAGATGTTACTGATATTGTAAAAATTATTTTAAATGAATTTAATTATTTAATAAATTTTGGAGCTAAATAATGGAGATGTTGTCAGGAGCTGAAATGGTTGTTCATTCTTTAATAGATCAAGGCATAAAACAAATTTTTGGTTATCCGGGTGGATCAGTACTGGATATTTACGATGCTTTGCAAACTATTGGAGGTATTGAGCATATTTTAGTACGTCATGAACAAGGAGCAGTGCATATGGCTGATGGTTTGGCGCGTGCAACAGGTAAAGTAGGTGTTGTATTAGTAACATCTGGTCCAGGAGCAACTAATTCTATTACTGGTATTGCTACAGCATATATGGATTCAATTCCATTAGTTATATTATCTGGACAAGTATCTTCTTCATTAATTGGATATGATGCATTTCAAGAGTGTGATATGGTTGGTATTTCTCGTCCTATTGTTAAATATAGCTTCTTAGTAAAAAGTACTAAAGAGATTCCGATAGTCTTTAAGAAAGCTTTTTGGTTAGCATCAACTGGAAGGCCTGGACCAATTGTAATAGATTTACCTAAAGATATATTAGATCCTAATAACAAATTACCTTATAAATGGCCTGAATTAGTAAATATACGTTCCTATAATCCTGTTATTCAAATACATAGAGGAGAAATTAAAAGTGCATTGAAAAAACTTATTAAAGCAAAACAACCAATTATTTATTCCGGAGGTGGATCTATTAATTCTAATTGTGAAAATGAATTATTAGAACTAGCTGAATTTCTTCATATCCCGGTAACCACCTCTCTTATGGGTTTAGGCTCATTTCCAGGTACTCATTTTCAATTTCTTGGTATGTTAGGTATGCACGGTACTTATGAAGCTAATATGGCGATGCATAATTCTGATTTTATTTTTAGTATTGGAGTACGGTTTGATGATCGTACTACTAATAATATCGATAAATATTGTCCCAATGCTATTATAATGCATATCGATATAGACCCTACTTCAATATCTAAAACTGTAACATCTGACATTCCAATTATAGGTGATATTAAACAAATATTAAATATTATGTTGGATTTAATTAAACAAGACAAATTTAAGTATATTAATAAACTAGAAAAGTGGTGGAAACTTATTAAATATTGGCGCAGTAAAAAATGTTTATCTTTTAATCACACAAGTAAAAAAATTAAACCTCAATCAGTAATTGAAACTATTTTTAAATTAACAAAGGGTAATGCTTATGTGACTTCAGATGTCGGTCAACACCAAATGTTTACAGCACTTTATTACCATTTTGATAAACCTCGTCATTGGATCAATTCAGGAGGATTAGGAACAATGGGCTTTGGTTTGCCTGCTGCATTAGGAGTTAAAATTGCTTTACCGGAAGAAACAGTTATTTGCATTACTGGTGATGGCAGTATTCAAATGAATATTCAAGAATTGTCAACTGCTCTACAATATAATTTATCGATTTTGATTTTAAATTTAAATAATAATGTTTTAGGTATGGTAAAACAATGGCAAGATATGATTTATTCAGGAAGGCATTCGCAATCAAATATGAAATCATTACCTAACTTTATTAAGTTAGCAGAATCTTATGGTCATATTGGTATTAAAATTAATTATTTTTATGAATTAGAAAAAAAATTAATATTAGCATTAGATACTGTTTCAAAAGGTAAACTAGTTTTTGTTGATGTCAATATTGATGAGGAAGAACATGTATATCCAATGCAAATTCGCGGTGGAGGCATGAATGAAATGTGGCTAAATAAAACGGAGAAGACTTAAATTATGCGTCGTGTTTTATCAATTTTGATAGAAAATGAATCTGGTGCTTTATCCCGTGTAGTTGGGTTATTTTCACAGCGTGGATATAATATTGAAAGTTTGACCGTCGCTCCAACAGATGATCCTACTTTATCACGTATGACGATTCAAACATTTGGTGATGCAAAAGTATTAGAGCAAATTGAAAAACAATTACATAAACTAATTGATGTTTTACATGTAATTGAATTAAAAGAAAAAAAATTTGTTGAACGTGAAATAATGTTAGTAAAGATAAAAACTGTTGATCAATCACGAGAGGAAATAAAACATATAGTGGAAATCTTTCGCGGGCAAATTATTGATGTTACTAAAATAGTTTATACTGTGCAGGTTATAGGTACTACTAATAAATTAGATGCATTTTTAATGATTATTAAAGATACAGCAGAAGTAATTGAAATGGTTCGGTCAGGAATTATAGGTATTTTACGCGGTAATTACGTTATTCGCTAATTTAAAATATAATTTATTATTTCTAATAATAAATGTTTGAGAAAATCATAAATAAAACATACAAATCAATTTATTTTTTTGTTTTTACAGCCATATTACTGTTTTACATATGTAATAATAACTGAAATTTGTTCATAAAAATACTAAATTTAAGTAATATCATATAATAATATTACTTAAAACATTAAAAATATAAAAATTAATTTAGTGAAATATGATTAATATAGAAATCATTAAAAATTTAAAACATAATACCGTTTTATTGAATGAAGCAATTAAAAGTTTAAATATCAAAGAAAACGGTATTTATATAGATGGAACCTTCGGAAGAGGAGGACATTCTTATTTAATTTTATCTCATCTTGGGTATCAAGGAAAATTAATCGCTATGGATCGTGATCCACAAGCGGTACTGGAGGCTATGAAAATTAAAGATACGCGTTTTACAATTATTAAAGGATCTTTTTCTTCATTAGAAACACATATATTTAAACTTAATTTAATAGGAAAAATCGATGGAATTTTGTTAGATCTTGGTGTTTCATCACCTCAATTAGACGATTGTAATCGTGGATTTTCTTTTATAAATGATGGACCACTAGACATGCGTATGGATCCTAGCTTTAATGTTTCAGCAGCAGAATGGCTATTAAATGCAACAGAAAAAGAAATTGTTTTTGTATTAAAATCATATGGAGAAGAGAAATTTGCTAAAAAAATAGCTCGTGCAATCATAGATCGTAATCGCATAAAACCAATTACTAGAACAATAGAACTAGCTGAAATAATTTCATTTGCAATTCCAATAAAAGATAAATTTAAACATCCTGCTACACGCAGTTTTCAAGCAATACGTATATGGATAAATAAAGAACTAGAAGAACTCAAAGCTATATTAACAAGTTCTATTAAATTACTATCTTATAAAGGACGTTTATCTATTATTAGCTTTCATTCATTAGAAGATAGAATTGTTAAACATTTTATGCGTAAATACAGCAAAAAATTACAAATACCTCACGGTTTACCACTTACAGAAGAACAGATATTTAAATTCAGTAAACTACAGTTAAAATTATTAGGTAGATTATTTCCAAGTGATATAGAAATAAAAAACAATCCAAGATCACGTAGTGCTATATTACGCATTGCAGAAAAAATTTGTTAATATTATTGATAAATTTATTTCAGTATGTTTTTATCTAATTTTAAAAAACATATAAAATATTTTTATATCAATAATAAACCACAATTAGTATATAAAATTATATACTCGTTTAGAGTATATAATTTGTGTTTTAAAACATCGTATCAATATATTTTTATTTTTAATAAAAAATGAGAAATTAGTGAAAAAAAATAAAAATCTTTATTATCTACTTAATCAATGGATATCTAATGCACCGATATGTTTTTTCAATTCAATGAAATTAGATAGTCGTAAAATAAAACAGGGTAATTTATTTATTGCTATTAAAGGAGATATTAGTGACGGTAGAAATTTTATTTCTGAAGCAATTAATAAAGGTGCTGTTGCTATACTAGCAGAGGCAAACGGAATAGCGATGAATGGGGAAGTAAATATAATATCAGGTATTCCTATTATTTATTTTTCAGAATTAAATCAAAAATTATCTACTTTAGGTAAAGTTTTTTACGAAAATCCAGGAAAAACACAAAAAATTATTGGAGTAACAGGAACAAATGGTAAAACTACCATCACCCAATTATTATCACAATGGGTAACATTGTTAGGTGAAAAAAGTGCAGTAATAGGTACTATGGGATATGGAATAATAGGAAACTTAAAGAAAACAAACAATACAACAGAATCTGCAATTGATACACAAAAAATTTTATATCTTTTGGATAAAGAACGAATAAATCTAACAGCAATGGAAATATCTTCACATGCTTTAGTACAATATCGTGTAGCTGATATATTATTTTCTGCAGGAGTATTTACTAATCTAAGTCATGATCATCTTGACTATCATAATGACATGAAAAAATATGCGCTTGCTAAAAGGTCATTTTTTTTCGAACATAAACTAAATGAAATGATAATTAATGCTGATGACAAAATTGGTTCTCAATGGTTATTTGATTTACCTAGCGCAATTGCAGTTAGCATAAAAAAAAATTATAGATTTGATATTAATAGACGCTGGCTAAAGGCTACCAATATAATTTTCCGAAAAAGTCAAATAAATATTTATTTTGATTCAAGTTGGGGTTCAGGTAGAATTAATAGTGCTTTAATTGGTAACTTTAATATTAGTAATCTACTTATTGCTTTAGCCACTTTATTATCTCTCAATTATCCATTAAATTCATTATTGAAAGTGTCATCTAAATTATTACCAATAAATGGTCGTATGGAATTATTTGTTAAAGTAGGTAAACCTAAAGTAATATTAGATTATGCTCATACTCCTGAAGCATTAAAAAAAGCTTTAATAGCAGCACGTCAATATTGTACAGGTAAAATTTGGTGTTTATTCGGTTGTGGTGGTGAACGTGATAAAACTAAAAGACCTATAATGGCAGCGATTGCTGAAAAATTTGCTGATATAATTATTGTCACTCAAGATAATCCACGTAATGAAAACCAATATGAAATTATTAAAGATATTTTACATGGTTTTGTAAATTTGCATTCTGTTTATGTAATCAACAATCGATCAAAAGCAATTAATCAATCTATTAGATCAGCCTATTATAATGATTTAATCTTAATTGCAGGAAAAGGTCATGAAGAATATCAAATTATAGGTAATAATCGTTTTCATTATTCAGATCGCGCTATTATTAAATCATCTTTGGAATTATGATATGATTCAAATATCTTTAAGTAAATTAGCAAGTATAACTGATGGTATACTTTATGGAAATGATATTTTTTTAGATAAAATTTCTATAAATACAAGACATATAAAATCAGATAGTTTATTTATTGCTATTATAGGCAAACGTTTTGATGCACATATTTTTATTAATGATGCTATTGCTAATGGTGCAAAAGCTTTATTAGTTAATAAATATTTACCAATACCTATACCACAGGTAGTTGTAAATAACACTAATTTAGCATTTGAGATACTTTCATCTTGGGTAAGAAATCAAGTAAGTACACATGTTGTTGCATTAACTGGATCTTCAGGTAAAACAACTGTTAAAGAAATGACTGCTTCTATTTTGCGTCAATATGGAGATACTCTTTGTAACGAAGGTAATTTTAATAATAAGTTCGGAGTACCTATGACATTATTGCGTCTTACAAAACAACATAAATATGCAGTTATTGAATTAGGAGCATCTCAAATTGGTGAGATTAAATATATCAATAAACTAGTATATCCAGAAAGTGTATTAGTAAATAATATTTCATCTGCACATCTTGAAGGCTTCGGATCATTAGCTAACGTTGCAAAAGCAAAAAGCGAAATTTTTTATAACTTACCTGATAATGGAATTGCAATTATAAATGATGATAGTAATGACTGGCTAAATTGGAAAAAAATTTTAAGTAAAAATAAAGTATGGCGATTTTCTTTAAAAAATGATAGTAGTGATTTTTTTGCATATAAAATTAATTTGCAAGAAAATAAAACAAATTTCATTGTACGTACACCTTATGGTACAACAAAAGTAACTATTCCATTAATAGGAAAACATAATGTTTATAATTCTTTAGCTGCTTCAGCACTATCTATGTCTTTAGGTATTCCGTTAACTGCTATTAGTAATGGTCTCAAAAATATACAAGCATTACCAGGTAGATTGTTTCCTATTTACTTATCTAAAAATCAAGTAATATTAGATGATACTTATAATGCTAATATAGGGTCAATGAAAGCTGCAATTAAATTGTTATCATCTATGCCAGGTTATCGTGTTATGGTCATTGGAGATATTTCAGAACTAGGTCAAGAAAGTGAAAATCTCCATCGTGAATTAGGTATTTATGCTAAAAATATGTCTATAGATCTTGTAATAAGTATAGGAACATTCAGTTATTTAGTTAGTCAAAATAGTAAATTAGGTGAACATTTTACAAATCAATTATTTTTAATTAAACGTTTAAAAATGTTATTATCTAAATATGTAAACATTACTATTTTAATCAAAGGTTCACGTAATGCCTCTATGGAAAAAGTAGTACAAAAATTATTGTAGGAACATAGTATGTTTGTATTATTAATTAATTATTTAATTAATTTTTCCTCTTATTTTAAGATATTTTCACATTTAATATTTCGTGCTACCAATAGTTTTTTAACATCTTTATTAATTTCACTATATATAGGACCTTACTTAATAAGTTGGTTTAAAAAGTTGCAAATAAATCAAATTATACGTCATGATGGACCTAAATCTCATTTACGCAAACATAATACTCCAACGATGGGTGGCGTAATGATTATCATTTCAGTATTGATTTCAATATTAATATGGTCACGTTTATCTAATATTTATATATGGTATTCATTAATAATATTTACTGGATTCGGTATTATTGGTTTTATAGACGATTATCGTAAATTAATATATAAAAATTCAAAGGGTTTGGTAGCCAAATGGAAATATTTATGTATGTCTATTGTTTCAATTATTATTATAGCAATTTTATATTTTAACGGCAAAAATACTCTTTCTACTCAGTTAGTAGTACCTTTTTTTAAAGACTTTATGCCACAATTAGGATTATTATATGTATTTTTAGCTTATATTGTTATAGTTGGAACAGGAAATGCAGTTAATTTAACTGATGGTCTAGATGGTTTGGCTATAGTTCCTACTATATTTATAGCTACTGGTCTTAGTATAGTATCCTGGTTGACTAGTGATATAAAATTGTCTCAATATTTACACTTACCTTATATATCTTATACAAGGGAATTAATAATTTTTTGCTCTTCAATTATTGGTGCAGGTATTGGTTTCTTATATTTTAATATCTATCCTGCAAAAATTTTTATGGGTGATGTTGGTTCGTTATCACTTGGTGGAGCATTAGGTATTATTGCTGTACTATTACGTCAAGAATTACTGCTGTTTATTATGGGAGGAATATTTGTTATTGAAGCATGTTCAGTTATATTACAAGTAAGTTCATTTAAATTATTAGGTCATAGAATTTTTCTTATGGCACCTATTCATCATCATTATGAATTAAAAGGATGGTCTGAACAACGCATTATTTTACTTTTCTGGATTATTTCTTTTATATTAGTGTCAATAGGCTTGGCTACATTAAAAATGCGTTAATTATGATTGAATATAAAGATAAAAAAATTGTTATTATTGGTTTGGGTGTAACCGGAATATCATGTATTACATTTTTTTTAGAACGAGGTGTATTACCTCGTGTAATGGATACTCGTTTAAATCCTCCTAATATTAGAGATATACCTAAATATATTGAATGCTACTTAGGAGGATTTAATATTAATTGGTTATTACAATCTGACTTAATAGTTGTAAGTCCAGGTGTTAGCTTAGCACACATAGAATTGCAACAAGCAATTAATAAAGGAATAGAAATTATTGGTGATATTGAACTCTTTTGTCGTGAATTGAATAGTCCTATTATAGCAATTACTGGTTCAAATGGTAAAAGTACTGTTACTACTTTAGTTAATGAAATGGCAAAAGCAGCAGGATATCAAGTAGCTATGGGTGGTAATATTGGTTTGCCTGTACTTGATTTATTAGGCATGCAGAAACAACAATTGTACATTTTAGAAATATCTAGTTTTCAACTAGAACTTACTAATAGCTTACAAGCTAATGTGGCTGCTTTACTAAATATATCAGAAGATCATTTAAATCGTTATCCGTTAGGTATAAATCAATATCGTAATACTAAAATGCGCATATATAAAAATGCATCATATTGTGTTATTAATAAGGATGATAAATTAGCTATTCCTGTATTTAACAACAAGCAAAGTTATATTAGTTTTGGTATGCATGATGGTGATTATCATTTTATTAATAAAAATGGTAAAATCTATATAAAAAGTATCTATTATGACCAAATATTTAATACTGCAGAAATGAAAATAATGGGCATACACAATTATATAAATGCACTATCGGCATTAGCTATAGTAGGTGTATTAGAATTGCCATATATGTCTAGTTTAGCAACATTAGTTTCTTTTACAGGTTTAAAACATCGTTTTCAAGTAATATGTCAACATAATAGTGTTAAGTGGATTAATGACTCTAAAGCAACAAATATTAAAAGTACTGAAGCTGCATTATGCAGTTTATACTTTAGAGGTACATTATGGTTATTACTTGGTGGTGATAGCAAAGGTGCTGATTTTTCTTCATTAATAAACTATATTTTACAAAAAAAAATCAAAATTTTCTGTTTTGGTCAAGATGGTGCTAAAATAGCTGCCTTACAGCCTAAAATATCTACGTATACCGAGACAATGCAACAAGCAGTAAACAAAATTGCTTCTTTAGTTAGACCTAATGATATAGTACTTTTATCTCCGGCATGCTCTAGTTTAGATCAATTTAATAGTTTTGAACATCGTGGTGATGTTTTTATCAAATTAGTAAAAGATATTATCAAAAATTAAAATAATATACTTTTAATTTATATTCAGAACTATTACATGACTAAGATTTTAATACTACAATTGTATTAATTGATTTTATATTTTTTATGAATAATTAATTTTAATAAAATTTTCATTATTATCCGATTTATTAATGAATAAAAAATAGATCTTGATACATGTCGAATATTCAATGATTAATACATCAGATTTTTTAAAACACTATAGTAGTAAAATCTAAATGATCATTTGAGGTAATTACAAATGAACAAGAAGTTACTGATTATGGCAGGAGGTACTGGAGGACATATTTTTCCAGGATTAACTATTGCTCATCATATGATAGAAAAAAGTTGGAAAGTATGTTGGTTAGGTACATCTAATAATATGGAAAATAATATAGTACCGCAATACAACATAAAAATGTATTTTATTAACATCAGTGGTTTACGTGGTAAGGGAATAACAACTCAAATATTAGCACCTATATCTATTTTAAGAGCATTTATCCAGGCAAGAAACATCATGAAGTTATGTAAACCTGATGTAGTTTTAGGTATGGGGGGTTACGTTTCAGGTCCTGGTGGTTTGGCAGCTTGGACTTGTGGTATTCCTTTATTATTACATGAACAAAATAGTATCGCTGGTTTAACTAATAAGTGGCTAGCGAAAATTGCCACGAAAGTGTTACAGGGATTTCCAGGTGCTTTTCCTCATTCAGATGTAGTAGGTAATCCCATACGTAAAAATATACTTAATATACCTAAACCACAAGAGCGTTTTACAGGTCGCAGTGGCCCAATCAGAATTTTAGTAATAGGTGGTAGTCAAGGTGCTGAAATTATAAATAATATAATTCCGAAAATCGCATTTTATCTAGGTAAAAAAATCATTATATGGCATCAAACCGGAAAAGGAAAACATAAAAAAGTATATAATGCCTATAAAAATTTAGGTCAACATCAACATACTGTCACAGAATTTATTGACGATATTTTTTATGCTTATTCATGGGCAGATGTAATCATTTGTAGAGCAGGTGCATTAACAGTCAGCGAAATTGCTACTGTAGGATTAGCGGCTATTTTCATACCATTTCAACATAAAGATCGTCAGCAATATTTAAATGCTTTAAATCTGGCAAAAATAGGAGCCGCTAAAATTTTTGAAATAAAAGAACTCACTGTGGATGCTATAGTAACAACATTAGTTAATTGGGATAGATCAGTATTACTTCAAATGGCACAGAAAGCTAGACAATTAGCACATTGTAATGCAACTAAACTTATTTTTCAAGAAATAGTTAATATATCTATGCAATAAAATTTAATATATTTATTAAATAATTTAGAATAGGATATTAATGACAACTAAATCAATGACAATAATGAATAAAAAAAATCTAGCAAAATTTTGTTATATTAAACCAAAAATGTACCATATTAACCATATTCACCTTGTAGGAATTGGTGGTTGTGGTATGGGTGGGATTGCGAAAATATTAATTAGTGAAGGCTATTATATTAGTGGGTCTGATATAGAACCCAATGCAATTACTAAATATTTATCTCAATTAGGTGCAAAAATTTATTTCAATCATTATGCTGGAAATATTAATTGTACTACTGATGTTGTTGTTTTTTCTAGTGCTATATCTAGAAACAATCCAGAATTAATATATGCGAAAAAAAAGAATATTCCTATAATAAGTCGCGCTGAAATGCTAGCTGAATTAATGCGTTTTAGTTATGGCATTGCTATTTCAGGTACTCACGGAAAAACTACAACTACTGCTATGTTATCAAGTATATATATTGAAGGTGGTTTAGATCCAACATTTATTAACGGAGGGATACTGAAGATAGAAGATACACAAGCACATTTGGGTGATAATAATTATTTTATTGCTGAAGCAGATGAAAGTGATGCATCATTTTTGCATTTAAAACCAATAGTAGCTATCGTCACAAATATTGAATCTGATCATATGGATACTTATCAAGGTAATTTTGAAAATCTTAAACAAACTTTTATTAATTTTCTACATAAATTACCTTTTTATGGATATATAGTTATGTGTATAGATGATATGGTAATTCATGATTTAATACCTCGTATAGATCGTAAGATTATTACTTATGGTTTCAGCAAAAAAGCTGATTTTAGGATTGAGAATTATGTACAACATGGTACAAAAAGTTATTTCAGATTAGTGATAAAAAACCAATCTTGCTTAAAAATAATTTTAAATGCTCCAGGAAAACATAATGCTCTTAATGCTACAGCTGCTATTGCTGTATCTTATAAAGAAGGAATTGATGAAAAATCAATTATTAATGCATTGCAGTATTTTAAGGGTATTAAAAGAAGATTTGATTTTTTGGGCAAATTTTCAACACAACTTATAAATGGTAAAATTGGCGATATTGTATTAATAGATGATTACGGTCACCATCCAACAGAAATTAGTGTAACAATTAAATCTGTTCGATCAGGATGGCCAAAAAGAAAATTAATAATGATTTTTCAACCACATAGATATACACGTACTCGTGATATGATATATAGTTTTGCTGATGTATTATCAAAAGTTGATGAATTAATATTGTTAAATGTTTATTCAGCAGGTGAAAAAATCATTCCTGATGCGGATAGCAACTCTTTATGTAAAGCAATTCGCAATCTAAAAAAAATAGATCCTGTTTTAATTACTGAAAATAATATTATACCAGATATTTTATCATCAATGATTTCTGGCTATGATGTAATTTTAACTCAAGGAGCAGGGAATGTTGGTAAAATTGCTATCGAATTAATAAATTCCAAATTACAATTGCAAAATATAAAAGAAAAATTTCATGAAAATAAATAATAAAATAGCAGTGTTAATGGGAGGTACTTCATCAGAAAGAAAAGTTTCACTGATGTCAGGCAATGAAGTATTACTTGGTTTACATAAAGAAAAAGTTAATGCCTATGCAATTGATACCAAATATTATTCTATATTAAATCTTAAACAACAAGGATTTGATAAAGTATTTATTGCATTGCATGGTCGTGGTGGTGAAGATGGTAAAATACAAGGAGTTTTGGAGTTTTTAAATATATCATATACTGGAAGTAAGATAATGGCTTCATCTATTGCTATAGATAAAATAAGAACTAAATTAATATGGCAAGGATACGGATTGAAATCAAGTAATTTCGTATGGTTAACACGTAAGCAAATATCAAAAGGTTTAGATAAAAAAATAAAATATGATATTTCTATGTTAGGATTACCTCTATTTGTTAAACCAAATCGTGAAGGATCTAGCATAGGTATTAGTAAAGTAAACAATTTTGACGAATTGCCACGAGCCTTAGATAAGGCGTTATATTATGATAACGATATTATAATTGAACAGTTTTTGAATGGTGAAGAATATACTGTAGGTATTTTAGGAAATCAATTATTACCTTTAATACAAATAAAAACCAATAATAAATTTTACAATTATAAAGCTAAATATTTATCCAACAGTACTCAATATTGTTTTTCAAATAATTTAGATCTTAATCAGAAATTAAATTTGAATAAATTGGTGTTATCTGCTTGGCATGCATTAGGATGTGAGGGATGCGGTCGTATAGATGTAATGACAGATAATAACGGAGAATTTTATCTTTTAGAAATTAACACTTCTCCAGGTATGAGTAGTCATAGTTTAGTACCATTAGCTGCTAAAGAGGCAGGTATTCCTTTTTCAAAATTAGTTACTAATATTTTGCAATTAACTAATTAAAATAAAAAATAAAGTAAATAGAATATTGTACTAGTAAATCTATTTTTTATAGAAATTTTTCAATACTATTTGTAAATAATAATATCAAAATTTAATATAAATTACACTATAATAATATTTATATATTTGTAAATATAATAATTTAATACTAGTGAAAATTTTTTATGGATAATATATTTTATTTAATATTACTAATATATGAAATACAATAACTAATATTTTATGTTTATTAGTTTTTTCCCCTATCATTATAGGAAGTAGAATATAATATTAAATCAACTGTTTATTGTTTTTAATGTAAGTAAAATAAATTTAATGATGACTATGCATTTCTGCATAATATGATGTAACCGATATAATATCAATAATCAATTAGCTTTATTTTTACTTATTGATTTATTTATCATACTACTTGTTGAAGTATAACAGTGATTGTCCTGTAATTATGTAAATGGTTATATTGAATAGTAATAAAAAAATAAATTATTATTGATACTAAATAATTAGTAATACACTATATTAAAAACTAATAAAGCTGATATGCTATATTAATATCAAGTATATCTAGGAGCAAGCGATGTTAGAATCTATTGAATTAAATAATGAAGCAGTAATAAAGGTTATAGGTGTTGGTGGAGGAGGCGGTAATGCAGTAGAACATATGGTACGTGAACGTATTGAAGGAGTAGAATTTTTTATTGTAAATACTGATGCACAAGCATTACGTAAAACAGCAGTAGGTAAAACTATACAAATTGGTAATAAAATTACAAAAGGTTTAGGTGCTGGTGCCAATCCAGATGTAGGTCGTAATGCTGCTGAAGAAGATCGAGAATCACTTCGTTCTGCATTAGAAGGTGCAGATATGATATTTATTACAGCAGGTATGGGTGGAGGTACTGGTACAGGTGCAGCACCTGTAGTAGCAGAATTAGCAAAAGATCTAGGTATTCTAACTGTTTCGGTTGTGACTAAACCTTTTAATTTTGAAGGTAAAAAACGTATGGATTTTGCTGCAAAAGGTATAGAAGAACTATCTAAATACGTTGATTCTTTAATCACAATACCTAATGATAAATTACTAAAAGTATTAGGTCGAGGTATTTCATTATTAGATGCATTTGGTGCAGCAAATAATGTACTGAAAGGTGCTGTTCAGGGAATTGCTGAACTTATAACTCGTCCTGGTCTCATTAACGTGGATTTTGCAGATGTGCGTACTGTCATGTCTGAAATGGGATATGCAATGATGGGTTCTGGAGTTGCTTGTGGTGAAGATCGTGCTGAGGATGCTGCTGAAATAGCTGTTTCTAGTCCATTATTAGAAGATATTGATTTATCTGGCGCTCGTGGAGTTTTAGTTAATATTACTGCTGGATTTGATTTACGTTTAGATGAATTTGAAACTGTTGGTAATACAATTCGTTCTTTTGCTTCTGATAATGCAACTGTAGTTATTGGTACTTCATTGGATGCAGAAATGAACGATGAATTAAGAGTTACTGTTGTTGCTACAGGTATTGGTAACGATAAAAATAAAGATATCAAATTAGTATCTAATACGTCTTTAAATCAATCAGTTTTAGATTGTCGTTATCATCAGAATGGAATATCAATAATGCAAAAAGAACAAAAATCTACAAAATTATTTAATCAAATTCAAAAAGTTAACAAAGAGATTGATTATTTAGATATTCCAGCATTTTTACGCAAACAAGCAGATTAATCATGTATTTAATCATTTATTTATATTAAATTAATATTATGATTTTAAAATAAAATAATTTCTTATCTAAAGAGGATAATTTTACATATATACCATTACTTATTGAAAGTATATCATATTTAATGAAGAGTATAATTTCTATATACTATAATTCTTAGTTATTTGAGAAGCATATGAAAAATAATTGATAATAAGTTAAGTGTATAAAATATTTATATTAATAGAATTTATAAAAAAATTATTTATTCTATTATAGAATTTCAAAATTCTTATTATCTTAATAATAATGTTAAATTTAGATTAACCATTCATGCGATACCGTTGTTTAATTAATTGTAATTATTGATATTACATAAAATAATGTTAATTTAACATTGTAAATAACAAATATTTACTACATTATATGTAGCAATTGATTGATTTTATCTATTTATTTTTCTATTGTGCAAAAGTAATTAAATATAAATAACGACATATGTAATGTTTCTATTAAAAATTATTTATCATTATTTTTATTTCGCACATACAGATTAATGAATGTTTAGAGATAAAATTGAATTTGAGAATAACTTCATGAATTTAATAGAATTATTTAGCAATTTTTTTATTAGTAGCAATGATCGTGTACTACGTCATTTAAGTAAAGTAGTTGAAAGTATTAACAAACTAGAAAATGATTTTTCAAAACTTTCTGATAATGAACTTAAAGATAAAACAAAATTTTTCTATAAAAGATTAAAAGAAGGGGCAACATTAGAAAGTTTAATTCCAGAAGCATTTGCAACTGTACGTGAAGCTAGTAAACGTGTTTTTGGCATGCGTCATTTCGATGTACAACTGATTGGTGGTTTAGTGCTAAATAACTGTTGTATTGCTGAAATGCGTACAGGTGAAGGTAAAACGTTAACTGCAACTTTACCTGCTTATTTAAATGCTTTAACAAAAAAAGGAGTGCATATAGTAACTGTTAATGATTATTTAGCTAAACGAGATGCCGATAATAATCGTCCTTTATTTGAATTTTTGGGATTAAACATAGGTGTTAATTTATCAGGCATGTCGGTCTTGGATAAGCGTTTAGCTTATGCTGCTGACATCACTTATGGTACTAATAATGAATATGGATTTGATTATTTGCGTGATAATATGGCTCTTATGCCAGAAGAGCGAGTGCAAAGGAAATTAAATTACGCAATAATAGATGAAGTTGATTCTATTTTAATTGATGAAGCTCGTACTCCTTTAATTATTTCAGGTCCATCTGAAAATAGTTCAGCTTTATATATTAAAATTAATAAAATCATTCCTTATTTAGTACGTCAAGATCAAGAAGATTCAGAATTTTTTCAAGGTAAAGGTGATTTTTGGGTTGATGAAAAAATACGTCAAGTACATATATCTGAACGTGGTTTAACAAAAATAGAAAAATTATTAGTTGATAAAAATATTATACAAGTTGGAGAATCACTTTATTCTCCTATCAATATAATATTGATGCATCATGTTAATGTTGCTTTAAAACCTAACGTGTTATTTATCAAAAATGTTGACTATATTTTAAAAAATGGTGAAGTTCTTATTGTTGATGAGCATACTGGTCGTATCATGCAAGGTCGCCGCTGGTCTGATGGTTTACATCAAGCTATAGAAGCAAAAGAAAATGTTGTAATACAAAACGAAAACCGTACTTTAGCATCAATTACTTTTCAAAATTACTTTCGTATTTACGATAAATTAGCTGGAATGACTGGTACGGCGGAAACAGAAGCATTTGAATTTATTTCCATATATAAATTAAATACAGTAGTGATTCCAACTAATCGTCCTATGATAAGAAAAGATCTACCAGATCTAATCTATATGACCGAAAAAGAAAAAATAAAAGCTATCATTGAAGACATTCAGGCGTGCATAAAACGTGCGCAACCTGTTTTAGTAGGTACTATTTCAATTGAGAAATCTGAACTAATATCTAATGAATTAAAACTAGCTGGTATTAAACATAGTGTCCTTAATGCTAAATTTCATTCTCATGAAGCAGATATTATTGCACAAGCTGGTAAACCTGGAACAGTAACTATTGCTACTAATATGGCTGGCCGTGGTACGGATATTTTACTAGGTGGAAATTGGCGTACAGAGATAGATAAAATAAAAGAAATTTCTAATAATAAAATTGAAGAAATTAAATCTTCTTGGCAAATACAACATAATGCTGTAATAGCTGCGGGTGGTTTGCATATCATAGGTACTGAACGTCATGAATCTCGCCGTATAGATAATCAATTGCGTGGTCGTGCTGGTCGTCAAGGAGATGCTGGATCTTCTAGATTTTATTTATCAATGGAGGACTCTTTAATGCGTATTTTTGCATCAGAACGAGTTTCTACTATAATGCGGAAACTAGGAATACAACAAGGAGAAGCAATTGAGCATCCGTGGGTAACAAAAGCTATAGCAAATGCTCAACATAAAGTTGAAAATCGTAATTTTGATATTCGTAAGCAATTACTTGAATATGATGATGTAACAAATGAACAAAGGAGTGCTTTTTATAATCAGCGTAATAATATCTTAGAAGTTTCTGATATAAATGAAACTATTAATAATATTCGTAAAGATGTATATAGAACAGTAGTTAAGAATTATGTTCTTACACAACCTGAAGATGATTGGGATATTTCTATTTTAGAGAAAAACTTACTTATAGATTTCGATTTAAATATTAATCTTTCAGAATGGTTTAATAAACAAAAAGAAATAAATATGCAGGAAGATATTTTATTCAATTATATTCACACAAAAGCAACAGAACAATATGAACAAAAAGAAAAACAAATTGGATCTATTATAATACGAGATACAGAAAAAAAAATTATGTTGCATACATTAGATTCAATGTGGAAAGACCATTTAGCAGCTATGGATTATCTACGTCAAGGAATTCATCTTAGAGGATATGCACAAAAAGATCCAAAACAGGAATATAAAAAAGAATCATTCCTAATGTTTACTTCTATGCTAGAAAACATAAAATACGAAGTAATTAGTACATTAAGTAAGATGAAAGCAGAACAAGAAGACAAAAATCCTTTACAAGGACGATTTAATATCTTTAATAAAATTGGTAGAAATGATCCATGTCCTTGTAATTCAGGTAAAAAATATAAACGTTGTCATGGTATTTTAGTCTGAATATAAAGAAATTAATTTGTTGTTTTCATTGGTTTCTTATTTATAGCATCCTTAATTTTTTACTTAAAGGAAATATACTTGAACTTCTTTTGTCATGTATTTTATATTTAACAACAAGCTATTTGAAAATTAAATTTTAATGGTATTGTAATGTTTTCTTTATCAAGAGGCATGAAATGAATAGAAAAGCGGCTTTTGTGTCCTGAAATTTTTGGATAAATTAAATTTTCTATTTCAAGTTGTAAACGCAACAAATCAGCTCCTCCGGCATTATCTTGGTAAAATCCATTTAAACTGGTTTGTGTACGAAAAGTTCCTCCTTTTCTGATTAAATCCAAAATTATGGATAAAGTATTATGAACCGGTGATAAAGTTTCAATCCAATTTTTAACCTGATTATTGCGTATTTCTTCTAAAAAGTGTAGCCAAATATGTAAACCCGGTAAATCAAAACTACAACAACCACCAGGAATATTCAATCTTTGGCGCACAATACTAATTAAATTATCTTCTCTTAATTGCTGACCTATTCTTGGAGATTTCATTAATTGCTCTGAATGAGTTTTTAATTTACTATGTATTGTATCAATTATATCTATATCAACACCCGGTATGTTAGACCACATGAGTAATTTTTGTTTTTGACGCTCTAGCTCTTTTAACAATTGAGTTCTTATATCTCCACGTTCAAAAATATCTAATAATTCATCAATTAATCTAAAGAAAATTAATGCATGAATAGTTTTATTGATTGGAGTAGTTTCATCAAGTTGATTAATAAGAAATTCTATTCTTAGCCATGTTCGCATTTTTTCACTAAGTGGATGTTCGAATAGTACAGCTTTACTCATGATATTAATCCTGTTTCGTTTTTGCTAACTTAAGGTAGAACTGATGAAGTTTAAAAACTTGTAAAAAAGTATTTTCTAATTTACCAATATTATTGATAATATCATCAGCAAAATTAATACGTTGCTGATGTGTAGCTTGTATTTCAATGATTTTTTCTACCTGTGCCAGTGTAACATTATCGCGAATTTGTACTCTCTTTAATTGCGTTGCCTTATCTATATTAATTACTAATATACGATTAGCTTGATGTTGTAATTTATTTTCTATCAATAAAGGTACTACCCATAAGATATAAGGCGATTTTGCTATTTTTTTTAAGTTTTGAGTTTGTATATTAATTAGTGGATGTAAAATATTATTTAACCAATATCTTTCTTTTTTATCCTGAAAAATTATTTCACGCAAACGAGAACGAAAAAGAGTACCTTGTTTAGTTAAGATATCATTACCATAACGATTAATAATTGCTTTTAAAACACAGGAACCTGGTTTTACTAGTTTATAAGCAATTACATCAGCATCTATAACATTGATATTGAATTTGGCAAAAATATTTGCAATAGTGCTTTTACCACTACCAATGCCACCTGTACATGCTACTATATAAGGAATATTATTCACTGAATAGCTCTTTTTATAATAAAATTAAAAGATAGTTTAAAAAAAATAAGCATATCATGAAAAATAAATAATAATTTTAATATATATAGAGAAAATTAATATGTAATATCAATCATAAAAGTTTATTTTTATCTATAGATTGCTAAGAAATTCATTAAATGAAACATATTAATTTATTATAACATTCATGATTATTAATGTAATTTATTAATTAAAAATCATCTTGATAAATTTTTCTATTTTAACTTTAATCGCATCGAAATATCGATTGCACGTATGTTTTTAGTTATATCTCCAACTGAAATATAATCTATTCCAGTTCGTGCAATATTTGTTATTAATGATTCGTTAATATTACCAGAAACTTCTAAAATTACACGACCTTTATTAATTTTTACTGCTTCGCTAATTAATTTCAAATTAAAATTATCTAACATTACAATATCTACTCCAGCATTTATAGCTTGAATAAGTTCTTCTATTGTTTCTACTTCTACCTCTATGGGATAATCAGGAAAAGCTAAAGAGGCTGATTTGACAGCTTTTTGTATAGACCCAATAGCAATAATATGGTTTTCTTTAATTAAAAAAGCATCTGATAATCCAATGCGGTGATTATTACCTCCGCCACATATTACAGCATATTTTAGAGCAGTACGTAATCCTGGTAAAGTTTTACGTGTATCTAATAATTTTGCATTAGTATTATTTAGAAGTGCAACATAATAATTAACTTTAGTAGAAACACCAGATAAAAGCTGTATAAAATTCAATATGGTACGTTCAGATGTAACAATTGTACGTGCTGATCCTTCTATTTCAACTAATAACTGCTCAGGTATCATTTTTTGTCCATCTTTTATGTGCCAAACCAAATTTACTGATTGATTTAGTTGATCAAATATTGCTTCTACCCAATCTTTACCACAAAAAATTCCTGTTTCATGAGTTATGATATGAGCATATGCATTTTTATCTTTCGGTAATAAATTAGCAGTAATATCATTATTAACATTAATTTGACCTCCTAAATCTTCCTTTAAAGCCATAGCAATATTTTCTCTAATACCTTTTTTAGCTAATTGCATTAGGTCATCGTGACGCTTACTTAAATTATATCTTTGAATAGACATAATGGTATTGTTATTCCTTCTTACACAAAAAAATTAGAACTGTAGATATCCACTATTTGTTTAAATAAAATAAATTTTTATATCTTAATAAAAATATAATTCATCTACTTATGTAATTTAAAACAAAATCAAAATTGCAATATTATGTAAATAATAAAGATAAAAAATTATGTTTATTTGAAAATAATTAATCTATATATTAATTAAATAATATAAATTTTTTATCTTATATATTTTTTTGTAATAGTTAATTTTAAAAATATAACAATGTAACAAATAAAAAATGATAATTTAAACATAGTATTTATTATTCAAATGCTTTAAATTTTCATGCTTAAATATTTTTAGAATTTTTCTATTATCTTAAAAGATAATTATGTATTATCCATGTTTTTATTCTGAATAAACACTAACTTTTCATTTTATATTCAATGCAACCAAATCTATAAAGACTAATCGAATCTTTTAATAATGAAATATATTTTAATCATCAATATATTTATTAATTAACTAATTAATAAATATATTAATTCTATATCATATAGAGACAATATTTAATAAAAAATTAACATTATATAAATATAAAAATTTAAAGCATTTGAGTTAGTAATGATAACAATTTTGTATTAATATATAATTATAATTGTACTTAAATTAAAAATTCATTTATGATCTTACTAAACTATAATATTTTTTTCAAAAAAACGAAATATTACGTAATGATATTAATATCATAGAAAAATATAAACTATTTTACTAAATATTTTAATTATTTCAAAACAGTGTTATCATACAAATATAATTTGTAGAATAATTTTTATGAAAATAAATCTAAAAAATAATTTATATAAAACAAAAAATACTAATTATAAATCACATTAAGGGAGTTTTTATATAACTACTTGTGTTTTTTATAATTTATGACCTTTTTATTATTTTATATATAAATATCTAAGGAAAATACCATGTCAGATGATATATACAATGACGTGGATCCGATTGAAACTTGTGAATGGTTACAAGCAATCGAATCGGTTATCCGTAAAGAAGGTATTGAACGCGCACAATACTTAATTAATCAAATCTTAATTGCAGCTCGCAAAAGCGGTGTACAAATTAATTCTAGTGCTTTTATCAGTGATTATATTAATTCTATAGCTATTGAGGATGAACCTAATTATCCAGGTAATATTTTTCTGGAACGTCGTATCCGTTCTGTAATTCGCTGGAATGCTATTATATCTGTATTAAGAGCTTCGAATAAAGAATTAGAATTAGGTGGTCATATTGCATCTTTTCAATCTTCTGCCACTATTTATGAAGTTTGTTTTAATCATTTTTTTCGTGCGCCTAATAGTCAAGATGGAGGCGATTTAGTATACTTCCAAGGACATATATCACCGGGTATTTATTCTAGAGCATTTTTAGAAGGTCGCTTAACTGAAGAACAAATGAATAATTTCCGTCAAGAGGTATCTGGTAATGGTCTATCTTCTTATCCTCATCCTAAATTAATGCCAGATTTTTGGCAGTTTCCAACTGTTTCTATGGGATTAGGCCCATTATCAGCAATTTATCAAGCTAAATTTTTAAAATATCTTAAGCATCGTGGTTTAAAAGATACTTCAGCACAAACTGTTTATGCATTTCTTGGTGATGGAGAAATGGATGAACCAGAATCAAAAGGTGCAATTACTATTGCAACCCGAGAAAAATTAGATAATTTAGTTTTTATCATTAATTGTAATTTACAACGTTTAGATGGTCCAGTTGTTGGTAATGGAAAAATTATAAATGAGCTTGAGGGTATTTTTGTTGGTGCAGGATGGGAAGTAATCAAAGTAATTTGGGGTGATCGCTGGGATAATTTATTAAATAAAGATACTACTGGAAAATTAATACAATTAATGAATGAAACTATTGATGGTGATTATCAAACATTTAAATCACGTGATGGTGCTTATGTACGTAAATATTTTTTCGGTAAATATCCAGAAACTACTAGCCTTGTTAAGGATATGTCTGACGATGAAATATGGGCATTAAATAGAGGAGGTCACGACCCTAAAAAGATTTACGCTGCATTAAAAAAAGCACAAGATACGAAGGATAAACCAGTTGTAATTTTAGCACATACTATTAAAGGTTATGGGATGGGAGATATTGCTGAAGGTAAAAATATTGCTCATCAAGTAAAAAAACTTACTATAGAGAATCTTCGTTATATTAGAGATCGTTTTAATATTGAAGTAAAAGATGAAAAAATTGAAACATTACCATATATAATTTTTAAAAAAAATTCAGATGAATATAATTATTTACATAAACAAAGAAAAAAACTTGGTGGGTATTTACCAATACGTAAATCTCAATTTACAGAAGTTTTAGATATTCCGGATTTAGAAGAATTTAGTGCATTATTGCACAAACAAAATAAAGAAATTTCAACTACTGTAGCGTTTGTACGAGTTTTAAACATTATGTTAAGAAATAATTCTATTAAAAATAGATTAGTACCAATTTTAGCTGATGAAGCACGTACTTTCGGAATGGAGGGCTTATTTCGTCAAATTGGTATATATAATCCAAATGGTCAAAAATATACTCCTCAAGATCATGCACAACTTGCTTATTATAAGGAAGAAAAGACAGGTCAGATTCTACAAGAAGGCATTAATGAATTAGGTGCAGGTTCATCTTGGTTAGCAGCTGCAACATCGTACAGTACAAATGATTTACCAATGATTCCATTTTATATATATTATTCAATATTTGGTTTTCAACGTATCGGTGATTTAATGTGGCTAGCTGGAGATCAACAAGCAAGAGGATTCCTAATCGGTGGTACTTCTGGTAGAACTACTCTTAATGGTGAAGGTTTACAACATGAAGATGGTCATAGTCACATTCACTCTTTAACTATACCCAACTGTGTATCTTATGATCCAGCTTATGCTTATGAAGTTGCTGTTATCATGCATAATGGCTTAGTACGCATGTACGGAAAATCTCAAGAAAATATTTACTATTATATTACAACTTTAAATGAAAACTATCATATGCCAGCAATGCCTAAAGGAGTAGAAACAGGTATTTGTAAAGGCATATATAAACTAGAAACTATAGGAGAAGGGAACATCAAAATTCAATTGTTAGGATCAGGGTCTATATTAAGACATGTACGTAAGGCAGCTCAAACTTTACTAAAGATTTATAATATTAGCTCTGATGTATATAGTGTTACCTCTTTTACTGAATTAGCTCGTGATGGTCAAGATTGCGAACGTTGGAATATGTTGCATCCACATGAACAAGCTCGTATACCATATATTTCTCAGATTATTAAAGACATACCAACAGTTGTATCAACAGACTATATAAAATTATTTGCTGAACAGGTTTGTAATTATGTTCCAACACGTAACTATCGGGTTTTAGGTACTGATGGCTTTGGTCGTTCTGATAGCCGTGAAAATTTACGTCATTATTTTGAAATTGATATGTGTTTTATTGTAGTTGCAGCTTTAGCGGAGTTAGCTAAATGTGGTAAAATTGATAAAAATATCGTAGCCAGCGCAATTAAAAAATTTAATATTAATGTTGATAAAATTAACCCACGTTTAGCTTAAGAGGTAATATATTAATGAATATTGAAGTTAATGTACCAGATATTGGAGAAGGAGAATTTGAAGTTACTGAAATTTTAGTTAATGTTGGCGATACAGTAGAAATAGAACAATCGTTAATTACTGTTGAAGGAAATAAAGTTTCCATAGAAATACCTTCTCCATATAAAGGAGTAATAGAAAATATTAATGTTCATAATGGTGCTAAGATAAAAATTGGTTCTTTAATTATGACATTAAAAATAATCGAAGAAAAAAAAATTTTAAATCATATAAATAAAAACAAAAAACAACTATTATCTGTTGATTTAGAAGAAATTGAAAACAAAAAAAAAGTTGAGAATGATACTGTAAAAAATAATTTTGTTAAAGAAATTTATATTCATGCTACTCCTGTAGTACGTCGTTTAGCATACAAATTCGGTATTAATTTAGTTCATATTAAAGGAAAAGGCAGAAAAAATCGCATTATGAAAGAATGCGTTGACAACTATATAAAAGAAGCAATTAAATTTTTTGAATCATCTTCTGATGTAATAAATAAATTTAAAGATATACATCATATATATGATAAAAAAAATATTAGCAATATTAATCACTTTGATAAAATTGAAGAAATTAAATTAAGTTCTATTCAAAAAATTTCTGGCAGTAATTTAAGTCATAATTGGATAACTATCCCACATGTTACACATTTTGATAAAGTTGATATTACTAATCTAGAAGAATTTCGTAATAGACAAAATATAGAAATCAAAAAAAAAGACCCATCTACCAAATTGAATCTTCTAGCATTTATTATGAAAGCAGTTAATTATGCGCTAAATCAAATGCCAAGGTTTAATAGTTCGCTTTCTTCGGATTTACAAAAAGTAATATTAAAAAAATATATTAATATCGGCATTGCAGTAGATACTCCGAAAGGATTAGTTGTTCCTGTATTTAAAAATATTGATAAAAAAACTATTCTTAAATTATCAGCAGAATTAATAAATGTTTCAAAAGAAGCAATCAAAGGAAAATTAACTGCAGATAAAATGCAAGGCGGAACATTCACTATTTCTAGTTTAGGAGGAATTGGTACTAATTATTTTACCCCAATTATTAATGCTCCAGAAGTTGCTATTTTAGGAATTTCAAAATGCTCTATGGAAGCAGTTTGGAATGGTAAAGAATTTTTACCTCGTTTAATGTTACCTATTTCACTTTCTTTTGACCATAGAGTAATTGATGGTGCAGATGGTGCACGCTTCATGAATTTAATTAATAGTATATTAAAAGATATTCGCCTATTAATAATTTAAAAAATATAATGATAAAAAATAATAAGAGGTTAAAGTGAATATTGATATTAAAACAAAAGTAGTTGTAATAGGAGGAGGACCTGCAGGTTACTCTGCAGCGTTTCGTTGTAGTGATTTAGGTTTAGAAACTATTTTAATAGAACGTTATAATAATCTTGGTGGTGTATGTTTAAATGTAGGATGTATTCCATCTAAGGCATTATTACATATAGCAAAAGTCATTAAAGAAACAAAGTCTATACATAATAAAGGTATTAATTTTAAAGATATATCAATTAATTTAGATCAAATAAAATCTTGGAAAACAGATATTATCAACAAACTTACTAGCAGCCTTGCTGTTATGGCAAAAATTCGTAAAATTAAAGTTATTAATGGAATAGGAACATTTATTGATTCAAATAAAGTTACAGTAAAAGATAATAATAAAACTACAACAATAACATTTGATAATGCTATAATTGCAGCTGGTTCAAGCCCAATTAAATTACCATTTATGCCATATCACGATTCTAGAATATGGGATTCAACTGATGCTCTTGAATTAAAAGAAATACCTAAAAAATTACTAATCATAGGTGGTGGAATAATAGGATTAGAAATGGCTACTGTTTATCAATCATTGGGTTCTGAAATTTCAATAATAGAAATGTATGATCAATTAATACCATCAGCTGATAAAGATATTATTAAAGTGTTTACTAGAAATATTAGTAGTAAATTTAAAATAATGTTAGAGACAACAATAACTTTAGTTGAATCAAAAAATGATGGAATTTATGTTTCTACTAAAGGGAAAAAAGATATTAAAAGTATTACTCACTGTTATGATGCGGTATTAGTTGCTGTTGGTAGAGTGCCAAATGGAAAAAAATTAGATATTGAAAAAGCTGGTATTAAAACTGATAATAACTACATTATTGTTGATAAACAAATGCGTACAAATATTTCACATATTTATGCAGTTGGAGATATTGTTGGTCAACCAATGTTAGCTCACAAGGGCATGCATGAAGGACGCATTGCAGCAGAAGTTATTTCTGGATTAAAACATTATTTTGATCCCAGAGTAATTCCCTCTATTTCATATACTGAACCAGAAATAGCTTGGGTTGGTATAACAGAAAAAGATGCAAAAGAAAAAGGTATTGAATATGAAGTATCCATGTTTCCTTGGACAGCATCTGGCAGAGCTATTACTTCTCAATGTGAAAACGGTGTTACAAAGTTAATTTTTGATAAAAAAACTCATAGTATTATTGGTGGTGCAGTAGTTGGAACTAATGGAGGAGAATTATTAGGTGAAATAAGTTTAGGTATAGAGATGGGTTGTGATGCGCAAGATATCGCATTAACTATACATGCTCACCCAACTTTATACGAATCTATAGGATTAGCAGCTGAAATTTTTGAAGGCACCATTACAGATATCATAAACATAAAAAATACACTGAAGAAATAGTGTATTAAGTAAATATTTTTTTGTTATAGTTTATTCGGCGCCATGAGATTATATTAAAGAATTAATAAAAAAGTTATAAAATTCAGATGAATGATTATATTATAAAATATAAATAAGAGATATTAATATCTAAAAATTGATATAACTTAGATATGCTGTAAATTAACAATACTTAGTAGGTTTTAACTATAATAGTTAGGCTAAGCACATGAAACACGTTATTGAAGTGATGATTCCAGAACAAACAATTGCTATGCGTATAACTGAATTAGGAAATGACATCAATAATTATTATAATAATAGAACTAATAATATAGTAATTGTAGGGTTACTTCGTGGTTCATTTATGTTTATGGCAGACTTATGTCGTGCAATTAAGGTACCACATAGGGTTGATTTTATTACTGCATCTAGTTATTACGGTATATCAAGAGAAAACGATGTAAAAATTTTAAAAGATCTTGATGAAGATATCCGCGATAAAGATGTATTACTTGTTGAAGATATTATAGATTCTGGAAACACGTTAAAAAACGTATATAATATTCTACAATCACGTCAACCAAAATCATTAATTATTTGTGCTTTACTAGATAAATTAAAACACCGAAAAATCAAGATAAATATTGAATATGTTGGATTTATTATTCCAGATGAATTCGTTGTTGGATTTGGAATTGATTACAAGCAGAAATATCGAAATTTGCCTTATATTGGAAAAATTATACAACTAAAATAAAAATCTCGAAATTTATTTAAATTAAGATTATAAAAAATAATATTGAAGAGAAATGTATGCCCTTCTTAAGGGTTAAATTATTGCAACTTAACTTTTTTGTAATCAATGAGTCTAGTATTTCCAATTTTAGCTGCTACCAAAATAGCTGCATTTTTACTATCTGTTGTTAATTTTTTTAATGTTAATTCATCACAAATAGCTAATCCGTCTGGTTGTAATCCATTTTTTACTAGAATAATTTTTGCTTTTTTAATAATTTGATGAATATTGAATTCTATATTGATTAATTGATGAGCCATGTAATTCATCACTTTATTTAAATTGGCTGCTACCTTAAGTTCATATTCATTTAATTTAATATTACGAGAACTTAATGCTAAACCATCTTGATTGCGTACAGTAGGAATACCAACAATCTTAATATCAAAATTCATATCAATCACCATTTTACGGATAATCACTAGTTGCTGAAAATCTTTTTCGCCAAAATAGGCTATATTCGGCTTGATTAAATTAAATAATTTGCTAATTATAGTAGTTACGCCTTGAAAATGACCAGGACGATGTATACCCTCTAAAATATAGGATAATTTAGGTACGTTAACAATAGTTTGATTTGTTAATCCATATGGATACATTTCATTTATTTCTGGTATAAACATTAAATTGACTAAATTTTTTTTTAATTTTTGACAGTCTTCATTTAAAGTACGTGGATAATTTGATATATCTTTAATATTTTCAAATTGCATCGGATTTACAAATACAGAAACAATTAATATATCACTATTTTTACGTGCTATGCTAATCAATTTCAAGTGTCCATCATGTATATTTCCCATAGTAGGCACTAGTGCAATGCTTTTATTTTCTTTACGCCATATTTCCAATATGTTTTTTAGTTTAAGTAGTTTTTTTACAATCAACACTATTATAAGTTCCATTAATTAAAAACAATTTTCATTTGCTGGATAAATTCCAGATTCAACTTCATATATATATTTACGAACAGCTGCACGTATATCTCCTGTTTCAGAAAGAAAATTTTTAGCAAATTTCGGAATAAAACCATCAGTTATACCAAAAATATCATGCATTACTAATATTTGTCCATCTGTACTACTTCCTGCTCCGATACCTATAACTGGTATCTTTAATGTATCAGTAATAAGTTTAGATAATGTACTTGGTATACATTCTAGAACCAGTAACTTTGCTCCTGCAGCTTCAATTGCTTTTGCATTATTAAATATAATATTCGCATTTTCTGTATCAAAACCTTGTATTTTATATCCACTTAAAATATTTACTGATTGAGGTGTTAAACCAATATGACCACATACTGGTACAGAACGTTCAGTAAGCATGTGTATTGTTTCAATTACCCATGAACCACCTTCTAGTTTTACCATATTAGCTCCTAAACGCATCAGTCTAGCAGCATTTTTAAAAGACTGATTTGGTGTAGCATAACTCATAAAAGGCAAATCGGATATTATTAATGCATGTGGTGCTCCTCTATGTACAGCAGAAGTGTGGTAAGCAATATTGTCGATTGTTACAGGAATAGTTGAGTTATGACCTTGAATAGTCATACCAAGAGAATCACCAACTAATAAAATTTGTATTCCCTCGTTAAAAAATAATTTAGCAAAACTAAAATCGTATGCAGTTAAAGCAGCAAATTTTTTTCTCTTTTTTTTCCATTTGTTTAGATAAGAAATAGTAGTTGATTTCATTTTTTTCTCAATATAAGAGATATTTATAAATTTACGTCAATAAATATCGTCATAAAACATACAAAAAAATATAAATTATAATTTATATTTTACATATTTTAATTGTACTTGTATCAAGTGTAACTAAAATATCCTTAGCGCGTTTTCCATTTGGCAGTATGATATTTGGAGAAATTTGAACTAAAGGTAGTAACATAAAAACACGATTTATCATATCATAATGTGGTATAATTAAATCATTAGTATTAATTAGCTTATTTTCAAATAACATTATATCAATATCTATGGTACGTGGTCCCCAACGTTCAATATAGCGAATACGACCTTGTTTTAATTCAATTTCTTGTAGTAATTTCAGTAAATTATTTGGTGAAAGTTTAGTTTTTAATGCCACGACCATATTAAGATAGTTATCTTGATTTTTTAGGCCATAAGGCAATGTACAATAAATTTGAGAAGTTGCAATGCGCTTTGTTTTTGGTATCTTATCTATTTCTTTTAAAGCTGTTTTTATTTGATGCATTGGATGATTGAGATTACTGCCTAGGGCTAAATAAGTTGTACTCATAGTTTTTTACTATTTTATAGTATATCATTCATAATGAAATTAAATTATTACTAATTTTAGTATGAATGCTATTTTTTTTTATTGATGATATTTTATGCTGATGCCAATTACTGCTAAGTTTTCTTAATTCTGGACTGTTTTCTACAGTAGCACGTAGCATAAGCAAATTATATGCTACTCTAAATTTTGGATTTAATAATAATTTTTTAGCACGTTTTCCGTAAATACGAGACATATATAATTGTAATTTCCAAATATCTTTAATCAAAGAAGTTATTTTTTTCGGAATTGTTAATACTCGGCATGCTTCCTCTAGAGTACTGTTTATAGCAATTGAAAAAGCATCGTAATATGTCAAAGAATTGGAATGTTTTTGAACAACTAGTTCAGCAGCATTTAATTGAGGATACCAAAACATTGCAGCAAATAAAAATACTGGATTAACACGCATTTGATTCTGTATTCTATTATCAGTATTTTTTAATAGTTGAACAAGCATCCGTTCTGTTATGCTATCACCTTTTTTAGTAAAATTTTCTGCCAATGTTGGAAATAATAATTGAAACAATTGATACTCACATAATTTACAATAAGTAAGATAACCGTAACCGGTGTGAAAAAGTTTTAAAGATTCTTCAAAAAGACGTGAAGGGGGGATATTATGTAATAATAATGCTAGTCTTGGTATTGGTTCAGCAGTTTCTGGTGCAATACTCATATTTAATTTTGCAGCAAACCTTGTTACACGCAACATACGTACTGGATCTTCACGATAGCGAGTTTCTGGATCTCCAATTAACCTAATAATACCTTTTTGAAGATCACGTAAACCTCCTACATAATCACGTACACTGAAATCTGTCATGCTATAGTATAAACTATTGATAGTAATGTCTCTACGATGTGCATCGTCTTCTATCTTTCCAAATGTATTATCACTTAATAGCATACCATTTTTATTAAATTTAAAATTTTTGTAATGTTCCTTATATTCCTTGATTAAATTATCTCTTCTAAAAGTAGCAACTTCAATTATTTCTGCATTAAAAATTATATGAGCTAATATAAATCTACGACCAACTAAACGACAATTACGAAATAATTTTATCATTTGTTCTGGTGTAGCATTAGTAGTTATATCAAAATCTTTGGGTTTTTGTCCTAATAGTAAATCACGTACACCACCTCCTACTAAATAGGCTTCATAACCAGCTTTATTTAGTCGATATAATACCTTAAGAGCATTTTTGCTAATGTTTTTACGAGATATCATATGTTTTATGCGAGGAATCATTACCATAATAATATTTTAAACCTTTACTGGTACCTCCTTAATTAAGTTTAAATATATTTAAACTTAAATTGCTAAATAAAAAAATTATATTTACAATGAAATTCATATTGATATGTATTATATAATTATTCGATACGTTGCAAAAAATATCTCATTTTGTTGTATAAAATGCATTGAAAATGGTAATAATATTTTATTTAAAATAATTAACTTTCCTGTATATATAACTATGAATATAATAAACATTAATTACTTATTAAATAGCTGTTTGTTTTTCACGAATTTCTGCTATTGTTTTGCAATCAATACATAAATCAGCAGTTGGACGAGCTTCTAAACGACGAATGCCTATCTCAATACCACAGGATTCACAATAACCAAAGTCATCATCCTCAACTTTTTTTAACGTTCTGTCTATTTTTTTAATTAGCTTAAGCTCCCTGTCTCGAGTTCGTAATTCCAAGCTAAATTCTTCTTCTTGTGAAGCACGATCTATAGGATCAGGAAAATTAGAAGGTTCATCTTGCATATTAGTTAAAGTACGATCAACTTCATGTTGTAACTGATTTCGCCATGCTTTTAAAATCTTACGAAAATGATTTAACTGATTAGAGTTCATATATTTTTCATTTGGTTTTTCTTTATAAGTTTTTACTCCAGCTATAGCAAGAATACTTAGAGATGATATTTTGCGTTTTTTTTCTTCTTGCATATTATTTCTCCTTAAGAAAGATAAAAAATATAAATTTTAATAAAATCGTTTTAATTATATGTTTTTTCTATTAAAACAGAACTATTATTTATGTAAAATATAAAAAATGTCACAACCAAAAAAATAATAAATATTAATATAATACTCTCTTAAAAATTTTTTAAATTTAATTATAGTAGAAAATATATCATTATTAATGATTAAAAAAAAAAGATAAAATCAATACAATTTAAATATTTATTTCAATTCATTATAATAAATTAAATTATTTTTAAAATTTAATAATATACATTCTGCATTACATAACATAATCATATTTTTCTGAAATTTTTATAATTTAGAAAAACAAATATTAGCAATATCTATAGTATTTTTAATATCTTCCATAGTATGAGTTAGTGATACAAAATTGGTTTCAAAAGGTGATGGAGCGAAATATATTCCTTCTTTTAACATTAAATGGAAGAATTTTTTAAATATTTCAATGTTGCATTGCATAACATCTGTATAGCAATTTACACTATGATTTTTAGTAAAAAATAAACCAAACATACCTCCAATATTATTTATTACTAAAGGAATATTATTATTTTTTGCTGCCTGAATTAAACCCGTAGTTAATTTTACAGTTAAATCATTTAATATTTGGTATGTATATGGTTTTTTAATTTGCATTAAACAGTTATATCCTGCTGACATTACTATTGGATTACCAGAAAAGGTTCCAGCTTGATAAATTTCTCCAATTGGTGATAGTTGAGCCATAAATTCTTGCTTACCGCCAAAAGCACCAACAGGCATACCACCACCTATTATTTTTCCTAAACAAGTAACATCAGGTTGTATATTATAGTATTCTTGAGCACCTCCTAATGCAACTCGAAAACCGCTCATTACTTCATCAAAAATCAATAATGCACCGAATTCATTACATAAGCTGCGCAATCCTTGTAAAAAATTTGGTTTTGGTAAAATACAACTCATATTACCTGCTACTGGTTCTACAATAATTGCAGCTATATCTTTAGGATGTTTTTTAAACATTTTACTTACTGAATCTAAATCATTATATTCACAAATTAATGTGTTTTTTATAAAATCATAGGGTATACCTAATGATTTTAAGTAATTTTTATTACTTAGATTATAATTAACATTAACTAGTAAGCAATCAACATGACCATGATAACACCCTCTAAATTTAATAATTTTATTACGATTAGTTACTCCTCTTGATAAACGAATAGCACTCATAGTCGCTTCGGTTCCAGAATTTACCATACGTAACATTTCTATACTTTCTATTATATTACAAATTAATTGAGATATAAGTATTTCTATTTTCGTAGGTGTTCCAAAACTTAAACCATGTTTTATCATTTCAATAGTTGCTTGACGTATTATTTCATTATTGTGACCAATTATCATAGATCCCCAAGAACCAACATAATCTATATAACGTTTGCCATCTACGTCATATAAATAGGCATCTTGAGCTCTTTGTACAAAAAATGGTGTTCCTCCTACATTTTTAAATGATCTTACTGGAGAGTTTACTCCTCCGGGAATAATTTTTTTTGCAATAGAAAATAGTTTTTTAGAATTATTCATTTTTTCCATAATAAAAATATGACTAAAAAAACAATATTTACTTGATTATATATTCAAGTGCGATAAAAATATCATAAATAAAAAATTAAAAATACATATTTAAAATTTATTAATTAACATTTATATTATTATGTTAACAAAAATTTTTATTTAGAAAAATTTTTGTTTAAATATTTTGATTGGAGTTAGATTATAAATATGAAAATAACACCATTAAATTTTACTAATGCAGCATTAAATAAAATTAAATACTTAATAAAAAATGAAAAAAATGAATTATTAAAATTACGTATATATATTTCAGGTGGAGGTTGTAGTGGATTTCAATATGGTTTTAAATTAGATGATAAAATACATAAAGAAGACATTATTTTTAAAAAAAATGGTATAACTTTGATTATAGATCCTATAAGCATTCAATATTTAAGTGGAAGTTCAATAGATTATAAAGAAACCTTAGAAGGATCTCGTTTTACAGTGATGAATCCTAATGCTAAAACTACATGTAGTTGTGGTTCATCATTTAGTATTTAAAATAAGTAACATTCATATTACAAGAATTGCATATCATAAATATGATATAATTTATTGTTAACGTTCTTATTCTACATTTTTTAAACAAAAAAAACAAATATTGTTTGCTAATGTTAATACAATTTCTAATTAATTAGAAATGTTTGTTAATATTTTATTAATAGCTATACAACATTTTTCAGTACTATTAATTAAGTTTTTTTTAAAATTTATATTTGATTGTTTACTTACAATATCAGAAATAGAACGTATTGCTATAAAAGGTATTTGAAATATATAACAAATGTGAGCAATAGCAGCAGATTCCATTTCAATAGCAACTGCTTTTGGAAAATTTGTAAAAATGAACTTTAAATACTTTATATCGTTTATAAATTTATCGCCACTAACTATAAGACCTTTTTTAAATCTAAAATTTAATTGATTCATACAAATTTCAGTTTGATTAATTAAATCTTTATTAGCTGTAAATTTTATAGGAAAACCACTGACTTGTCCTAGTTTATAACCAAAAGCAGTCATATCCACATCATAGTAAGAAACTTCATTTGCTATTACAATATCTCCTATTTGTAATTCTGAAATTATACTACCAGCTGTACCTATATTAATGATTACGTTTGGTTTATAATTATTTACTAAAATTGTAGTTCCTAAAGATGCTAGAGTTTTGCCGACACCTGATACTACAAGTATAATAGTAATATTTTTTATTAATCCTATATAAATTTTGCATCCACCAACTAAAAAGGTTTTATGCTGATTCATCCTATAACGTATAAATTTTATTTCTTCTTCCAATGCACTTATAATTCCTATAATCATAAGTAATCTCTTTAATCATAAGTAATCTCTTTATTAAAAATAATAACTAAATATAGCTATTTTTAATGATTATAATTACTAATTATAGTTTTTTATATTTGACTAAAAACTATTAATGTATTTTAAATAACTAATATGCAATTTAAACTGAAGGTTTGAAATATTTCTTATTTCTATCTATATAATTAGAGTTATATATATTAATTATTTTGATACACATTAAATAATTACAAATATAAATATCGAATATGTTTATATTTAATAGATTTTATAAAAATTATAAGTAAAATATATATAATATAAAAATTTTTTACTTCTTAACAAATTTTTATAAAATTGAATTAAAGAGTTACTAGTATAATTTTAATATTAACAACATATACATTAACAACATATAATATGTAATATATTTTTATATTCGCTCTGTTCTTTTATTTCATGATTTAAAAAATATTGAAATAATAGATTCAGGGAAATTTTTACATAAAATTACTTAATAGTCTATTTGATAGTAAAAATTTTAATTATTTAAGAGATCTTTGATAAATGAAAAAAGCATTGTTAATATTAAACGCATTAGTACTTAATTTTATTATATTAATTAATAATTTTATAAATATTTTCCCAGTAGAAGCTCACAACAGCAGTCAATTTTTAAGTTTATCACCAATGCTAAATAAAACTATGCCAGCAGTAGTAAGTATTCTTGCAGAAGGTTATATAAGTTCTACAACAAATTATACTAACGAATCAAATTATCAGCAACAACATTTATATAATAATTTATTGCATCATGTTAATAAATTTAACTCAAAATATTTACTGGAATTACAAGATAACAAAGAAAATGAAGATGAAGAAAATCATAATCCAAAATTTTTTCAAATATTAGGATCAGGAGTAATAGTAAACGCTGAAAAAGGTTATATAGTAACAAATAATCATGTAGTTAATGATGCTAATAAGATTGAAGTTAAACTGAGTGATAATAGTCATTATGATGCAAAATTAATTGGTCAAGATATACAATCAGATATTGCTGTTCTCCAATTAAAAAACGTAAAAAATTTAACTGTTATGCAAATGGCTGACTCAGATAAATTACGTATAGGAGATTATGCAATAGCCATTGGTAATCCGTATGGACTTGGAGAATCTGCAACTTACGGTATAATATCTGGACTTGGACGTACAGGATTAAGTGATTACAGTTATCAAAGTTTTATTCAAACAGATGCATCAATCAATCGCGGTAATTCTGGAGGCGCTTTAGTAAATTTAAAAGGTGAATTAATTGGTATCAATACTGCAATTTTTACTCCTGATGGTGGTAATAGTGGCATAGGATTTGCTATTCCTAGCAATACAGTCAAAGAAACAGTAAAACAAATAATAGATTATGGGCAAGTGAAACATATTGATCTAGGTATCATAGGTACTGATATTGATTTAAAAATGGCAAGAATAATGAACTTTGATCGTAGTTTTGGTATTTTTGTAAATAGAACTATGGCTACCTCAACTGCTACTAGATTTGGTATTAAATCAGGAGATATCATTACATCGATTAATAATCAACCGATTAAAAGTCTTGCATCTTTATATAATAAAATTGGATTATTACCTATTGGTACTGTAATAAAAATAAGTTTATTAAGAAATGGAAAATTTATTAATTTATCAGTAAAATTAGATAGAGTTGATTTAAATATATTAGATTCTTCAATTATTTCCATTAACATTGAAGGTGCCGCATTGACTAATGGTGAATCTTATGATCATGGAGTTTATGTAGATGAAGTAATACCAGAAAGTTCAGCAGCACGTATTGGGTTAAAGAATGGAGATATTATATTAGGGATAAATAATAAATTAATCAATAATATAGGTGATTTACGTAGAGTTTTTAATGATCAACATTCTTTCCTAATTTTTAATATAAAAAGAAATAACAAAAATATCAATTTATTTTCAATGTGAGTAATCAAGACATTTTATACCAGGTATAATTAATTTACCTGGTATAAAATTATATTTAATTGCAATTAATTAAATATTATGTAATATTTTTCCATGCATTAACAAACACTATTTATTAATACGTAATATTTCATTAATATTAACTTTTTTACGTGTTTTATAGTCTACTTCTTTAACAATAACAGCACAGTATAAACTATATTTTTCATCTTTAGAAGGTAAACTTCCAGAAACTACTACAGAACCAGCTGGTACACGACCATAAGTTATATTTCCAGTAATACGGTTATAAATTTTAGTACTTTGACCTATATAAACTCCCATTGATATTACTGAACCTTCTTCAACAATAACTCCTTCAACAACCTCAGAACGTGCTCCAATAAAACAATTATCTTCAATTATCGTTGGATTGGCTTGTAATGGTTCTAAAACACCACCGATCCCAACTCCTCCTGAAATATGTACATTTTTACCTATTTGTGCACAAGAACCGATAGTAGCCCATGTATCAATCATGGTACCTGCATCAATGAAAGCACCTATATTTATATATGAAGGCATGATTACAGTATTCTTTTCTATATACGCACCTTGTCTTATAGATGCTGGAGGTACAATTCTTATATTTTGTTTTTTAAAATTTGATTCTTTCCAATCAAAAAATTTCATATTTATTTTATCATAATAATTTGTTTCAGCACCATATATTAATTTATTATCATTTATCTGAAAAAAAAGTAGTATAGCTTTTTTTATCCATTGATGAGTAATCCAAGAACCATTTTTCTTTTCAGATACACGTAATATCCCATTATCTAATAAATTGATAATTTTATTTATAGAAACTTTTATTTCCTCATTTATATTTCCTAAGTTAATATTATGTTTTTTTTCAAAAGCAGATTCAATAATTTTTTTTAATTGTTTCATTTTTTTTCCATATATATTATAATCATACGTAATATCTTATGTCTTTTAAATAGAAAAATTTAAAAACAGATTATCATCTTTAATTTAATATATTTTTGTATAATCGAAGTAAAAAACAAACTATCATACATATTACAACTATTTTTATGAGGCAGATTAATAATTTATCTTGATTTAATTATAATAATATTAAATAAAATTTATATTGTTAAAAGTTTTAAAAATATAATTTATTAAATTCATAATATTATTGTTTAATTAAAATTATTAATTATTTATTAATACTGGAATTATTTCATCTTTTCTCAATGTTAAAATTTCACATCCAGTATTGTTTACCAAAATTGTATGCTCATATTGTGCAGATAAACTTTTATCATGTGTTTTTACAGCCCAACCATCTTTAGTTGTATAAACATGATGATTACCAAGATTTACCATGGGTTCAACAGTAAAAATCATACCTTTTTTTAATATCAATTCATTATTTTTAACTTTATAATAATGAAGAACTTGTGGTTCTTCATGAAAATTCCTGCCTATGCCATGACCACAATAATCTCTTACAACAGAATAGCCATTTTTTTCTACATATTTTTGAATGGTATAACCAATTTTGTTAATATTAATTCCTGGTTTGATAATACTTAATGCTAAGTAAAGACTTTGTTGAGCAATTTTGCATAAATTTTGACCGTGAATAGTTGGTTGCCCGACTAAAAACATCTTAGATGTATCTCCATGATATAAGTCTTTAATTACTGTTACATCGATGTTAACAATGTCTCCATGTTTTAAAATATCATTGTTATTAGGAATACCATGACATACCACTTCATTTATAGATATACAAACAGATTTTGGAAAACCTTTATACCCAAAACAGGCAGGTATTGCATGTTGTTGGTTAATAATATATTCATGACATATTTTATCAAGTTTTCCTGTTGTTATACCTGGTATAACATATTGCTTTATCATTTCTAATACTTCAGCAGCTAAACGACAAGCAATACGTATTTTTTCAATTTCTGTATTGTTTTTTATCAAAATAGACATTGTATTAATCCAAATTTATAAAAATTTAATCTAACATTAATAATATTTTTATGTTAACATTCATTCAATATATTATGAAAACTATATATGTATTCATAATATAAGTTAGTATGTATTTTAGTGTATGTGTTTTAATATTAAATATTATTAAGCTATGACAATGCTAAATAATTATTTATTCTAGAAAAATTTGATATTATAATGAATGTACTATATTTTTAAATATATTAAATAATCAAAAAATATTTACATAGTTGACTATACATGATATACGCAGATCTCACTACCGATAAATTTAGAGGTATTCATGGCAATTATTTCCATGCGTAATATGCTTAAAGCTGGTGTTCACTTTGGTCATCAAACTCGTTATTGGAATCCAAAGATGAAACCATTCATATATGGCTCCCGTAATAAAATTCACATTATTGATCTTGAAAAAACTGTGCCAATGTTTAGCACAGCTATTACTGAATTAAGTAAAATTTCTTCACGTAAAGGTAAAATTTTATTTGTCGGTACCAAACGTGCTGCTAGTGAAGCAATAAAAGAATCTGCATTAAAATGTGAACAATTTTTTGTTAATCACCATTGGTTAGGAGGTATGTTAACTAATTGGAAAACTGTTCGTCAATCTATCAAGCGTTTAAAAGAACTTGAAATACAGTCTAAAGATGGAACTCTTGATAAACTTACAAAGAAAGAAGCTTTATTGCGTACACGTAAATTATCTAAGCTAGAAAACAGTTTAGGTGGTATCAAAGATATGGGTGGTTTACCAGATGCACTGTTTGTTATTGATGCTAATAGAGAAAATATTGCAATTAAAGAAGCAAATAATATGGGTATCCCTGTGTTTGCTATAGTTGATACTAATTCTAATCCGGATGGTATTGATTTTATTATTCCTGGCAATGATGATGCAATGCGTGCTGTTAACTTATATTTAGGTATTATTGTATCAGCGATATGTGAAAGTCGTTCTCAAAATAACACTCATTCTCAAATGAGAGAAGTAATTTCATGAAATTATAGATATAATCTGTTATATCTAACTATATAATAAACCAATTTTGTTTAATGTTATCTATTATGCAGTGGGTTATTGTATTTATTCTAATAAAAAAGTAATTTTTTAAAAGTAAAAAAAATAGACACAAATTATCAAAATATTAACGAGGGTTTAAAATGGTTGACATTAATGCTGCATTGATTAGACAACTTCGTGAATGTACTGGTGCAGGAATAATGGAATGTAAAAAAGTGCTAATTGAAGTCAACGGTAATATTGATTTAGCTATAGAAAATATGCGTAAATCTAGTTCTGTAAAAGCACTAAAAAAAGCAAATAATATTGCAATTAATGGTATTATCAGGCTGAAAATTTTTCATAACTATGGTGCAATTTTAGAATTAAATTGTGAAACAGATTTTGTGACAAAAAACATCAATTTCTTAAAATTTGCTGATAAATTAATAGATGCAGTAGGTATTGATCCTGAAATGGATCTAGATACTCTTGTAAAAACATTTGAAGAAGAAAGAATTACATTAGTAGCTAAGATAGGTGAAAACATTCAAATAAAACGTCTAAGTATATTGAAAGGAAATGAATTAGGCTCCTATTTACATAGAGATCGTATTGGTGTATTAATTTCTGGATTTAATATTAGCAATACATTAATTAAAAACATTGCTATGCATATTGCAGCAAGCGATCCTAAATTCATTAAACCTGAAAATATACCTATTAATATTCTTGAAAAAGAATATGAAATTCAGAATGAAATTGCAATTAAATCAAGTAGATCACATGAAATTGCAGAAAAAATAGTAAAAGGTCGTATGAAAAAATTCAAGGATGAAATTTCTCTGATTGGCCAAATTTTTGTTATGGATACAAATAAAACTGTTAATCAAGTTTTAGAGGAGCAAGATGCTGAAATAATTGATTTTATACGTTTTGAAGTAGGTGAAAAAACAATACAAGATATATCTAAAGTTAATATAGGGAATAAAAATTTTTAATTTTTAAAAAAACCGCTCCAAATACAGCGGTTTTTTATTTTAAAAAATAAAACAACAAATTAATTTCGTTATGTTAAAAAAATTAATTATATAAATAATCGGTCAGATTCTATATTTCCTCTACATATACATAATTTTTTCAGGAATAATTGACCATGATAAATAATGTAAATACTGTTTATCAACGCGTTCTTTTAAAACTAAGTGGTGAAGCTTTACAAGGTAATGAAAGTTTTGGTATTGATACAAATTTTCTTAATCGTTTAGCACAAGATATAAAAGAACTCATTAAATTAGGTATACAAGTTGCAGTAGTAGTTGGAGGAGGAAATTTATTTAGAGGTGAAAGTTTAGCTCAATTTGGAATGAATCGTGTAGTAGGAGACCATATGGGAATGATGGCAACTATAATGAATGGTTTAGCTCTTCGTGATTCATTACATCGTGCTTATACTCGTACTTGTTTAATGTCAGCAATTCATTTAACTGGTATTTGTGATGATTATAATTGGTCAAAAGCAAATGATCTTTTAAATGAAAATCATGTGGTAATATTTTCTGCCGGTATTGGTAATCCTTTTTTTACTACTGATTCTGCAGCTTGTTTGCGTGGAATTGAAATTGAAGCTGATGTTGTATTAAAAGCTACTAAAGTAGATGGGGTATATTCCTCTGATCCAGCGCATAATGCAGACGCAATTTTATATGAGCAATTAACATATTCTGAAGTATTAACTCAAGAACTAAAAATTATGGATCTTACTGCATTTACGTTAGCAAGTGCTCATAATTTGCCTATTCATGTTTTTAATATAAATAAATTTGGTGCTTTGAAATGTATAGTTCTTGGGCAGAAAGAAGGAACTATAATTAAAAACTAAAATTAATAAAATAAATCATTGACTTATACAGAATTTAATATTTGTTTATAGTTTAATAATTGATTCATTTAAATATAAGGATTTTGTAAAGTGAATAATGATATAAAAAAAAATATAGAAATACGCATGGACAAATGTATTGAGCTTTTAAAAAACACAATGAGCAAAGTACGTACTGGACGTGCATCAACTACTATACTTGATAGTATAAAGGTGAAATATTATGATAACTTGGTACCTTTATGTCAACTAGCCAGTATAACTGTAGAAAATACACGTATGTTAAAAATAAATTTATTTGATATTTCTATGATTTCTTTAATTGAAAATACTATTAAAAAATCTGATTTAGGTATTAATCCAAGAATAGAAGGAAATAATATTTACATTCCCATACCTTCATTAACTGAAGAACGCAGAAAAGAAATAATTAAATTGGTAAAAAATACAGCTGAGCAAAGTCGTATTTCAATACGTAATATTAGAAGAGATAGTAATGATAAAATTAAATTAATGCTAAAAGAAAAAAAGATCAGCGAAGATGAAGAACATAACATACAAACAAAAATTCAAAAAATAACTCAAAAATATATTAGTAAAATTGATACTTTTCTTTCAGAAAAAGAAAATGAATTAATGAAATTTTAAATTTGTATTTAATTAGTAATTATTTTTTAATTGATCTGGATATTGTCATGAAAAAATTAACTCTATTGGGTTCAACAGGATCTATTGGAATTAATACATTAGAAGTAATTCGTGTCAATCCAGAGCTTTATCAAGTGATCGCATTAGTTGCTGGTCAAAATATTGAATTAATGGTTCAACAATGCGAGTTATTTCAACCTCGTTATGCTGCTATGGCTAATGAAAAAGCAGCTGAAAAAGTACGTAAAAAATTAAGATCTCTTAAAATAACCACTGAAGTTTTATCAGGTACTAAGGTAGCATGTGAGTTAGCTGGTCTTAATGAAGTAGATCAAGTAATGGCTGCTATAGTTGGTACGTCAGGATTATTACCTACATGGTCAGCAATTTGTGCTGGTAAGACTGTATTACTCGCAAATAAAGAATCTCTTGTAACTTGCGGTCGTATATTTATGGAAGCAGTAAAGAGATATAATGCAAAATTGCTTCCAGTAGATAGCGAGCATAATGCTATTTTCCAAATTTTACCATTCTCCGTACAAAATCATTTAGGTTATGCTGATTTACGAAAAAATGGTATTGAATCAATTATTCTAACTGGATCAGGAGGACCTTTTCTTAATACAGATATAAAATATTTAAATAAAATGTCTCCAGCACAAGTTTGTGCTCACCCAAATTGGTCTATGGGGCGTAAAATTTCTGTTGATTCTGCGACAATGATGAATAAAGGTCTTGAATATGTTGAAGCAAGATGGTTATTTAATGCTAGTGCAAATCAGATAGAATTAATATTGCATCCTCAGTCAATAATTCATTCTATGGTACGATATTGTGATGGTAGTGTATTAGCTCAATTAGGCACACCTGATATGCGTATACCAATTGCTAATACTATGGCTTGGCCGACTAGGATTAATACAGGTGTACAACCACTAGATTTTACTAGTACTAATGCATTTACTTTTATAGAACTAGATTTTAGTCGTTATCCTTGTTTAAAATTAATGATGGATGCATCTAATGATGGACAAGCAGCAACTACTATACTTAATGCTGCTAACGAAGTTGCTGTTTCAGCTTTTTTAAAGCATAAAATTAAATTTACCGATATTGCTTCATTAAACCAAGCAGTTTTAACATCTTTTTCATGTCAAGAACCATCTTCACTAGAAGCGATACTTGAAATTGATCGTGTAGCTCGCGATGTTGCTGAAAAAATGTTAGCTCTATTCAATTGATAATATCACTTATTGTAATAGTGTTTGATTGATTTCATTGCTAATGTTATAGTTAATACATGTTTGCATGACAAATATTATTGTTGAAATTTATAATAGATGGAATTTATTATGTATTATGTTGTTTAATAATGATATTAAAAAAAACAATCCATACCATGTTGCTATCATTATGGACGGTAACGGTCGTTGGGCAATTAGTAAGGGAAAGTTACGTATTTATGGTCATAAAGCGGGAATTGAATCTGTAAAAAGGGCTGTGAATTTTGCTTTGTATCATAAAATAAAAATTTTAACTCTTTATGCTTTTAGCAGAGATAATTGGAAACGTCCTGCACAAGAAGTATCAGCTTTAATAGAATTATTTATATCAGCTTTAGAACTTGAAGTAAAAAGTATTCATAGTAATAATATTCGTTTGCGTATCATTGGGGATATTAGTTGTTTCAGTAAAAATATTCAAGATCGCATTAGTTATGCTGAAATGCTAACTAAAAATAATGATAGCTTACTACTTAACATAGCAACTAATTATGATGGAAGATGGGATATCATTGAAGGTGTAAAAAAATTAGCAGAAAAAGTATACAGAGGTTATTTATATCCTGATCAAATAACTGAAGATACTTTAACGTCTCAACTTGCTACTCAAGAACTATCTTCAGTGGATTTATTAATAAGAACAGGTGGAGAATATAGAATTAGTAATTTTTTACTATGGCAAATTGCTTATGCTGAATTTTATTTTACTAATGTTCTGTGGCCTGATTTTGATGAAATTATCTTTGATAGTGCTTTAAAAGCATTTTATTTAAGAGAGAGACGTTATGGTACGGTATTACCTGACATTAATAAATAGAACATGGAGGTGTCTTTGTTAAAAGACCGTTTTATTACTGCATGTATTTTAGTTGTTTTTACAGTTATTGCATTATTTTTATTATCTCCTCTAAATTTTGAGTTTATTATGTTGGCTGTATGTATACTAGCAGCTTGGGAATGGAGTAAATTGTCAGGTATAGTTTTATTTTATCAACGTATATTAGTGGCTTTATCTTTTGGTGTAATATTATTGTTAATATTTGTATTTAATCTGCATGAGCACAACATAAATTCATTAATGACTGCTTCTTTTATATGGATTTCCTTATCTTGGTGGATAATAGCATTATTTTTGGTATTAACCTACCCTGTATCTTCTCTTTTTTGGAAATATTCATATTTAATTCGGATTCTATTTGGTATTCTTACTCTTGTTCCTTTTTTTTATATCTTATCTGTATTTAGATATTTTAATTATGATAAAGATAAATTTGCAGGATCTTGGTGTATTTTATTTATCATTTTTTTAACATGTTGTATTGACTCCAGTGCTTATTTTTTTGGTAAAATGTTTGGTAAACACAAGTTAGCTCCTATAATTTCACCTAATAAAACATGGGAAGGTTTTTTGTTTAGTGTAATTTTCGTATTTTTAATAGATTTTTTATTATTCAATTTAAACATAATAAATTTCTCAAAAAAATCTTTTATAGTATTTACTGTTATAATTGCTTTTGCTGCTCTTTTAGGAGATCTTACAGAAAGCATGTTGAAACGTGAAATTGGTATCAAAGATAGTAGTAATATCATTCCAGGTCATGGTGGTATTCTTGATCGTATAGACAGCTTAACTACAGTTGTTCCAATATTTGGTTTATTTATGACTACTGCCATTCAATGGTTTTGAGGATTATATTAAGTATGTTAGATGTTATCTGGAATATCACGGTTTTTATAATAACTTTTAGCTTACTGGTTACAGTCCATGAATTTGGACATTTTTATATGGCTCGCTTTTATGGTATTAAAGTTAATTGTTTTTCTATTGGGTTTGGTAAATCAATATTCAGGTTTAATATTAATGATACTGAATTTGTTATTTCATTAATTCCTATAGGTGGATATGTTAGAATGCTAGATGAACGTATGGATAACGTTCCTGCGCATTTATTACACCGAACTTTTAATAGACAGCCTATTTGGAAAAGAGCTGTTGTCATATTGTCTGGCCCTATTGCTAACTTAATGCTAGCTATTTTTATATATTCAATTTTATTTTTTAAAAATACAATAACAGTCGTACCGGTAATTGGTGAAGTTGTTACAGGATCTGTAATAGAAAAAGCAGAAATTAAACCTGGAATGGAAATTAAAAAAATTGACAATATTACAACTACAGATTGGAGTATGGTACGCATTATATTAATGTCTAAGAGGGATAGAGATATTACTTTAACTCTTTTAAATCCTAATAAAAATATTTTTTATACAAAAAAGATAAATTTGAATGAAATAAATATACATGCATCTACAGATCCATTATTGATGCTCGGACTTATTCCAGCACGTCCAATAACAAATTTTATTGTAGCTAAAGTTAATAGATTAAATAAATACAGTTTGAAAGTTGGAGATATAATAACTAAATTAGAAGGTCATTTATTACCTTATTCCCAGCCTTTTATAAATTACATCAGAGAATATAAGAATAAAAATATAATATTAGATATTAGACGTAATAATAAAGTATTAAGATTGAAAGTTAAAACAGATACGATCATAAAAGATAATATTTACAACAATTTATTATTAATTCCACAAACTATTTTTCCTAAGAATTATAAAATCATAAAAAGACATGGACTGATTTATGCAATTAATAGTTCTATCATAAAAACTTGGCAATTAGTTAAGTTAATCATTTATTCAATATTTGATTTAATTAGCGGTAATTTAAACATAAATAATTTAAATGGACCAATTACAATCGCTAAAGGAGCAAGTATATCGGCTAAACATGGAATTATTTCTTATCTATCTTTTTTATCTTTAATCAGCATTAATCTTAGTGTTTTTAATTTATTTCCTCTTCCTGTTTTGGATGGTGGACATTTGTTGTTTTTAATAATAGAAAAAATAAAAGGAAAACCTTTATCTGAACAGTTTCAAAATATTTGTTCTTTGGTAGGTTTTAGTATTTTAATAATCTTAATAGTAATTGCAGTATCTAATGATTTTTCAAATTTTGTTAGTAGTAAAATTTGATTAATTGATAGAATAAATTAATGGAATATTATAATAGCAATGGCAATAAAAAAATTATTTTTAACTTTCTTGTTTTTTATCACTATTAATGTTTATGGAGCAGATAAAATCCATAACATTTCTTTTGAAGGACTTGAAAGAATTTCCTCGAGTTCGATGTTATCTATAATTTCAGTGAAAATAGGTGATATAATTGATTCTAATAAAATCAAAAACATCATTAAATCATTATATTCTACTAATAATTTTGAGGCAATAAAAGTTACTAAAAATTCTAATACATTAATTATTAAAGTTAAAGAACTTCCCATTATATCGAAGATCACTATAGTAGGAAATAATCTTATTAAAAAAGATAGAATAGAAAAATCTCTTGATACTTTCAATGTATTTGCGGGAGCTGTTTTAAATAAATCTTTAATTTCATTAATCAATAAATCATTTGAAGAGTTCTATTTTAACATAGGTAAATACAACTTTAATATAAATACTGTTATCACTCCTTTATCAAATAATTACGTTGATGTTAAGTTTATATTCAATGAAGGTAATTTTTCAAAAATTTATCAAATTAATATTATTGGAAATAAAAAATTTAATTCAAATAAATTAATTAGTTTATTTGAATTAAGAGATAAAACCACTTGGTGGAATATCATAAAAAATCGTAGATATCAAAAACAAAAACTAGAAAAAGATCTCATGAATTTACGTAATTTTTATCTTAGTAATGGTTATTTAAGATTTAAAATAAAATCAACTAAATTAAGTTTAACACCAGATAAAAAGGGAATTTTTATTACGATTAACCTTCATGAAGGAAATCAATATAAGATATCAGGCATAAAATTCAAAAGCAATCTAAATAACAATTTAAAAAATATTAATAATTTAAAAAATTTAATTAAAATTCCTGTTGGTGATTTGTATAACATTAACAAAATACAACAAGCAAAAGATAGGATTAAACAATCAATTATTGGTTATGGATACTCATATCCAAATATAATAATACATTACAAAATAGATGATATTAATAATAAAGTTCAATTATTTTTTGATAGTAATATAGGACATATTTATTATGTACGTCAAATATATTTTAAAGGCAATTATATATCAAGAGATAGTGTCTTACGTCGAAAAATACAGCAAATGGAAGGTACTTGGCTAAATAGTGATTTAGTTAATCAAAGTACAGATCTATTGAAACGTACTGGTTATTTCGAAACGGTTGAACTAGAGAAAAAAATTTCACTAACTTGCCCTGATCAAGTTGACTTAATTTATAAAGTAAAGGAAAAGAACACTGGAGGTATCAAACTGGGTGTTGGATATGGTAAAACAAATAACTTAAATTTTCAGGCCAAGATAAATCAAAACAATTGGCTCGGTACTGGAAATATGTTTAGCATAAATGCTAGTAGGGAACAAGGACAAAGTCAAGGTGATATATTGTTAGTTAATCCATATTTTACACTAAATGGTATTAGTTTAAGTAATCATATTTTTTATAGTATTCTTACGGATTATAAATATTATGGATATAACGATACAAGCTATGGTGTAGATACCTCAATAGGTATACCAATCACTACACATAGCACATTGCATCTTGGTTTAGGTTATACAAAAAATGATATTTATAATATTAAATCTCAAATTTCTATATATCGTTATCTTAAATCTGTCACAAATGATGGTAAAATAAGTAAATTTTTAACAAAAGATTTTAATTTCAATTATGGTTGGACTTATGATACATTGAATCAAAATATTTTGCCTTCAATGGGTAACTATACGCACTTAAGTGGAAAAAATACTTTTTTAAAGTCAATAAATAACTTTTTCAAAGTTTCATTAGATGTTAATCAATATATACCAATTAGCAGTAACAAAAATTGGATTTTATCAGGACATGGATATTTTGGTTATGGCATGGGGTTTAAAAGTCATGAAATGCCATTCTATGAAAATTTTTATGCTGGTGGTCCAAAAAGCATAAGAGGATTTCAGAACAATGGTATTGGTCCAAAATCTGTTTACCTAAAAGGAGATATATCATCTGATTGTATTTCAAAAGGTAAATGCTTATTATCAAATGATACAGTAGGAGGTAATGCAACATTTACTGGTAGTTTTGAATTAATTTTTCCTATACCTTTTATAGAAGAAAAATATTTAAATTCAATACGTACATCATTATTTTTTGATTTTGGTAACGTATGGGATACTATGTGGACAAATACTATTGATGAAAAAAATATCGATAATTTGCCAAATTATAACTCTCCTGAAAATATTAGAATGTCAGCAGGTATTTCTTTAGAATGGGCATCTCCTTTTGGTCCTTTAGTGTTTTCTTATGCAATACCAATTAAAAAATACACCGGAGATAAAGTAGAAAATTTTCAATTTTATGCAGGAAAAACATGGTAATATCAAGACTTATAGTTTTTAACTATTTAATTATTAATTAAATACAGGTAATTATTATGAAACAATTTTTGTATTTAGTATGTTTAATGATTATCTCAATATTTTCAAATTATTTACAAGCTTCTGATAGAATTGCCGTTATAAATTTATATGACATTCTACAAAAACTACCAGAAAAAAACAATCTTATAAAAAAGATCGACAATGAATTTAAAACACGTGCAAATGCACTAAAACTTCAAGAAAATAAGTTACGAGATAAAATTAAAACATTCAACAGAGATAAGTCAATAATGAAATTAACTGAAAAAAAACATCTCGAAAATGATATAAATAAACAACAAAATCTTTTTTCAGCTAAATCTCAAGTTTTTGAACGAGATAAACGTCGACGTCAAGTAGAAGAACGTAACAAAATTTTAATCAAAATTCAAAAAGCAATAAAAAAAGTAGCAAAAATACATAATTATAATATAGTGATAGATTCCAAAGCTATTACTTATATGTCACATATAAAAAATATTACTAAGGAAGTATTAAAAAACGTTAATTAGTGACAAAAATAAATTAATTTTAATATATTTATTGTGAATAATATTTTTATAAAAAATATATTAATATAAATAAACGTAACATACTATTATATAATTTGTTAGGGGGGGTGTATAAATAAAATTTGTATTTTATCATATATATTAAGTAAAAATTAATAGGCCTATTAATTAATATAACAGGCCTATTATAAATAATTAAATAAATATTTGTTATTGTATTTTAATTATATAATTAGTTAATTAAAAATTAGCATTATGTCTTTTTATCAAAAAAATAAAATTAATTATTTTAATAAATTGAAAATTTTAGTATAATTCTGGATTTGAATAATTAAAAATTTTATTTAATACAGATTATAATTATGATTCTCAGTTAGTTATCAACATAGGAAAAATATTTTGACTGTTGAAATTCATAATCTGAAAGTTGAAGATATATTAAAATTATTACCACACCGATATCCTTTTCTATTAATTGATCGTGTCTTGGATTTTAAAAAACATAATTATTTATGTGCATTAAAAAATATTTCTATTAATGAACCATTCTTTCAAGGACATTTTCCTAAACGATCTATTTTTCCTGGAGTACTCATGTTAGAAGCAATGGCTCAAGCAGCTGCTGTTTTAGCTTTTAAGAGTACTGTTAAAATAAAAAATAATGAATTTTATTATCTTGCTGGTATAGAAAATGCTCGTTTTAAACGTCTAGTAATACCAGGAGATCAAATGATTACAAAAATTATTTTTGAAAAAACACGTTGTGGTATCACTCGTTTTAAAGGTATAAGTACTGTTGATAGACATATTGTTTGTGAAGCGACAATAATATGTGCTCGCAATTGAGAAAATAATGCATGGTTAAGCATATTACTAGTAATATTCACATGAGTTCTATCATTGACAAAGGTGCTGTTATTGGTCCAAAAGTTTACATAGGTCCATTTTGTTTTATTGGATCACATGTTGAAATTGGTGAAGGAACAATATTAACTTCAAATGTTGTAGTTACTGGTCGTACTAGAATTGGTAAATATAATAAAATTTATCAATTTTCTTCAATAGGTGAAGCAAATCAAGATTTAAAATATTATGAAGAACCTATGCATGTTAATATTGGTGATAATAATCGTATCAGAGAGGGAGTTACAATTCATAGAGGTACAATACAAGGAAGTAAAGTAACAATTATAGGCAATAATAATTTATTAATGGTTAATACACATGTTGCGCATGACTGTATAATTAATGATAATTGTATTTTTTCAAATAATACAGTTCTTGGTGGTCATGTTACAGTTGGCAATTTTACTATTATAGGTGGTATGACAGCAATTCATCAAAAATGCACTATTGGTGCACATGTTATGATTGGTGGTTGTTCAGGAGTTGTAAAAGATATTCCACCATATGTGGTTGCGTATGGAAATCGAGCAACAGCATTGGGAATTAATATTAGAGGTTTAAAAAGACGTAATTTTAGTAAAAAATCTCTCCATATTATTAAAAGTGCTTATCATTTACTCTATCATAGTGGTGAAACTTTAGAAAAAATTAAACCCAGAATAGAAATTCTGGCAAAAGAACATATAGAAATACAACCTTTTTGTGATTTTTTTACTAAATCTAGTCGGGGACTAATTCGCTAATTTTACATGGAAAATATTATATTTTATATTTATTTTGAGTAATAAATTTTAAAAAATACTAGTTATTATAGCATCTTATAAAATTTATATTTTAAATCATATTTGCATCAATTTTTATTTGTTTAATATTTTATTCTATTTGTTAATGTATACTTAATGAAGTTATGTTTAATATTAGGTGTTAGTAATGTTTGTAGATACTTGTCCCAATAAATTAATTGCTGGTATAGATGAAGTAGGAAGAGGAGCATTAGTAGGTAGAGTAATAACTGCAGCAGTAGTTTTTATACCTGGTCAACCGATTATAGGTCTATCTGATTCAAAGAAAATATCTGCAAATAAAAGAAAAACTCTTTACAATAAAATTATAAAACAATCACTAAGTTGGAGTATAGGATATGCTGAGGTAAAAGAAATAGACAAAATAAATATTTTCCAAGCAACAATGTTAGCAATGACACGTGCTGTAGATAATCTATCCATTATGCCTCATTGTGTTTTAGTAGATGGAAATCATTGTCCTAATATATCTATACCAACAAAAGCAATTATTAAAGGTGATTATAAGGTTAGTGAAATCAGTGCTGCTTCTATTGTAGCTAAAGTAACACGGGATCTAGAAATGATTCATTTAGATTCTTTATATCCTCAATATGGTTTTGCCCAACATAAAGGTTATCCTACTGCATTACATATAATAAATATAAAAAAATACGGTATCACACCATATCATAGACGAAGTTTTAAACCAGTTTATGATGCTATAGTTTTACAAAATAAAATATCAAATTAATATAAAATTATGACTATAGAACCGCGTTTTATACATTTACATGTTCATAGTGACTATTCTATGATCAATGGATTAATAAAAGTTAAATCTTTAATTAAAAAAACTTTTATGCTTGGCATGCCTGCTATTGCTCTGACAGACTTCACTAATTTATTTGGATTAGTACAGTTTTATTGTCAATCTCGTATTATGGGTATTAAACCAATTATTGGAACAGATTTTAATGTTAATAACAGTTTATTGAGCAAAAATCCTACTAAATTAACTATTTTAGCATCTAATAATATCGGATATCAAAATTTAATTTTGCTTATTTCTCGTGCTTACAAAAGAGGTTATGAAATTAATGGTCCTACTATCGATATAAATTGGTTAAGTGAATTAAAAGATGGATTAATTATTCTTTCTGGTGGACTTTATGGTGATATTGGTCGTAATTTATTACTAAATAATAAATCTTTAGTATCAAAATGTTTAAATTTTTATAAAAAAAATTTTCCTAATAGTTACTATTTACAATTAGTTAGAACAGGACGTATAGATGAAGAAAATTATTTAAACAAAGCTGTAAAATTAGCTATTGATGAAAATATACCAGTGGTAGCTACTAATGAAGTATGTTTTCTTAACAAAGAAGATTTTGAAGCTCATGAAATTCGGGTCGCTATACATAAAGGTTACATTATAGATAATCCTAATCGTCCACGCAATTATAGCCCAGAACAATATATGCGTAGCGCAGATGAAATGTGTGAATTATTTGCAGATATTCCTGAAGCATTGAAAAATAGTATTGAAATATCTAAAAGATGTAATGTTAATCTAATATTAGGGAAAAATTTTCTACCAAGATTTCATGCAAATAATACTAATCCAGAAGATTTTTTAGTTATTAAAGCACAGTCAGGATTAAACAAACGGCTTAAATTTATTTTCAAAGATAACATAGAGCTTAATAAAAATAGAAACAAATATAATAAACGTCTTAAATCTGAACTTAGCGTCATAAATAAGATGGGTTTTCCTAGTTATTTTCTAATTGTAATGGAGTTTATTCAATGGGCAAAAGATAATAATATACCTGTTGGTCCGGGACGTGGTTCTGGTGCTGGATCTTTAGTAGCTTATGCACTTAATATTACTGATATAGATCCAATAAAATTTGATCTTTTATTTGAACGTTTTTTAAATTTAGAACGTATATCAATGCCTGATATTGATATTGATTTTTGTATGGAAAAGAGAGATGAAGTAATTGAACATGTTACTGAAATATATGGCCAAGAATCAGTTTCTCAGATTATTACTTTTGGAACTATGGCAGCAAAAGCAGTTATTCGAGATGTCGGTCGTGTACTAGGATATCCTTACGGTTTTATCGATCGAATTGCTAAATTAATTCCGTATGATATAGGAATTACATTAGAAAAAGCACTTAAAACTGAAAAAAAATTACTAGAAATTTATAACACAGATGAAGAAATCAAAATACTTATAAATAAAGCACGTAAATTAGAAGGTATTATACGAAATGTAGGTAAACATGCTGGAGGTGTAGTTATTGCTCCAACTAAAATTACTGATTTTACCCCTATTTATTGTGATGAAGATGGTTTATATCCAGTTACGCAATTTGATAAAAATGATGTAGAGTATATTGGATTAGTGAAATTTGATTTTTTAGGATTAAAAACTCTTACAATTATAAATTGGGCAATAAATATGATAAATTCCCAAAATAAAAATCAAAATAAACCATTATTAAACATTCATGAAATCTCACTTGAAGATAAAATAAGTTTTGAAACATTACAACGTGCTGAAACTACTGCGATTTTTCAACTTGAATCACATGGCATGAAAGATTTAATTAAACGTCTACAACCTGATTGTTTTGAAGATATTATTGCTTTAGTAGCATTATTTCGTCCTGGACCTTTGCAATCAGGTATGGTTGAAAATTTTATTAATAGAAAACACGGAAGGGAAATTATATCTTATCCTGATATTAAGTGGCAACATAAAACCTTGCAACCAATATTAGAATCAACTTATGGTATTATTCTTTATCAAGAACAAGTAATGCAAATAGCACAAGTTCTTTCTGGGTATACCCCCGGTGAAGCAGATATACTAAGGCGAGCTATGGGTAAAAAAAATCCAGAAGAAATGGCTAAACAGCGCTCTGTTTTTATACATGGAGCAGAAAAAATAGGCATTGATACCAAATTATCAACAAGAATTTTTGATATATTAGAAAAATTTGCTGGGTATGGTTTTAATAAATCACATTCTGCTGCATATGCTCTGATATCATATCAAACATTATGGTTAAAATCTCATTATCCTTCTGAATTCATGGCAGCAGCTATGACTGCAGATATTGATAATACTGAAAAAATTGTTAAATTAATAGATGAATGTTCTCGTATAAAGATAAAAGTACTTCCACCGGATATTAATAATAGTTTATATGAATTTTATGTAAATAAAAAAAAAGAAATTTTGTATGGCATGGGTGCAATTAAGGGTTTAGGAAAAATTCATATTAAAATTATTATTGATGCTAGATCTAAAGAAGGAAAATTTAGGGATTTTTTTGATTTTTGTAATCGTATTCTTATTAAAAAAATAAATCGTCGGTTAATAGAAAAATTGATTATGTCTGGTGCATTGGATTGTTTAAATCCAAATCGTTCTATAATGATTAATACGATTAATAAAGCAATTAAAATTTCTAATCAAAATATGAAAACAAAAAAAACTGGGCAGTTTGATATGTTTGAAATTAATTTTAATCAAACAGCACAAATTGAAAAACATTATGAAAAATGTGCATTATGGTCTGAACAAAAGCAACTGGATGCTGAGAAAAAAGCACTTGGTTTATATCTTACCGGTCATCCCATACGTTATTATGCAAATGAAATAAATCATTACTCTAATGGAATAAAGATTAACAATATTAATTTTGTTAATGTAGGCAAGATAATTTCTATAGTTGGCATATTGATTAATATAAAAATTATTTCAACCAATAGTGGAAATAGTATGGCTGTATGTATGCTAGATGACAGTTATGGGCGAATAGAAGTTATCATTTACAATAAGATATTAGATAAATATCAATCACTGCTAAAAAAAGACTATCTTTTAATTATTACAGGCGAAATACAAATTAATAATTTTCGTGATAATATCAAAATCATAGCTCAAAGAGTCATGAATATAAATCAAGCACGTGAAAAATATGTACGCGGAATTTCCATATTTCTTACAAGTACACAGCTTAATAGTAAATTATTAAATGAAATTAATCAATTAATTGACAAATGTATTTCAGGAAGTATTCCTATAAATATTTATGAATGTAAAAACAATATAAGATTAAAACATAACAAGCATTGGTTTATTTCTCTTGAGAATAATATAATTGATGATTTGAAATTACTAGTAGGTAATGAGCAAATAACACTTGAGTTTAAATAAAATAGGTAATGTATGGATTTTAAGTATTTAGATTTTGAACAACCAATATTAGAACTAGAAAAACAAATTAAATCTCTTAACTCAATAAATTATGTTAATAGCCAAATAATAGACATAGATAAAGAAATCAATAAGTTAAAAAAAAAAGTACAAATTTAACACGTAAAATTTTTTCAAATTTAAATTCATGGCAAGTTATACAACTAGCAAGACATCCATTACGTCCATATACTTGTGACTATATATATAATATATTCGATGATTTTGATGAATTAGCAGGAGATCGTTTATATGCAAATGACAAGGCTATTATTGGCGGTATTTCAAGATTAAACAACCGCCCAGTAATGATAATTGGACATCAAAAAGGACGTGATGTTAAAGAAAAAATACTAAGAAATTTTGGTATGCCTGCTCCAGAAGGTTACCGAAAAGCATTAAGGTTGATGAAAATAGCAGAAAAATTCAACATGCCAATAATTACTTTCATAGACACTCCAGGTGCTTATCCAGGAGTAAATGCTGAGGAACGTGGTCAATGTGAAGCCATATCTAGAAATTTACGTGAAATGTCTATATTAAAAGTACCAGTTATATGCACTGTTATTGGTGAAGGTGGTTCTGGTGGTGCTTTAGCTATTGGTGTTGGAGATAAGGTTAATATGTTACAATATAGTACATATTCAGTCATTTCTCCTGAAGGTTGTGCTACTATTTTATGGAAAAATGTAAACAAGGCATCATTAGCAGCAGAAGTTATGGGTATTACAGCTAGTCGCCTAAAAATGCTTAAATTGATAGATACAGTAATCCCTGAACCATTAGGAGGAGCACATCGCAATCAATTAAAAATGGCATTTAATCTTAAAAAACAATTACTAATAGATTTAAATTATTTAGATACATTAACTATTGAAACAATATTAAAACGTCGTTATAAACGCTTAATGAATTATGGATATGTTTAATTCAAAATCATTTTTTTTAAAATTTATTAAAAAACATTTATTAAAATAAATCTTATGTTTAAAAATATAGATGCAATATTATTTAAATAAGCAATTTTTAATACGCTCAAGGTTTATTTAAAAATAAATGAATTTATGTTATATAGAATTATTTAAACAACAATTTTATAATGGATTTTAATATCATGTGTTTCCATACAGTCGATTCATTACTTAAAAAAGATTCTAATATTGTAGTAGCATTTAGTGGTGGTATGGATTCAACTGTATTGTTACATTATTTATATATATGGAAGAAAAATCATCCTCAATCTAATCTAAGGGCTATACATGTAAATCATGGATTACATTTAAAATCAAATCATTGGGCTAATCATTGCATAGAAATATGTTCTAAATGGAAATTAAAATGTAGCATTTTACAAATTAATATTATAGATATCATTAAGAAAAAAGGTATTGAAGCAACAGCTCGTAAAGAAAGATATAAAGCATTAATATCTGCTTTATACCCTAAAGAGATATTAATGACAGCACACCATTTAAATGATCAATGTGAAACATTTTTATTAGCTATTAAACGCGGAAGCGGTCCAGCAGGTTTAGCTTCAATTTATCCCTCAGTTATAATTGGTAAAAATAAAATATTAAGACCATTTTTAGAATATTCGCATAAATTATTAGCAAGTTATGCAAAGAAACATAATTTAATTTGGGTAATAGATAAAAGTAATTATGATATAAATTATGATCGTAATTTTTTACGTCATTCTATATTACCAAAAATAATTGTTAAATGGCCAAGTTTTATAAAAACTGTAACACGTAGTTCGCTATTATGTAGAGAGCAAGAGAATTTAATAGATGAGTTACTGATAAATGAGTTAAATGATCTAATACAAAATAATGGTAGTTTATATTTTTTACCTCTATTAAAGATGAGCAGCATAAAAGTATATGCATTATTGAGAAGGTGGATCGCTAAACAAGGTGGATTAATGCCTTCTTATATAAAATTAAAATTGATTTACCATAAGGTATTAATGAATATTAAAGATAAACAACCTTGTTTGCAGTTAGGTTCTTATGAAATAAGAAAATTTCGTCATTATTTATATTGGTTAAAAACAAATAGTTCGTTGAAATATAAAAAAATAAATTGGAAAGAATTAGATAAACCAATAATCCTTCCTCAAGATTTGGGATTACTTAAAGCTGATTATAATAAAAATTTATTACGTTTACCTACATCCAAAGAAGATGTTAGTATTCAATTTTATGTAAACGGTTATGTAAATATATTAGGTCGCAATAATAAGTATAAAATAAAAAAAATATGGCAAGAATTAAATATCCCACCATGGAACCGTCAGCGTATTCCTTTAATATTCTATAATGACATATTGATATATGCAGTAAATTTATTTGTTACATCTAATGGATCATGTTTAGAAAACAAGAATGGATGGCAAGTTATATGGTATCAAAAAAATTATACAAGAAAATATTTATTTAGTGATAAATATATCAAATCATGTTAATTAATTTTTATTTTATTTTTTTTAAAATAAAATCAATAATTTTATTTTTTTTAATTCTTTTTATTTCTCCAGTAAGACGTATTTTACATTCTATTATGTTATTTCGAAGATTATTATCACCAATTATTATAATATATGGTATACCAATAAGTTCTATATCTGTCAACATAATACCTGGATGTTCTTTTCGATCATCAAGAATGACATCAACTTGTTCTAGGATGAGTTGATTATATATATCTTCAGCAGTTTTTCGTACAAGACAAGAACCATACATGTTAATTGGAATAATAGCCACTTCAAACGGAGATAATGCAATCGGCCATATAATACCATGTTTATCATAATTTTGTTCAATAACTGCTGCAATAATACGAGTGATACCTATTCCATAACAACCCATTAGTATTGTTTTATTATTATTTCGAGTTTGAATAAATGCTTTCATTTTATTAGAATATCTAGTACCTAGTTGGAAAATATGTCCAACCTCAATACAATTTTTAATTTTCAACAAACCTTTTCCATCAGGACTAAAATCTCCTTCTACAACATTACGAATATCTGCAATATTTGTTATAGGTAAATCTCTGCCCCAATTAATACCAGTATAATGTTTACCATCAATATTTGCACCAGCAGTAAAGTCACTCATTGTTGATACCGTTCTATCAATAATGATGGGTATATGTAAACCTATTGGTCCAATAGAACCAGGTCCAGCTCCAATTTCAAGACGTATTTCTTTTTCATCAGCAAATGTCAAAGGTGAGTTTACTATATTCAATTTTTCTATCTTTTTTGCATTTAATTCATGATCACCACGAATCAATAATGCAACTAAATTACATCTATTTTCTTTTGAACCCTTAACTATTAATGTCTTAATAGTTTTTTCGATAGGGATATGAAAATTATTTACAAGAGATGTAATACTATTTACATTTGGAGTATCAATTTGCAATAAATCTTGTGTTGGTAATGAAAGAATATCTGTTGATATAGCTGATTCTGCAAATTCAATATTAGCAGCATAATTAGATTCTGTTGAAAAAACCATTCGATCTTCACCACTATCTGCTACTACTTGAAATTCATGCGAAATATTACCTCCTATAGATCCAGTATTGGCTTGCACTACACGAAAGTTCAATCCTATCTCATTGAAAATATTACAATAAGCATTGTACATGATATCGTAAGTTTCTTTAAGTGATTCTTCAGTTAAATGAAATGAATAAGCATCTTTCATAATAAATTCACGTGATCTAATAACACCAAATCTAGAACGTATTTCATCACGAAATTTAGTTTGAATTTGATATAAGTTGATTGGTAATTGTTTATAAGAATTTAACTCATTACGAATTAAGTTAGTAATTACTTCTTCATGTGTTGGACCCAATACACATAAACGATTATGACGATCTGTTATTTTTAATAATTCTGGACCATATTTTTCCCAGCGACCACTTTTTTGCCATAAATCAGCAGGTTGTACTATTGGCATTAAAATTTCGATTGCACCTGTTTTATTCATTTGCTTACGTACTATATTTTCAATTTTTTTTAATACACGAAGACCAGTAGGCAACCAAATATATAAACCAGAAGATAATTTACGTACTAGTCCTGCACGTAACATTAATCTATAACTTATAATTTCATTATCAAAAGAAACATTTTTACATGTAGATAACAAATATTTACTAATACGCATTAACAATCCAATTGATTAATATAATTATTATATCTTTTTTATATTATATAATTTTAAAAAAAAAGCAATTTATACAAATAGTATTTTTATATTAACCTCATAAAAATTAATATAATTGATATAGATTTAAATATAAATTTAAAAATCATTAAGTTTAAAAATTCAATATGTACATTATAAAATTAATATTTATTATTATAATGGTATAATTTAATTATTATATGGTACTTTATTAATAAGAAAAAAATAAAATTATTATATTCAAAATCATTTAGATTCATTAAAAACTTGACTAACAGACATAACAAAGTTAAGATAGCACTGCTGTTGTTCTTTAACAATTTATCAGACAACCTGTGTAGGTATTCGTAGAATTGTATCAATTTTTTTTAAAAACATGTTACAC
>NZ_PDKT01000003.1 GCF_002933315.1 Candidatus Pantoea edessiphila
ATGCCGAACTCAGAAGTGAAATGTCGTAGTGCCGATGGTAGTGTGGAGTTTCTCCATGTGAGAGTAGGAAACTGCCAGGCATTAATTATCTAATACATTAGTTTTGTTTGAAATTTTTATTAAGATAGTAGATATTAGTGTTGCCATTGATAAAATCTTTATCATGCATAATTTTATTATGTAAATTTATATTTGTTTTTATTCCATCAATTATAAGTTCAGATAAAGCATTTTTCATGCGTGCAATCGCTATATTTCTATTTTCTCCATAAGTTATTAATTTGCCAATCATTGAATCATAATAAGGAGAAATATTATATCCAGTATAAATATGTGACTCCCATCTTACTCCTAAGCCACCAGGAGCATGAAAGCGCTTTATTTTTCCTGTATTTGGTATGAAAGTATTTGAATCTTCAGCATTAATACGACATTCGATAGCGTGACCGCGAAATTGAATATCTTTTTGTTTTATCCATAATGTTTCATCATTAGCTATTCTGATCTGTCCTTTAATTAAATCAATATCAGTAATCATTTCTGTTAGTGTATGTTCAACTTGAATACGAGTATTTACTTCCATAAAATAAAAATGTTCTTGTTTATATAGAAATTCAAAAGTACCTACTCCTTTATAACCTATTTCAATAAATGTTTTAGAACAGAGTTCTCCAATATATTTTTTTAATTCTGATGAAATATTTAAGGCTGGTGATTCTTCTAGAAGTTTTTGATGTCTTCGTTGTATGGAACAATCACGTTCACCTAAATATAGGGCGTTTCCTTTACCATCAGCTATTACTTGAATTTCTATATGACGAGGGTTTTCTATATATTTTTCCATATAAATCATATCATTATTAAAAATTGATTTTGCTTCTATTTTAGTAATATTAATATATCTTTCTAGATCTTTTTTTTGATAAACAACGTGCATACCACGTCCACCACCACCTCTAGAAGCTTTAATGATTACTGGATAACCTATTTTATCTGCAATTTCATGATTTATTTTTATTTTATTGCTTAAAGGACCATCAGAACCAGGTATACATGGAATACCAAATGCTTTCATTGTACTAATAGCAGATATTTTATCTCCCATAAGACGAATAGTTTCTGCTTTTGGCCCAATAAATATAAAACCTGAACTTTCAACTTGTTCTGCAAAATCAGCATTCTCTGAAAGAAAACCGTAACCAGGATGAATAGCTGTAGCACCAGTAATTTCAGCAGCTGAAATAAGAGCAGGGATATTGAGATAACTTTTAATTAATTGTGCTGGTCCAATACAAATACTTTCATCTGCTAATAATACATGCTTAAGGTCTCTATCTATATCTGAGTGTACTGCTACAGTTTTAATATTCAGTTCTTTGCAAGCACGTAAAATACGTAATGCAATTTCTCCACGATTAGCAATAACTATCTTATCTAGCATTTGATATCCTAAGATTCAATAATAATTAGTGGTTCATTAAATTCAACTGGTTGTCCATTATCTACTAAAATTGCTTTCACTATTCCGGATATATCCGCTTCAATTCGATTCATCATTTTCATCGCCTCTACAATACATAAAACATCTCCTATATTAATTTCTTGACCTATTTCTATAAAAGCTTTATCTTCTGGATTAGGTGTTAAATAAAATATACCTACCATTGGTGAACGTACTATATAATTTGTATTTTGGTCAGTTTTTTGTTTTTTTAACTCCGATTGCTTAGATTGAATAATATCTTGAGAAATATTCGATGTATTCGTATTGAAACATTTTTGATTGTTTATAAAATCAATTTCTTTGCATATACGACTAATACTAATAGATTCCGTTTGTCCTGAAATTTTCAATTTAGATATATTATATTTTTCTGTCATCTCAATTAGTTTTTTTATTTTACGAATATCCATGTAAAAATTTTCCGTATTTTATTTATAAATTAATTTTAGAAAGTTGTTTTATTGCTATTTTTAGAGCCCACAAATAACTATCAGTTCCAAATCCACATATTATCCCCTCCGATATATCAGTAAAATAAGAAATATGACGAAATGGTTCACGAGAGTATATATTTGAAATATGTGTTTCAATAAAAGGAATATTTACCGCCAATAAGGCATCACGTAATGCTACACTTGTATGAGTAAATGCTGCAGGATTAATAAGAATATAATCCACATTATCATAAGCTTCATGAATACGATCTATTAATTTACATTCATTATTAGATTGCAAATGACTTAATCTTATGTTTAAAGTATTAGCGTATGCTTTTAGTTCTTTTAATATATTATCCAAATTAATATGACCATATTTTTTTGGTTCTCTTATCCCTAATAAATTTAAATTAGGTCCATTGAGAATCAATATATGAAATTTATATTCCATATGTTATATTTACTCCTGCAAAATAATTATTTTTAATAAGCTAAAAATTATATTTATATGATACATAATGTGTACAGAAACAATAAAAACTTATTTTAACAAAAAACCATTCTATGATACAATCAATCAAATAATTTTTATAAAAAATTCAAATAGTTTAATATAAAAACAAACACAAATTAATTTAATGTTATAAACTTGTATAATTCAATATTAAGTAGTAAGCTTAAATTTTAGTAACTTATATATTATTTTTTTATTTAATTTGTAATTGTAGTTATTAGATATCATATATTTTCGTTTTAAAAATATTTTAATAAAATTCAAATTAATAAAAAAATTATCTATAATAAATAATGTTTGATAATATATTTATAATTATTTAATAAATCATATTATCTTTTTTTTATTCATTAGTGTAGGATTTTTAATGTAAGGTTTTTTATTAAGATATGTTTAAAAAATTTCGTGGTATGTTTTCTAATGACTTATCTATTGACCTGGGTACTGCAAATACCTTGATTTACGTTAAAGGTCAAGGTATTGTATTGAATGAACCTTCTGTAGTTGCTATTAGGCAAGATCGTACTGGTTCACCAAAAAGTGTTGCTGCTGTAGGTTATGACGCTAAACAAATGCTTGGTAGAACACCAGGAAATATTGCAGCTATACGTCCTATGAAAGATGGTGTTATTGCTGATTTTTTTGTAACAGAAAAAATGCTTCAACATTTCATTAAACAAGTTCATAGTAACAGTTTTATGCGTCCTAGTCCCCGTGTATTAGTTTGTGTGCCTGTAGGAGCAACTCAAGTTGAAAGACGTGCTATTAGAGAATCTGCACAAGGTGCAGGTGCACGTGAAGTATTTTTAATAGAAGAACCAATGGCTGCTGCTATTGGTGCAGGTTTACCAGTTTCTGAAGCAGCAGGATCCATGGTTGTAGATATAGGAGGAGGTACTACTGAAGTAGCAGTAATATCTTTGAATGGAGTTGTTTATTCTTCTTCTGTTCGTATTGGCGGTGATAGATTTGATGAAGCAATTATTAATTACGTACGTCGTAATTACGGTTCATTAATAGGCGAAGCAACAGCCGAACGTATTAAACATGAAATTGGTTCAGCTTATCCATGTGATGAAGTAAATGAAATTGAAGTAAGAGGTCGTAATTTAGCAGAAGGTGTACCCCGCAGTTTTACACTGAATTCTAATGAAATTCTTGAAGCATTACAAGAACCTTTAACAGGCATTGTAAGTTCTGTAATGGTTGCATTAGAACAATGTCCTCCAGAGTTAGCCTCTGATATTTCTGAGCGTGGTATGATATTAACTGGTGGTGGTGCTTTACTGCGTAATTTAGAACGTTTATTGATAGAAGAAACTGGTATTCCAGTTATTATTGCTGACGACCCATTAACTTGTGTGGCAAGAGGTGGTGGTAAAGCATTAGAAATGATTGATATGTATGGTGGTGATCTATTTAGCGAAGAGTAACAGAATTTTAATTCATTTCTGTAAATTGATAATATAAAAAAATGAAGTTGAATTTTACAAAGTTTTTTTTTCTTAGATTGCGTCTTTTTTTTACGATATGCTTAGCTATTATAGTTATTATTATCGATTGTAAGGTAGGTTTATTTACTAAGATACGTAGTTATTATGAAATGTCTACAGGTTTATTTTGTTCATTAATAACACAACCTTATCAAGTTATAAATAATACATTAAAAAATTTTTATCAAAACAAACAAATTCAAATAGAAAATAAAAAACTACATTATGAATTATTTATAAAAAACAGTGACACTATTTTATTATCACAATATAAGAAAGAAAATGAAAAATTACGTAAACTATTAAATGCCACTTTAGATCATAATGAACGTGTAATGCTTAGCAGAATTATTTATACAACTTCTGTTCCGTTTGCTGATCAAGTGATAATAGATAAAGGTAAAATAGATGGTGTTTATAAAAATCAGCCTGTTATTACAGATAAAGGCGTTGTAGGACAAATCATTTCAGTCAATGATACTACTAGCCATGTGTTGCTATCTTGTAATTCTTTAAATGGAATTTCTGTAAAATTGTTACGTAATAATATTCAGGCAATTGCCTTAGGAAAAGGTTGTAATAATGATTTTCAACTAAAATATCTAATAAATAAAAATAACGATATTTATAATGATGATATTTATGACAGTAATAATGATATTAGTGATATCCACATTGGAGATATGGTAGTTACATCAAACTTAGATAATGATTTTCCAGAAGGTTACCCAGTTGGCGTAGTATCTTCGATAGAAAGAGACAAACAAAACTTTAATATATACATTCAAATTCATCCTTCTACTAATTTTAGAAATTTAAATTATTTATTATTATTATGGAAAAAAAATAATAATTCATCAACAAGAACTAAACCAATAGAAGATTCATCAACAAGAACTAAACCAATAGAAGATTCATCAACAAGAACTAAACCAATAGAAGATTCATCAACAAGAACTAAACCAATAGAAGATTCATCAACAAGAACTAAACCAATAGAAGATTCATCAACAAGAACTAAACCAATAGAAGATTCATCAACAAGAACTAAACCAATAGAAGATTCATCAACAAGAACTAAACCAATAGAAGATTCATCAACAAGAACTAAACCAATAGAAGTATTATATAAAGGTTAAATTTGAAAAATTATTATTTGTTTAATAACAGATCTATCTATCTATTTTTTATAGTAGTTTTTTTATTACAAATAATGCCTTGGCCAAATATAATTTATATGTTACGTCCTTCTTGGCTGTTAATGTTTCTTATATATTTAGTGCTATCTTTACCTCATTCTATTAATATCAGTAGTGGTTTTTTAATAGGTATACTTGTAGATATTACTGCGGGATCTACATTAGGTATTAGTTCTTTACCAATGAGTATTATAGCTTATTTTATTTCTATAAAATTTGAATTTATTAGAAATTCAAATTTATTGCAACAAGTTTTAATTGTTGTATTGATATCTATATTTATGAATTTAACAATATTTTTAATTGAATTTTTAGTGCTTGGAGTTTCGTTTAGATATGAAATTTTTTTAAATAGTATTATGAATGGTATGATTTGGCCATTTTTTTTACTATTAAAAAGATATCTTGATTATTAATTAATACTAATATATATAAATTACATTTGAATAACTAAGAAATACAAATAATAACAGTCATTAAAATAAATTATGTATTATAATGTCAAATATTTTAATGTATATAATAAATATTAAAATATTTGTAAGGAACTAAAAATGAAGATTTGTATTTTAGGTGCTGCTGGAAACATAGGTCAAGCCCTTGCACTATTATTAAAACTCAATATACCTAAAGATAAAGATTTAGAATTATGTTTATACGATATTAAAACTTCTGTATTGGGAATAACCTTAGAGCTTAATCATATTCCTAGTAATATAAAAGTAATAGGTTTTACTGGTACAAATGTAGCTCCAGCATTAAAAAATTCAGATATTATAATAATTGCAGCAGGAATACCTAGAAAACCAGGTATGGAACGTGCTGATTTATTTAATGTTAATGCTAAAATTATTCTTAATTTAATTGAACAAATAATTGTAAACTCTCCTAATGCTTTAATTGGTATCATTACTAATCCAGTAAATACTACTGTAGTTATTGCATCAGAGATGCTAAAGCAGTATGGATGTTACGATAAAAATAAATTATTTGGTATTACTACACTTGATATTATTCGTGCTAATCAATTAGTTATTGATATTAAAGGGAAAAAAATAAATGATACTAATGTACCAGTTGTAGGTGGACACTCTGATAAAACTATTTTACCTTTATTATCGCAATTGAAAAATGTTATTTTCACTGATCAAGAAATAATTGAAATTACTAGGCGTATCCAAAATGCGGGTAGTGAAGTAGTAAAAGCTAAAGACGGTAATGGTTCTGCATCTTTATCAATGGCTTATGCAGCTACACGATTTTGTTTATCATTAATAAAAGCTATTCAAGGTAAAAACAATATCTTGGAATATGCATATATTGAAGGTGATGGAAAATATACAAGATTTTTTTCTCAACCATTTTTACTTGGAAAAAGCGGTGTTATACAATATAAGGAAATAGGTATTTTAAGTAATTTTGAACAAAAAATTCTAGATAATATTATTAATCATTTAAATAAAGATATTTTATATGGAGAATTATTTGCAAAAAAATATTTTAGTTAATTGCATTTTTTAATTAACTAATTTGATTGAAAAAAATTACTATTAAAAATTCTATTTTTAAAAGACTTTCCTTTTATTGATTCCACACGCATTTGAAATGGAGGAAAAGGTATTATTATATTATTTTGTGTAAATTTATCTATAATTAATTGATTTAATTCATGACGTAATGGCATACGATGTCCCATTTCTGCTACATATACACGTAATTCAAATAACAATACTCCTTGTTGTAAATCTACTAAAAACACTTCTGGTGCAGGTGTTTTTAAAACATAATTACAGCACTCAGCTGCATGTTTTAATATTTTTGTTATTTTATCACTATTGTTAATACTTAATGCTGGAATAGTTAAAACTACACGTGTAACCGAATCTGACAGTGACCAATTTACAAATTGTTCAGTTATAAAAGCTTTATTTGGCACTATTATTTCTTTACGATCCCAATCAGTAATAGTAGTAGCGCGTGTGCTAATTCTAGTAATACTACCAGTTAATTCACGTATAGTAACAGTATCACCAATTCGTATTGGTCTTTCAAATAAAATAATTAATCCAGATATACAATTAGCAAAAATTTCTTGTAAACCAAAACCCAATCCAACACCTAATGCTGCAACTAACCATTGTAATTTAGACCATTCAATACCAATTACAGAAAAACCAAATAATCCACCAAGTATGATTGTAATATATTTAGTTATTGTAGAAATAGCATAATTAGTACCTGGTCTTAAATTTAAATGTTGGAGTAATACTAGTTCAATTAAAGCTGGCATATTACGAACTAATTGTAGAGTTATAATAAATGTTAAAACAGCAACTAATAATGCACCAAGCGTAATTGGATGATAATTTCCACTTCCTTGAACTGAACTATTTGTATTCCACAATAAAATATTGTCAAAGAAACCGAGAGCTAAATGTATTTCTGACCATGAATATATTAACAATACTAATGCTACCAACATTAATATCCATCTTACAAGTTTCAATGATTGTGCACTAATTATATCTAAATTTACTACTGGTTCTTCTATCTCTATAGAATCTGCATTTTGCATACTTTGTTCTTTTTCTTCTTCAGTACGAGCTCTAAGAGCAAGTATTTCTGCTCTTTTCTGTTTAGCACGATCAAAACTTAATTTACGATGTTGAATAAGCATCCAACGACGAATAATATGATATACTATTAGCAGTAAAAACCAAATGATATTTGATATTTCTATATGAAATAAGATTGCTTTAGCCGTTGATAAATAACCTAATGCAGAAGTAATTGCAGCAATAATTGGAACTATAATTATAATATTCCATATTGTATTATTTATAAAGTTATTAGTATTTCCATTTTTATTAACATAGAGTGGCACTTGAGATTTTTTTAAACTCAAACTTCCTATGCTGATAGTAGTACATATAAGAATGAAACATAAGCGGCCTAAAGATGAAGATAAATTATGTTCTTCTAAATTATCGATTATAGTTAACAAAACAACCAGTGGTAAAATGAAATATAAAGTTATTAAATAATTTTTGATACCACGATTAACTAAAATTTGTGACCAACGAAAATGCATTATAAATAAACCGTTTGGTCTGGAAAATGTATTTATAATTATAAAGGTTGTTAATATAGGTACAGTATTGATGATACCATCACCTATAGCAATTATAATAGGATAAGATGAAGATTGTTGTAAACCATAACCTATTTGTAACCACATTATAGGAATAGATAAAGACATTATAATAGACCAAAATACAGCACGAATAGTTAACATAAATCGGTCTTGTGTTACTTTACCTACTTTACTAGCTGAAAGTTCTAAAAAAGCGTCATATTTATGGCGTAAGCTAAAATTTAAAATAACTAAAAACAGTGCACCTAAAATTGGTAATAATGTTTTTATATGAAAAATGGTTTCAACTATACCTGCTTTAAGATGTTTTAATATATTTAAAGATAGTAGATATTTTATATCACTTATCACTTTAATTAAATTAGTAGAATCAATTGGATTTGTATCAGCGATCCAAAAAAGACGTTCTTGTGATAATTTTTTTACCTTTTTTAAAGCATCTTGTAATTGTATTGTTGATGTTTTTAATTTAGTATTTTCTATAATTAGGCTATCACATCCGGAAATTAATAAATTAATTAATTCATGTTGTATAAAAATTTGTTTATTAAATATTTTTTTAATAAAATCTTTTTTTGAACTACTAAAAATACGTATTTTTTCTTTTTGAACTAAATTTTCTTTATTATCTACTAAATATTCATAATGTAGACGTTGTAAACGTGTTTTTATGATATCTTGATCAATTTGTTTTAATTTAGGTATTTCAGGTAATTGTGCTATACGTAGTCTTAAAGTTTCACTTAGTAAAATAGAGTAATTTAATCCATTTGATTGTTCACTTAGCATGAAATTTAAATATTTAACTTTATTTATTTGGTTATCAATTAATTTTTGTTGATATTGTATTGTATTCATTAATTGAATTTGGTCACCTAAAGCACTAGATAAATCTTGATTTGTAATCATATCATTTAAAACCAATTTTACTGATAATTGATTATTTTTATTATGATTGTTCAATTTTTTTATAATTTCTTCTATTGGTTTTGTTTGATGTTGATTTTTTATTTTAAAACGTAGATATTTTAAATAATTATTTAAATACATTGCTTTAAGTTGATGAATTTTTGCACGTATACGTGCTAATTTTTGACGATTATTAGCTGACAATTGTTCCAATTCTAATTCATTAGCATATAGTTCGTTATTATTGTTTTCTTTTTGACGTATAATTAATTTTTGATCGTTTGAGAATACAATTTTATTTTCTATTAAGTTTTTATTCTCTTCTATGTTATTTTTATATATTAAATTTCTTGTTTCAGTGATTCTTTGAGGTAATGTCGATAATGAATTATTAATTTCATGAATTTTTTCTTGTTCTATTTGAGATTGACGTCCTTCTTCTATTAATTGTAAAATAACTTGCATGATCTCTTGATCTAATTTATTCGTCTTCTTATTGTTTAAATTTATTTTACCTATTCTTTTTAAATTATAAATTTGTTGTCTCAACACATAATTTAATTTAGGAAATAAATTAATAATTTTTTTATATTTTTTTATATTATCGATATAATTATTCTGGTGATGAACGAAATCTTGATTGTTTTTAGAGAATAAAAATTTTTTGTTCATTTGATTTGAAGAATTATTTGCAATTGTTATATTTTCTTCTTGTTTTTTTAATTGATAGAAATCAGAAATATTAATCGCAAATATTGATTTGTTAATACATAAAGCCATAATAATAAATATAATTACACGTATACTTGGTAATATGTACATGTTACTTATCTTTTATGAACAAAAAGTAATTTTAGGAATTATAGGTAATTTAATTGCTAAAGGTTCGCCTAACAGGATATTTTTTTTAGGTTCTAGTTCTTTAATAAATTGTATACGACCTGGAGTAAATAAATTTACTACAGTTGAACCAATCTTAAACATCCCCATTTCTTGACCTTTAAGCAGTTTTATAGCATTTTTATTATTAGCATCAGGATAGTACCATTTTTTAATAACCCTACCACGTGGCGGAATTATAGTTCCTGCCCATACAGTTTCAATACTTCCTACAATTATAGCACCTATCATGATCTGGATTAATGGTCCAATATAAGTATCAAAATAGCAAATTACTCTCTCGTTAAGAGCAAATAGATTAGGAATATTATATACATTTATTAAGTTTACCGAATATAAACAACCTGGTACATATGTCATTTCACGTAGTACTCCGTCACATGGCATATGAACACGATGGTAGTTATTAGGTGAAAGGTAAATAGTAATAAAATCACCATTGAGGAACTTTGCAGACATAATTTTGTCACCAGCTAGAAGTGCATCGATAGTATAGTAGTGATTTTTAGCTTGAAGTAGCTTATTACCTTTGATATATCCAATTTGAGTAATTTTCCCATCAACTGGTACAGTTATTATATATGGATTAGGATCTATCGGGCGTAATTGTGTTTTAAGAATACGAACAAAAAAACTATTAAAAGTTGAATATTCATTACTATGTGATTTAATACACTCAGATAAACTTATTTTATAAAAACTAATAAAAAATTCAATCATTAATCGTGTAACCAAACCAAACTTGTTACTAGCAAACCAACCTAAAATTCCAGTAATCCATTTTTTTAGAAAATCACTAGTAAAATAAATTTTTAAACTATTAAACACCCTATATCCTGTTTATATACACTAAACATATAATTTTTACTAATATTATGTGATTTTTAGTTAAATTTATTAAAAAATAAGAAATTAATTATAGTTGGAATATTTAATTACACACATACGCAAAATTAATGAAGTATTAATTAAATATTTAATACTTTATCGAATACAATATTACCAACATATCAACGTATTCAATTACAAATTTTGCTTATCAAACGAAATCAAATTAATTAAAAAAACTAATATTAATTTCAACATATTATTTTGATGTTACAATTAAACTCATATTATAGCATAATAATATTATATTGATATTTTTAATGTTGTTTAATGATATTTAATTAAAAAATAATAGATCTAAAAATTATTTAACCTATTATATAATAATAAATTATTAATAAAATTACAAAGCATATCTGAACACAATTATTATAATTGATATTTATGAAAATTAAAGATAACGAAAATAAATTAATATGGATAGATTTAGAAATGACTGGATTGAATCCAGAACAGGATCGTATCATTGAAATTGCTACAATAATAACTGATATAAATTTAAATATTTTAGCAAAAGGTCCAATAATAGCAGTGTATCAACAAAATGAACATCTTCAACAAATGGATAATTGGAATCTAAGAACACATGCTAATAGTGGATTATTAGACAGAGTAAAAAAAAGTACATTCACAGAAAAAAGCGCTGAAAAAGCTACAATCACATTTTTGAAAAAATGGGTGCCAGCAAAAAAATCCCCTATGTGTGGTAATAGCGTCGGCCACGATCGTCTTTTTTTATGTAATTATATGTCTGAATTAGAAAAATATTTTCATTATCGTTGTATTGATGTAAGCACCTTAAAAGAATTAGCATATCGTTGGAAGCCAGAGATTCTATTAAATAGAAAAAAAACCTGTTCACATAGTGCATTAAATGATATAATTGAGTCAATAGAAGAATTGAAATATTACCGTAAATATTTATTGAATTAAATATATAATTTCATTGGATATTTCAGTAACAATATTCGTATTGTAAAATAAAACATTTTATTGCAACAGTAAGATCTTTTTTTAAAACAGATTAAACTAGGTTAAGAAATCATTTTGCGGGAATAGCTCAGTTGGTAGAGCACGACCTTGCCAAGGTCGGGGTCGCGAGTTCGAGTCTCGTTTCCCGCTCCATGTGTTTTAATAAGTTGATTATCATTTAATTTGTCTAAAATCTAATATTTTATCTTGTTTTTTATGTCAAAAAATTAAAATTGTATTATATTTTTAATATAAAAATGTATTAAATTAGCATTAAAACGAATTAAATTAACCTTTTCTTAATAATTTTTACATGTCTATATTTTAATTGTATAATTTAACGTAAATATATGATCTTTTTTAGATATAAATTCAATCAATTAACACTTGGAGATTATATTTTTGGTTGAAAAAAATCGCTTACCGTATTCTGTATGGCCTATAAAATCATTAAATAAATTAGAAGTTGATGCTGCTTGTTATTTAAATATTAGTTTATATGAGATTATGTTACGTGCTGGAAATGCTATTTGCAACCATATCAGCAAATATTGGCCTGATGCAATAAATTGGTTATTTTTATGCGGACATGGAAATAATGGAGGAGATGGTTATGTAGCAGCTCGTATAGCCAAAATATCTGGAAAAAAAGTAACATTAATTTCATATAGTAACGAAATAAAAGATTTGTCTAGAGAAGCTCAAATTGCTTATAACGAATGGATATCAATAGGTGGAAAAATTCATGAAGTAGATGCAAAATGGCCTGATAAAATAGATATAATTATTGATGCTTTATTAGGTACTGGTATTAATCGTGTCCCTAATTCTGCTTATTCTAGTTTGATAAAAAAAGCAAATTTACATTCGGCTCCCATTTTGTCTGTAGATATACCTTCTGGATTATTTGCCTCTAATGGTAATGTACTAGGAAATGCTATTTATGCTTCACATACTTTATCTTTTATTACTTTAAAACCAGGACAACTTATTGGAAAAGCAAGAGATTTCATTGGAGAATTGCATTATATCGATTTGGGATTATCATCTTTTTTCTTAAACAAAAAAGCACCTATATTACGTTTTGATTCCAGTTGTTTATCATATTGGTTAAAACCGCGTAGACCAACATCACATAAAGGTGACTATGGTAAACTACTATTCATTGGTGGCAATATTGGAACAGCAGGTGCAATATTTATGGCGGCAGAAGCAGCACTTAGAACAGGAGCTGGATTAGTAAAATTATTAACATATAAGGAAAATATTGCTCCTATCGTTGGTACACGACCTGAAATTATGATAGATGATATTAAGAATGAATATGTATTAAAAGAATCTCTATTATGGGCAGATATAATCATTATTGGTCCAGGTTTAGGTAATAATAATTTAGCAAAAGATATACTGAACAAAGTATCTTTAAGTAAAAAACCTATGATTTGGGATGCTGATGCATTAAATTTTCTATCTACAACTAAAGATAAATGTTGCAACCGAATAATAACACCTCATTCAGGTGAAGCTAGTCGCTTACTTAATTGTAGTCTTGATGAAATTGAAAAGGATCGTTTATATACTGCAAGATGTTTGAGTAATCAATACGGTGGTATTGTGGTACTAAAAGGTGCAGGAACTATCATTGTTGAAGAAGGCAAAATTGCTATTGCTGATGTTGGTAACGCAGGTATGGCTTCTGGTGGTATGGGCGATATATTAACCGGAATTATAGCTGCCTTAGTAGGTCAACAATTAACATTGTTCGATGCTGCTTGTGCAGGTTGTATAGTACATGGTACTGCAGCAGATGAATTAGCTTCTAATCGTGGACTAAGAGGTATACTGGCGACAGATTTATTTAAAATTCTATGGAAATTTATTAATCCTGATATAAAAAAAATATGAAAAATTATTTTTTAAATTTATCTTGTGAAAAAAAAACCATTGAATTAGGAAACGAGTTAGGTTTGTTATGTTATAATCAACCAGTTAATATCTATCTTTATGGTGATCTTGGATCAGGAAAAACTACTTTCGTTCGTGGTTTTTTAAGAGCATCAGGTTATTATGGTATCGTGAAAAGTCCAACATATACATTTGTTGAATCCTATAAAGTATATGACATATTATTATATCATATCGACCTATACCGTATTAATAATCAATGTGAATTAGATTCAATAGGTATTTGCGAATATTTTGGTAATACAATTTGTTTAGTAGAATGGCCTCAATGTGGCAAAGGTATGCTACCATTACCTGATCTAAAATTAGTATTTCATTACATAGGTGATAAGAGAAAAGTGCAATTGATCGCATATTCATCTTTTACTAAATATTTGCTCGAAGAATTATATTACTTAAGAAATAAATAAGGCAACAAAATAATCTATTATAATTTCAAATAATTATATTTATTTTATTGAATAAATTTACAAATAATTTTAAATAAAGTTGCATATTATAATCTAAATGATAAATATATTCACATTGTTTAATTAATTTGTTCCAAAAAATTAAAACAGAAATATAAAGAAAGTATTTATATATAAACATATTAAATAAAATTAGATTTGTAAAAAACAAAAAATTAGTGTTTAACGGAAATATTATAATATTTTTTAATTTTAAATATTATTGGTTATGTCAATTAAAATTTTACCTCCTCACATAGTTAATCAAATTTCAGCCGGTGAGATTATTGAACGTCCTGCATCGGTTGTTAAGGAACTTATGGAAAATAGTCTTGATGCTGGTGCTAATCGTATTGATATTAATATTAATCAAGGAGGTACAAAATTAATCCAAATTCAAGATAATGGTTGTGGAATAATTAAAAATGAGCTATGTATAGCTTTACAAAGATATGCAACTAGTAAGATTAGATATGCAAAAGATTTAGAAGAAATCAAAACTTTAGGTTTCAGAGGGGAAGCATTAACTACTATTAGTTCTATTTCTCGTTTAACTTTAACTTCACAAACAATAAATCAAAAACAAGCATGGCAAATTTATACAGAAGGTATTCAATCAAACATAAAAATAAAACCAGCAACACACCCTGTTGGAACTACAATTAAAGTTTTTGATTTGTTTTATAATACTCCTGTACGTCGAAAACTTATGAAAACTGAAAAAATTGAGTTTAATTATATCGATTTAATATTAAATCAAATATTATTAGCTCGTTTTGATATTACCATTTCATTAAGCCATAATGGAAATTTGATATATTACCAACCATCAGTAGTGACTGAAAGTGAAACAAAAAGAAGATTAATATCTATTTGCGGAATCGATTTTGTAAAAAATGCTTTTTATATTGATTATCGACGTGATAATTTATTTTTGCATGGTTGGATGTCAGCAATAAATATTTGTATGTCACATAAAACTTTACAATATTGTTATGTTAATGGAAGAATTGTAAAAAACAAGATAATAACAGATGCTATTAAGCAAGCATATCAATCTATATTACAAAACAATAAAAAAATGTCTTATATAATTTATTTAGAAATCGATCCCAATCAAGTCAACGTAAATATTCATCCATCAAAAAAAGAGGTTTGTTTTTACCAATCCGGCTTAATTCATAATTTCATTATTCAAGGTGTTACTGATTTATTAAAAAATATTTTTGAAAAAACAAAGATAAATATATCTTGTGTTAAAAACCATAAATATCAATTAAAAATAAATAATAATCATTTAAAAAGTAACAATTTTTTTTCTTTACCAGATTGGTATTATGAAGATGATATATTAAATTTAAAAAATAAGCAAATTAAAACAAATTATGATAATCATATTTCAATTTATAAATCCCCAATTTTAAAAACTTATTCAAAAATATTTGGTCAATTACTTACTATATTGAAAAATCGTTATGCAGTACTTAAAAAAAATCAGCAATTACTATTAATGTCACTATCTACAGCTTTACGTTATTTAAAACAAGAACAATTACATCATAACAAAATTAAATATAAAACGACTCCTCTAATAATCCCATTAAAAATGAAAATTAATGAATATTACCTTAAAATTATTCTAGAAAATTATGAGTTAATAAAAAAAACAGGAATATTATTTCAAATAGAAAGAGATACATTAAACTTATATTCAGTGCCTTCAACTTTACATAAATATAGATTGAAAAATTTAATTTTTGAGATGTTGGAATATTTGAATAAACAAAAAAACACTTCTGATAAACAGCTATTTTATTGGTTATTAAGTTATTCAGACAGCAATGAAAATATAGATTGGGATATTTTAAAAGTCAATATCTTATTGGCTGAAATTGAATATTTCTGCCCATATTTGATAAATAATATGCCTTCTGATTTAATACAACATATCAATATTAACAATGCAATAGATACATTAAATCATGGTTAAATTAAATAATGTTAAGCATACAAAAGTTATCTGTTTATTGGGACCAACTGCTTCAGGAAAAACTAATTTAGCAATTAAATTACACGAAATATTACCAATTGATCTAATAAGTGTGGATTCAGCATTAATATACCGTCAAATGAATATTGGCACAGGAAAACTTTCTCCACAAGAATTAAATTCAACTCCCCATCGCTTACTGGATATAAAAGACCCTGCTGAATGCTATTCGGCAGCAGCCTTTAGACATGATGCACTGATAGAAATAGAAGATATATTAAAAAGGGGTCGTATTCCTTGCCTGGTTGGTGGAACTATGTTTTATTTTAAAACATTAATTGAAGGATTATCAATTTTACCACCAGCTGATTTTAATATTCGTAACGAAATTGATAAAATAGCACATGAAAAAGGTTGGGATTTTTTATATGGTAAATTATGTAAAATAGATCCTATATCTGCAAATTACATTCATCATCATGATTTACAAAGAATTAAAAGAGCATTAGAAATATTTTATATTTCTGGCAAAACCTTTACTGATATGAAAAGTACATTCATGGAACCACTACCATATAATTTATACCAATTTGGCATGATCCCTTATAGCCGTGAGTTATTACATAAACGTATTGAATTACGTTTTAAACAAATGTTAGCATTGGGATTTGAAACTGAATGCAGAAAATTATTTGCAAGAGGAGATTTACATATAAATATGCCTTCTGTTCGTTGTGTTGGTTATCGCCAAATGTGGTCTTATATACATAATGAAATAAATTATGATGAGATGGTTGATAAAGGAATTTGTGCAACAAAACAGCTTGCTAAACATCAAATGACTTGGATGCGTAAATGGAAAAATATTCATTTGTTAAGTGATAATATTAAATTAGCTATTAATTCAATATTAAAAATATTATTTGGAAAATAATTCGTTTAGTAATACATTTCTTTACCTAAATTATAAATATAGCTAAATGTTTTATATTAATATTTAGTATGTTCTTATAATTCGACAATATTATTTTTTCGAATTAATCAAAATGATTTTTTAATATAGTAAAACATTAATTTGTTATTTAATAGTAATTACATAACATCTTCTGGTGATTTTTTAACTAATTTTGTTATCATATTAAGACATATTTAACTAGTAATTACAAATAGTATGTATTATATAATTGTATAACATAAAAACAAAAAATGGAGTGGAGGAAATGACGTGGAATCAGTCTGGAAATAATAATCAGGATCGTGATCCATGGAAAGGTGAGAAAAATAATAAATCAAATATAAATATTTTCAATTTAGGGAATACATTTAAAGAATTAGTAAAAAATATTATTGGATTAAATAATAATAAAAATAATAACATCAAACAATCTGATATTATAGCGAATCAATTAATTTTTATAATGTCAATTTGTGTGTTATGTATTTGGATATTAAGTGGATTTTACACTATTAAAGAAGCAGAATGTGGCGTATTGACTCGTTTTGGTAAATTTAATAACATAGTTACACCAGGATTAAATTGGAGATTAAATTTCATAGATCAAGTTGAAATTATTAATGTAAAAAAAATACGAGAATTAAATACCTCAAATCTTATGTTAACTTCTGATGTAAATTTAATAAATACGGAAATTAATTTAAAATATGTAATTACTAATCCCAAATATTATTTATATTCAATGATAAATATTGAAGACAGCTTATTAAAAGCCACCAATAGTGCATTACGTAGCATTATAGGAAGAACAAATATAGAAAATATTTTATTTAAAAATTCCAGTATTATTTGCCGTGATACAAAACATCAAATTAACAAAATTATTCATCCCTATAACATGGGCATTAATATACTAGATGTTAATATTAAAAAGATAAATATTCCTGAAGAAGTTAAAACAGCATTTGAAAGTATAAATAAAGCAAAAGAAAATAGAATCCAATTAATATTGAATGCAAAAAATTATTCAAATAAAATTCAAATGATTGCTAAAAATAAAGCATATCATATCATTAAAAAAGAACAAATATATCAGGAAAATAGATTATTAAAAACTACCGGAGAAATTGCAAGAATTTTAAAACTACTGCCAGAATACAAATCTCATCCTAAAATTCTTAGAGAACTTTTGTATCTTGAAACAATCAAAAACATCTTAAACAATACCAGAAAAATTTTGATTGACAGTAATAAACATAAAATATTATTTTTATCTGAATCATTATTAAATGATGATTTAAATTGTATAAATAAAACAAAATCTGCTGAACATAATATTAAAAAATTATTATCTACTAATAATACCATTTATCATTCGAATAAAAAATTCCATAATACTGAAAATATTATAGAAAAACGCAAAAAAACATGCAATTAGAAATAACATTAAGCGTAAATATAGAGAGAATTGATTCATGCGTAAACAAATAATCATAATAACAACTATAACCTTAATAATATTTCAATTCTCATTATTTATAGTAAATGAAGATCAAAAAGCTATTTTGATACGTTTTACTAAATTAGTAAAAGATCAAAATAATACCGCTGTATTGTTAGAACCAGGTTTGCATTTTAAAATTCCATTTGTTGACGTTGCTAAAACCTTAGATACCCGTATTCACAGTATGAATATAAAAGCAACTCATTTATTTTCTAAAGAACAAAAAGAAATTATAGTCGATTATTATATTAAGTGGCGTGTTAGTAATTTTGAAAATTATTACACATCTACAGGAGGTAATGCTTTACAAATAGAAAAATTATTAAATCTTATATCTAATGATGTTATACGGATTCAAATAGCTAAATTAAATATTAAAGATATTATAAATGATTTAAATAATAAATTAACTATAAATGTTCGTAATGCTTTAAATGATATTAATACAAATCAACGACAACTAATTAAAAAATCAATCAATAACAAAATAATTTTTAATAAAATTAATAAATTAATATTACATTTTGATACTACTAAATTGCTAGGTATTAAAGTGATTGATATACAAATCAATAATATTACTTTACCACATAATGAATTAAATTATGTATTTAATAATATTCGTTCTGAACGTTATTTATTAGCCCAAAATGAACTTTTAGATGGTCAAAATAAATCACAAAAATTAAAAAATCAAGCGGATTACAAAGCAATCCTTATGCTTAATCAAGCAAAAAATGATGCATTAATGATTGGTGTTAAAAATGATTTAAAGATATCAAAAATGCTTACCAATGCATTTGGTAAGAACATAGAATTTTACATCTTTATTCACAGTTTAAAAAATTATAAAATGATTGTGGATAAGACCAAAGACCTAATAGTATTAAGCTTGAATAGTGATTTTTTTAAATACATTAAAAATCCTTTTAATAAGATGAATTAAAAATTAATAATTATTAAATAATAAATGGTTTGAAATTAAATAAATTTAGTATATTACCAGTATTAAATTAATGTCACTCTATTAATTAGATTAATAAAATTTAATTTTTATATATTAATCAGATATTTTGAATGTACTAAAAAATTAGTATTTAATAAGTTACATTTTTATCTCAAAATAAAAAATAATCTACTTGCGATTAATAGGTGGTTGTAATAAATGTTTAAAAATATTGTAATACTAGGAACACAATGGGGTGATGAAGGAAAGGGTAAGATTGTAGATCTTTTAACAGAAAAAGCAAATTATGTAGTTAGGTATCAAGGTGGACATAATGCTGGTCATACACTTGTAATTAATGGTAAAAAAACCATACTTCACTTAATTCCTTCTGGAATTTTAAGAGATAATGTAACAAGTGTTATTGGTAATGGTGTAGTAATATCTCTAGAAGAACTAATGAAAGAAATAAAATTTTTAGAAAATCGTAATATTCCAGTATTGAAACGTTTATTGCTCTCTATATCATGTCCTCTTGTTTTTCAATATCATATAGAAATGGATTTAGCTAGAGAAAAATTTAGAGATATTAAAGCAATTGGTACTACTGGGCGTGGTATAGGTCCAGCATATGAAGATAAAATATCTCGTCGTGCTTTATGTGTTGGTGATCTTTTTGATAAAAATAGTTTTGCTAATAAGTTAAAAGAAATCATAGATTATTATAATTTTCAATTAGTAAATTATTTTAAGTCAAATTCAGTAAACTATAATAAAATATTGAAAGAAACAATGTTGCTTGCAGATTATATAAATAATATAGTGGTAGATGTTCCAGAAATTTTGAATAAGGCTGTAAATCGTGGTGAGATTATCATCTTTGAAGGTGCACAAGGTGCTATGTTAGATATAGATCATGGTACTTATCCATATGTTACATCTTCTAATACTACAATAGGAGGAGTTTTAACCGGTACAGGTATTGGCCCATTTCATATAAATTATATAATGGGTATTACGAAATCTTATTCTACAAGAGTAGGTGCAGGTCCATTCCCAACGGAATTAAATAATAAAACAGGCGATTTCCTATGTCATCAAGGACAAGAATTTGGATCTACTACTGGTCGCAGGCGCCGTACTGGTTGGTTAGATTGCGTACTATTACGTCGCTCAATACAGATAAATTCAATTTCAGGTTTATGTCTAACTAAATTAGATATATTAGATAATTTGGATGAAATAAAAATTTGCGTAGCCTATAGTATGCCAGATGGTAGTAAGTTGTTCAATACGCCTCTAACTATAGAAAATTGGGAAAAAATAAAACCGATATATGAAACTTTACCAGGATGGAATCAATCAACATTTGGCGTTAAGAAGTTGAATAAAATACCAAAATTTGCTCGTAATTACATAAATCGTATAGAAGAATTAGTTAGTATTCCTATTGATATTATTTCTACTGGTCCTGATAGACTAGATACTATAATAATACGTGATCCTTTTGGTATATAAATATTAAAAATAAAATTATCGTAATACATTTTATTTATTATTTTAAATAAATTATTAAATATAAAATGAGTATGATAAAAATATTAACCATGCATAATGATTATAAATGTCTAAATAATATTTAATTATAATAAGGATTTATTGACATATAAGATTATACGGATAATATTACAATTATTTCAAATAAGGATTGTTATGTATTTTAGTACATTAAGAATATCATTAATACTATTTAATAAAAAGCAATAATAAATATTAAATGATATATTAGGAAATATTATGTCAAAATATTCTCAAAATAGAGAAATTAAAAAATCTATTCCTAGTCGTAAATTTATTATTTCTTTTTTTAAAAAGAAAAATAAACCAATAGGTTATAAAGAATTAGCCAAAGAAATGTGTTTAAAAAATATAAATAATTTTGAAGCTTTACGTCGTCAACTCCGTGCAATGAAACGTGATGGTCAATTATTGTTTACACGTAGTCAATATTACATTCTACCAAAAAATTTTAATTTGATAAAGGGTAGAGTAATTGGCCATCGTGATGGATATGGTTTTTTACGAGTAGATGGTAAAAAAGATGATTTCTATCTATCTTCTGAACAAATGAAATTGTGTATTCATGGAGATTTTATAATTGCCCAATTAATAGAAATTGATCGTAAAGGTCGCAAAGAAGCACGAGTAATAAAAGTACAAAAATCACGTAGTAAAAGAATTATTGGTCGTTATTTTAGAAAATTAGAACATGGTTTCGTTGTACCAGACGATAATAGATTAAATTTTAATATAATAATTCCACTAAAATTCAATTTAAATGCTAACCAAAATTCTATTGTAGTAGTAGAAATATTACATCGTCCTACTGTTCATAATAAAGCAATTGGAAAAATAATTGAAATTTTAGGTGACAGTATGGGTACTAATCTTGCAATTAATATAGCAATAAGGAGTCATGAAATTCCTTATACATGGTCATCAGAAGTACAATTACAACTTAATAAGTTTAGTCACAAATTAACACAACAATCTAAGGTAGGTCGTGTTGATTTACGTAAATTGCCATTAATTACGATTGATGATGCTGATGCACGTGATTTTGATGATGCATTATATTGTGAAAAAACTTGTAATGGTTGGCGATTATGGGTTGCTATTGCGGATGTTAGTTACTATGTTCGTCCAGGTACACCGTTAGATAAAGAAGCATATTTGCGTGGTAATTCAGTTTATTTTCCTTCAAAAGTAATACCAATGCTACCAGAACTTCTTTCTAATGAATTGTGTTCTCTTAACCCAAACATTGATTGTTTGTGTATCGTTTGTGAGATGAATATTTCTTCTAAAGGTAGATTAACTGATTTCAAACATTATGAAGCAATAATGAAATCACATGCTCGCTTAACCTATAATGAAGCATTGGATATATTACAGGATCACTCTAAATTAAATGATAGACATTTATCCTTAAAAAATATTCTTGAAAATCTTTATAAGTTATATCAAGTATTAGCAACAGCTCGTAAGAACAGAGGTGGTATTTCTTTTGAAACTTCAGAAATTAAATTTATATTTAATTCTGAAAATCGTATTGAAAATATTAAACGTGTTTTTCGTAATGATATACATAAAATTGTAGAAGAATGTATGATATTAGCTAATTTTGCTTCTGCTAGTTTTGTAGAAAAAAGTAAAGAACCTGTTTTATTTCGTTATCACGATTGTCCTAGTGTTGATAGTATTAAAAATTTCCATCATGTGTTAAATGAATTAGGTATTAAATTATCAGGAGGAAATCAACCTAAGCCGATTGATTATTCATTATTATTAATGGAAATTTCTAAAAGACCAGATGCTGATATGTTACAAATTATGTTATTACGTTCTATGAAACAAGCAATTTATGATCCACAAAACAGAGGACATTTTGGGTTAGCATTAACTTCATATGCACACTTTACATCTCCTATCCGTCGTTATCCTGATCTTTTATTACATCGAGTAATTAAATATTTATTATATAAAGAAAAAAAAAATATATCCATTAACCATGGAAGTCATCATTATAATATTAAAGAAATGATAAAACTAGGTTATCAATGTTCTCTAACTGAACGTCGAGCTGATGAGGCTGTTCGTGATGTTTCAGATTGGTTAAAATGTGATTTCATGAGAAAAAAAATAGGTAAAACATTTGATGGTGTTGTTTTTAGCATTACAAATTTTGGTTTGTTTGTACGTTTAAATGAATTTTTAATTGAAGGATTAATACATATTTCAACTCTTAAAAAAGATTATTATAAATTTGATACAATATGTCAAAGTCTTATCGGCGAATCTAGTGGATATGTTTATCGTTTAGGTGATGCAGTAAAAGTTTATATTACATCTGTAAATATGGATCAAAGAAGAATAGACTTTACGTTAATTGCTAGTGAAAATAATATGAAACATAAAGATAACAATATGATTATTTTCTAATAATTAATAATAAAAATGATGAATAATATATGTTATATTTATTAGTCTATTTATATTTTATTAAATTCAATAATCATTATGAATAATATCATTTTTGGAATAAATACTGTACAAACTATACAAAATACCAATCCTAATAGTCTTAAAGAAGTTTTTATCATTAAAGATAATAGAAGAAACGATCGTTTAAATTTATTATATATTTCACTTAAAAAACAAGGAATTAAAATAAATTTAATAGATCGTCAATTAATTGATCTTAAAGTTAGGAAAGGCGTTAATCATCAAGGTGTAGTAGCAATAATAAGATCTTTTAATCAACATAATGAAAATGTTCTTGAAAAATTTCTTAAAAATATAAAAAAACCATTATTATTAGTTTTAGATTGTATTACAGATCCCCATAATTTAGGTGCTTGCATACGCACCGCTGATGCAGCTGGAGTTAATGCAATAATAGTTCCAAAAAATCGCTCAGCTTCACTTAATGAAACTGTACAGAAAGTAGCTAGTGGTGCATCAGTAAATGTTCCATTAATAAGAGTTACTAATCTAGCAAGAACGTTATATTTTTTACAGCAAAAAAATATTTTGATAGTAGGCACTTCAAGTAAATCAGAATATAACTTATACACAAGAAAATTAGTTCTTCCAATAGCATTGGTAATGGGTTCAGAAAGTACTGGTATACGTTATTTAACTCGTAAATGTTGTGATGAATTGATAAGCATCCCAATGCATGGTATAATTCCATCATTGAATATATCGGTTGCAACTGGTATATGTTTGTTTGAAATATTACGCCAACAAAAAGAGGTAACATCATAATGTAATAAATATTTTTTTGTTTTTTTAAAAATTTATTATGATACCTATTTTTAAACAGCTATTTTACTCCGTTAGTTTTTGTCGTATGATTATGGTATTTAAAATTAAATATTAGTTAATTGTGTATTCATAGACTTTTCTAAAAATTAATATTTAATTTATTTTATTATTTAAAAAATGTTGTTTATTACTATAAATAGAATATATGTTTGAAAGTTCCTTGCTTCTTGTAGTCTATAAAACACAGAAGCTATAATCCGAGAGGAGCACTTAAAATGCGTCACTATGAAATTATATTGATGATACATCCAGATCAGAGTGAAAAAGTTACAGATATAATTGAAGGTTATACTAGTTTTATAAAAAAATCTAAAGGTAAGATACATCGTTTAGAAGATTGGCGTCGTCGTCAATTAGCTTATCCAATTAATAAACTTCATAAAGCTCATTACATTTTGCTTAATATTGAAGTATCTAAAGAAACAATTAAAGAACTAGAAAATAATTTTAAATTTAACGATTCCATAATACGTAACATAATTATACGTGTTAAGAATGCAATAAATGAACCTTCCTGTATAATGAAGATTAAAGATGATAGACGTAACAAACGTGAAGATTTTATTAATGAACCTATTAATATTTTGTCTAATATTAAAGATTCTGAAGAATAATATCTGTATTTTTTAGTTTTCAATTTATTTTAAAATTAATTTAAGGAGTTAATTAAATGACACGTTATTTTCGTCGTCGCAAGTTTTGTCGTTTTACTGTAGAAGGAATTAATGAAATAGATTATAAAGATATAGTAATGCTTAAAAATTATATTACTGAAAATGGTAAGATAGTACCAAGCCGTATTACTGGCACTTGTGCAAAATATCAACGTCAATTAGCTCAAGCTATAAAACGTGCACGTTATTTATCTTTAATACCTTATACTGATCGTCATAAATAATTTTTATTAACTTTTAGATACAATGGGATTGCATAGTGAAAATTATTATTCTTGATAAAATAAAAAAACTGGGTGATATTGGTGATATAATTAATGTTAAATCCGGATATGCTCGTAATTTTTTAGTTCCAAAAGGAAAAGCTATACTTGCTACGAAAAAAAATATAAGTTCTTTTGAAGAACATAGTAAGCAAATGAAAGATAAAATCACTAAAAATGCAATGATGGCAAATAATAGAGCTGAAAAAATTAATCAATTAGGGTCAATTACAATTATTTCTAAAGCTGGGAAAAAAGGTAAACTCTTTGGATCTGTAGGCGCTCGTAATATTGCTGATGCTATTACTTCAGCTGGAATTAAGGTTAATAAAAATGAAGTAAGATTACCAAATGGTGTATTACGTACTGTTGGACAACATGAAGTATGTTTTCATTTATATAATGAAATATTTGCAAAGTTAATTGTAAATATTATAGATTGTCAATAGTGTTATATAAATATTTATATTTTTTTATAAAAAATTAGTATTGAATAATATAATAATTAATTATTTTTAAAAGTTATAAATTCATATGAATATAAATAAAGAAAGTTTATTGCAGAACATTTGTGTAATAGCAAAGTCGGCAGGTGAATCTATAATAGCCATATATCATGATATGACAAATTATCAAATTCGCAAAAAAATAGATAAATCTCCAGTCACTGAAGCGGATATTATTTCAAATAATATAATTCTTAGTAGTTTAAAGAATATAACACCAAATATACCTATCTTATCAGAAGAAAATCCGATACCTTGGGATATCCGTAAGAATTGGCAAGATTATTGGTTAGTAGATCCTTTAGATGGAACTAAAGAATTTATTCAACATAATGGCGAATTTACTGTAAATATCGCATTAATTGAAAAAGGTAAACCTATATTAGGTGTAGTTTACGCGCCAGCATTAAATTTAATGTATTTTGCATCAGAAAAGCAAGCATGGAAAAAAACGGATAAGCATATTAGACCAATTAGTTGTTGCCAAGCAAATCCGATGTCAGTGATAATTAGTCGTTCTCATAATAATGATGTTGATAAAATGAATAAATTCTTGTCTAATTTAGGTGAACATAAAATTATAAAAATTGGATCATCACTAAAATTTTGTTTAGTAGCTGAAGGTAAAGCACAACTGTATCCACGTTTTAATAATACAAATATTTGGGATACAGGTGCAGGACAAGCAGTCGCTATAGCTTCAGGAGCACATGTTAACGATTGGAATGGTAGTCCATTAAATTATATACCACGTGAATCCTTTCTTAATCCAAATTTTCTAGTGTCTACTTAGTAGATTAAATTTAATACATTAAAATATTTATATTTTTTTCTTAATATTTGCTTTAAAAATAAATTTAAAACTATAAAATTATGTTCCAATATTAGTAAAAAAAATAATAATATTAATTGTTCTTGTATTTTTTAGCTCTTTCAAAAGAAGAAATAATTTCATTTTTAGCTTCTACAGCATCACCCCATGAATTGACTTTTGTCCATTTTCCTTTTTCAAGATCTTTATAATGTGAAAAAAAGTGAATTATCTGATTTCGCAATAATTCTGGCAAATCATTTATATTGTGAACACAATCGTATTGTTTTGATATTGTTGTATGAGGAACAGCAACTAATTTAGAATCTATTCCAGAATCATCAATCATGTTTAAAATACCAACTGGACGACATCTAATAACAGATTTTGGTTTTAATGGATATGGAGTTGGTACTAATGTATCAACTGGATCACCATCAAGAGATAAAGTATTGTTAATATAGCCATAATTACAAGGATAAAACATAGTTGTAGAGATAAAACGATCTACAAACAAAATATTTGATTCTTTATTAATTTCATATTTAATTGGATTATCGTTTGCAGAAATTTCAATAATTACATAAATATCTTCCGGTACTTTTATACCTGCTGGTATTTGGTCTAAACTCATTATAGATATACCTCATGTGTTTATATTATTTAAATAAATTTATTATTCAATTTTTATTATAACAAATAATTTATTAAAACAAATTATCTATTTTATAATATGTTTTGATAAAAATTATATTTACGTAAATTTTATTGAATTTATAATAAACCTATATGACATGATATATTAAATATGTTATTATTCTATTCTAAAGTTAACTAAACAGTCGCTGCTTTTTAATATTAATTTATATTTTAATTTGTATATATAAAAAGGGGAGGAAAGTCCGGGCTCCTAGGGTAGGGTGCCAGGTAATACCTGGGAAGTGAGAGCTTACGACTAGTGCAACAGAAAATAAACCGCTTAAGTTGTAATTTTAAGTAAGGGTGAAAAGGTGTGGTAAGAGCACACCGCATACCTGGTAACAGTGTATGGTATTGTAAACTCCACCTGGAGCAAGGCCAAACAGGGATTTAAAGTATAACCCATACTAATGCCCGGGTAGGCTGCTTGAACTAACAAGTAATTGTTAGTCTAGATGAATGACTGTTCACGACAGAACCCGGCTTACAGGTTGACTTTTTAATTAAAATGATATGGTATATCTTATACTATATCATTTTATCTTAGTAAATATTTCTTAAAAAAGGTTTCTTTAAAGGATCTAATAGTTTTCCAAACATTCCACAATCCAAATCCATACCTCATCAATCTTATCAATGAATTAAATTTTCTTGCTCTTGTAGACCATATGGCTAATATACTAGTACCAATAAGTAAATATTTTTGCATGTCTAGTAAAGTCAACCAACAATTATCGTATTTTTTAGTTTTTAACATCAATTCAGATTTTAGTTTTGATAAATTCACACGTTGATTGTGTATTTCACTACATATTAAATTTATCAATATTCTACGTTTTTGATAATGCATTATTTTTTATCCTCAAGCATACTACGGTCTATTTTTAATTCTTCACAAGAATGCTGCAGTAATGTAGATTGGCGAGATTTTTTAAAAACTAAAACACTAAAGATAAATGACAGTGATAACAATGTAGTGCTAATAGCAACTAGCACTGCAATACGATATTGTGGATTCACAGACCATAGTATTAATATTAATAAACAAAAAAAACCTAAGGAGGCAAATAAAAATATTAACCCAATCATTAATAAAATTTGTAAGACTTTAAACTTTTCTTCTTCTATTTCCAAAATTATTAAATTCAATCTAGTCTCTAATATTCCTACAATTTTAGCAATAATACTTTGGCCAATATCTAATATATTTTTGGTGGGGTTTGGTTTGCTGTTTAAAGTATTCATAATAATATCTTGAGTTAAAATATAATATCTTGAGTTAAAATTAAATAATATAATATTGATTTTTAATAAAATTATATATTAATTTTTACTTTTATAACAAAATTAATTAAACAATAACATATTATAGACATTAGCAATTAAAAATTCAAAATAAATTAATATTTGTAATTTTTATGTAATATTTAATTATCAAGTAATTAATTTAATTGTAACTATCAAATTATCAAATATGATAATACAAGTAAAATTATAAAACAACTTGTTACTTACTTTTATTTCTATCAGATTTTTTTTTACTGTATAACATTATTAATAAACTTATTATGCCAAAAAAAAGTAATACTAAAGGTAATAATATTAATAAAAACATTAATTTATCTTCATAATGAATAAAAATTTTTGTTTTACTTAATACAAATCCTATAGTAATAAGTATTACAATCCATAGCAGTCCACTAATCCAATTAAAAAATTGAAAACGTATATTATTTAAACCTGACATTCCAGCAATTGTTGGTAATAAGGTTCTAATAAAAGCTATAAACCTACCCATCAATAATGCTGCTAATCCATGACGATAAAAAAGGTTATGTGCACGCTGATGGTACTTATCAGGAAGTTGTGAAAGCCATTTTTGTACTATTACGGTATTACCTAACCATTTTCCTTGAATGTAACTTATCCAATAACCTAAGCCAGCACTAATAGTAAGTATAAAAATAACTAGTGGAAAACTTACTATTCCTTTTCCTACAAGAACACCAACTAGAATTAATAGACTATCTCCCGGCAAAAAAGCTGCTGGTAGTAATCCATTTTCTAAAAATACTATTACAAATAAAATTACATAGATAAACCACGTTACTGATGGATCCGATAAAGTATTATAATCTTTTTGCCATAAAGCATGTAATAAAGTTTGTAAAATATGCATTCATAATTCCTGAATTTTTCATTAAATAATGTTTCATATCTATATGATTATTTTATATCTATATAATTATTTCATAATTATAAAATTATTCTACAACATATCTTATTCTGCTAGGATAGCAAAATAGGAAGTATATGTAATACAAAATTTTTAAAGACTAATCTAATGATTTTTTATTAAAAAGAAAGTTAATAAGAAATATTTGGTAAAAACCTATTTTTATACGAAATGTATTTTTACATTCTTAATAAAAAAGAATATCTTTATATTATAAATAAAAATAGCATATATAAGAATATTTAGTTGGAATTTTAGTAAAAATTATTGATACTAACTTATCATTGTTAGCAAATCATCTAAAAATTGATATTTAAGTTTTTATATTATAAGATCATATAAAAATAATTATTTACATGGATATGAATTATTATAATTAAGTATTTTTATTTCTTTCATATAGTTATCTTTAAAATAACAAAAATACATACCAAATACAAATAAAGATTAAAAATATACATTACTACGTACATTTTTATAAATATATTTGATATAAGTTTAAAACAATTCTATAACAAATGGCCCCTGCTGGATTTGAACCAGCGACCAAGCGATTATGAGTCGCCTGCTCTAACCACTGAGCTAAGGGGCCTAAATTTAAATAATCATTAAATTTATGATAACATAAAAATAAAATTATTACAGCTAATTAAAATAAAAATTCGCTTGTTTATATTTATTTTCAACTAGTGACAAATTTTTAAATAAAATTTAAATTTCAATCATCTAGAAAACTTCTAAGAATATCACAACGACTAGGATGGCGTAATTTTCGTAAAGCTTTAGCTTCAATTTGCCTTATACGTTCTCGTGTAACATCAAATTGCTTACCTACTTCTTCTAATGTGTGGTCAGTATTCATATCTATACCAAAACGCATTCTCAATACTTTAGCTTCACGTGCGGTAAGGCTAGACAATATATCATTTGTCGCTGAACGCAAGCTTTCAGATGTTGCTGAATCCAAAGGTAATTCCAAAGTAGTATCTTCAATAAAATCACCTAAATGTGAATCTTCATCATCACCAATTGGAGTTTCCATAGAAATTGGTTCTTTAGCTATCTTTAATACTTTACGAATTTTATCTTCAGATATAAACATACGTTCTGATAATTCTTCTGGTGTTGGTTCACGTCCTATTTCTTGTAGCATTTTACGTGAAATACGATTTAATTTATTAATAGTTTCAATCATATGTACAGGAATACGGATAGTACGTGCTTGATCAGCTATAGATCTAGTAATTGCTTGACGAATCCACCATGTAGCATAAGTAGAAAATTTATAACCTCTTCTATACTCAAATTTATCAACTGCTTTCATTAAACCTATATTACCTTCTTGAATTAGATCTAAAAATTGTAAACCACGGTTAGTATACTTTTTCGCAATTGAAATAACCAACCGTAAATTAGCTTCTACCATCTCTTTTTTTGCTCTTCTAGCTTTAGCTTCACCAATAGACATACGTTTATTTATATCTTTTATTTGTTCTATAGTTAATCCAGTTTCTTGTTCTATCTCAAACAACTTATGTATACAATTTACAATCTCATTTTTATACTGTAAAATTTTCTCTGACCATGGTCTATTTATTAGAATTGCGTTTTTCAGCCAAATTTGGTTTGTTTCATTTCCCGAAAATAATCTAATAAAATTTTTCTTAGGCATTTTACATAAATTTACACAAAATTTCATAATTATGCGTTCATGAGAGCGTATACGTTCTATCATATTACGCATATTGTTAACCAAATAATCAAATTGCCTTGGCACTAATCTAAATTGTTTGAATATTTCTGAAAGAGTATGAATTTTAGCGATAGCATCTATATGAGTACGACTTTTTATTTTAATAGTAGTCTTAGTAATTTCATATTGAGCTTTAAGTGCTGAAAATTTTTCTCGTGCCAATTCTGGATCAACACTTTCATTGTCTTCATCACAATCTTTACAATCTTTTTCACATAATTCAGATTCAATATGTGCTGGTATGGGTATTAAATTTTCTTTAGCATTGGGATCAACAAAATTAACTATTAAATCAGATAATTTATACTCTCCTATTTCTACTTTATCATATTGTTCTAATAAATAACTTATTGCTTCAGGATATTCAGCTACTGAACATTGAACTTGATTAATACCATCTTCAATTCTTTTTGCAATATCAATTTCTCCTTCACGAGTAAGTAATTCAACTGTACCCATCTCACGCATGTACATACGTACAGGATCAGTAGTACGACCAATTTCAGATTCAACACTTGATAATACTTGAGCAGCAACCTCTTCTGCAGTATCATCATAGTTACTAGAATTGCTTTCGTTTAATATTAAATCGTCGGCATCTGGAGCTTTTTCAACCACTCTAATTCCCATATCATTTATTGTTTGAATTATATCTGCAATTTGATCTGAGTCAGCAATATCTTCTGGTAAATGATCATTCACTTCAGAATAGGTTAAATATCCTTGCTCCTTGCCACGAGTAATAAGAAGTTTAAGCTGCGACTGTGAATTTTGTTCCATAAGATGGTATCTACACTCCTGTTAGTTAAATTAGTATCTATTGGCTACGAGCTAACGTGTTGCTCATAAATAAAGCAAGAGTACAGTCTCTAGCAGAACAATATTTAATAAGGCATGGCTTAAACAGTGACAAATCGATTTATTAATCGTTAACCGTGCTATTAAATTTATTAATCTGAAATATTAAACTTTAAAAGTATAAAATATTAAACAAACTATTCTTTTATTTTTTTGCGAATATTTTGCTTAACATCCAAAATTGATTTCGTTCTTCGCTATTCAGTTTTTGAATACGATCACGAGTAATTAAAGATTCAAGTTTTTGTTCACGTAAATTATCGCGAATTTTACTTAATGAATCTTGAAATACTGTTTTGATTTGCTCATTTACTATCATGTGGTTCCATAATGCTAATGTTTCAAGCTTAGTAATAAAATTTGTCTCTCTATATAACTCTAATAATTGTGCTGTATGTAATATAGATTTTTTATTACATTGCTTTACTAGCTCTATAAACATAGATAAACCAGCGATTTTTTGTTCTGGAAAATCAGTAAAAGAAGGTACTAGTATTGCTAATTTTGGATTCTGTATTAATAATGCTAGCAAAATTTTCATAGTAGTAAATTTAATAGATGGTAAATTAAGTGTAACATGACTTTTTATTGCTTTGGGCATTAATTTTTCAATTTGATTATCATCAAGTATACCTAATTTCATACCTAATTGTTGACGCATATAAATACGTAAAGTTGTTCCTGGAATCTGAGAAATTAAAGGTAAGGCTAATGCACTTAGTTTAGTTTTACTGTCATATGAACTAAGATCTACTTTCGTTAATAATATATTAAATAAAAAAGAAGAAAAAGGTGTACTTGTTTGTATTCGTTTTTCGAAAATATCTTTACCTTCTTTACGAATTAGTGTATCTGGATCTTCACTGCAAGGTAAAAATACGAAACTAAGTTGATAACCATCATACATATATGGTAATGCAGTTTTAAGTGTTTTCCATGCAGCTTTACGTCCAGTTTCATCGCCATCATAACAGAAAATTATATTCGTTGTATTATAAAATAACTGTTGAATATGTTCATTTGTTATTGCAGTTCCTAATAAAGCAATTGAGTAATTTATATTATATTGTGATAATGTTATTACATCCATATATCCTTCAACTATTAGTAAATAATTGGGTTTTGGATTATACTTAAGTGCTTCATACAATCCATAAAGCTGGCGTCTTTTATGAAAAAGTGTGGTTTCTGGAGAATTAAGGTATTTAGGAGTTTGATTTTTAATAGAACGTCCACCAAAACCAATTATATAACCAGTTTTATTTCTAATTGGAAACATAATTCTTCCACGAAATCGATCATATAATTGACCATTTTTATCATTTACTAACATACCAGTTTTTACTAATAACTCACGTTTTGTAGAAGTTGTTCCGAATTTTCTAAGAATATTGTTCCAACCTATAGGTGAGTAACCAATACCAAAGCGATTAATGACTTCAGAATTTAGACCACGATTATTAAGATAATTTAATGCATATTTTGTATTAGATTTATTTAGTTCTGTTTTATAAAAGCTGTAAATATCACTCATTAGTATATATAATTTTTTACGATAAAATCTAATTTTTTGATTTGAAAATTGATGATTTTCAAAAATTATTTCAACATTATTAAAATTAGCTAGTTCTTCTATAGCTGAAACAAATTCAAGATGTTCATACTTCATTAAAAAATCAATAGCATTACCATGATTACCGCAGCCAAAACAATGATAGAATTGTTTCTCAGCACTAACTGTAAAAGAGGGGTTTGTTTCCTTATGAAAAGGACAGTATGCATAGAAATTATTTCCTTGCTTTTTCAAATTCATGCGAATATTAATCAGATTAACAATATCTGTCTTTGCAAGTAAATTAATAATAAATTCACGTGAAATTTTTTCAGTCATAAAGCCTATGATCATTAATATCATCAAAACGAAAAAGGTCTACTTCTTTTAGAAAAGCAAAGACTTTTATTTTATTTTTTTTATATTTGAAATTTAACAAAATAAAATTTATTAGTTTTATATAAAAAATATTTAATATAGACGAATATGACGTGCATTTTCACGCGCTATTTTTTTTGAGTGACGCTTGATTGCTGATGCTTTAGCACGTTTACGTTCTGATGTAGGTTTTTCATAAAATTCGCGTCGACGAACTTCAGTTAATATACCAGCTTTTTCACAAGAACGTTTAAAGCGACGTAATGCTACATCGAATGGCTCATTTTCACGAACATTAACTATTGGCATTTAATTAATTCCTTATAATATCAATTATATTGATGTATTTATAATAATACATTATACTTACGTGTAAAATTTGAAATATTCTAGTCTATTATTAATTTATTTGCAAAATATTAATATTTTGCAAATAAATTAATAATTACCACATTATTTTGATAAATGAAAGCTAAATTCAGAATAAAATTCCTTCTAACATGTCTTGAAAAAAATACATTATTTGTTTTCTGAATAATAAAAAACCCATGGTATAAATTATGCGTATTTTAGGCATTGAAACTTCTTGTGATGAAACTGCTATTGCAATTTACGATAAACAAAATGGATTACTAAGTAACGAAATATATAGTCAAGCAAAATTACATTCTTATTATGGAGGTGTTGTTCCAGAATTAGCATCGCGCGATCATACATGTAAAATTGCACCATTAATTTTATTATCTTTAAAACGTGCTAATTTATACCCAAACCAAATTAATGGAATAGCATATACTGCAGGGCCAGGTTTAGTAGGTTCATTGTTAGTTGGTGTAACAGTTGGTCGTACTTTAGCCTTTTCATGGAATATACCTGCTATTCCTGTTAATCATATGGAAGGACATATTATGTCTCCAATGTTAGAAAGTAATTCTCCAAAATTTCCTTTTTTAGCATTATTAGTTTCTGGAGGGCATACCCAATTAGTTATTGTAAATGACGTTGGATCATATAAATTATTAGGTGAATCAATTGATGATTCAGTAGGTGAAGCTTTTGATAAAACAGCTAGACTTTTAGGTCTTAATTATCCTGGAGGAGCTTTACTATCACAACTAGCCAAAAAAGGAAAACAAAAGAAATTTATTTTTCCAAGACCAATGACTGGTTGCGATAGTTTAAATTTTAGTTTTTCTGGATTGAAAACTTTTGCAGCGAATGTTATTAGAAATAATTATCTTGATGATCAGACACGTTCTGATATTGCTCGTGCTTTTGAAGATGCAGTTGTGGATACATTATTAATTAAATGTAATCATGCGTTAGACAAAACTGGATTTAAAAGATTAGTAATAGCTGGAGGAGTAAGTGCTAACTATAGTTTACGAAATAAAATGTCAATAATGATAAAAAAACGTAAAGGAGAGATATTTTATTCTCGTCCAGAATTTTGTACTGATAACGCTGCAATGATTGCTTATGTTGGTATGTTACGTATCAAAAGTGATATATCTAAGGAATTAAGTATTGAAGTGCATCCTCGTTGGTCATTGACAGAATTATCTTCTCTTTAATATAATGATCTTTTTAATTGAAAAATTTATTATGAAATTTATTTATATAAAGTTATGTATTATTATAAATAATATTCATAATAAATTTAGTGTTTTTTCATTTTATTCTCTATAAAAATTGATATAGAAAGCAAAATAATGGATATTCTATTTATAGAACAATTAGTGGTATTTACCAAGATTGGTGTATATGATTGGGAACAAAATATAAAACAAAAACTAATCTTAGATATCGAAATGATATGTGATAATAAAATATTAAATGAAAAATATTCTATTGGAAATTATTTAAATTATTCCGACGTATCGGAAGCTGTTTTAATTTATTTAGAAACTAATTGCTTCTTGCTAATTGAAAAAGTAGCTGAAGATGTTGCAAATTTATTGATGCAACGTTTCAATTCTCTTGGAGTACATATAAAGGTTAGTAAGCCTAATGCAATTGCACAAGCAAAACAAGTAAGTATCAAAATTAAACGTGGAATAATTTTTTAAAATACTAAATAAATTTTTATATTAAGCAATATAAAAATTTATTTAGTATTTTAAATTAATCCTTTCTTAATAGCATAGATTCTTCTTTTAGTTAATTCTTCAGAAACTTGAACACCTTTAAACCCTTGTTGAATAATCTCTTGACTAGAAACAGTGTTTGCTAACTTAAAAGTTAAACGTAAATAACTAGCTTGTTTATATAAAGTACTTTCTAATCCAGCACGTCCTCTTGCGTTAGCTTCACCAATAACAGCCATTTGTTCAACACGATATGGTTTACGCCATGCATCAATACGATTAAAAAATGTTACTAAACATTCTATTGATTGTTGTTCAATAATATGTATTTGATCATGTAATTCTGTTGCTAAAACAGCTAAATCACGAATTGAATTTGGTATTGACCAACGTTTACATAAGGATTTGATTAATGATATTCCTAGTACACCATGATCTTGATGAATTGGCCATTTACTATGTTTTGTTAGCGATTTACCTACATCGTGTAATAACGCAGCAAATCTTACAGCTATTGAATTAGATAATGCTACAGATATCGTTAATGACATTAGTGAATGCATTCCAGTATCAATTTCTGGATGCCATTCAATTGGAGATGGAACTCCAAATAATTCATTTATTTCTGGAAGTAATATTTTTAATGCACCACATTCATGCAATACATAAAAATAAATTTGTGGATTTCTTGATATAAGTGCTTTACTAGTTTCTCTCCACACACGTTCCATGGTTAAATTAGATAATTCTCCATTTTTAGTCATGTGATACATTAATACTTTTGTTTCTTTTGCGATACGAAAATTTAAATGAGCAAAGTTTGCTGCAAATCTTGCTACACGTAAAACACGTAATGGATCTTCATGAAAAGAAGAAGATACATGACGTAATTGCCTATTTAAAATATCTTTTTGACCATTATGAGGATCAAATAATATACCATTTTCATCACATGCAATAGCATTAATAGTTAGATCTCTTCTTTTTAGATCTTGTTCTAATGTAATATCAGGACTGGACCAAGTGATGAATCCATTATATCCTTTTCCGGTTTTGCGTTCAGTACGCGCTAGTGAATATTCTTCACCGTTATCTGGATTAATAAATACAGGAAAATCATTACCCACTTGGGTATAACCTTTACTTAACATGATTTCTGGAGTAGCACCTACTACTAGCCAATCCTTATCTTGAATAGGCAAGTTAAGTAATTTATCACGTACTGCGCCACCAACAAGAAAGATTTTCATTATCAATATCTCTTTAGAAAAAATAATTTTAAATTAATTTTTATTTTTTTTAGGTATTTAACCTTCAAGTTGATACTTGATATATTAGATATAAAACCACTTTTTTGTTAAAATTTAATATATTCTACTACTTTAATTGGAAAATTTAGATAAAATATTAATAATAAGCAAATTTTTATTATAGAATATTTTTTATATAAATAATTTGGGATTTAATATATTATATAAGTTTTATAATATCATGAAGGAATTGATGTATTAACTTAATTTATTTGTAATTATTTTAAATAACTTTGTTATATTATCATTTAAAAATAATTATAAAAAACATAAATATATCATTATAAATAAATTTGTATAATTAGAATAAAAAATATTATTATCAACCAATATAATCAATCAAGTTGATATTTAAATATTCTAACTTAAAATTATCTTCATAAAATTTTGTAAAATATTTTATCCTATAATTAATAACCATTAAAAACTACAAATATAATAAATATATTATTTTTAATTTAGAAGATTTTGATTTTTATAAAAAATTAATATATCAACAATACAAAATCACTATTAATTATTTTAATAATTTTGTTATATAAATCAACAAATAGAGGTGTTCCCAGAACCAATCTTAAAATTCAAAATAATATCTTAAAATAATAGTATTTGCGATTCATATTAATTAATGTTAATTTTTTGATTTTAATGTTAAATTTGCTTTGGTTTTGGTAATTGAATATAATTATAAGGTTAATTACCATGAATCAGAAGTTGCTTTCTGAATTTGGAACATTAGAAGAACGCGTAGAACAGTCAATTTATGCAATGCGTAACGGTAATGGTGTAATAGTAGTTGATGACGAAAATCGTGAAAATGAAGGTGATATTATTTTCGTTGCTGAGACTATGACCATAGAACAAATGGCATTGACAATTCGTTATGGTAGCGGAATTGTTTGTCTTTGTTTAACTGAAAATCTTCGTAAAAAGTTAAAATTACCAATGATGGTAAAAAACAATACAAGTTCTTACGGTACTAGATTCACTGTTACTATTGAAGCAGCAAAAGGTGTAACTACAGGAGTATCCGCTAAAGATCGAATTACTACTATTCGTGCTGCAATAGCTGATAATGCAAAACCTGAAGATCTAAATCGTCCTGGACATGTCTTTCCTATATGTGCTTGTAACGGAGGAGTTTTAGTTAGAAGAGGACATACTGAAGCAACAATAGATTTAGTATCGTTAGCTGGATTTAAACCAGCTGGAGTGCTGTGTGAACTTACTAATGATGATGGTTCTATGGCACATATGGAAGAAGCTATTATTTTTGCAAAACTTCATAAAATGCCTATAGTAACTATTGAAGATTTAATTTTTTTTCGTAAAAATAAAAAATTATTTTAAATACGAAGTTTATTCATTGATATATAATTTCGTTACTAAAAATTTTTAATATGCTTATTATTAGAATTTTGCTATATTGAAACTGATACATTTTAAATAATGTATTAAAGGAAAACATATTAATTTTTAATTATTTTTTAATAAAAATATGTCTACAATTATAATAAAGAGATATATATGTTGCTAATATTACGTATTATTTTTTTTGTTATTTATGCATTGATAATTTTTATAATCGGTGTTGTTTGGTGTTCATTTTCTCCTAGAAACCCACATTATGCAGCTAAATTTGGACATATGCTTGGAAAATTATCATCATTATTTGGCATTAAAATCGAAGTAAGAAAATCTAAATTTACTGAAAATTATTTGGGTAATGCCATTTATATAGCAAATCACCAGAACAACTATGATATGATCATTGTCGCTAAAGTTATACCAAATAACACTGTTACAATAGGTAAAAAAAGCTTATTTTGGGTTCCATTTTTTGGTTTATTTTATTGGATTACCGGCAATATATTGATTGATCGCAGTAATAAAATTAAAGCTTATAACACTATAATGCAAATAGTTGATCAACTTAAAAAAAAACGTATTTCTTTTTGGATTTTTCCAGAAGGAACTCGTAGCCAAGGACGAGGATTATTACCTTTTAAATCTGGGGCTTTTCAAGCTGCGGTAATGGCGGGTGTACCTATTATTCCTGTTGTTTTTTCAAATACTCATGACAAAATAAATTTAAATAGATTGAAAAATGGTTTAGTAATTATTGAAATGCTTTCTCCTATAAACTTAAAAACATATCAACACTTATCAATCCGCGAAATATCTAAATTATGTCATAATTTAATGCTGAATAAATTGAATAAATTGAATGAAGAAGTGAAAGCTAGAGAGAAATATGAAAAACTGTAAATCTTTTAAAACATTGTGAATATAATCTGACATAATATATAAATAAACAACTTAATAAGATAATTTAGTTAATTAAAAAAACAAATTACATATTATAATAAATTTTCTGAATATGAGATAAATTACATATCAGTTATTTATAGTTAAATTTATACTTTTGCAAATTAAAAGATATTTTAATTGTTTTTGATTTATTTGACTGGGATTTTTATGTTGTAAAAGTAAAAATATAAATTTTACTTAAATATCAAAAATCTTTCCTGAAAAATTTTTATATATTTCGTTTCAATAATCGTTTGAAAGCAACAATAAAAATAATTTAATACAAATATCAGTATCATAGATCAATTATGATTTAATCATGTTATAATATGGACGCTTTGCAAAACTAACTTGAAGATAATACAGAATATACTCTAGAAATTTTATTTAATAAAATATTAGGATATCAAAAAATAATAATATTTGATATATTATATTTAATAGATATTAATATTATAAAATATAAATATATATTATTATAAATTTATCAAAAATAAGAGATCATTAAATAATGAGCATATTTAAAAGTAAAGATAATCTTAATCTTTATTATAAAGATTGGGGAAACGGAGAACCAATTATATTCAGTCATGGTTGGCCTTTAAATGCTGACATGTGGGATATCCAAATGTATTTCCTAGCTAACAATGGTTATCGTGTCATTGCTTTTGATCGTCGCGGTTTTGGTCGTTCAGAACAACCATGGGTAAGTTATAATTATGATAATTTTTCTGATGATATTCATTGTTTAATTCAATATCTAAAATTACAAAACGTTACTTTAGTTGGTTTTTCTATGGGAGGAGGTGATGTATCACGTTATATTAGTAAATATGGCACAGATAAAATAAAAAAACTTGTTTTATTAAGTTCTGTAACACCTATGGTTAGTAAAACCAAAAATAATCCTAATGGTGTTGAAAAATCTGTATTCGATAGTATAAAATTAGAATTGTTAAAAGATAGACCGCAGTTCCTTAAAGAGTTTATAAAAACATTTTATGGTCATATGGTATCAGATGAAATAATTAATCAAACACTAAATATTGCCTTATTAGCTTCTATAAAAGCTACTATTGATTGTGTAACATCATTTTCTGAAACTAATTTTTATGATGATTTGACTAAAATTAATATTCCTACATTAATTATTCACGGAATTAATGATCAAATTTTACCATATCAATTTACAAGTGAATTGACACATAAACTTATATCAAATTCAAAATTAAAATTGTATAAAAACGGTCCACATGGATTTATATTTACACATCAAGATCAACTAAAAAAAGATCTTATTGCATTTTTAAAGGAACAAAAAATTTAATTTTATGATATCGATTCAATATAATTTAGAAAAAATAATAAAAAAAATATACAATATATCTTTATTACATAATCGTAATCCTAAAGAAATTAAAATACTAGCAGTAAGTAAAAATAAATCTATAAATGACATTTTAGAAGCTAAATCCTTCGGACAAATTAGGTTTGGAGAAAACTATGTACAAGAAAGTATCGAAAAAATTAAAATGTTAAAAATCTCACATCCCAATTTGGAATGGCATTTTATTGGTCCATTGCAGTCTAATAAAAGTCGTTTAGTAGCAGAAAATTTCTCTTGGTGTCAAACGATTGATAGAATTCATATTGCACAGAGATTAAACAAACAAAGACCGATATCACTACCTCCATTAAATGTATTAATTCAAGTTAATATTAGTAATGAAGATAAAAAATCTGGAATAATAATAAATGATGTTTTTGATATGGCAAAACAAATCATATCTTTACCTAATTTAAAATTACGTGGATTAATGGCTATTCCTAAAATAGAAAATGATTACAATAAACAATTAAATGAATATAAAAGAATGGTGCAAATATTTAAATATCTTAAATTACATTTTAATCATATTGATACTATTTCATTAGGTATGAGCAATGATATAGAAGCAGCGATTGTTGCAGGAAGTACAATGTTACGTATTGGTACTGCAATATTTGGTATTAGAAATAATCTTAAATAAAGATAAAAAATATTATTAATATTTTTTATATATTATATTATTCAGATAAATGTATTATTTACCTCCATTAAGCCTTTATATCCATATTCCTTGGTGTATAAAAAAGTGTTACTATTGTGACTTTAATTCTCATGAATTAACAAAACAGGTATCTTATATTGATTATATAAATCATTTGTTGTTGGATCTTAAAAATGATTTTTATTTAATTAGTAATAGAGAAATATATACCATTTTTATTGGAGGAGGAACACCAAATTTAATTGATATAAATTCAATGGATATTTTAATTAATGGTATTAGAAAAATTTTAAATTTTTCAGAAAATATAGAAATTACTATAGAAATAAATCCAGGTATCACTAATGATAATATATTATCTTTTTACAAAAATGTTGGAATTAATCGAATTTCAATTGGTGCACAAAGTTTTAATATAAATCATTTAAAATCTTTAGGACGTATTCATAATCCAAAAGACATAAAAAATACAATAGAATTAGTTAAAAAATTTGAATTAAATAATTTTAATATTGATTTAATGTATGGTTTACCAAATCAATCTATTAAAGAAGCTATAAATGATTTATACCAAACTATCTCATTAAACCCTTCACATATATCTTGGTATCAACTGACTATTGAACCTAATACATTTTTCAGTTCTCAATGTATTGATTTACCTAATGAAAAAATATTATTGAGTATATTTCAAAAAGGACATTCTTTGTTAAGAAAAGCTGGCTATCAGCAATATGAAATTTCAAATTATTCTAAGCCAAATTATTTTTGCAAACATAATCTTAATTATTGGTATTTCGGAGATTATATTGGTATTGGTTGCGGTGCACATGGAAAAATAACTCAACCAGATGGTCAAACTTTACGTACTATAAAAAACCGTCATCCTAAAAAATTTATGAAAGGGTTATATCTTAGTAGAAAATATTTTATTTCTGAAAATGATAAACCCTTTGAATATTTTATTAATAGATTTCGTTTGACATCAGCTGTATGTCGTAAAGAATTTGAATTCTCAACTGGCTTAAAAGAAAATTTTATTCGTGCACACATGGATATAGCAATAGAAAAAGGCTATATATTTGAAACAAAAGAAAATTGGCAATTAAGTAAAAAAGGTAAATTATTTCTTAATGATTTATTAGAATTATTTATTATAGATTAATGAAATATCTATTTTTAAATTGATTAAATCATTTTATTTTTTCAAAAATTAACTCATAAATTTTATTTCCTAAAATTTGTCCACGTTTTTCAAATTTAGTAATTGGACTACTATCATTTTTATTATAATCTTTTAAAGATCTATTTTTGTAATTAGTTGTATTATTTATAATTTTAATTATATAAAATGCATATTTTTCACAATCTGTTATTATATGAAATAAGGCACCATATAAGTTAAGTTTTTGTGTTACTAGATTAATAAATGGCAAATTTACAATTCTACGTTTATGATGGCAAGTTTTTGGCCATGGATCAGGAAAAAATAATTGCAATCTATGTATTGAATTATCAGGTATCATTTTTTCTAATACTTCAACTATATCGTGATATATAAGACGTAAATTTTTAATTTCTGCTGTTTTTGCTTCAATAAGACAATTGCAAATACCCGGTAGATATGTTTCTACTCCTAAAAAATTTTGGTCAGAATTATTTCTCGCCATATTAACTAAATTACTGTCCATACCGAATCCAATATCTAAAACTAATAATTTATCAGAACCAAATAATTCAGATAAATTTATTAATTTTGATTGAAACTCAATACCTATTGACGCCCAGTAATCATCCAGTGCTAATTGTTGATTATTAGTTAATTTTTTTCTGCGATGTACAAAACTACGAATTCTAGGATAGAATGAATTATTATAAATTTTACTGCTTTTATTTTTTAATGAAAAAATGTTATCAATCATAAAAACATTCAGTATAAAAATTTGTATAAAATGATTAATATTATAATAATATTACATGTGATACAAAAGTATTTTTTACATAAAAAATACTTTAACTATTAATTTATTTAAATTATCATATTGATATCAATTCATTATCAAATAAGGTATAAAAATTATAATGAGTCGTACTGTTTTTTGTGCTTTCTTACAATGTCAATCTGAAGGGTTAGATTTTCAAGTTTATCCTGGTAGTATTGGTAAACGTATTCACAATGAAATTTCAAAAAAAGCTTGGCAACAATGGATAAATAAACAAACTACATTAATTAATGAAAATAAACTTAACTTAATTAATCAAAACGATCGTAAATTTTTAGAAAATGAAATGATTAAATTTCTATTTAAGTAGTGTATTTTTAATTTACACCAAGATATCAATATAATCTATATATGTTATCTAATCTATATTGGTATATGAATATTATAGCTAAATTTTTAATTTAATATTTTATTTATATGTTAAAATATCTTTTGAAAGATATGCAGTTATCCAATCTTGTAAAATAATTGCAGCAGATTTAGAATCAATTGAACTTCTTACTAAATTACGATATCCTCCGTATCTAAATAGTTCTGAACGTGCTTCTTTTGTACTTAAACGTTCGTCCTGCATACAAATTTGAATATTAAATCTATCACATAAATAATTAGCAAATTTTCTAGCACAGTCAGTAAAACATTGGTCTGTTCCATCCATATTTAATGGTAAACCAACTACAAGTAAACTTGGTTGCCATTCCTTTATTAATTTTTCAATTTGTAGCCAATTTGGTATTCCATTCTTTACCCTTATAGTATCAATAGGATGTGCTGTACCAGTAACTAACTGTCCAATTGCAACACCAATATTATTAGAACCAAAATCAAATCCTAGTATAATTTTTGTCAAAAATTTAGGCATGTCCTGTGTCACTAGAAATATTATTTATGTTCACTCCAATGCTTAAAGCTGCTTTACTCCAGCGTTCAGATATTGGAGTTTGAAATAAAATTATATTACTTGCAGGCATAGTTAACCAAGAATTTGTCATTATTTCATTTTCTAATTGATTTTTTTCCCACGCACAATAGCCAAGTGAAACTAAGATATCACTTGGTTGTAAATGCGAACCAATAATCTCTAATACATCTTTTGATGTTGTAATAACAACAGTCTCAGAGATATATATACTGTTATTAAAAATACGCTGTGCAGAATGTAATATAAATCCTCTATCTTCAGCTAATGGACCTCCGCTAAAAACTGGTTTATCAATTTTTATATTATGATCTCTATCATCTATAGAAATTTTTAATTTTTTAAGTATATCTTCTATAGTTAAGTTTTTTATAGGTTTATTGATAATTAATCCCATTGCCCCATTTTCATTATGTTCACAAATATATATAACAGAACGCTTAAAAAATGGCTCATTTAATGAAGGCATAGCAATTAAAAAATGATGTTGTAAATTCATTATTACATAATATACCAAAATTCATCTAGTACAATATTAATACAAGTGCTGAATTGTAAATTACAGTTCCTATAATCAATACAAGAGCTTTTCAATTGCATTCATCAATATGGAAGTAATTGAAATTGGAAAGGCTGATTCAATTTGACAAACACCAGTGGGGCTAGTTACATTAATTTCTGTAAGTTTATTACCAATAATATCTAATCCAACAAAAATTAAACCTCTCTTTTTTAAATCTACACCAATTTTTTTAGCAATTTTTAAATCACTTTGACTGAGGAGTTTTATTTCACTATGACCACCGGCTATAAGATTGGCTCTATGTTCTCCTTGTTTAGGCATTCTAACTAAACAATAAGGCATTGGTTCTCCATCTACTACTAAAACTCGTTTATCGCCATATTTAATATCCGGAATATATTCTTGTGCTGTACAAAATATACTACCATCTTTAGTTAACGTTTCTATAACCACTGAAAAATTAAGATCATTATTTTTTAAATAAAAAACAGATTTACCACCCATATTATCCAGTGGTTTTACTACTATATCATTATGTTTCTTCCAAAAATGTTGTAACTGTTTTTTATTACAAGTCACTAAAGTACTAGGAGTGAATTCGTTAAACCATGATATATATAATTTTTCATTACAATCTCTCAAACTTTGTGGTTTATTTATAATTACAGTGCCCAATTTTTCAGCGTATTCTAAGATATATGTTGCATAAATATATTGCATATCAAATGGTGGATCTTTACGCATCATAATTACGTCAAGATCAGAAAGTTTAATATTTTGTTTTTTATCAAATTTATACCAATTTTCTTTATTATTTTGTACATCTAATAAACAAGCATTTGCATAAGCTGTATTTTCACGTATAGAAAGATCATTTATTTCCATGTAATAAATTTTATAATGACGTCTTTTTGCTTCTAATAAAATAGCAAAAGTAGTATCTTTTTTTATATTAATAGAAGAAATTGGATCCATTAATATGCCAAGTTTAATCATTATTATCTCCTTAGAGAGATTTAATATATAAAATTATTTTTTAATACGTGTATAAAATCAATATAACTATTTAGTTAGATACTTTTAAAATTAAGTATAAAAACATTTAATGAATTTTAATTCACATTAGTTAATGTAATAACGTAAATCAAAAATAATTTCAGTTGACTTGCATAAAAAATAATTGAATTATTTTTTATTGTAACATAATTAAAAATTATGCTATTTTTAATAAAATATTAATTAATAACAATAAAATTATTATATCAAGATTATTTTAACATTTAAATAATTAACATTAATCATGTTGCAAACAATAAAAATCAATTTTCATTGAATAATTTTTTTTTCAGCTAGATCAAGAGTAAAATAACTAAAAATAAGATCGGCACCAGCTCGTTTAATTGCACCTAAACTTTCTAGTATTGCTTTATATTCATCTATTGCACCTGCCTGAGCGGCAAATTTAATCATAGAATATTCTCCACTTACTTGATATGCAGCCAAAGGTATTTCTGTTTTTTCACGTATATCACGCAAAATATCTAGATAAGCACCTGCTGGTTTTACCATGAGTACATCTGCACCTTCGATAACATCAATTAAAGATTCTCGAATTGCTTCTCTGCGGTTCATTGGATTTATTTGATAGGTATTCCGGTCTCCTATAAAATTAATTCCAGTTGCTTCACGGAAAGGACCATAAAAAGAAGATGAAAATTTAGTAGAATAAGAAATAATAGCAGTTTGAGTAAAACCAGATAAATCCAAAGATCTACGTATATTTTGCACTTGTCCATCCATAGAGGCTGATGGAGCAATAAAATCAACTCCAGCTGCTGCTGCTACTACTGCTTGTTTACACATATTTATTAATGTTTTATCATTATCTATATTATCATTATGTATTACACCACAATGTCCATGAGTAGTATATTGGCAGAAACAATTATCAGATATTAAGATTATTTCTGGGACGATGTTTTTGCATATATGAATAATACGCGACATTAGACCTTTTTCATTCCATGTATCACTTCCTATATCATCAACCTTATGAGAGATACCAAACAATAGTACTACTTTAATACCTGCATTAGCTATACGCTCTATTTCATAGGCTAATTTTTTTTCAGGAATTCGCATGATTCCCGGCATACTTGATATTTCTTTATAGTCATGTAAATCTTCTTCTATGAAAATTGGATAAGCTAATTTATTTAGACTAAGATTAACTTCTTGAAATATTTGACGTATTAAAACATTTGCACGTAGTCTTCTTGGACGATGTATTAATTTAATAAATTTCATATGAATTGTTTTATAATATATTAAATTAAAATTATAACACTTTAATAAATAATTTTTTATAAATTACTGCTATACTAGTGCTATGTTTAGGGCTATGTTCAAATAGTATACTATAACCATTTAAATAATATTATTGATGCTTTGAAAAAATATTTATAAAATAATATATTACAAAACTTATAGTTTATTATATTTACAAATAATTTCGTGTTTTTTAAATATAAATGTATCAAATAATAATATTTGCTAGTTCAAATTTAATATGACAATAACAACTCATATAAAAAATGATATTACCTGCTAGTTTATTTAATGCGTTTAAAGCTTAAAATTTTATTTGATTTGTTTAATGTTGTTTTAAGATATTAGTTAATAATGTTTTATTTAATTTGATACAAAGAATACATTACTTTTCCAGCAGTTTTTTTATGACATAAACTCCAATTTTTTGGTATGTTTATTGTTATAGCGTTTATCTTGTTTTCAATATATATAAGAGAAGAACTACTTAACCAACCATTTCTATTCAGTAAATATACAGTTTTATTTATTAAATTATTCTTAAATGGTGGATCAATAAACACTATATCGAATGGTGTACCTTTTCTTTTTAGCCATAACAAAGTATCTGTTTGTATAATTTCACTATTAATAACCTTAAATCTATTAAGGTTATTTTGTAGTTGTTTTACTATGGAAAAATTTAATTCTAGCATTATCACATAATTTGCATATCTTGATATTGCTTCAAATCCAAGTGATCCACTACCTGCAAAACAATCCAGACAATTAGATTTTTCAATTACAGGAGTTAGCCAATTAAATAAAGTTTCCCTAATTCTATCTGTAGTAGGACGTAATTCATTTTTATTTAATACAGGTAATCTATGTCTTTTCCATTGACCTCCAATAATACGAATATAACCAGAACGATAATTATTATAAAATTTTTTCATTGAGATATTTATTATGATAATATGTAATTGAAAATGTTAAGACAACATGAATGAAAAAGAAATACAAAAATTATATTTTTGTTATTAATATCGGAGATATTCAATATAATGGTAAAAAAAAATAGTTCTTTTTTTTCTTGGTTAGGATTAAAAAAAGATAAAGAAACACAAACATCGTTTGCTAAAAAAATAAATAATGATAATTTAATGACAAAACAGCCAGAAAAAATTATAGAGATTAACGAAAAAAATCAAAATATAAAAATAAATAATACTAAAGAAAAACAAGGATTATTTGCACGTTTAAAACATAGCCTTATAAGAACACGTCAAAATTTAACATTGAATTTAATGAAATTATTTCATGGGAAATCAGTAAATGATGATTTATTTGAAAAATTGGAAGAACAACTATTAATAGCAGATGTTGGCATAGAAACTACTAAAACAATTATTGAAAGATTATCTCAACAAGTAAATCTAAAAAGTATATATGATTCAAAAGATCTTTTTAATTTATTAAAAACTGAGTTAACTAGTATGCTTGAAGTAACAGATAATTCACTTAAAATAAACAAAAACAAACCTTTTGTTATATTAGTAGTAGGAGTCAATGGCGTTGGAAAAACAACTACTATTGGTAAATTAGCTTACCATTATAGTAAATTAGGTAAATCAGTTATTTTAGCAGCAGGAGATACATTTCGTGCAGCCGCTGTTGAACAATTACAATTTTGGGGTAAAAAAAATAAAATTTCGGTAATTTCACAAAATATCGGAGCTGACTCTACTTCTGTAATTTTTGATGCTATACAATCTGCTAAATCTCGTGAAATAGATATCATAATTGCAGATACTGCTGGACGTCTTCATAACAAATTGCAACTTATGGAAGAATTGCAAAAAACTATTCGTGTAATAAAAAAGCTAGATATATCTGCACCTCATGAAATAATGTTAATTATAGATGCTAATACTGGTCAAAATGCTGTTGCGCAAGCTAAATTATTTCATCAATATATTAATGTAACAGGAATTACAATTACAAAATTAGATGGTACTGCAAAAGGTGGTGTGATATTCTCTATAGCTAACCAATTAAATATACCAATTAGATTTATTTGTATAGGAGAAACAGTAGAAGATATTAGACTTTTTAAGTCTAGAGAATTTATTGAAGCAATATTTTCTTAAGTTTAAACTAGAGTAAAAATTTCAAATAAACATTTATAATTAAAATTATATTTCTTTAAAATGATATAAAATTTTATTTACAGATTTACTCACTGTTTTACTGATGATATAATCCACTATTATAAATGATAGCTATTTTATTTATGTAAAATTTTCATATCAATTGATATATTTATGCAACAAAAATTTTCTAATTTTAGTTTGTTTTCTCTAAAATTAGAAACTTGTCGTTTCCTGTAATATTTCTATTATTATCAACTATAATGTATTGTATATTATCATATTATTCTCAATATCAGTTTATTATTTAAGATTTTATCATTAAAATAATTAAAAAACTGTAAAACGATCAATATGTCATTAATTATTATATAATTTTTATAAAAATATTTATATTAAATAATCAATACCTATTTTCCATTAGTTCAAAAAGGAGTTTTAATGATAAAAAAAACACCGGTTTTAAATATAGCTCCATTAGGTAATTTAGATTCTTATATCCAAGCTGCTAATATTCTCCCTATGTTATCAGCAGAAGAAGAAAGAAATTTAGCCCAACAATTACATTATCATGGTGATCTAAAATCAGCTAAGATATTAATTTTATCACATTTACGTTTTGTAGTGCATATAGCTCGTAATTATTCTGGTTATGGATTACCGCAAGCTGATTTAATCCAAGAAGGAAATATTGGTTTAATGAAAGCTGTAAGAAGATTTAATCCAGAAGTTGGTGTTAGACTTGTTTCATTTGCTGTGCATTGGATTAAAGCTGAAATTCATGAATATGTTTTACGTAATTGGCGTATTGTAAAGGTAGCTACTACTAAAGCACAAAGAAAACTATTTTTTAATCTTCGTAAAACCAAGAGACATTTAGGATGGTTCAATCAAGATGAAGTAGAAATGGTAGCACGTGAGTTAGGTGTAAGTAGTAAGGATGTACGAGAAATGGAATCACGTATGGCAGCTCAGGATATGACTTTTGATTTGTTTAATAGTGATGAAAACAATGATGATAAATCAATGGCACCAGTACTTTATTTACAAGATAAAACTTCTGATTTTGCTAATTATATTGAAGAAAATAATTGGGAATTACATGCTGCAGACAAATTAAGTTATGCCTTAGAAAGTTTAGATGAACGTAGTAGATATATAATACGTACTCGTTGGCTTGAAGAGGATAATAAAACAACTCTTCAAGAACTGGCTAATAAATATGGTGTATCAGCAGAAAGAGTACGTCAGTTGGAAAAAAATGCAATGAAAAAGCTTAGAGTAGCCATTGAATCATAAACATATAATATATGTAATTAATTTCTTTAATTTTGATAAAACACCATATTTACTAACTGTTTAGCAACTAATTCAAAAAAATCATTTCAGAATAGTCAAACTATTTTTGAATTTATATTCATAATAGTTTAATTATGTACTTCAACAAAAAACTTAATGGATATATCAAAGTTTGTATTTTATTATAGATAAATCTATAATTTCAAATAAACTCTGATACCATCTAAAAACATCTGTGTTGCTAACATAACTAATACTAATCCCATAAGACGTTCCAATGCATTAACACCTTTTTCTCCTAAGATACGTAAAAACAATTCTGAAAGTAATAAAATTATCAATGTGATTAACCAGGCTATTAATATAGAAATTATAATAATATGCATTTGATTAAAATACTGATGTGCTAACATCATTAAAGTGGCTAATAATGATGGACCAGCAACTAATGGAATAGCTAAAGGCACTAAAAATGGTTCTTCACCAGCTGGTAATCCTGTATTATTATCTTCAGGTGACGGAAAAATCATTTTAATAGCTATTAAAAATAAAATAACACCACCAGAAATTGATACTGATTCTGTACGTAAATTTAAAAAATTTAAGATTGTTTCTCCAGAAAACAAAAATAATAATATAATGATTAAAGAAATAATCATTTCACGAATTAATATTATTTGTCTTCGCTTGGGTTCTATATATTTTAAAATTGACATAAAAATAGGTAAGTTACCTAATGGATCCATTATTAATAACAAAAGTATTGTGACAGAAATTATCTCATTCATTGAATATACACCTTGATTGTGAATATAATTTATTATTAGTTGATATCCTATAGCACTTTTTTTAAATAAATTTTATTTGTTGAAATTAATACAATGTATCAAGTACTATCTCTTCGTAAATCTAATTATTACACATAGCTAAGTAAAATTAACACTTTGGTGTTTATTTTAAAAGAAATTAGTAATTTAAATAATTTAAAAATGGATATAATATGAAAAATGTAGGTTTTGTTGGTTGGCGTGGTATGGTTGGCTCAGTATTAATGTCTCGTATGATAGAAGAAAATGATTTTAGTATTATTAATTCTATTTTTTTTTCTACATCTCAAAAAGGAGAATTAGCTCCAAATTTTGGAGGTTACTACAATAATATTCTTCAAGATGCTTTTGATATAAAAATCTTAAGAAACTTAGATATTATTATTACATGTCAGGGCAGTGAATACACTAGAAAAATTTATCCAAAATTAAAAAATACGGGTTGGACAGGATATTGGATAGATGCTGCCTCTGTATTACGTATGAATCATGATGTAATCATCTCTCTTGATCCAGTTAATTATAATATAATCTGTCAAGGTATAGATAGTGGTATTAAAACTTTTGTTGGTGGTAATTGTACTGTAAGTTTGATGTTGATGTCATTAGGTGGTTTGTTTTCTCAAAAATTAATTGATTGGATATCAGTAGCAACTTATCAAGCTGCATCTGGTAGTGGTGCTCGTCACATGAAAGAATTATTAATACAAATGGGTTTAATCTACAATTATGTATCACAATCTTTAAATAATCCAGCAGCACTAATTTTAGACATTGAACGTAAAATAAGTGATTTTGTTAAATCTGGTTCTTTACCAGTAGATAATTTTGGTGTACCTTTGGCAAATAGTTTAATTCCTTGGATAGATAAAAAATTAGATAATGGTCAAAGTCGAGAGGAATGGAAAGGTCAAGCAGAAACAAATAAAATTCTTTCTAACAAAACAATAATTCCAGTTGATGGATTATGTGTTCGTATTGGAACATTACGTTGTCATAGTCAAGCATTTACTATTAAACTAAATAAAGACGTATCATTAAAAGAAATTGAACAAATTTTAGCATCACATAATCCATGGGTCAAAGTAATACCTAATGAGCCTGATGAAACAAAGCTTTATTTAACTCCATCTGCAGTAACCGGTACATTACTTACGCCAATCGGTCGTTTAAGAAAACTTAATATGGGATCAAAATATTTTTCTGCTTTTACTGTTGGTGATCAATTATTATGGGGTGCAGCAGAACCTATACGACGTATGTTGCGTTTATTAATAGATTAATTTCATATCTTGTTAAAACATAAGAAATTAAATAATATTCTTTCCGATGCACATCATTATTTTTATGCACTATTTTCAATAAATTTTATGATCTTTTTAAATAATTAAATCTTTACATTAAAAATAGGAGTGTCTTCCATGCAAATGTTCAGTAACATCAATAACACCTTTTAAAGATGGAAAAGCTGATAATAGTTCTTTTTCTACACTATCCTGTAATGTAAAATTAATCATTGCACATCCATTACATCCTCCTCCAAATTTAAGTACAGCATAGCTATCTTCAGTAATTTCAACTAAAGACACGTACCCTCCGTGTTCAGATAATCTTGGATTAATCTGTGTTTGTAATAAACGTTCAATATGTTTATTAATTGGTGCATCTTCAGGTAGTTTATATTCTTTAGTAGCATTTGGAGCTTTTAAAGTTAATTGAGATCCAAATTTGTCAACAATTAAATCTATTTCTGCTGCCTTTAAATACGGTAAACTTAATGGATCAATATAAACAGATAAATTTTCAAAATTCAATTCAGTATCTGTATCTCTAATATTATGTAATTGACAATAAGAAACACTACATTCAGCATTAGGCATACCAGGATTAGTTACAGATATACGAATTTGTGTACCATGTTCTTGTTTTTTTAGTAATTTTAAAAAATGTTTTTTTGCAGAATTACTTATTTTAATCATTTTACATTACTCAATGTTTATATATTAAGTTAAATTAATTATGAGTATATTTATTTTAATGCATAAATGACACATTAAAATTATGTATTATATTTTATATAATATAAATAATAAATAATTATTTAGTGAAAATTTGTCATTGTAAAAATAAAATTATCAATGTAGCATTAATTAATTTATTTTAACTTTCAATGATTATTTAAATGTATTGGTATACTTGTGGAAAAGGCAATATAGATCTAGTTTTAATACATGGATGGGCACTTAATTCAGAAGTATGGAATTGTATTATACCTTTTTTAAGAAAAAAATTTCGCTTACATTTAGTTGATTTACCAGGTTATGGACGTAGTCAAAGTTTTAATAATTTAAATTTAAATGATTTAGCGAAAAGTCTAATACCATTTATACCTCCTAAAGCAGTTTTGATTGGTTGGTCTTTAGGAGGGTTAGTAGCTATGAAATTAGCTTTGATTGAGTCAATAAATCTAGGTGGCATTATCACCGTATCATCATCACCTAAATTTATTGCTACAGATTCTTGGCCAGGTATAAAATTGGAAGTATTGCAAAATTTCCAATATTATTTTCAGAAAAATTTAAAGCGATCGGTAGAACGTTTTTTAATATTGCAAACATCAAGTTCGAAACAACTCAATTTAGATATATTAAAATTAAAAAAAGCGATATTTACTCAACCTATTCCATCCAGTGAAGTACTGAATGATGGATTAAAAATATTAATTGTTACAGATATGCGCAAAGAATTAGTATCAATTAAAATACCGTTTTTACGTATTTATGGTGCTCTAGATAGTTTAGTACCTCGCGATATCGTACCAATGATAGATAAACTAATTCCAGCATCATCTTCTATGATTATTAAAAAAGCAGCACATGCTCCTTTTGTTTCTCATCCTGATACATTTTGTAAATATATTTCTGAATTTTTAATATAAATAAGAAATTAAAATATAATATTTATTATTACTTAACATTAAAATACGATAAAAATTAATATGAATTGATTACTTTTAATTATAGGTTCGTTTTTAACAGACAAACAAAGTATGAACTGATAATTTATTTTATCATTAAACTAGCAATATTATAAATTTTAATATTAAAAATGAAAAAAATCAAAAAACCTAAAATTATTAATGTAAAAACTGTAGCTTACTCTAAATTGTTTAAAATCCAATCAGTAGATTTAATTTTTAACAACGGTAAGCATCGTGTTTATGAACGCATTAAATCATCTAATCTTGAAACAGTTATAATTGTACCTGTTATCAATAATCATTTAATCTTGATTCAAGAATATGCAGTCAGTCTGGAAGATTATACACTTGGTTTCCCTAAAGGTCTAATTAATTCAGGTGAATCAATACAAGAAGCTGCAAATCGTGAACTTAAAGAAGAAATAGGGTTTGGTTCCACTAAACTAGAAATAGTTGGTAAATTGACTATTGCGCCATCTTATCTTTACAGTATCAATAATATCGTATTAGCTGAAGATCTTTATGAAAAAAAATTACAAGGAGATGAACCAGAATTCATGATAAAACATCAATGGCCTATAGATAAGATGATGAAATTATTAACAGAACCAAGTTTTTGTGAAGCACGTAATGTAAGTGCTTTATTTCTTATACGAGAAAGTTTAATAAAAAAGGGCCGTATTAATTATTAATTGTTTCCTAATACATAAAATATAAATAATACTTTACAAAATAAATATTTTTATTTGAATTTCCAACTAAAATAATATTATAACATAGCTTTTTATATGTCATATTATTAATTATATTCGCAAAAATATAGATTATATATGGTTAATATTAATATAACAATGTATTGATAAAATAAAACTAGTATTTTCTTGTTATTTTTTATTTATATTATTGAATATATATTCAAAACAAAACTTATAAAAAATTAATATTTTATAAATAATGCTATGAATATAAAAATCAATATGTCATAATAAAGAACTGTGAGTCATTTCAAATGATTAACTTTATTCATAGATAATTTGAACTGATTAACAGAATAGATTCAATTTTTTTCAAAAATGGTAAAAATTTTTGACAATAATTGTATTTCAATTCTTTTATCTTACCAGCAATTATATATGCTGGATATCATTAACAAACCTTTATATAATATCAAAAAAAATGGCAGAGAAACGTAATATCTTTCTAGTTGGACCAATGGGTGCTGGAAAAAGCACGATTGGCCGTCATTTAGCTAATCAGCTAAATATGGATTTTTTTGATTCAGATCAAGAAATTGAAAGACGTACTGGAGCAGATATAACATGGGTTTTCGATGTTGAAGGAGAAAACGGTTTTCGTGATCGAGAAGAAAAAATTATAAATGAACTCACTGAAAAGCAAGGTATTATTCTTGCAACTGGAGGAGGTTCTATAAAATCACAAAAAACTCGTAATCGTCTGTCTGCTCGTGGTATAATTGTTTATTTAGAAACAACAGTAGAAAAACAGTTATCACGTACACAACGTGATAAAAAACGTCCTTTATTACAAGTAAATTTATCACCTATTCAAATACTTACTACTTTGGCCCAAGAACGAAATCCTTTATACAGAGAAATAGCTGATATTACAGTTAGCACTGATCATCAAAGCACAAAAATTGTAGCAAATCAAATTATTCATATGTTAGAAAAAGAAATAATATAAAAATCAAAATAGGTTTTTTATATGAAAAAAATTAATATTTCATTGGGAAAGAGAAGTTATAAAATTATTATATCTTCTGATAGATTTAATGATATATGTTCTTTTTTACCTTTAAGACCTGGTGATAATGCTATGATAATCACTAATCAAACTTTGTCTCCCATGTACTTAAATAAATTTATATCATTAATGAAAAAATCAAAAATAGAGGTCGATTATATAACCATAGCTGATGGTGAACAATATAAAACTCTTGAAACTATTAATTATATAATAGGTATTTTGCTAAAAAGATCACATGATCGTAATACTACTTTAATTTCATTTGGAGGAGGTGTTATCGGTGATATTACTGGTTTTGTTGCCGCTATCTATCAAAGAGGTGTGCGCTTTATTCAAATACCAACAACCTTACTTGCTCAAGTAGACGCTTCTGTAGGTGGGAAAACAGGCGTAAATCATATGTTAGGCAAAAATATGATAGGCGCATTTCATCAGCCTATATCAGTAATTATAGATACTAATTTTTTATTATCTTTGCCTCCACGTGAATTCAGTTCAGGATTAGCGGAAGTAATTAAATATGGAATTATTTTAGATGCTTCATTTTTTCAGTGGATTGAAAAAAATATTGATTTGCTAATGGCATTAAATAAAGATACAATTTCTTATTGTATTAGTAAATGCTGTGAATTAAAAGCTGATATAGTATCTAATGATGAATATGATTTTGGTCGTCGTTCAATTTTAAATTTAGGTCACACATTCGGACATGCTATTGAGGCACACATGGGTTATGGTTCATGGCTGCATGGTGAAGCTATATCTGTTGGTATAGTAATGGCTATACGTACATCAGAACGTTTAGGACAATTTAATACGAAAGATATTAATAGAATTATTAATTTGCTACAACGTGCTAAATTACCAATATATGGTCCTGTAGAAATGATGTCTAAAGATTATTTACCTTATATGATACGTGATAAAAAAGTAATATCAGGAAAATTAAAGTTAATTTTGCCTTCATCAATTGGTGTCGCTGAGGTAAAAAACAATATACCTTATGAATTAGTATTAGATGTAATCAACAAGTGTCAAAATATCTGTTAATTATTGAATAATAATTAGATGAATTAATAAATATAACTTAATAAACTAATTATCTATTTTAGTTTAGATTATTTTTTATCATTTGGATCATTATTCCAACTACATGTAACATAAAAACTTTTTATATTGGAATATAATGCAAAGTGAATTTGATTAAAGTAAACATTTTTCATTATTTATTTTAATTAACTAATTATTTAATAGTTAGTTATAATTAATCGAAAATTATTTAATTGTTTCATATTATTGTATTCTAGTACCAAATAGAAATTTAGTGTGCAATTTCTATGTATTTTTAAAATAATTATTTTGTTTCATTAAAAATTTTCAAAAACTACCTATAGAATAAATAATTGATTAATAATAAAATTAATTACTTATTCTATAAGAATAGAATCCAATTGATGATATCATGTTATAAATATTAAATTGTAATGTTATATTAAAAATTCGAATTTTATATGGTTTTTTCTTTACTAAAAAATCAATAATTTTTAATTAGTTTAATTCAAATATTGATTTAACTAGGATATTTAGATGAAAAAATATTTATTAGCTCCATCAATACTTTCAGCTAATTTTGCTAATTTAGGTAAAGATATTGAAGAAGTCTTAATATCTGGAGGAGATGTAATTCACTTTGATGTTATGGACAATCACTATGTACCTAATCTTACTGTAGGCCCAATAGTTTTACAATCTTTACGTAAACATGGTATTTCTGTACCTATCGATGTGCATCTGATGATAAAACCTGTAGATACATTAATACCTATTTTTGCTCAGGCAGGTTCTAATTATATTACATTCCACCCGGAAGCTAGTGAACACATTGATAAAACATTACAAATAATCAAAGAAAATGGTTGCAAGGCTGGATTAGCATTAAACCCTACTACTTCACTTAATTATCTTGATTATGTAATGGATAAATTAGATATAATCTTATTGATGTCAGTAAATCCAGGATTTGGCAATCAGTGTTTTATTCCTAATACATTGAAAAAAATAAGTGAAGCACGAAAAAAAATAGATAATAGTGGATGTGATATCATACTTGAAGTAGATGGTGGTATAAAAATAGACAATATTGGTCAAATTTCTAAATTTGGAGCTAATATGTTTGTTATAGGATCCGCTCTTTTTAATAGTCATGATTATAAAACAGTTATCAATGATATGCGTAAAGAAATAGAAACATCATGAATTTATTTTTGAGTTAGTTTTTGTTTCCCTAATTATTAGGATTTAATTATGGAAAAATTTACAGTTTTTAGTGCTGTTCAACCATCTGGTCAGTTAACTATAGGTAATTATTTAGGTGCGATCCGTCAATGGGTTCAAATACAGGATAAGTTTGATTGTATATATTGTGTTGTAGATTTACATACCTTAACTGTTCGTCAAGATCCAAATATATTGAAAAATTCAGTTCTAGATACATTAGCTCTATATTTAGCATGTGGTATTGATCCGAATAAAAGTATTATTTTTCTTCAATCTCAAGTAGTAGAACATACTCAACTAAATTGGATTTTGAGTTGTTTTTGTTATTTTGGTGAACTTAGTCGCATGACACAGTTTAAAAATAAACTTATTTATGAAAATCACATAAATGCAGGTGTATTCAATTATCCAATATTAATGGCTTCTGATATATTATTATATCAAACTAATCAAGTACCTGTTGGCGTAGATCAAAAACAACATATAGAACTAAGTCGTCGTATTGCACAACGTTTCAATAATATTTATGGAGATGTTTTTAGTATTCCAGAACCCATGATTCCAAAAACTGGTGCAAAAATTATGTCTCTTACAGAATTAAATAAAAAAATGTCTAAATCAGATTTGAATAATAATAATATTATTGGTCTTTTAGAAGATCCAAAATCGATAACAGAAAAAATCAAGCATGCAATTACTGATTCTGACAATCCTCCTATAATTCGTTATGATATCAAACAAAAAGCTGGTATTTCCAATTTATTAGATATACTATCGGCAATAACAGGAAAAGATATCACAGATTTAGAAAAAGATTTCAAAGGAAAAATGTATAGCCAACTAAAGCTTGTTGTTTCAAATGAAATTATTTTAATGTTATCTAGTCTTCAAGATCGTTACCATTATTATCGCAATAATACATCATTTCTTAAACAAGTAATATACGAAGGTGCTAATAAGGCAGAATTCAAAGCAAAAAAAACAATTAAAAAGGTTTATGAAGCAATAGGGTTTTGTTGTTAATATTGCAGATATTGATCTAACTTAAATATGAATTTATATTTTAAATAATTATCATAAGTTTAATTAAAATACATCAAAATTTACCAATAAATAAAATTATCTTTAGTATTTTAAGTGCAATATCATCTATAAGTTAACATAATATATATTTTTCCGATTTTATAAAAAGATAATAACGGCATACTATCTTAATTTATGCCGTTATTTAATTTATCTAGTGCCATAAACAACTATTTTTTTACCATGTGCAGAAATTAATTGTTTATTTTCTAAAATTTTTAAAATACGACCTACAGTTTCACGTGAACAACCAACTATTTGGCCAATTTCTTGTCTAGTAATTTTAATTTGCATTCCATCAGGATGTGTTATAGCATCTGGCTGTTTAGCTAAACTAAGAAGTGTTTGAGTAATACGTCCAGTTACGTCCAAAAATACAAGGTTACCAACTTTTTCAGAAGTTGATTGCAAGCGCATTGCTAATTGTGATGATAATCTCATTAATATTTCTGGATTTAATTGAATTAATTGAATAAATTTTTTATAAGAAATTTCGGCTATTTCGCATGCGGTTTTTGCACGTACCCAAGCACTGCGGTTTTGATTTTTGCTAAAAAACGCTATTTCACCAATAAAATCACCTTTATTTAAATATGAAAGAATCATTTCTTTACCTTCTTTATCTTTAATTACGACTACAATTAATCCTTTTAAAATATAATAAAGAGTTTCAGCTTTTTCTCCTTTATGAATTAGCGTACTCTTAGAAGGATACTTATGGATGTGGCAATGCGATAGAAACCATTCAATTGTAATGTCTGTTTTTGGTTTGCCGAAAACCATTCGATAATATCCTCGTATATCATTCTTAAAATAGGTAAGATGAAAATAATTTATTATTTACGTTAAGTAATGAGAATTTAACTCTTTATCTTTAATAAAAAATTTATATTAAATTTTAATAATTCATATGTTTTTTTTGTCATTGCTGGATACATAATAATAGTATTTGTTATTTAACAATTAATTTTATAATTCTGAATCTATTTATACAACAATATCCTATTGATCTTCTTCATTATTTATTTGTAAACAATACTATTAAATTTTTATAATAAGTAACGTAGCACATTTATTAATAGTGACATCGGAAACTATTCTATGAAGAATAAGAGTATTTAAAAAATAAATTAAATATAATTATAGTAACTTTTATAAACAAATAGTAAATAATCATAAAAATGATTATAAATATGTATAACATTAATAGTAATTTAATAATTTTTTAACTTAAATATTAATAAATTACATTATTTACTTTTACAAACTAATATTTTTTTTAAAGTAAATTATGTTGTTTTTTAACAGTAATATAAAAATATTGTTAGTATGTCTTGCTATTTATTCTCTAGTATAAGATATTATATGAATTGTCATTTTTTTAATAATTCATGATTATTATCTAGTTCATCATAAAATCATTAATATTCAATCTGTAAAAGATTGAATATTTTTATATGTTTAATTAAAAATATTTATAAATTTTTCTTTTCAATGTATAAATATTATATGTGTTGAAAATATTTTTTATTCTTAGTAAAATACCACTTGATATGAGTAATATAAATATCTAATAGTAATGTTATGTGTTTTATTGTTAAGTATTATTTCTGTATCATATGAAACAAAATGAATCATTTCTATTAATGTTTAATTATTTTAATAAACAATCTATTTAAATGATGTTTGTTGTTAAGGCAATAATATATTTATTAAAAGTAAATATATTATTGCTTGAAATCGATATCACTGTATTTATTAAAATCGGTTATTATTTATAATTTTTATAATATGGAATTTAAAATTAATTATTAAGAATCAAAATTTTTAAAAACTGGAAGGAAGATTGTATTTTAATCAATACAAAAAACATGATACTAGCGAATATTTATTTTTATAAATCATCGTTATTAACTTATCTAACGTAGTATATAATGACTACGTATTCTTGCTAATAATGTTTACATAAAATATAATTTTAATAAAAATATGCTTTTTTGATATACCATAATCAAACATAATTTTAATATTACAAAATATTAAAAATTCTACTACATAAATATGATACTAGAATAGTCTATTTTGAAATTATTATTGATTTTTGGTATATTTATGAATCAATATTGATATTGAAATTACTTAATATTAAGTAATATTTTAAATTAACAAATATTTTTATGATAAATTGTTATTTTTTAGAAAAATTATTATAAAATCAATGTACTAAAAAGGTATCAGTTTTGAATGAATTATAATGTATTAGTAACAGGACCGCCATTTGGTACTCAGCATGCAACTAGTGCATTACTTTTTTCTCGTGCAATTTTAAAAGCAGGACATAAGTTAAAAAACATTTTTTTCTATAGAGAAGGTGTGTTAAATGCTAATCAATTTATCATAATTCCTAAAAATGAATTTAACTTAATACAAGCATGGCAAGATCTTAATACAAAAGAGGGTGTTGTTCTGAACATATGTATTTCATCAGCTTTTTATCGTGGTATATTAAATGCACAAGAAGCTGAATATCGATATTGCTCATCAGGTAATCTTCAACCTGGTTTTAATTTCAGCGGATTAAGATCGTTTGCAGAATCAATTCTAGATTGTGACAGAGTAGTGCAATTTTAATGAATCGCGTAGCTTTTATATTTTACCATATGCCTTATGGTAGTAGTGCAGGTATAGAAGGACTTAATGCTGCGCTAGCCGTTGGTAAATTAAGTAAAGATATAGGAATTTTTTTTATTGGTGATGGTGTATTACAACTAAATGTTAATCAACGTCCTGAAATAATTTTCAATCGTTATTACGCTACTACTTTTTGTGTTTTGAATTTATATGATATTAAAAAATATTATTTATGTTTAGATTCATTAATGGAACGTGGTTTATCAATTGAAGAATTTCATATGTTAGACATTAAAATAATTGATTCAATAACACTACGTAAAAAATTAGTGAGTTATGATCATGTACTTACCTTTTAGAAATTAAAAAAAATGCTTCATACTTTAATGAATTCTCCTTCTTATAGTGATTTTAATACACTATTACTAATGATAAATATTGAAGATGATATTCTTTTATTACAGGATGCCGTTATAGGTGCAATACAAGGTAATTTAATAATAGAGAAAATATTAGAAACTAATAAATCCATTATGATATGGGTATTAGAAGAAGATCTGGTAGCAAGAGGGTTAATTAAACAAATTTCAACTAAAGTAAATTTAGTGAACTATAATGGTTTTGTTAAGTTAACAGAAAAACATCAACAACAAATACTTTGGTAATTTAATAATATTTTATTGATTTTGAATTATTTTTTATGTTCAATCAATATAATTTAATCATAAAGCTAAAAAAGTAAATCTGGGAGCTATTGTAATGGCAACAATTAATCAACTGGTGCGTAAACCCCGTATTCGTAAAACTACTAAAACTAATGTACCAGCACTAGAATCGTGTCCGCAAAAAAGAGGTGTATGCACTCGAGTATATACAACTACACCAAAAAAACCAAATTCTGCTTTACGGAAAGTTTGTAGAGTTAGGTTGACTAATGGTTTTGAAGTTACTTCTTATATAGGTGGTGAAGGACATAATCTACAGGAACATTCCGTAGTTCTGATACGTGGAGGTCGAGTTAAAGATTTACCAGGAGTGCGTTACCATACAATTAGAGGAGCTTTAGATTGTGCTGGTGTTAAAGATCGTAAGCAATCTCGTTCTAAATACGGCATGAAAAAACCAAAGTCTTAATTTTACTTTTTTAATTAAGAAAATATTAATTAATTTTTAATTATCACTAAAAATAAAAAAATTAAACGGAGCATTTTTATGCCACGTCGTCGTGTTATAAGTCAGCGTAAAATTTTACCCGATCCTAGATTTAAATCTGAATTATTAGGTAAGTTTATAAATATTTTAATGATAGATGGTAAAAAGTCTATTTCTGAATCTATAGTTTATTCTGCTCTTGAAGCATTATCAAAGAAGTTTAGTAAAAATGAAATAGATACTTTTGAAACAGCTCTTGAAAATGTACGTCCAGTTATTGAAGTTAAATCACGTCGTGTAGGAGGTTCTACATATCAGGTACCTGTAGAGGTACGTCCAGTTAGAAGAAATGCGTTAGCAATGCGTTGGATAATAGCTGCTGCTAGAAAAAGAACGGATAAATCAATGATTCTTAAATTAATAAATGAGCTTGCAGATGCTATAGAAAACAAGGGTACAGCAGTAAAAAAACGCGAAGAAGTTCATCGTACAGCAGAAGCAAATAAGGCATTTGCTCACTATCGTTGGTAAAAAATAGATATTTAATTTGTTATTACAGTAAATTTTAAACATTTGCTTGTCTCAAATTACTTTGACAGTATTGTAATCAGAGGAATTAAATGGCTCGTATAACACCTATTACACATTACCGTAATATCGGTATTAGTGCACATATTGATGCCGGTAAAACAACTACCACTGAACGTATCTTATTTTATACAGGAATTAATCATAAAATAGGAGAGGTACATGATGGTGCAGCTACCATGGACTGGATGGCCCAAGAACAAGAAAGAGGTATTACTATTACTTCTGCTGCTACTACTACATTTTGGTCAGGTATGGCTAATCAGTTTGATCCTCACCGTATTAATATTATTGATACTCCTGGACATGTTGATTTTACCATAGAAGTAGAACGTTCTATGCGTATTCTTGACGGTGTAGTTATGGTTTACTGTGCGGTCGGTGGTGTTCAACCTCAATCAGAAACTGTATGGCGGCAAGCGAATAAATATAAAGTTCCTCGTATTGCATTTATTAATAAAATGGATCGTATGGGTGCTAATTTTTTAAATGTTATTAAACAGCTGAAAACTCGATTAGGAGCTAATCCTATTCCTATACATTTACCAATTGGCTCTGAAGAAAAATTTATAGGTATTATTGATTTAATTAAAATGAAAGCTATTTATTGGAATGATGAAGATCAAGGGTTGACATTTAAATACAAAGAAATTCCAACTAATATGTTAAATTTAACTAAAGAATGGCGTCAAAATTTAATTGATTCAGCTGTTGAATCATCCGACCAATTAATGGAAAAGTATTTTAATAGTGAAATAATTACAGAAGAAGAAATTAAATGTTCTTTGCGTAAACGGGTATTAAAAAACGAAATAGTATTAGTTACTTGTGGTTCAGCATTTAAAAATAAAGGTGTTCAATCTATGTTGGATGCTGTTATAGAATATCTCCCTGCACCAACAGATATTTCTGCTGTTAAAGGATTATTAGATAGCAACAAAGATAGTATTATTATACGTCAACCTAATGATAAAGAACCATTTTCTGCTTTAGCATTTAAAATAGCAACCGATCCATTTGTTGGTAATTTAACATTTTTTCGAGTTTATTCAGGAGTAGTTAGTTCAGGTGATGCTGTATTAAATTCTGCTAAATCTCACAGAGAACGTTTTGGTCGTATTGTTCAGATGCATGCTAATAAAAGAGAGGAAATTAAAGAAGTTCGAGCAGGAGATATAGCAGCTGCTATAGGACTTAAAGATGTAATGACGGGTGATACTTTATGTGATCCTAATTCACCCATAGTACTTGAACGCATAAAATTTCCTGAGCCTGTTATATCGATTGCTCTTGAACCAAAAACTAAAGTTGATCAAGAAAAGATGAGTGTAGCATTGAGTCGTTTAGCTAAAGAAGATCCATCTTTTCGTGTCTGGACTGATGAAGAATCTAATCAAACTATTGTAGCTGGTATGGGTGAATTACATTTAGATATAATAGTTGATCGCATGAAACGAGAATTTAATGTTGGAGCTAATATAGGAAAACCGCAAGTAGCTTATAGGGAAACAATTCGTGAAAAAATTATAAATGTTGAAGGTAAATATATAAAACAATCTGGTGGACGTGGTCAATATGGTCATGTAGTAATTGATCTTTACCCATTAGCAACTAAAAACAAAGAATACGAATTTATTAATGATATTAAAAGCGGCACTATTCCTAATGAATATATACCAGCAGTTGATAAGGGTATTCAAGAACAGTTAAAATCAGGACCATTAGCTGGTTATCCAGTAGTTGACTTAGGTGTACGTTTACACTTTGGTTCTTATCATGATGTAGATTCTTCAGAACTGGCTTTTAAATTAGCCGCATCTCTAGCATTTAAAGATGGATTTAAAAAAGCTAAGCCTGTTTTACTTGAGCCAATCATGAAAGTTGAAGTCGAGGCGCCAGAAGAAAATACAGGAGATGTTATTGGAGACTTAAGCAGTCGTCGCGGTATTTTAAGGGGACAAGAATCAAATTCAATGGGTGTAATTATTTACTCTGAAGTACCTTTATCGGAAATGTTTGGTTATGCAACGCAGTTACGTTCATTAACTAAAGGTCGTGCTTCTTACTCCATGGAGTTTTTGAGGTACGACGAAGCGCCCAATAACATCGCTCAGGCTATTATTGAAGCTCGTGGTAAATAAAAGCTAAGTTTATTTTTAAATAAAAGATATTATAGTTAAGGAATCTAGACATGGCAAAAGAGCAATTTCAACGAAATAAATTGCACATAAATGTAGGTACTATTGGTCATGTTGATCATGGCAAAACTACTTTGACTGCAGCAATTACAACTGTTTTATCTAAAAAATACGGTGGTCAAGCTTGTGCCTTTGATCAAATTGATAATGCACCAGAAGAAAAAGCACGTGGCATAACTATTAATACTTCTCATGTTGAATACGAAACTTTAACTCGTCATTATGCACATGTTGATTGTCCTGGTCACGCTGATTATGTAAAAAATATGATTACTGGTGCTGCACAAATGGACGGAGCAATTTTAGTTGTTGCTGCAACTGACGGTCCAATGCCACAAACTCGTGAACATATCCTATTAGGCCGTCAAGTAGGTGTACCTTATATAATTGTATTTTTAAACAAATGTGATTTAGTAGATGATGAAGAACTGTTAGAATTAGTTGAAATGGAAGTACGTGATTTATTATCACAATATGATTTTCCAGGAGATAGTACTCCAATTATTCGTGGTTCTGCCTTGAAAGCATTAGAAGGTGAATCAGAATGGGAAGATAAAATTATGGAATTGGCTAATTACCTGGATAATTATATTCCAGAACCGATACGTGCAATTGATTTACCTTTCTTATTACCAATTGAAGATGTATTTTCAATATCCGGTAGAGGTACAGTTGTCACTGGTCGTGTTGAACGTGGCAGTATAAAAGTTGGTGATGAAGTAGAAATTATAGGGATTAAACCAACTGTAAAATCAACATGTACTGGAGTTGAGATGTTTCGTAAACTATTAGATCAGGGACAGGCTGGAGAAAATTGTGGTATTTTATTAAGAGGTATTAAGAGAGAAGATATTCAACGTGGTCAAGTTCTAGCAAAACCTAATACTATTAAACCACATATTAAATTCGAATCAGAAGTCTATGTTTTATCTAAGGAAGAAGGAGGTCGTCATACACCCTTTTTTAAGGGTTATCGCCCTCAGTTCTATTTTCGTACTACTGATGTTACTGGTTCTATAGATCTTCCAGAGGGTATAGAAATGGTAATGCCAGGTGATAATATTAAAATGTTAGTTACTTTAATACATCCTATTGCAATGGATGAAGGTTTACGTTTTGCTATTCGTGAAGGCGGTAAAACTGTTGGTGCAGGTGTTGTTTCTAAGGTTATTAATTAATTTTAAGTGGCCGTGGGAACGGCCGCTATAATCAATTTTTAGTTAAAAGATATATAATATTAAATATAATTTGGTATATTATTATGAATACAGTTTAGATTTTTATATTAATTATTTGAATAATAAGATTTGTATTTAAATTAAATCAATATAATATTTAAGTTTATATATTGTATTAATCTTTAAAAGATACAAAAACATTTTCGTATGCTTATCGTATAAATAACATAATTATTCATTTAAAGTAAAATATAATACTTATTGATTATTTGATAAATATGCGTATAATATCTCGATAGTTGTCTGAATCTGTTTTCAGATAATTAGATATTGATAATTTTTGTGATATTTCTTTTAACACACAGTTTTAACATGCAGTAATGTAGGGTGATTACAATCTTTCCGATTAGTAATTAATTTAAATTATATTTTATAGAAATTTGGGAGCTCTGGTCCATGCAGAACCAAAGAATCCGTATACGTCTTAAAGCATTTGATCATCGTTTAATAGATAGATCAACTGCAGAAATAGTTGAGACTGCTAAGCGCACGGGTGCGCAGGTTCGTGGTCCAATCCCATTACCAACCCGAAAAGAGCGCTTTACTGTTACGATTTCTCCACATGTTAATAAAGATGCACGTGATCAATATGAAATTCGTACCCATCAACGTTTAGTAGATATCGTTGAACCAACTGAAAAAACTGTCGATGCTCTTATGCGTCTAGACCTAGCTGCCGGGGTTGATGTGCAGATCAGTTTAGGTTGATCTGTTATGATAGAGAGGTTGAATTGATGATTGGATTAATTGGTAGAAAAATAGGAATGACTCGCATTTTTACCAAAGAAAGTATTTCAGTTCCTATAACGGTCATAGAAATTAAAGACAATCACGTTATTCAAATTAAAAATCTTGAAAATGATGGTTATCAGGCAATTCAAGTTACGACTGGCAACAAAAAATCAAATCATACAACCAAGGCTGAAGTTGGTCATTTTAGAAAAGCTATGGTTGAAGTTGGTCGTGGTCTATGGGAATTTCGTTTTGATAAAAATGAAGTATATTCTTTAGGACAAAAAATTAGCATAGATTTTTTTTGTGGTCTTAAAAAAGTTGATATAACAGGTATATCTAAGGGTAAAGGTTTTGCTGGTACAGTTAAGAGATGGAATTTTCGTACTCAAGATGCTGCGCATGGTAATTCATTATCTCATCGTGTTCCTGGTTCTATAGGTCAGAATCAAACACCGGGTAAAGTATTTAAAGGTAAGAAAATGGCAGGTCAATTAGGTAAAGAACGCGTAACTATTCAAAGTTTAGATGTAATATGTGTTGATATTGAGCGTAATTTATTATTAGTTAAAGGTGGTGTTCCAGGTGCTATCGGCGGTGATTTAATTATTAAACCAGCTATTAAGATGTAGGAGAGTAGCAATGGAATTAGTATTGCAAGATACTCAGGGTACTGTAAACGTTTCTGAAACTACTTTTAATCAAATTTTCAATGAAGCGTTAATTCATCAAGTAGTTGTAGCTTATGCATCAGGTGCTCGCCAAGGAAGTCGTGCACAAAAAAACAGATCTGAAGTAAGTGGTTCAGGCAAAAAACCTTGGCGCCAGAAAGGAACAGGAAGGGCTCGTGCAGGATCTTTAAGAAGTCCAATTTGGCGTTCTGGTGGTGTGACTTTCGCAGCAAAACCTAAAAGTTATAATCAAAAAGTTAATAAAAAGATGTATCGAGGAGCATTAAAAAGTATATTTTCTGAATTAATACGTCAAAATAGATTAATAATTTTTGATAGGTTTATTGTGGAATTACCTAAAACTAAATTATTGTTAAAAAAGATAAAAGATTTAGTAGCAAAAAATATTCTTATAATAACTAGCACCTTCGATAAAAATTTATTTTTATCTGCTCGTAATCTATATAGGGTTAATGTGAAAACTACATTTAGTATTGATCCCATGAGTTTAATTGCTTCTGATAAAGTTATTGTAACAGCTGATGCAATAAAACAAATAGAGGATATGTTAGAATGATTTATAAAGAACGTTTTTTTAAGGTAATACGCAAACCACATTCTTCTGAAAAAGCATCTTCTTTAGTTAAGAAAAAAAATACAATTGTACTTAAAGTTGCTAAAGATGCTAATAAAAAAGAAATTATTTCAGCTGTTGAAAATATTTTTGAAGTTAAAATTAAATCTATTAATACTTTAATTGTTAAGGGTAAAATTAGCAATATTAAAAATAAAAAAAAACATGCTGTCCGTCATGAAGATTGGAAAAAAGCTTATATTACTTTAAGAGAAGGCCAAAATTTGGATTTTATTAACGGCTCTGAATAATAGATTATCGGAAGGAAATACAATAATAATGGCAGTTATTAAATGCAAGCCAACATCTCCAGGTCGTAGGCATATGGTAAAAGTAGTAGATTCATCTCTTTATAAAGGAAAACCATTTACTCATTTATTAGCAAAAAAGGTTAAATCTGGAGGACGTAACAATAATGGTAGAATCACCACACGTCATATCGGTGGTGGTCATAAACAAAATTACCGTTTAATAGATTTTAATAGAAATAAAGATAATATTTCTGCATTAGTAGAACGCTTAGAATATGATCCGAATCGTTCTGCAAATATAGCTTTAATTTTATATAAAGATGGTGAACGTCGTTATATTTTAGCTGCTAAAGGTTTGAAAATTGGTGATAAAATACAATCAGGTGTTAATGCTTTAATTAAATTAGGTAATACACTTCCAATACAAAATATTCCGGTGGGTTCTATTGTTCATAATGTAGAAATGAAACCAGGTAAAGGTGGTCAACTTGCTCGTTCTGCTGGTTCCTATGCCCAAATAGTAGCAAAAGAAAATGCTTATGTTACTTTACGTTTACGTTCAGGAGAGATACGTAAAGTTGAATCTCAATGTCGTGCTACTATAGGAGAAGTTGGTAATGCTCAGCATATGTTACAAACCTTTGGTAAGGCTGGTGCATCTCGTTGGCGAGGTATTCGTCCTACTGTACGCGGAACAGCAATGAATCCAGTAGATCATCCACATGGTGGTGGAGAAGGTCGAAATTTTGGAAAACACCCTGTTACTCCATGGGGTAAGCAAACTAAGGGTAAAAAAACCCGTAACAATAAACGTACTGATAAATTTATCATACATCGACGCAATAAATAATATTATAATAAAGGATACACACATATGCCACGTTCTCTCAAAAAAGGTCCTTTTATAGACCTACATTTACTTAACAAAGTAGAGAAAGCAGTGGAAAATGGTGATAAAAAACCCTTACGTACTTGGTCACGTCGCTCAACAATTTTTCCTAAAATGATTGGACTAACTATAGCTGTTCATAATGGTCGTCAGCATATTCCTATTTTCATTTCAGATGAAATGGTAGGTCATAAATTAGGTGAGTTTGCTCCAACTCGTACTTATCGTGGTCATACATCAGATAAAAAAGTTAAAAAATAAAGTAGGGGGAAAAAGTGGAAAGTATTGCTAGATATCGCCGTGCACGTTCTTCTGCTCAAAAAGTAAGATTAGTAGTTAATTTGATTCGTGGTAAAAAGGTATCAGAAGCCCTGAATATTTTATCATACAATCATAAAAAGGCTGCTTCATTGGTTAAAAAAGTCCTAGAATCTGCTATTGCTAACGCTGAACATAATGATGGTTCTGATATTGATGAACTAAAAATTAAAAAAATTTCAGTAGATGAAGGACCTACTATGAAAAGAATGATGTTACGTGCTAAAGGTCGTTCAGATCGTATTGCAAAGCGTACTAGCCACATCACTGTAGTTGTATCTAATCGCTGAAATACGGAGTATTAGTAATGGGTCAAAAGGTGCATCCAAACGGGATGAGATTAGGTATTGTAAAACCATGGAATTCTACTTGGTTTGCAAATACAAAAGAATTTGCAAACAATTTAGAAAATGATTATAAGGTACGTCAATTCCTTATTAAAAAATTAGCTAAAGCATCAATCTCTCGTATAGTAATTGAAAGGCCAGCTAAAAGTATACGCGTAACTATACATACTGCTCGTCCGGGCATTGTTATTGGCAAAAAAGGCGAAGATGTAGAAAAATTACGGATGTATATAGCAAATATTTCTGGTGTTCCTACACAAATTAATATTTCTGAAGTGTGTAAACCGGAATTAGATGCAAAATTAGTAGCTAATAGTATTACTTCACAACTAGAACGCCGTGTTATGTTTCGTAGGGTAATGAAAAGAGCTGTTCAAAATGCTATACGTTTAGGTGCTAAAGGTATTAAGGTTGAAATTAGTGGTAGATTAGGAGGTTCGGAAATAGCTCGTACGGAATGGTATCGTGAAGGACGTGTACCATTACATACTTTGCGTGCTGATATTGATTACAATATTGCTGAAGCGCATACTACGTATGGTGTAATTGGTGTAAAAGTATGGATTTTTAAAGGTGAAATTTTAGGAAATATAACTGCTATAGAACAATTAGAACAAAAAAATCACAATAAAAAACAACAGCGTAAAAACCGTAAGTAAGGAGAGTCGCTGTGTTACAACCAAAACGCACAAAATTTCGTAAAGTACAGAAGGGTAGGAATCGTGGTTTAGCTACAAGAACTGAAATTAGTTTCGGTATGTTTGGTTTAAGAGCGATTGAGCGTGGTCGTATAACATCCAGACAAATTGAAGCTGCACGTCGTGCTATGACTCGTGCTGTTAAAAGGCAAGGTAAAATATGGATTCGTATATTTCCAGATAAACCAATAACAGAAAAACCCTTAGAAGTACGCATGGGTAAAGGTAAAGGAAATGTAGAGTATTGGGTTGCTATGATTCAACCAGGTAAAATTCTTTATGAAATAGATAGTAGTGTAAATGAAGAACTAGCCCGTGGGGCATTTAAATTGGCAGCTGCAAAGCTACCTATAAAAACTATCTTTGTAACTAAAACGGTAATGTAATGAAAGTGACAAAGCTGCGTAAAAAAAATATTAAAGAACTTAATACTGAGTTATTTAGTTTATTACGTGAAGAATTTAATTTACGTATGCAAGCAGCATCTGGTCAATTACAGCAAACGAGTTTGTTGAAACAAGTACGTCGTAATATTGCACGAGTTAAAACTTTAATGACTGAAAAGGCTGTTTGTAATGACTAATAAAATCCGTACAATACAAGGTCGTGTAATTAGTAATAAAATGCAAAAATCTGCTGTTATTGCTATTGAACGACTTATAAAGCACACTATCTATGGTAAATTTATTAAACGCACTACTACTATACATATTCATGATGAAGAAAACATATGTCAACTTAATGATATTGTAGAGATTTGTGAATGCCGTCCATTATCTAAAAATAAATCTTGGATATTAGTGCGTATAATAGAAAAAGCTATTCCTTAAAAACGTGCTCTATATTAGAATCTATAATATAGATGAACGGCTCCAGAGGGTCGTTCATTTTTTTCCATAATTAGTATATTATATTGATAAGTTAATAATTGTTAATATTTAAATATTAATTAACTAATATATTTATGGAGCATTTAACAATGATCCAAGAACAAACTATATTGAGTGTTGCTGATAATTCCGGTGCTCGAAGTGTAATGTGTATCAAAGTTTTGGGTGGTTCACATCGTCGTTATGCAAAAATTGGTGATGTAATTAAAATTACTATTAAAGAAGCTATTCCTCGTGGTAAAGTGAAAAAAGGTGAGGTTTTAAAAGCAGTCGTAGTTCGTAGTAAGAAAGGTGTTCGTCGACAGGATGGTTCCATAATTCGTTTTGATAGTAATGCTTGTGTTATTTTAAATAATAATAATGAACAGCCAGTTGGTACACGTATTTTTGGACCAGTAACACATGAACTTCGTACTGAAAAATTCATGAAAATTATTTCTTTAGCACCTGAAGTGCTTTAAATTGGGGTAAATAATGGCAACGAAAATTCGTCGTAACGATGAAGTTATTATTTTGACTGGTAAAGAAAAAGGTAAAAGAGGCAAAGTTAAAAATGTTTTAATTTCTGGTAAAATTATTGTGGATGGAATTAATTTAATAAAAAAACATCAAAAACCTATTTCATCACTTAATAAACCAGGTGGTATCTTTGAAAAAGAAGCTGCAATCCAAATTTCAAATGTTGCTATTTTTAATGTAAATACAGGTAAGGCGGACCGTATAGGTTTTAGATTTGAAGATGGGAAAAAAGTTCGTTTCTTTAAGTCTAGTAATGAAGTTATTAAGTAAGTTGGAGTAGAATTATGTCGAAATTGCATGATTATTATAAAAATGAGGTAGCCCAGAAACTAATGACAAAGTTTGGCTACAAATCTGTCATGCGAGTACCTCAGATAAAGAAAATTACATTAAATATGGGTGTAGGAGAAGCAGTTACTGATAAAAAATTTTTAGATAGTGCTATATCAGATTTAATAGCAATTTCAGGACAAAAACCACTCATTACTAAGGTGAGAAAATCAGTTGCTGGGTTTAAAATTCGTCAAGGGTATTCTATTGGTTGTAAAGTGACATTACGTGGGAAACGGATGTGGGAGTTTTTTGAACGGTTAATTGTTGTTGTTATACCACGTATTCGTGATTTTCGTGGTTTATCTGTTAAATCATTTGATGGTTTTGGTAATTATAATATAGGTATACGTGAACAAATTATATTTCCTGAAATTAGTTACGATACAATGAATCGTATTCGTGGTTTAGATATTGCTATTAGCACCACTGCAAGATCTGATAATGAAGGTTTGGAGTTGCTTACAGCATTTAATTTTCCATTTCGTAAATAATCAAGGTAATTAACTATATGGCTAAACAATCGATGAAAGCAAGAGAAATTAAACGTATAAAATTAGCAGATAAATTATTTATAAAACGTAATAAACTTAAAGTATTAATTTCTGATATTAATATTTCGGATAAAATTCGCTGGGATGCTATTTTAAAATTGCAAGGATTTCCTCGTGATTCCAGTCCTTCACGTCAACGTAATCGTTGCCGTCAAACAGGTCGGCCTAGGGGTTTTTTACGTAAGTTTGGATTAAGTCGTATAAAAGTTAGGGAAGCAGCAATGCGTGGTGATATTCCAGGCCTTAAAAAGGCTAGTTGGTAATAAAACCTAGTAAGATTAAAGGAGAAAATTAATGAGTATGCAAGATCCTATAGCTGATATGCTAACTAGAATACGTAATGGTCAATCTTCTTATAAGAATACTATTAGTATGCCTGCTTCTAAGTTAAAATTGTCAATTGCTAAAGTTTTTAAAGAAGAAGGTTATATTGAGGATTTTAAAATTATCGGTGATTCTAATATACAATTAGAACTTACTTTAAAGTATTTTAAAGGTAAACCAGTTTTAGAAAAAATTCATAGAGTGAGTAGACCAGGTTTACGTGTATATAAGAAAAAAGATGAGCTTCCAAAAATAATGGATGGCATGGGTGTTGCTGTTATTTCTACATCTCAAGGTGTTATGAGTGACAGCATGGCACGTCATATAGGTCTAGGCGGTGAAATTATCTGTTATGTAGCATAATTGGAGGATTTGATGTCTCGTATTGCTAAAACACCTATTATTATTCCTATTGGTGTAAAGATAACACTCAATGGTCAATTAATTTCAATAAAAGGTAAAAATGGAACTCTGAATCGCGTTATAAATAATGCTGTTGAAATAAAACATATAGACAATACTTTGACTTTTAATCCATATAAAAATTTTATTGATGGTTGGGCACAAGCAGGTACATCGCGTTCAATAATCAATGCAATGATTATTGGAGTAAATGATGGTTTTATTAAAACACTACAATTAGTTGGTGTAGGATATCGTGCATCTGTTAAAAATAATATAATAACTTTATCTTTAGGTTTTTCACATACTATAAATCATTTATTACCAGTTGGTATTTCTGCAGAATGTCCAAATCAGACTGAAATTGTTTTAAAAAGTGCTGATAAGCAATTAATAGGCCAAGTAGCTGCTGACTTGCGTTCTTATCGTCCTCCTGAACCTTATAAAGGTAAAGGTATTTGTTATTCCAATGAAAAGGTACGTATAAAAGAAGCTAAAAAGAAGTAAGGTAATATTCATGAATAATAAAAAATCCGCTCGCATTCGCCGTGGTAAAAATACAAGATATAAGCTCAGGGAGTTAGGTGCTATTCGTTTAGTTGTACATCGTACTCCTCGTCATATATATGCACAGGTAATTAACTCAAAAGATTCTAAGGTTTTAATTGCTGCTTCTACATTAGAAAAAATTATTAATGAACAAATTCAATATACTGGTAATAAAAAAGCTGCCATTATTGTAGGCAGAGTTGTTGCAGAACGTGCAATAAAAAAAGGTATTACCAGTGTTTCTTTCGATCGATCTGGTTTTAAGTATCATGGTCGTATCCAAGTATTAGCGGATGCTGCTCGTGAAGTAGGGCTGCAGTTTTAATGGGTATTTAATATGGCAAATATCGAAAAACAAACAGGTGAGTTACAAGAAAAATTAGTTGCTGTAAATCGCGTATCTAAAACTGTTAAAGGTGGTCGTGTTTTTTCTTTTACTGCGTTAACTGTAGTAGGTGATGGTAATGGTCGTGTAGGTTTTGGATATGGTAAAGCACGTGAAGTTCCAGCAGCAATTCAAAAAGCAATGGAAAAAGCAAGACGTAATATGATTAGTGTAATACTAAATAATGGTACTTTACAACATTCTGTTAAAGGTAACCATACCGGTTCTAAAGTTTTTATGCAACCAGCTTCAAAAGGTACTGGCATTATAGCTGGAGGTGCAATGAGAGCTGTACTTGAAGTTGCTGGTGTTTATGATGTTCTTGCTAAAACTTATGGTTCTACTAATCCAATTAATGTAATTCGTGCTACTATGAAGGGTTTAAGTAACATGAGTTCTCCTGAAGTAATTGCCGCTAAACGTGGTATATCATTACAAAAAAGTAAGTTAATAGAAAAAATGGGGTAACAATGGATAAAATGATAAAAATAACTCAAGTGCGTAGTTCCATTGGTCGTATACCTAGTCATAAAAGCACTCTTATTGGTTTGGGTTTACGTCATATTGGTCATACTGTTGAACGTGAAGATACCAAATCTATACGTGGGATGATTAATGTTATTTCATATATGGTTAAAATAAATAAAAAATGAACAATTTGCACTTAAATACTTTATCTCCAGCTTTAGGATCTAAACGTGTTAAAAAACGTGTAGGTCGTGGTATAGGTTCTGGTTTTGGCAAAACATGTGGTAGAGGTCATAAAGGTCAAAAATCCCGTTCAGGAGGTAATATTAATCGTGGTTTTGAGGGTGGTCAAATGCCAATTTATCGTCGTTTGCCAAAATTTGGTTTTATATCTAGAAAAAAATTTCTTCATAAAGAAATTCGTCTTATTGATTTGATTAAAGTTAAAGATAATATTATAAATTTAAATACATTAAAAGACTTTAATATTATTAGCAGCCATATCACATCTGTTAAGATAATTTGTTCTGGTAGCATTTCTATACCAAAAACAATTTGTGGTTTAAATGTTACTAAAGGTGCTCGAAAAGCTATTGAAGATGTAGGTGGAAAAGTTGAGGATTAAGTACTAAATGACAAAACACTTGGGATTAGATTTCAAAAATACCAAAAATAGTTTAAGTCAATTAAAATATAGACTATTGTTTTTATTGCTTAGTTTAATTGTATTTCGTATTGGTTCTTTTATTCCAATTCCTGGTATTGATGCAAAGATATTTACAAAAATACTTGAACAACAGCGCGGAACAATAATTGATATGTTTAATATGTTTTCTGGCGGATCATTAAGTCGGGCTTCTATATTTGCATTAGGCATTATGCCTTATGTTTCTGCATCAATTGTTATTCAATTATTAACTATAGTGCACCCTTCATTATCAGAAGTTAAAAAAGAAGGAGAGGCAGGTCGTCGTAAAATTAATAAATATACACGATATTGCACTTTAATATTAGCGATAATTCAATCAATAGGTATCGCTACTGGTTTACCAAATATGTTAGGTGTACACAATTTATTATTGAAACCTAGTTTGCCATTTTATATAACAGCCATTATAAGTTTAGTAACAGGCACTATTTTTTTAATGTGGTTAGGTGAGCAAATTACCGAAAAAGGTATTGGTAATGGTATTTCTATTATTATTTTTGCAGGAATAATTGCGGGCTTACCACCAGCAATAGGACATACTATTGAGCAAGCAAGACAAGGTGAATTACATGTTTTTCTATTGTTATTAATTTTACTATTTATATTTGCAATAACATATTTTGTGATTTTTATTGAACGTGGTCATCGTCGTATATTAGCAAATTATGCAAAACGTCAACAAGGACGTCGTATGTATGCAGCACAGTGTACTCACTTACCGTTAAAAGTAAATATGGCTGGTGTTATTCCTGCTATTTTTGCTTCTAGTATAATCCTATTTCCTGCAACTATGGCATCATGGTTTGGGAACAATAATCATTGTAAATGGTTAACGACAGTTTCGTTGTATTTACAACCAGGGAGACCATTTTATGTATTAATATATGCTAGTGCAATTATCTTTTTCTGTTTTTTTTATACAGCGTTAGTTTTTAATCCTCGTGAAACAGCAGATAATTTAAAAAAATCCGGTGCTTTTATACCTGGTATTCGTCCAGGAGAACAAACAGCAAAATATATTAATAAGGTAATGACACGTTTAACTTTAGTAGGCGCTTTTTATATAACTTTTATTTGCCTTGTTCCCGAATTTATGCGTATTTTTATGAAAGTACCGTTTTATTTTGGTGGAACATCATTACTGATTGTAGTTGTAGTTATTATGGATTTTATGTCACAAATACAAACATTAATGATGACAAACCAGTACGATCTTGCACTGAAAAAAGCCAACCTTAAAGGATCCAATTAAAAAGATGTTATGTATTTATATAGAGGAATAATATCTAATGAAAGTTCGTGCTTCTGTTAAAAAGTTGTGTCGGAGTTGTAAAATTATTCGTCGTCATGGTATTGTTCGTGTAATTTGTACAGTTGATTCTAAACATAAACAACGTCAAGGTTAATATGTTGATATTTAAAACTTATACATAAGATATGTAGCATAGTTTAAATCACGTTTAATTAAAAAATTAATTAATTATAAATTTATAGGAGAAAAAATTGGCTCGTATAGCAGGAATAAATATTCCTGATAAAAAACATACTGTTATGGCATTAACTGCAATATTTGGTATTGGTAAAGTTCGTTCTAAAAGAATTTGTGCTGTTACTGGTATTAGTGAAAATATTAAAATAAGTGAATTATCAGAAAAACAAATAGATCAATTACGTGATGAAGTTGCTAAGTTTGTTATTGAAGGTGATTTACGCCGTGAAGTTAATATGAGTATTAAGCGATTGATTGATTTAGGATGTTATCGTGGTTTACGTCATCGTCGTAGTCTTCCGGTTCGTGGTCAACGTACTAAAACTAATGCACGTACACGCAAAGGTCCTCGTAAACCAATAAAGAAATAATCGAGATAATTAAAAATGGCAAAGGCACTAGCACGTACACGCAAGCGCGTAAAAAAACAAATTTTAGATGGTGTGGCTTATATCCATGCTTCTTTTAACAATACTATTGTTACAATTACTGATCGCCAAGGTAACGCACTTGGTTGGGCAACAGCAGGTGGATCAGGTTTTCGTGGTTCACGTAAATCTACTCCTTTTGCAGCTCAAGTAGCTGCAGAACGTTGTGCAGAAGCAGTAAAAGATTATGGCATTAAAAATTTAGAAGTTATGGTAAAAGGTCCTGGTCCAGGTCGCGAATCAACTATTCGTGCTTTAAATACATTTGGTTTCCGAATTTTGAATATTGTTGATATGACTCCCATTCCTCACAATGGTTGTCGTCCGCCAAAAAAACGTCGTGTATAAGCACTTATTTTATAGAATAGCTGGAGAAAACAATGGCAAGATATTTAGGGCCTAAGCTCAAGCTGAGCCGACGTGAAGGTACTGACTTATTCCTTAAGTCCGGTGTTAGATCGATTGATTCTAAATGCAAAATTGAACAAGCCCCTGGTCAGCATGGTGTACGTAAACCACGTTTGTCTGATTATGGTGGTCAATTGCGTGAAAAACAAAAAGTTCGTCGTATTTACGGTGTTCTTGAACGTCAGTTTCGTAATTATTATAAAAAAGCCGCACGTTTGAAAGGTAATACCGGTGAAAACTTATTAGTTCTTTTAGAAAGTCGCTTAGATAATGTGGTTTATCGTATGGGATTTGGAGCTACTCGTGCAGAAGCTCGTCAGTTAATAAGTCATAAATCTGTTTTAGTAAATGGCCGTTTCGTTAACATTGCTTCTTATCAGGTATATTCAAATGATGTTATTAGAATTTGTGATAAAGCTACAAAACAATCTCGTGTTAAAGCTGCTTTAGAAATATCTGAGCAAAATGAAAATCCAAATTGGCTAGAAGTAGATATAAAAAAGATGGAAGGTATTTTTAAACGTTTTCCCAAACGTGATGATTTATCTACAGATATTAATGAACACCTGATTGTTGAGCTTTATTCTAAATAAAGTTTGGTAGCAAAGAGAGGATATAATGCAGGGTTCTGTAACAGAATTTCTAAAACCACGCCTGGTAGATATTGAACAACTTAGTTCAACCCAAGCTAGGGTAACTCTTGAACCATTAGAGCGTGGCTTTGGCCATACTCTTGGAAATGCACTTCGTCGTATTTTACTTTCGTCAATGCCAGGTTATGCAGTAACAGAAGTTGAAATTGATGGTGTATTACATGAATATAGTACTAAAGAAGGAGTACAGGAAGACGTCCTAGAAATTTTATTAAATCTTAAGGGACTGGTAGTAAAAGTTCAAGGGAAAGATGAAGTTATACTTACTTTAAATAAATCTGGTATTGGTCCTGTAACTGCAGCAGATATTACACGTGATAACCATGTAGAAATTATTCAGCCTCAACACATAATTTGTCATTTAACGGATAAAAACGCTATTATTAACATGCGGATAAAAATCCAACGTGGTCGTGGTTATGTACCAGCTTCTAATCGTATTCGTACAGAAGATGAACGTCCTATTGGTAGACTTTTGGTTGATGCTTGTTATAGTCCTGTAGACCGTATATCTTATAATGTTGAAGCAGCTCGTGTAGAACAGCGTACTGATTTAGATAAACTAATTATTGATATGGAAACAAATGGAACAATAGATCCTGAAGAAGCAATTCGTCGAGCTGCAACTATTTTAGTAGAACAGTTAGAAGCTTTTGTTGATTTACAGGATTTACGTCAACCTGAAATAAAAGAAGAAAAACCAGAATTTGATCCTCTTTTATTACGTCCTGTTGATGATTTAGAATTAACTGTTCGTTCTGCCAATTGTTTAAAAGCGGAAACTATTCATTATATTGGCGACTTAGTACAGCGTACTGAAGTTGAGTTGCTTAAAACACCAAATTTAGGTAAAAAATCTCTTACTGAAATCAAAGATATTTTAGCTTCACGTGGTTTATCTCTTGGTATGAGACTTGAAAATTGGCCACCTGAAAGTATCATAGACGAGTAATTATGGTAAAATTAATTTTTTTAAAAGGATAAAATCATGCGCCATCGTAAAAGCGGGCGTCAATTAAATAGGAATGAAAGCCATCGTAAAGCTATGTTCCGTAATATTACTGCTTCTTTAGTTCGTCATGAAATTATCAAAACAACTTTACTAAAAGCTAAAGAATTGCGTTGTATTGTTGAACCTTTAATTACTCTTGCTAAAAATGATAGCGTTTTTAATCGTCGCATGGCTTTCTCTTGCATTCGTGATAATGAAATTGTTTCAAAATTATTTAAGCAAATAGGTCCACGTTTTATAAATCGTTGTGGTGGTTATACTCGTATTTTAAAATGTGGTTTTCGTCCCGGCGATAAAGCGCCAATGGCATATATTGAGTTAATTGATCGTCCAAAAAATATTCAGACAAAAACTGATGGGTGATAATTTCAGTTTATAATAAAATAGAGTAAAAACTCATTATTAGATGGGTTTTTTACTCTTTTATCATTGATTGATTATTGTAATTGACTACCAGGTATAAACCATTCATAATGAGAATTGATTAAATCTTTAATTAACATTGGTTTTTTACCTTCAAATTGTATACAAATCAGGTTAAGTATCCCTATAGAAGTATTAACTTGAATTCCTTTATGCGTGATGTTAATAATCTCTCCTGGGTTTGTATATCTAATAGACATGTCATTTAATACATTCACTTTCCAAACTTTAATTAATTTATTTTTAATATAAAAAAAACTTATTGGCCATGGATTATAAGCACGAACACAACGATCTAATGTTTCTGCTGAAAGCATCCAATTAAGTTTTGCTTCTTTTTTATTAATTTTTTTAGCATAAGTAACTAATTTTTTATCCTGTTTTATAGAACAATTTATATTATTAGATAATTTAAATAATGTACTGATTAAACCCTTTAATCCTAATTGTGATAGTTTATCAGACAATGTTAAAGAGGTATCTTGTGAACTAATATCGCATTCAATTTGATATAGTATATTTCCTGTATCCAATCCTTCATTCATTTGTATAAGTGTTATTCCAGTTTTTTTATCTCCAGCTAAAATTGCTCTCTGTATAGGTGCTGCACCACGCCATCTAGGTAGTAAAGAAGCATGAACATTAATGCATCCTAAATATGGGATATTAAGAATATTAACTGGAATAATTAGTCCATAAGCTACTACAATCATTATATCTGCATTCAAATTGGCAATTATTTCTTCATATTGTTTTGAATTAAGTGAATCTGGTTGAAAAAATGGAATATTTTTATTTTGAGCAAAGATTTTAACTGGACTTGCAGTTAACTTTTGTCCTCTTCCAGCTGGACGATCAGGTTGAGTAAATATAGCTATTACCTGATGATCAGATTTAATAATATAGTTAAGATAAGATACAGCAAACTTAGATGTGCCAGCAAAAATAATTTTCAATTGTATTAGCCAAATTTATCATGTCATTATCTTTTTTTTATTTTTTTCTAACTTAGAAAGTTTTTCTAACTTAGTCTTAATTCTTGCACGTTTTAATGGAGACAAATAATCAATAAAAAGTTTACCGTTTAAATGATCTATTTCATGTTGTATGCATATTGATAATAGATCTCTAGTTTCTATTTTTAAAAAATTACCATAACGATCCAATGAGTGCACTGTAATAAATTCAGATCTTGATATAAACGCATGCTGTTTTGGAATTGATAAGCATCCTTCTTCTATCCCGGTTTTACCGGTTTGATTTAATAACTCTGGATTAATTAAAACTAGTTTATCTTTACGGCTTTCGGAAATATCAATAACTATAATTCGTTGATGAATATTTACTTGAGTGGCTGCTAAACCAATACCATTATTGGCATACATAGTTTCAAACATATCATCTATAACAAGTTGAATTTCTTTTATATTTTGAACTGGCAACGCTTTTTGTCTCAAACGAATATCTGGAAAATATAGCAAAGGCAAAACTGGCATAAATTTATCATTTTTTATAGTTTATTAAAGTTTTTAAATTTTCTGTTATACATTTAATTAATTATTGTATAAAACATTAATGATTGTAAAGAATTTAATGTGAAATATAAAGCAAATAATAATAATTATATTATATTTAAAAAAAAGTAACAAAAAAATTTTATAAAATAATTATTATAATTTAATTATTAATAGTAAATTATTATAAACAATCATATCAAATAAAAATATAACAGATTAAATATCATATTTACATACAAAACAAGTTATTTATCGTATAATTTTATGTAAACAATAGTAATGATTGTTTTTTATATGAATGTAATTTTATACTGTATGCGTGCTAACTTTATTACTGAATATACCGGACAATATATTATATATTTTTATGTTTATTAAAATTATTAATATTCGGTATATATGTCCAGTTAAGGAGGGCATGATATGTTTGATGTTATTATTTACTTATTTGAAACATATATATATAATAGCAGATTAGGTAAAAATATAGATGAAAATAAACTAAAAGATCACCTAAAAGATATTGGTTTTTACAGTGAAGATGTATATAATGCTTTGAAATGGCTAGAACAATTATCTTCATATCAAAAAAAATTTATTTCACCTATGTTAATCAATAATAATTCTTTATCTATGCGTATATATGCTGATGAAGAAAAAAAACGATTAGATATCGAAAGTAGGGGGTTTTTGCTCTTCTTAGAACAAATTAAAATCCTAAATTTAGAAACTAGAGAAATGGTAATTGATCGTGTAATGGCACTAGACAACCATGAATTTAAATTAGAGGATTTAAAATGGTTAGTATTAATGGTCTTATTTAATATTCCAGGATGTGAAAGTGCTTTTCAAGAAGTAGAACAATTACTATTTAATTCTAAAAGTAGCATAATACACTAATTTTTAAATTAATTGATAAAAGATGATATTTTATATATAAATTTCTAAACAATCAATAATACTTATGTTATAAATAATTGAAATTTATTTAAATTTAATTTGTTTAATTAAAAGGTATTTTTAAAAAAATAATACTAAAAATACTGTATGTAATTAAATTCTATAAATCATAGATATTTGTTGATGTGTTTTTTCTCTATAGATAATTTTAAATAAAAATTGTATATATTCTATTTATGTTAATGTATATAAATCATGAAAAATAATATATTATATAATTTTTTAAAATTAGACTCATATTATATGATTAAAAAAATTTTTTTTAATTCAATTCAAAATTGTATAGAAGAACTTAATCGAGGTGGTATAATTATTTATCCAACTGAAGCAGTATTTGGATTTGGGTGTGATCCTGAAAACGAAATTGCAGTAATGAAATTAATTCTTCTTAAAAATCGTTCAATAAATAAGGGTTTTATTTTAATAGCTGAAAATTATGACCAATTAAAAAAATATATTGCAGATTATAAAATTTCATCAATTCAACGTAAACATATGTTCTCTTATTGGCCTGGACCTACAACTTTTGTTGTACCAACTGTACCACAAACATATAAATGGTTAACTGGAAGATTTAATTCGTTGGCTGTTAGGGTTACTAATCACCCGAATGTCAAAGAACTTTGCAATAAATTTGGTAAACCAATAATATCAACAAGTGCTAATATTGCAAATCGTACTCCTTGTTATACGCCTCAAGAAGTTATAAAACAATTTGGTCAATCATTTCCAATTTTATTCGGTAATACTTGTGGTAGGAAACGTCCATCTGAAATTCGAAATATTATCACTGGAGATATAATACGTCAGGGATAATTCATGTTTAAATTTGCAGTTTTTGGTAATCCAATACACCATAGCAAATCTCCATTAATTCATAATGAATTTGCTAAACAAACAGGTATCAAACATACTTATGGATGTATCTGTGCTCCTACTGATGGATTTTTACAATCAATTTCTAATTTCTTTGCTAAGGGTGGTTTAGGAGCGAATGTAACTTTACCGTTTAAACAGCAAGCATATCAATTTGCTGATGAGCTTAGTGAAAGAGCCCATCTTGCTGGTGCTGTTAATACACTAAAAAAACAAATTAATAATAAAATTTTGGGAGATAATACTGATGGTATAGGCTTATTAAGCGATCTTCAAAGACTTAGAATGCTTAAAGCAAAAGATAAAATTCTTATAATAGGTGCTGGTGGTGCAGCTAGAGGAATTATTGCTCCTCTTTTACTTTTAGGATCTACATTAACAATAACCAACCGTACTGAAACTCGTGCGATAGAATTAGCTAAGCACTTTAAATATCATGGTAAAATTAATGTATGTAGTATTTATGAATTAGACAGTAAAAAATTTGATTTAATTATTAATGCTACTTCTAGCGGTTCTAGTGGACAAATACCAAAATTACCTATTGCTCTAATACATAAGCAAATATATTGCTATGATATGTTTTATCAAAAAGAATTAACACCTTTTTTATATTGGTGCAGCCAAAATGGTTGTAGTTGTTTATCTGATGGATTAGGTATGTTAATTTATCAAGCAGCACATGCATTTCAACTGTGGCATGGAATAATGCCAAATACTGCAAAATTATTTAAAATATTAAAACAAATATAAATTATTATTAAATAATACTATTATTTAATAATAATTAAAAACTTGACTAACAGACATAACAAAGTTAAGATAGCACTGCTGTTGTTCTTTAACAATTTATCAGACAACCTGTGTAGGTATTCGTAGAATTGTATCAATTTTTTTTAAAAACATGTTACAC
>NZ_PDKT01000004.1 GCF_002933315.1 Candidatus Pantoea edessiphila
TTCTACGAATACCTACACAGGTTGTCTGATAAATTGTTAAAGAACAACAGCAGTGCTATCTTAACTTTGTTATGTCTGTTAGTCAAGTTTTTAATGACATCTTTCTTCCTTTGTTAGATAATTGATTTTTTATTATATTGATTATAGTCATAGATTATAATGTAAATATTTAAAATAGTTAATGAATAATGTTTATACGAAATTTATTTAATTGATATCATGTTATTCTTAATATTGATTTCTATAGTGTTTTCAGGTGTTAATTCTCCAGAAAGTATTTTTTGTGCTAACAAATTTTCTATCTGTTGTTGAATAGCTCTTTTAAGTGGACGTGCACCATGTAGTGGATCGTAAGTATTTTTACTTAACAAATTAAATACTTCTTTGTGAATATATAACTTATATCCCTGTTCTTCTAGACGATTACGTAAGTATTTTAGTTGAATTTGTGCAATAGAATGCATATGTTGTTCGTTAAGAGGGTGGAATACAACCACTTCATCGATACGATTAATAAATTCAGGTTTGAAATATCGATTAACTGTATTCATTATTAGATCTTTCATTTTGTTATAATTAAGGGTACTAAAATGTTTTTGAATTAAATCAGAACCTAAATTAGAAGTCATGATAATAACTGTATTACAAAAATTAATGGTTCTTCCTTTACTATCTGTTAAACGTCCTTCATCTAATACTTGTAATAAAATATTAAAAATATCAGTATGCGCTTTTTCAATTTCATCTAATAAAATTACTGAATAGGGATGAATACGTATAGCTTCTGTTATATATCCTCCTTGCTCATATCCTATATATCCTGGAGGTGCTCCTATTAATTTAGAAACTGAATGTTTTTCCATAAATTCAGACATATCAATTCTTATAATTGCATTATCACTATCAAATAAGAAATGTGCTAGTGATTTAGATAATTCTGTTTTACCTATTCCACTAGGTCCTAAAAATAAAAATGAACCTATTGGGCGATTTGCATCGGATAAACCTGCTCGGTTACGACGAATAGCATTTGATATTATTTTAACTGCTTCATTTTGACCAATTACTTTTTTATGTAACTCTTGTTCTATACGAATAAGCTTTTCACGTTCATTTTCCATCATTTGAGCTACTGGGATACCAGTCCAACGAGAAACGATATTAGCAATCTCTATATCATTAACGCAATTACGCAATAATGTCATATTATTTTCTTCAGAAGTAGTTGCTTTAACAAGTTTTTTTTCAAGATCTGGAATAATACCATATTGTAATTCAGACATTTTTGCTAAATCTACAGAACGACGCGCTTGTTCTAAAGATAAACGAGCTTTTTCAAGATTAGTTTTAATATTTTGTGTGTCTAAAAGAGATTTTTTTTCTGTTTTCCATTTTTTTATAAAATTATTGTATTCAGTTTCTTTTTTATTAAGTTCTTTTTTTAATATTTCAAAACGCTTAATACTTGCTTGATCAGATTCTTTTTGTAATGTCTGTTGCTCTAATTTTAATTGTATAATACGTCTTTCAATTCTATCAAGTAATTCAGGTTTTGAGTCTATTTGTAAACGAATACTAGAAGCAGCTTCATCAATTAAGTCAATTGCTTTATCTGGTAATTGACGTTGAGAAATATATCTATTTGATAAACTTGCTGCAGCAACAATAGCCGGATCAGTAATTTGAACATGATGATGTATTTCATAACGTTCTTTAAGTCCTCTAAGGATAGCTATGGTATCCTCAACGTTTGGTTCTGATATATAAATTTTTTGAAAACGACGTTCTAAAGCTCTATCTTTTTCAATATAATAACGATATTCATCTAAAGTTGTTGCCCCTACACAATGAAGTTCTCCTCGAGCTAACGCAGGCTTTAAAAGATTACTTGCGTTTATTGATCCATCACCTTGTCCTGCTGCAACTATATTATGTAATTCATCAATAAATAATATGATATTACCTTCATGTTTAGCTAAATTTTTTAGTATTTCTTTTAAACGTTCTTCAAATTCACCACGATATTTAGCACCTGCTATTAATGCACCTATATCAAGAGATAATATTTGACTTTTTTTTAATCCATCTGGTATTTCATCATTAATAATACGTTGAGCAAGACCTTCAATGATTGCAGTTTTACCTACTCCAGGTTCACCAATTAATACTGGGTTATTTTTAGTTCTACGTTGTAAAACTTGTATTGTTCGACGAATTTCTTCATCACGTCCAATTACTGGGTCTAATTTATTATTTTCAGCAAGTTCTGTTATATTTACAGTAAATCTATGTAAAATTTGATTTTTATCATTTAATTCTTTGTTATTCACTTCATTCTACCCTCATGAATTATGCTAATAATCTTAATAATATATTTCTAATTAACAAGTAAAATAAAAACTAAAAAAATTTTTATATCTTAATTTAAATTATTATGTATTCATCTAATATTCAATGAATAGATTATTTGTTTATATTATTTTTAAATAAATTCATAAAATTTATAATAAAAATAATCATTAAACTTAAATTTTAATAAAATACAATTCAAATTATGTGTAATAATTCATAATATACAAATAAATTAAAGATTAAATGTATTTAAAATATAATAATATATTTAATTGATATAATTAACAAAATTTATAGTTCTTATATTATTTATTGAATTTAAAATTTTATAATGCGATGATCTTTTTTAAGAGAATTAATAAGATTATTTATATCTACAGGAATTGGCGCATCAATTACCATTCTAGCATTAGTAATAGGATGGGTAAAAATTAACTTTATTGCATGTAATGCTTGACGATTAAAATGAAACATTTCATTCATTGTTATATGTTTGTTTTTTTGTACTACAGAAACATGTTTACCGTAAACTTGATCTCCTAATAATGGATGGTTAATATATGCCATGTGAACACGAATTTGATGAGTACGACCTGTTTCTAAACGTATGTTTATTCGAGAATGATTACGAAAATATTCTATTACATTATAATGAGTTATAGCATTTTTTCCTTGTAAACTTACTGTCATTTGTGTTTTTTTAGTTGAATGACGACCAATAGGTGCATCAATTGTACCATTTGATGGTACAATACCAACTACTATTGCTTCATATTCACGAATAATTTCATGTCTTTTTATCATATCAATTAATTTTAATTGTGCATTTATGGTTTTTGCTATAAGCATAAGTCCAGTAGTATCCTTGTCTAATCTATGTACTATACCTGCACGTGGTATGCTAACTAAAATAGGATATTTATATAACAATGCATTTAGTAAAGTACCATTTAAATTATTAGTTCCTGGATGTACTACTAAATTTTTTTGTTTATTTATGACTAAAATATATTGATCTTCATATAAAATATCTAATGGTAAATTTTGTGGTTCTGGATGTAATATATTTGGATTATTATCATGAATAATTATTAATTTACCACCTGATATTTTTTTCGGTTTCTTGATTATAATATCATCAAGTATAACTAATTTATTTGAAATCCATTTTTTTATGCAAGAACGTGAATAATTAGGAAAATGCTGTTTTATAATTAGATCCAATCTCTTTTTAATATTAGTTTTAGGTAAAATTAAAGTATGTTGATTTTTTTTTATCATAATAGTAATTTCTTTATAAGAATTAATTTTTATAGCAATATTCTCTTTAGTAAAATATTATTATTTTTATTAAATTAATATAATTTTATAAAAGGATAGTAATTGTATCATGAAAAAAATAAAATATTTATTAACTATTTTTTTAGTAATAATGATGATGAGTTGTTCTATATGTAACCAAACAGAACTATCATATGATTCACTATATAAAATATATAAAACTGCTCAAAAAAAAATGCAGGAAGGAAATTTTATATCAGCAATTAAATACCTAGAAAGTATAAAAAATATAGATTTATTTAGACAACATACACAACAAATACAACTCGATTTAATATATGCTTATTACAAAAATATGGATCTAGAATCTTCGGAAAATGCAATTAATCATTTTATGAATGTTTATCCAAATCATCCTAATGTAGATTATTTACTTTATATGAAAGGTTTAATAGGAATGTCAATGGATAATCCAGCAACAATGAAGTTTTTTCATTTTGATAATTCTAGTCGTGATCCAGAATATGCTTATAATGCATTTAGTAATTTCGTACAATTAATAAAGTATTATCCTAAGAGTATATATGTTAATGATGCTTATAATCGTTTAATTTTTTTAAAAAACAGGCTAGCTAAATATGAATTATCTGTGGCATTATTTTACCATAAACATAGAGCTTACGTTTCAGTAATTAATCGTGTCAAAAAAATGATGATATACTATCCCGATACAAAAGCGACTCATAACGCATTACTTTTAATGGCAGAAGCTTATCGAAAATTAAATATTAATGATGAAGCAGATAAAATTTTTAAAATTATTGATTTAAACCATTAACATATCAAGAATATTTTTAATGGCTAGTTATAAGATGACTTTACTACATACTTTTGCAATTAAATTAATATAATAAAATATTAATTTATAAAAATTAAATAATAAAACATATTATTAATATGTAGAACTTAGATGTTATTTTAATAATTAATAACTGATAATATTTTAGATTTAAAAAAAACAGATAATTGACTATTTATTAATAGTAAATTGATAAATTATGTACCATTATAGTTAATGGTATATAATGTTATCATATTTGAAAATACTTAAAAAAAATGAATAACAATTTTAAATTGTATCAATGCCTATAAATATTAAAAATAATTAATTTTTTAATATCGATCAAATATAAATAATTTTAAAAATATTATTGTATTATTCTGTATGGTAATTTAAATTTAAAAAGAATTTTTTAATTTTATTTAAAATTTGTGAAAGTAATATAATTATATTTATTACATAATATCATCTACAAAAAGTTTTTTATTTTATTCCTGATAGGTACCTGTATGAATAATACCAAGTCATCATTAACATTGTTACGTAATAGAATCAATGAAATTGATGAAAAAATTTTAATATTGTTATCTAAACGTCGATTGTTGTCCATTGAAATTGCTGAAACCAAATTAAAAAATAATATTCCAATTCGTGTTATAGAACGTGAAAATTTAATTATAAAACGCCTAATATCATTAGGAAATAAATACAAATTAAATTCGTATTTTATTACACAATTATTTCAATTGATAATTGAAGATTCTGTTTGCGTTCAACAATCTATTATACAAAAAAAATCTAACTATCTTTACCCAAGTTCAGTTAAAATTACTTTTCTTGGACCGAATGGTTCATATTCACATATAGCTGTTAAAACATATTCTTCAAGATACTTTGATAATGTAATCGAATGTAGCTGTTTAAATTTTTATGACACTATTAAAAATGTTGAAAAAGGAATTGCAGATTATGCTGTATTGCCTATTGAAAATACTAACTCAGGATCTATTAATGAAGTATATGATTTACTTCAATACACAAATTTGTCAATTATTAATGAAATAATTATATGCATAGATCACTGTATATTATCTAAAAAAGGAAGTGATTTAACAAAAATTACTACAATTTATAGTCATCCACAACCACTTCAACAATGTAGTAATTTTATTAGTCTATTTCCTAATTGGAATATTAAGTATACAGAAAGCACAGCAGTTGCAATGAAAAAAGTAGCATTATTAAATTCATCTAAAATAGCAGCATTAGGTAGTGAAGATGGGGGATTAATATATAATTTAGAAGTATTAAAATGCAATTTAGCAAATCAACAGCATAACCAAACAAGATTTATTGTATTATCACGTAATCCTATTGACATTCTTGATTATATACCTGCCAAAACAACTCTGATTATTGCAACTGGTCAGCATGTAGGGTCTTTGGTTGATGTACTGTTAGTTTTTCGTAAATATAATTTAGTTATTAATAAACTTGAATCACGGCCTATTAATGGAAATCCATGGGAAGAAATATTTTATATAGATGTTAAAGGTAATGTAAAATCAGAAAACATGCAATATGTACTTAAAGATTTAAAGAATATTACATATTCTTTAAAAGTTTTAGGAAGTTATCCTAGTGAAAGTCATTTGTTAATGACAGGTATTAATTAAATTAATATTTTTTATTTAATATAACAAGTTATTTTTTTTAAAAAAATTCTTTGTGTTATTACTAAACCAGCGTTTAATCCGATTAAATTTTTTGATAAAATTTTTTTTATCTCCTTTCTCTAAAAGAGAGATAGTTTCTCCAAATATTTTATGATAACGTTTAACTAATTTTATATTATTTTCTGATGACAGAATAATATCAAGATAAAGCTGAGGATTTTGAGTAAAAAATCTATTGACTAATGAAAGTTCTAACTTATATATAGGTGATGATAGTGTTAAAAGTTGATGTAAATCAACTTTTTCTTTGTTTAAATGAAACCCATGCATAAAAGTTGTGAAATAACGTAGAGCTTGAATAAAAGACATATTATAATCATGTACTTTTGCATCAATGCGATATATACGTATACCCCAAGATTTAATTTGTTCTAAAAACCACTGATAATCTTCTGATTGACGTCCATCACACCAAATTATTAAACGTTTTACTAAATTAGAATTATCTGCACTAAACATTGGATGTAAACCTAATACTGGCCCATTATGTACTGAAAGCATAGCTCTTAATGGACCAATTTTTACTGATATAATATCCACTAAGATACAGTCTTTAGGCAATGATGTTAGTTTTGAAATGATTGCATAACTTGCATGAATAGGTACGCTTATAATCACCATACCAGCATCAAAAAGTAAATCGCTTGCTTGATTCCAGTCGTTTTTTTCTAGTATTTTAACGTTATAACCAGATAATACTAGCATTCTTTTAAATACACTACCCATTTTCCCATTGCCACCAATTATTACTATTGATCGCATGTTAGGGCATATTTTTTTGAAATGTTCTTTATTACTGTAAGATTCTTGTATTATTCTACGTAATATATCTTCTATTAAATCAGGTGAAATACCAATTGTTATGGCTTTTTTACGTAAATTGGATATTATAATTTCTTCTTCTGGCATATTAATAGATAAATTGCATAATCTATCTAATTTGCTAACTTTTTTAACTAAGTCAAGTCTATCAGCTAGCAAATTCAATAAATCTTTATCTATTTTATCAATTTTACTAAGCAATCCTGCTAATCTATTCACTACCATTTATTATAATTACTCCCTTAACGTTTTGATAGCACTCCCCGTAAATTTCTTTGTAAATTATATAATATATTTTCTGTTGATGCCCAACTCAGACAAGGATCAGTTACAGAAACTCCATATTTCATTTCATTACGGTGTTGTTCAGATGGTTGATTTCCTTCATTAATATGACTTTCTAACATAATACCGATAATTGAACGATTTCCATCTATAATTTGAGTAACTACTGATTCAGCTACCAAAGCTTGTCTTTTGTAATTTTTATTAGAGTTACCATGACTACAATCTATCATTAAAGCTGGATGTAATCCTGCTTTAATCATTTCTTTTTCACATTTAGCAACATCATTAGGACTATAATTAGGTAATTTTCCTCCACGTAAAATAATATGACTGTCTGGATTACCTTTAGTTTGCAATAAAGATACTTGTCCAGATTGGTTAATACCGACAAAGCGATGAGACATTGAAGCAGCTCTCATAGCATTAATTGCTGTATCTAAACTACCGTCTGTACCATTTTTAAAGCCTACTGGCATTGAAAGACCAGAAGCCATTTCACGATGAGTTTGTGATTCTGTAGTACGAGCTCCTATCGCTGACCAACTAAATAAATCACCAAGATATTGAGGACTATTAGGATCTAATGCTTCTGTTGCTAGTGGCAATCCTACTTCTACCAAAGATAACAATAATTTGCGTGCTATACATAATCCTGCTTCCACATCAAAAGAATTATCCATGTAAGGATCATTAATTAATCCTTTCCATCCAACTGTTGTACGAGGTTTCTCAAAATATACACGCATAACAAGATATAGTTGATCCTGAAATTTTTTAGTAATAGAATACAATCTATTGGCGTAATCAGTTGCTGCTTCTATATCATGAATAGAACAAGGACCACATACTATTAATAATCTTAAATCTCTACCCGAAATTATATCAGAAATTATCTTTCTAGAAGAGGCAATTTGTGTTTCTTGATGAGATGTTAAAGGAAATTTTGACTTAAGCTCTTCTGGTGTGATTAATATTTGTTCATCAGTAATATGTACATTATTCAGTACATCTCTTCGCATAATTGCGTACTCCATATTGTCACTAGTTTTAAAATTATTGTCTTATTTCAAATAGTATTTTTAATATAAAAATAATTATTTAATAATCGTCTACTAGTAATATGCGCAATTAAATACTATAATCAAATGTAATTTTAATATTAAAATAGCATATGTAAATATTAACTGGTTTTTTATACATTTTACTTTACTTACTAGTCTATATGATTAAACATATTTAATTAAAAGTAAACTAAAATAATTATGTCATATAAATGTTAAATTTAGCTAATTTATTTATCATAAATTTGAATAATTATTAACATCATATCATGAAAAAATTACTTACTTATAATAGCTTTCATATTTAATAAATCAATATCTTTTTATTTAAGACGTTCTTTAATACGAGCAGCTTTTCCAGATAATTTACGTAAATAATATAGTTTAGCTTTGCGGACATCGCCATGACGTTTAACCAAGATGCTATCAATGGCAGGAGAATAGGTTTGAAAAACACGTTCAATACCTTCTCCATTAGAGATTTTTCGAATAGTAAAAGAAGAATTTAAACCACGATTTTTTATAGCTATCACAATTCCTTCGAATGACTGAATACGTTTTTTAGAACTTTCAACTACCCACACCCTCACTTCTACTGAATCACCTGGACGAAAATATGGTATGTTTTTATTCATTTGTTCTTGTTCTAACTTCTTGATAATTTCACTCATAATTAAATCTCTTATACAATATTTTAAAACTATGTTTTTTTATTTATCTCTATTTTAAATTCATTTAATAATTTTAATTCTTCTTTAGTAAGAACTAATTTTTCTAAAAGTTCAGGTCTTCTTAACCATGTTCTGCCTAACGATTGTTTTAACCTCCAACGATAAATTTCAAAGTGTTTCCCAGATAATAATATTTCTGGAACTTTTTTCCCTAGTAAAATTTTAGGCCTAGTATAATGAGGGCAATCTAATAATCCATTAAAAAACGAATCTTGTTTAACACATTCATATTTACCTACTACTCCAGGAATTAATCTTGCAATTGCATCAGAGACTATCATTGCCGGTAGCTCTCCACCACTAAGTACATAATCACCTATTGATAATTCTTCATCAATTTTAGACTCAATTATTCTTTCATCTATACCTTTGTAACGGCCACATACCAAAATTAATTCTTTTTGTTTTGCTAATTCACAAATTTTTTTTTGATTAAGCTTATGACCTTGAGGTGATAAGTAAATTACTTTTGCATTACATCCTATTTTTGTTTTTGCTACGTAAATAGTATCAATTAAAGGTTGCATCATCATTATCATTCCAGATCCACCACCATAAGGATGATCATCTACTGTATGATGTTTTCCATATGTAAAATCACGAGGATTCCAAATTTGGATTTTTATTAATCCTTTTTTTACAGCTCTACCAATAACTCCATAATTAGTAATGATTTTAAATATATCTGGAAATAAACTAATAATACCAATTTGCATTTCACAATACATAATTAAATAGAAAAATTATTTTTTAGATATTAAACGAAAATATCCCAATCTACTTCAACTACTTTTGTATTTAGATCTATTTTTTTAATTATTTTTTCCTTTATCAACGGAATTAAAAGCTCTTTTTTATTGCATTTGCTATCTGTTTTTTTTTAATAACAATTATATAATTCGCTTTATTTTCTATAAAATCAATAATAGTACCTATGTCATATCCTCCCATGTTAATTACCTTACATCCTATTAAATCTTTCAAATAATAATCACCATTTTTTAATGGTGGCAACTGTGTATAATCAACTATAATATCATGGTTAGTTAATTTATCAGCAGTGTTTCTATTATCTATATTTTTTAGTTTTGTTATTATATATTTATTATGATATTTCCAATTACTTACTTTTAATATGTGCCATTTATCTTTAATCTTAATAAACCATGGTTGGTAGTAAAAAATATTTTCTAGTTTTTCGGTAAAAGAGAATATTTTAACCCATCCCAAAATACCATATACACTTCCTATTTTACCTATAATTACAGGATCATTAATAGTTTTTTTAATTAGTTGTTTGTGCATCTTGTTTTATCTTAGTATTTTTGAAAATTTTTGCTTGTTTAATTAATGTATAAACTTTATTTGACAATTGTGCGCCTTTAGTTATCCAATATTCTATGCGTTTTAAATTTAAATTTAGGTTTTTTTCTTGACCACAATATACTGGGTTAAAAAAACCGACTTTTTCAATAAAACAACCATTACGAGCTTTACGACTATCAGCAACAACGACTTGATAAAAAGGACGTTTTTTTGCTCCATGTCTTGCTAATCTAATTATAACCATAATTTTTCCTTGTTTTTTTAATGAAACACCCGATTCCATAGTGTATCAATTAAATTGATACACTATGGAATCGGGTGTTTCATATTAAAGAACTCGCATTTTACTTATATTAATATAAAAAATCAACCTATAATAGGTTATTATGTAATTTTTATTTAGTAATTTAATTTTTATAAAAATTTTGTGGAACCATATTTTTTATATATTTTGATATTTTATGTATACTGCTTTTTTTCATTTTCTTTACTATATTTTGCATATCAGTAAATTGCTTCATGAGGCGATTAACATCTTGTACTTTCACTCCAGCACCATTAGCTATACGACGTTTACGTGAACCTTTAATAATTTCTGGATTTTCACGTTCTTTAATTGTCATAGAATTAATTATTGCTTCCATATTAATTAATATTTTATCATTTATTTCTGGTTTAATATTATTTGATAATTTTCCTAAACCTGGTATTTTTTTTACTAAATCAGATATATTTCCTATTTTACGTATTTGTTTTAATTGTTGAAAAAAATCACTAAGATCAAATTTATCTCCTTTTTTCATTTTCTTAGTTAAATTTTCTACTTGTTCAACATCTAATTTATTTTCTATATCTTCTATTAATGATAAAATATCTCCCATGCCAAGAATACGAGAAACTATGCGTTCTGGATAAAACTGCTCTAATGCTTCTATTTTTTCACCTACACCCATAAATTTAATTGGTTTCCCAGTTATGTGACGAACTGATAATGCTGATCCTCCTCTTGCATCACTATCTGCTTTAGTCAAAATTATTCCAGTAAGAGATAACTTTTTATCAAAAATTTTTGCCGCATTAGCAATATCTTGACCCATCATAGCGTCAACTACAAATAAAGTTTCTATAGGATTAATTAATTTATGTATTTGTTGGATCTCATCCATCATATAATCATTGATATGTAGACGACCAGCTGTATCTATCAACAAAACATCATAACACTTAATCTTTGCTTCTTTTAAAGCATTCTGCACAATATCAATTGGTTTTTGGTTAAAATTTGATGGATAAAAATCTACATTAATTTGACTTGATAATGTTTCTAGTTGTTTTATCGCTGCTGCACGATAAATATCAGTAGAAACTGTTAACACTTTTTTTTTAAATTTTTCATGCAAGAAATTAGCAATTTTAGCAACACTAGTAGTTTTGCCAGTACCTTGTAAACCAACTAATAATATAATAGCTGGTGGTGCAACTGATAGATTAATATTGTTATTCTTTTCACCCATAGCTATAATTAGTTCATTCCTAACAATCTTAATAAATTCTTGTCCTGGCGTCATTCGTTTATTTACTTCTTGACCTATTGCTTTTTCTTCTACAGCTTTAGTAAAGCTGCGAACTACAGGTAAAGAAACATCAGCTTCTAATAATGCTATGCGAACTTCATGAAGAGTTTGTCGTATATTTTCTTCTGTTAATCTACCTTTGCCACTGATATTCTTTAAAGTTTTTGATAAGCGATCAGTTAGATTGTCAAACAATTGTATCTCACTTAAAAATTAATTAGTATGGAGTTTAAATCTATTTATTTAATTATAACACAAAGTTATAACTAATTTTTTGTTTGATCATGTACAATTAGTAATTTATTTAATTATCTTTAATGCTAAATATTGCTCATTAAAAATAATATAAAGCTAGTATTATATCTAATTGGAAAATATCCATAATTATTTTATTATCATTAATGTAATTACGCATAAATTTTTGCAAGAATATATTCAAAAATACTTATTTAACATTTTGTAAGCATATTTGTATTTGTTTTACAGAATCTTAAATCGAAAACAATAATTAAATCTTTGTTAAGTATTTTTAATACCTTAAATAAACAAACTGATATTACATTCATCACTATATGATCAACTCTAAAACTATCTAATAATTTCATTATTATGTATTACTTAATAATATTGTTTTGCAAAATAATTATTTTATAAAAAATTAAATACTATTCCTAATACGTAAATTGTTTATATAATTTTCAAAATTTAATAAATCATTATTTTCAATATTTTTCTGTTCAAAAATAGATTGTTTTGCTTTAATTTTAAAATCTTCTTCTGTTATCAAATTTAGCGGTTCTAAACAGAGTAAATTATGATATTTTTTTGATAAAGAAATACCAGTTTTAATCATACCATTTTGTTTTATAATATCTAGAATACGTGCTGAATAAGTTAAATCTGGATTTTCAAAATATAAAAATAGCTGTTCACAAATTTTTTGATATTTCATATTTTTTTCATTTTTATCTAAAATTTCTGCTAATTTATATAGATCACTGAAAATTTTTTTACCTATATCTACTAAAGGATATTTATGATTATTGCATCCTATATTAATTTTTTGATTTGGTTTTCTTCCTTCTAATGTTACAATGTTCCAGTTTTCTCTATTATATTTAAGTTCTTCAATACTCATTTCAGATATATCCGATAAAATACACCAAATCAGAAACAAATCAAGAAAATCAACTTGTATTTTATCAATACCTATAGATGAAAATGGATTTATATCAAGAGATCGGATTTCTATATATTCAATTCCATTTTTTATAAGTGCATTTGAATATGATTCATTAAAACGATTAATACATTTAGGACGTATTGGTGAATAAAGTTCATTTTCAATTTGAAGAATATTAGTATTAAGTTGAGTTCTTTTTCCATTTTTATCATTTATTCCTAATTCTACAAATTTATTTAATGGTGTATTTAATGCATGTTTTATTGTATTAGAATATTCTTTAAGTGAATTAAAAGTTATCTTTAATATATTTTGAGCATTATTATCATAACCTATATTACTTAAACGTAATGATGTTGCATATGGTAGCCAAAGAGTATCTTTATTATTTGTTTCGAAATTTAAAATTGTACTGTTATTTTTTATAAAATTAGAACAAATTGCTGGAGAAGCGCCAAAAAGATACGGTATAATCCATCCAAAGCGATAATAATTACGAATCAATATTAAATATCCTGTTGATATGGTTTCTTTACAATTTTTTAGATTTTGTAAATTAGCCCATTCTTGCCAAAATGCAATTGGTAAAGAAAAATTATAATGAATACCAGATATGATTTGCATCATGGCACCATATCTATTTTTTAAACCCTTACGATATAGAGTTTTCATAAGACCGATATTAGATTTTCCATAATTAGCCAATTTAATCGTACTTATATCTTTAATATTGCAAGGCATACTCAATGGCCACATAAGTTCATTGCTTAATATTCGAGCAACATAACAATGAATATCAGTTAAAAAAGATAACATATAATCTATTCTGTTATCTACTGGTGTAATAAATTCTAATAAAGATTCAGCAAAATCTGTTGTTATCCATTCATTTTTAAGAGCTGAACCTAAAGCTTTAGGATGTTTACTAGTTGCAATGCTACCATTTTTTTTCACTCGTAATGTTTCACGTTCAATACCACGATTAATATTTTTTAAAACATATGAATGATTTTCTAACCAAGATAGTGCATTAGATATATCCGGGAGCATATTAACCTCCGGCTTAAAATTAATTGATTTTTAAGGAATATCATTATTAATTGATAACATTACTAGTTAAAAAATGCAAATTGAATAAATTTAACATTTATTTTAAATAAAATTTTTCTAAAATAAAGAAAATTATTCAATTAAAAGAAAACAAAAATACAAATTATTGTTGTTTATCAGGTAATCGCATCCGGGAGGATTCGAACCTCCGACCGCTCGGTTCGTAGCCGAGTACTCTATCCAACTGAGCTACGGATGCATTAATAGGACGACGGTGAGAGAGGGATTCGAACCCTCGAGTAGTTTTTAACTACATACTCCCTTAGCAGGGGAGCGCCTTCAGCCTCTCGGCCATCTCACCTATTAGAGCTTTTATTGAGCTTTAATCAAATTGATTATATCACTTTTCTATCAGAATAAGTCAAATATTTTTTAATTTAATTATAGTCTCTATATGAAATTAATTAAAAGACTATAATAAAAAATAATAAATAATTTATTTAAAATTATTTGCCTCGCTTTGTTTTTAGCGAGGCAAATAATTTTCTAATTAAATATTTGTTTGAATTTCAGTTCGAATACGCTGATAAATTTCTTCACGATGTACAGATATTTCTTTAGGAGCTGTTACACCAATACGAACTTGATTACCCTTAACTCCTAATACTGTTACAGTTACTTCATTGCCAATTATTAGTGTTTCACCAACTCGACGAGTTAGAATAAGCATTATTTGCTCCTTAAAAAATGAAAAGAATCGGACTTACATGAAGGATTCATTTTGTTTATAACTCGTTATTGAACATTAAATAGTAATCATGAATTATATAAAATTGATGTATATAAATATACTATGATACAATACACTTTATATTAGTATTCAAGAACACTGTTTTAATTTAGGTTTATTAAAGATTAATTTTAATTATAGAAAAGAACTCTAAGAATCTTTTCTGACATTCTTTTCTATATCATTAGCATCGATTGGTAACCCATGGTTTAACACTTAATAATGTATTTTCTAATGCTGTTATTTTTTTACCACCTCCTTTTGCAAAATCTGATCTACCCCCTCCTTTGCCATCAATTTGCTTTGCTAAATAATTAATTAACTCATTTGCTTTAAAACGATTTGTTAAATCTTGAGTGATATTTACTATTAATAAAATTTTATTGTCAATTATTGTAGCTAATACTATAATCGAAGAATTTAATTTATTTCTTAGTCTAATTACTATATTATTTAATGTTTGAGGATTAATATTATCAATTTTATTTACTAAAATTTTAATATTTTTTATTTCAATAACATTATCAATTAATAAATCAATTAATTGATTAGCTTGTTTGTCGTTTAATATTTTTATTTCTTTTTCAAGTGTTTTTGTATGATTTATTACACTGTAAATTTTTTCACCTACATTACTAATGTTGACATTCATTAAATTTGATATATTATACAATTGTTTTTTAAATTCATTTATATAAATAAAAGCATTTTTACTAGTTACTGCTTCAATACGACGAATACCTGAAGCAATTCCACACTCAGATTTAATACAAAATAAACCAATTTCACTGGTATGTAATGCATGTGTACCACCACATAATTCTATTGAAATGTTTTCTATTTTAACAACCCTAACATTTTGACTGTATTTTTCCTTAAATAACATTTTTGCTCCTTGAAGTTTTGCTTCATCAAGACGCATAATTTTAGTTGTAATAGGTAAGTTACAAAAAATTTGTTTATTTACTATTGCTTCAATTTTATTAATTTCGTCCTTTGTAAGAGGTTTGTAATGTAGAAAATCAAAACGTAAGTATCTATCATTTATTAATGACCCTTTCTGAACTATATGACTACCTAAAACTTGATACAAAGCAGAATGAAGTAAATGAGTTGATGAATGATTTATAGAAATAAGTTTACGATTTATTGAATTAACTTCAGCTTTACAACAATCACCAATAGATAACATACCTGATAATAAGATACCTATATGAAAAATCGTATTACCATATTTCTTTGTATCTTTTACTAAAAATGTAGTTTTATTTGTTTTTAAAATACCTATATCCCCAATTTGACCACCAGATTCACCATAAAAAGGAGTTTTATCTAAAATAACTATAGCATCTTGTCCTAAATTTGAAATATAGCTTACTTCTTTTCCTAAAACGTAAATTGATTTTATAAAACTCAGTAAATTAAGTTGTTTATAACCTTTAAAATAAGATTTAATATTAGATTTTATGATATCATTATTATTTGGTTCAAATTTATTAAACTCGCGGGCACGCATTTGCTGTAATTTCATTTGTTTTGTAAAACCTATTTCATCTACTTTTATATTACGTTCTTTACATATATCTTTAGTTAAATCAATTGGAAAACCAAAAGTATCATGAAGACGAAATATAGTTTTTCCATCTAAACTATTATTTTTTAAATTTAGTATCTCTTTATTTAGTATTGATAGACCGAATTTTAACGTCTTAGTAAATTGTTCTTCTTCGATTTTTAATATATTTTCTATTTTAATTTGTTGTATATTTAAATGGTTGTTTTTTTCATTTAAAATTTCAATTAAAGGTTTAACTAATAAATGAAAAAAATTTTTTTTAGATCCCATCATATATCCATGTCGTATCGCACGTCGAATAATACGACGTAAAACATATCCACGATTTTCATTAGAAGGAAAAACGCCATCTGCAATTAAGAATACAGAAGAACGTATATGATCAGCAATGACTTTAAGAGAATTATTATTAATATCTTTAGTACCAATTATTTGCGCTATTTTTTCAATCAATTTTTTAAAAAAATCAATTTCATAATTAGATTGAACATTTTGAATTACGGAAGTTATACGTTCAAGACCCATACCAGTATCAATAAAAGGCTTTAACAATGGCAACATTGTTCCATCTGATTGACGATCAAATTGTAAAAAAACTATATTCCATAATTCAAGATAATTATTATCATTTGATTTTAAATCACAATTTACTGTATGTTCTGAATCATGATCATTATAATGATATAAAATTTCACTACAAGGACCGCAAGGACCAGTATCTCCCATTTGCCAAAAATTATCTGATAAATATGATATACCTTGTTCGTTGCCAATTCTAATAATTCTATTATGTGGTATACCAATTTCATTGGTCCAAATATCGTAAGTTTCATGATCTGATTCATAAACAGTCACTAATAAACGATTTTCAGGAATATTAAACCAATCATTGTGTGTTAGCAATTCCCATGCAAATAAAATAGCTTCTTTTTTAAAATAATCACCAAAACTAAAATTACCAAGCATTTCAAAAAAAGTATGATGTCTTGCAGTATATCCTACATTTTCTAAATCATTATGTTTTCCACCAGCTCTAATACAACGTTGAGAAGTTACAACACGTTTATAATAAGGTTGTTCTATAGAAAGAAATACATTCTTAAATTGATTCATTCCAGCGTTTGTGAATAGTAAAGTTTGATCATTATCAGGTACTAATGAGCTACTATCTAAAACTTTATGCCCTTTACTACGAAAAAAATCGAGAAACATTTGACGGACCTCATTAGTACTTTTAATCATATAGTCATTCATATCCTGTTATATAGAGTTAATAATAAAATTTTTATTTTTTTACTAAAAAATATATATTTTATATCCAAATATTAAAAATAAATTAAAATTAGTATTGTTAATTATGAAATATTGAAATATCGTCTAGAAAGGTAGAATTGAATATTTTTACATAGAAAAATGATATTACAAAACCTCATTATTTTTATTAAACGAATTTTCAAGCTGTTTATTATTAGAAGATTCAATTAATTTATTAAGATTAGTGTTTAATAGCATTTCACGCAATTCTGTATCTATTTTATTCGCTATTGTCGTGTGATTTTTTAAAAATTCACTAGCATTTAATTTACCTTGACCAATTTTGTGTTCTTTATAACTATACCAAGAACCTGATTTATCAACTACTCCATGTTTTACACCTAAATCTATTAATTCACCAAAAATATTGATACCTGCTCCGTACATAATTTGAAAATCAGCTTGCTTAAATGGAACTGCTATTTTATTTTTTACTACTTTAACACGAGTTTCACTACCAATAACATTATCTCCTTCTTTAATTACACCAATTCTACGAATATCAAGACGAATAGAAGCATAAAATTTTAGCGCATTACCACCAGTAGTAGTTTCTGGATTACCAAATATAACACCTATTTTCATACGAATTTGATTTATAAATATTAATAAAGTATTAGATTGTTTAAGGTTACCAGCTAACTTACGCATTGCTTGACTCATCATACGTGCTGCAAGTCCCATATGGGATGCACCTATTTCACCTTCAATTTCCGCTTTAGGAGTTAATGCGGCTACAGAATCAACAACTATAACATCTACAGCACCTGAACGTGCTAAAACATCACAAATTTCTAATGCTTGTTCGCCAGTATCTGGTTGCGAACATAATAAATTATCAATATCAACACCAAGTTTTTTAGCATAAGTTGGATCTAAAGCATGCTCAGCATCAATAAAAGCACAAGTTTTTCCTTTAAGTTGAGCGGCTGCAATAACTTGAAGCGTTAATGTAGTTTTACCAGATGATTCAGGACCATATATTTCTACAATACGACCTAAAGGAAGACCTCCTGCACCTAATGCAATATCTAATGATAAAGAACCTGTCGATATAGTTTCTACATTCATTGAACGGTCTTCTCCTAAACGCATTATAGAGCCTTTACCAAATTGTTTTTCAATATGAGATAGTACAGCGGCTAGTGTTTTCTCTTTATTCTCATCAATTGCCATTTAATCTCCTTTTTTTATTAACTAATTACTTAGTAATTATATTTGCCAGAAATTCATTATAAAATATTTGTAATGCCCAATATACAGACTGACGGCGAATTAATTCACGATTACCTTTAAAAAGATGGTAAATGGTAAAAACTTTATTATCTGGTCTAACAAAACCAAACCATACTTTACCAACTGGATTTTCAAAATTTACGCTGTTGGGACCAGCTATACCACTAACTGCAATAGAATAAGAAGACCCTGATTTTCGTTGGGCTCCTAAAGCCATTTCACGTACAATTACTTCACTTACTCCACCAAATTTTATCAATAAAGTATTATCTATTCCTAGTAATTTCTCCTTAGCTTTATTACTATAAGTTATAAAACCAAATTCAAACCAACTAGAACTACCCACTGTGTCAGTAAAAATTTTGGAAATCCAACCACCTGTACAAGATTCAGCACATGAAACAGTTGCTGATTTTATTTTTAGTTTTATACCAATTTGTTTGCTAATTAGCAGTGATTTATGCAAAATATAATTCCTTATCTATGTTTTCATTGCTAACGTAAATAATAATTTTATAAAATTTCATAATAATATAAAAAACATCGCAATCTTTATTGATTCAAAAATAAATATTTAATAAATAAAAAAATAGATTACATCATAATAATGATGATTAATTGATTATATTCTATATATCAAAAAAATTTTAAAAATTAATATAATATCATTGTACTATTTTAACATAAATTTTTAAAATTTAATCAAAAAGAGAAAGATAATGAATGATTGTATACATACTCCTATGATTCAACAATACTTAAAAATTAAAGCTAAATATCCCAATATGCTACTATTTTATCGAATGGGTGATTTCTATGAATTATTTTATGATGATGCCGAACGCGCATCTCAACTCCTAGAAATATCTTTAACTAAACGTGGAAAATCAGCTGGTAAACCAATTCCTATGGCAGGTGTACCTTATTATAATATTGATAACTATTTAGCCAAATTGATACAATTTGGTGAATCTGCAGCAATTTGTGAGCAACTTGCTAGTTCTTCACAGAATAGCGGATTAGTTGAGCGTAAAGTTGTTCGTATTATTACACCTGGCACTATTAGTGATGAATGTCTATTACAAGAACAAAATGAAAATATAATAGCATGTATTATAGAAGATCAATGTAATTATGGTTATGCTAATTTAGAGATTAGTTCTGGTAATTTTCGTATCAAAGAATTAGTTAATTTTGATATTTTAGCTATAGAATTATGTAAAACTAACCCTTCGGAATTATTATATCCTGAAAATTTTAAAAATTTTCATTTAATTAAAAATTTTCGTGGTTTAAGAAGTCGTCCATTATGGGAATTTGAAATTGACACTGCATACCAACAATTAACTTTACAATTTGGTACTAAAGAATTAAAATGTTTTGGTGTTGAACAAGCTTGTTTAGCTTTAAGAGCAGCTGGTTGTCTATTACAATATGTAAAAAATACTCAATGTACTGAATTATTACCTCATATAAAATCAATAACATTAGAACACCCAAAAGATCACATCATAATTGACTATGATACATGTCGTAATCTAGAAATTATAAGCAATTTAGACGGTGGAACAAAAAATACATTGTATGAATTATTAAATAAAACATCAACTTCTATGGGTAATAGGATGTTAAAAAGATGGTTGCAAAAACCAGTCCGTAATATTGCAATTATTAATCATCGTCAGGAATCCATTTTAGAATTACAAAACTCATATAAAACAATCCAACCTATTTTACAACAAATAGGAGATATAGAACGTATACTAGCACGCATATCCCTTCGTAATGCAAAACCTCGTGATTTCGTTAGAATACGTACCGCTTTCCGACAATTACCTCATTTAAAAAAAATTTCATCTAATTTTAAAACAGAAAAATTAAACGCAATATTCAAACAGATAGGAGAATTTAAAAAATTATGTAATTTATTGGAAATAGCGATAGTAGAATTTCCTCCTATACTTATTCGAGATGGAGGTGTTATTGCTAAAGGTTATAATGAAGAGCTTGATAAATGGCGTGATTTAGCAAATGGTGCAAAAGATTATTTAGAGCAATTAGAAATAAAAGAACGCAAAATATTAGGATTAGATTCATTAAAAATAGGGTATAATTCTATATATGGTTATTATATTCAGATCAATAGAAACCATATTAATAAAATTCCAAAACATTACATACTACGTCAAACATTAAAAAATATTAATCGTTATATCATTCCTGAATTAAAAACATATGAAAATAAGATAATAATTTCTAAAGAAAAATGCTTAATTTTAGAAAAATATTTATATGAATCAATATTTGATTATTTTATACCTTATATTGAACTACTACAGCTTAGTATTCAATCATTAGCTGAACTTGATGTTTTAACAAATCTCGCAGAACGTGCTTGGAATCTTAATTATCATAGACCTAAATTACAACAAAATCCTATAATAAATATTACAGATGGTCGTCATCCAGTTATAGAAAGTGTATCAACAGAACCATTTATTCCTAATTCACTATTGTTATCAACAGAAAATAGAATGTTAATTATTACTGGACCAAACATGGGTGGCAAAAGTACGTATATGCGTCAGACTGCTTTGATAGTATTAATGGCTTGGATTGGAAGTTTTGTACCAGCTAAAAAATCATTAATAGGAAATTTTGATCGTATTTTTACAAGAATTGGAGCATCAGACGACTTAGCCTCTGGAAGATCAACTTTTATGGTTGAAATGACAGAAACAGCAAATATTTTACATAATGCAACTAATAACAGTTTAGTTCTTATGGACGAGATTGGCAGGGGTACTTCAACTTATGATGGATTATCTCTTGCTTGGTCATGTGCTCATTATATAGTAAATAAAATTAAATCTATTACATTGTTTGCAACACATTATTTTGAACTTACATTTTTAAAAAATAACATGCAAGGAGTAATCAATGTATACTTTGATGCTATAGAATATGAAGATAATATAGCATTTATGCATACTGTTAAAAAGGGAAGCATGAATAAAAGTTATGGTTTTTCTGTTGCTTTATTAGCTGGTATTCCTAAGGAACTTATTAAGTTGGCAAAAGATAAATTAAATGAGTTAGAGATGGAAAATTATCATTTTCACTCTAACTCAACAACTAGTAACCTTCAAAAACAAACAGTAGAAAAAAGTACATCAATCACAAATATAATAAAACAAATAAATCCAGATAATTTAACGCCACATGAAGCTCTTGATTTGATTTATATTTTAAAATCAATAATTTGACTTATATACTTATATTGTTAATACTTAAATAATATATGCAATAATGTATATGTTATTAAAATAATTAAATATATTATGTTCTAAATAAAGATTCAATATTAAGACCATGAGATTGCAATATTTCACGAAGACGACGTAACCCTTCGACTTGAATTTGGCGAACTCTTTCTCGAGTTAAGCCAATTTCACGACCAACATCTTCAAGAGTCGATGCATCATATCCTAATAAACCAAAACGACGTGATAGCACTTCTCTTTGTTTAATACTCAGTTCAAATAACCATTTAATAATACTTTGCTTCATGTCATCATCCTGAGTAGCATTTTCAGGACCATTATCCTTTTCATCTGCTAAAACATCTAACAATGCTTTTTCAGAATCTATACCTAAAGGCATATCAACTGAAGTAATATGTTCATTTAGTTTTAACATCCGATTTACATCATCAACTGGTTTATCTAATTTCTCTGCAATTTCTTCTGCGCTTGGTTCATGATCAAGCTGATGAGAAAGTTCACGTGCGGTACGTAAATAAACATTTAGTTCTTTCATAATATGAATAGGTAAACGAATAGTACGAGTTTGGTTCATAATTGCTCTTTCTATAGTTTGACGAATCCACCAAGTAGAATATGTTGAAAAGCGAAAACCACGTTCTGGATCAAATTTTTCCACAGCACGAATTAAACCGAGATTACCTTCTTCAATTAAGTCTAGTAATGCCATTCCTCTATTGCTATAACGACGAGCAATCTTAACTACTAAGCGCAAATTACTTTCAATCATGCGACGACGAGAAGGAACATCACCCTTTATTGCACGACGTGCAAATAAAATTTCTTCCTCTGCAGTTAACAAAGGAGAATAACCTATTTCACCAAGGTATAGCTGTGTTGCATCTAAAATACGTTGAGTAGTTCCTGGTAATATTTCTTCTTCAAGAATTTCTTCATCTCCTGATTCAGTTTCAATAAAATTATTATCATCAAAAATTTCACTTTTGATTACTTCTTCAATCTCTATATGTTCATGATGTTCATGTATTTTATTTAATTTAAGTATATCCTGACTCATAACTAGGTCCTACCCGTGGTAAGGCAAAAAACTATTTTTGCCCGATTAACGCTGTAATAATTAAAACAACGATTTACGGATTTTTCCTTTTAGGCTTTTAACTAAATTATTCATAATAGCAATATCCTTATAGAACTTAATTTTTATATTTTTCTAACCCATATTATTGTTAATAATTCTTAAAAGAAGATTAAGGGTTATCAATAATTCATCAAATAATTTTTAGGATACTATGTAAACATAATATTATTCATAATATAAATACATTATCCTTTATTAAATAAATAATTTACAATACCGATTTAATAATTTTATTTTTACAACATCAATTATCTATATAATTTATCTACATCAATATTTTAAGAAAAAATTAATTGTATTAAACAATCCATTTTGTAATAAAAATATTTTAAATTAATAAAATTCTAACAAATGTATTTAATAAAATTAAATACAAGCTTTTTTTATTTTATTAATGTAAATTTTACATGTTTTATAATATTTAGACTGTTAATTATGATTAAATTTGTTTAATAATTTATATCTATATAAAATGATACGCCAGTTCATTTTATAATTATTTTTTTTTAAATACAAGTAATCGTGATTAATATTCTATAACTATTAAATTATTAATTATAGTTATCGTTAGACTTTATTGGAATTAAAATTTATATGATTTTTTATATAAATTTTTTAATAAATTTATATAAAAATTATTAAAATACTAATTAGATAGTATTTAAAATCTGCTTGTCTGAAATGATAAATAAATTTACATTGATAAAAAAGATGATATATTATTAAGACGTATAAAAAATTATTAGCTGAAAAAAACTAGTGATAAACAATATAATAAAAATATTTTTTATTGATATCAATTATTTAATAACAAAACTATTGCCTCACATGCAATTCCTTCACCACGACCTATAAAACCTAATTTTTCAGTTGTAGTAGCTTTAATATTCACTTTATCTATTTGACAATTAAGGTTTTTTGAAATATTAATGCACATTTGATTAATATAAGGTAAAAGTTTTGGAACCTGTGCTATTATTGTTAAATCTATATTTCCTATAAAATAACCTTTTAAAACAATATATTTCCAAGTTTCACGCAATAAATAACAACTATTAATTCCTTTAAAACGTAAGTTATCATCTGGAAATAAATTTCCTATATCTCCCATAGAAGAAGCTCCTAAAAGAGCATCGATTAGTGAATGTAAAACAACATCACCATCAGAATGTGCTATCAAGCCATATTTAAAATTTATATTTACCCCTCCAAGAATAAGGGGTTTAACACCACCAAAAGCATGAACATCAAAACCATGACCAACACGCATTATTTAATATCCTGTGAAAAATTTTTATTAATATAAAACTCTGCTAATAATATATCTTCTGGATAAGTTACTTTTATGTTATCGTTACGTCCTTGAATTAACATAGGGTAATAACCGCAATATTCTAATGCAGAAGATTCATCGTTAACATTTATACCTTCTTTTAAAGTTTTTGTTAAACAAAATTTTAATAATGAATAAGAAAATAATTGTGGTGTTAAAGCGCGCCATAAATTTTTGCGTTTTACTGTTTTGTTAATAATATTTTTATTATGTTGACTAAGTTTTAGTGTATCAACTACAGGTGTAGCTAAAATACCGCCAATATTACTTTTTTCACGTATTTGTATTAAATTAGTTAGATCATTTATATGTAAGCAAGGTCTTGATGCATCATGTACTAATACCCAATTTGTAGTACCATATGCAGCCTTTAGTCCTGATAATACCGATTGAGCTCTAGTTTTACCGCCTATAACACATATTATTTGATTATTATGAGATAAAGGTAGTTTATAAAAATATTGATCATTATAATTTAAGACAACAATAATTTGTTTAATATGAGGATTAGCAAGCAAGTTAAGAATACAGTGTTCAATAATAGTATATTGACCAATAATTACATATTGTTTTGGATATTTGATTTTCATACGTTTACCAATACCAGCAGCCGGTACTATAGCTACAATATCTTTTTTACTAAATAAATTTTTCATTTTTTCAATAGTAGTAATTTTTATTTTGATAGTTAACAAATGATTTTTCAAACATTAAATTTAACAATATCTTTTAATAAAATTGTTTAATTAAAAAAGTTTGTATTAATTAATACTGAAATATCAAATATTATTATAATAGTTTTTATATATTTTATTTAAAATTAAATAATATTACGACTATTAAGGAATTTTATTAACTTATCAACTAATGTGCTAACTGGTACTTCACCGTTTAATTGAATTTCTGGTTTCTCTGGAATTTCATAACTACTATCAATACCAGTAAAATTTAATAATTTTCCAGAACGAGCTAGTTTGTATAACTTTTTGGGATCTCTAGATTCACAAATAGATAGAGGAGTATTTACAAAAATTTCAATAAACTGATTTTTATTGAATAAATTTCTTACAATTCTACGTTGTTTCCGACAAGGAGAAATAAAAGCAGCAAGAACTAATAAACCAGCATCTACCATTAATTTTGCAACTTCACCTACACGACGTATGTTTTCTTTACGATCAAAATTATTAAAACCAAGATCACTGCATAATCCATGACGTAAGTTGTCGCCATCTAATAAATAAGTGTTAATACCAATTTGGTATAATTTTTGTTCTAAATAACATGCAATAGTAGATTTGCCTGATCCAGATAGTCCAGTAAACCATAATAATATTCCTTTATGTCCATTTTTCTTTTCTCTTAATTCTCTAGTAATAATATACTGGCGCCAAAATGTATTTTTATTTTGTTGCATTATGTTTATTTCGCCAATAAATCACGTACATGCCAATGTGGAAAATGGCTACGCACCAAAGAGTTTAATTCTATTTCAAAATTGCTATATTTATCTTTGTAATTATTCAAATCATATTTAGGTTCGATAATCATTCCTGCACCCGTAGTAGCATTACTGATACGGTCTATAAAAATTAAACCTCCAGTTATTGGATTTTGATCATATCTGTCTATAACTATTGGTTCCTCAAAAAGTATTTTCACTAAACCAATACTATTTAATGATAAGCTATTAACTTTGTATGTTTCTAAAGAATTTATATCGATTTTATGTATTATATTTTCTACATGAATAACGACTTTTTTACCAGCTATTTTAATGTAATAACTTTGCTGTTCTTTCATACATTTTTCTGACATCCACACAACATTAACAATAGCAGACTTTGCTGACATGATATTAGTATTAACATCTACAATTAAATCTCCTCTACTAATATCAATTTCTTTTTTTAAAATTAAAGTAATTGCTTTACCTGCGGTAGCTTCTTTTAAATCACCATCAAAAGTTACAATGCGTTCTATAGTTGATTTAATACCAGATGGAAGTACTCTAATACTTTGTCCAGCTTTTATAATTCCAGATGCTAAAGTACCAGAATAACCACGAAAACCTGCTCTAACATAATTCACATATTGAACTGGAAAACGCATAGATTGGTTTTTCATACAATTATTTATATTGATATTTTCTAATATATCCAACAAAGAAAAACCATTATACCAAGACATTTTTTCACTCTTAACTACTATATTATCACCTCTAAGAGCTGAAATTGGAACAAAATTTATATCTAAATTTTGTGATATTTTTTTTGCAAAATTTAGATATTCTTGTGTGATATTATCAAATATGTCTGAATTATAATTAACTAAATCCATTTTATTAATAGCTACTATTAAGTGTTTGATATTCAATAGAGTAGATATGAAACTATGACGACGAGTTTGATCTATTATTCCTTTACGTGCGTCTACCAATATAATTGCTAGTTGACAATTTGATGCACCTGTTACCATATTGCGTGTATATTGATCATGTCCTGGTGTATCCGCAATAATAAAATTACGTTTTACTGTAGAAAAATACCTATATGCTACATCAATTGTAATTCCTTGTTCACGTTCAGCTTGTAATCCATCAACAAGTAATGCTAAGTTAAGTTGTTCACCTTGAATATTATAACGTTTACTATCAGTATAAAGTAATGATAATTGATCTTCATATATATAACAACAATCATGTAATAAACGACCAATCAAAGTACTTTTACCATCATCTACACTACCACATGTAAGAAAACGTAATAAATCTTTACTTTGTTGTGAAAATAACCAAGCTTTTATGCTATCTTTTTTAATTATCTGCTTTGTATCTTCAACTATAGTGCTCATATAATATTCCTTAAAAATAACCTTGTTTTTTTTTCTGTTCCATTGAATTTGATTGATCTATGTCAATTAAACGATCTTTACGTTCACTAGTTTTATATAACAATATCTCTTCTATAATATCTTCTAATGTTTGTGCTTTAGATTCAATAGCTCCAGTTACAGGCCAACATCCTAGTGTACGGAAACGTACCATAATTTTTTCTATTAATTCATGTTCTTTAAGATTAATTCTATTATCATTTATTACAATAAGCATATTATCTCTTTTAATTACAGGACGTAATGCAGAAAAATAAAGTGGTACAATTTCAATTTTTTCTAAAAGAATATATTGCCAAATATCTAACTCAGTCCAATTAGACAAAGGGAATACTCTAATATTTTCACCTTTATTAATTTGTCCATTATAATTATTCCACATTTCAGGTCGCTGATTTTTTGGATCCCAACGATGAAATCTATCCCTAAAAGAATAAATACGCTCTTTTGCTCTAGACATTTCTTCATCACGGCGTGCACCCCCAAATGCTGCATCAAATTTATACTTATTTAATGCTTGTTTTAGTGCATCTGTTTTCATAATATCAGTATATTTTGTACTACCATGTATAAAAGGATTTATACCCATTTCCACACCTTTTATATTGCGATATACTATTAACTCAGCTCCTATTGAATTTGTAGTACGATCACGAAAATCATACATTTCATTAAATTTCCAACCAGTATCTATATGCAATAAAGGAAACGGAATAGTCGAGGGATAAAAAGCTTTTTGTGCTAAATGTAACATCACAGAAGAATCTTTACCGATAGAATACATCATTACCGGATTTACAAATTCTGCTATCACTTCTCGAATTATATATATGCTTTCTGCTTCTAATTGATATATATGATTTAGTTTCTTAAAATCCATGCTATTGCCTCATGATAAATTAATAATAGAAGATTCACGAAGTTTATATTGAACGATGCCATCAAACCAAGCTAACTGTTTATGAAGACTAACTACATCTCCAATTACTATGAGCGCCGGAGTAAATGCAGATGCTGCTAATGATCCTAATTGTTCTAGAGTACCAATTAACACTTGCTGATCATTGCTTGTTCCTTTACTAATAACAGCCACAGGAGTAGATTTGACAAAACCTTTGTCGATTAAAACACTACTAATTTCGCTTGCTTTTATAGTACCCATATAAATTACTAATGTTTGTCGTTTTTGCATGGAGTAATCAATATTAATAATATTTTTCTTTAAATTACAATGACCTGTAATAAATACTACACTATGTGCATAATCACGATGAGTTAAAGGAATGCCCGCATAAACAGTAGCACCTATAGCTGCTGTTATTCCAGGAACAACTTGAAATGGAATACCAGCTTTTTTTGCAGCTTGAAGTTCTTCACCCCCTCTACCGAAAATAAATGGATCTCCACCTTTTAATCTAACTACATATTTACCTTGCAATGCTAACTTTACTAACATTACATTAATTTCTTGTTGTGACACAATATGGGCACCGAAACTTTTGCCTACACTGATAAGATCAGCATCTCTACGTACTAATTCTAATACTTCTTTACTAACTAAATTATCATATAGTACTACATCAGCTAATTGGATTATCTGTAATGCACGTAAAGTTAATAAACTACTATCTCCGGGTCCAGCACCTACCAGGGCAATTTTTCCTTGATTATCTAATTTGTTTTGTAATTCATTATGTAAAATAAATTTTGCTTTATTTAAATTGCCTTGCGATATTTGATAAATAAATGCTCCATTAAACATACGTTCCCAAAAACGACGTCTGTCTGATAAATAGGTAAAACGTTCTTTAATTTTTTTTCTATATTGACCTGCTATTAATGCTATTTCGCTAATATTTTTAGGTAATAAGGCTTCTAATTTTTCACGTAATATTCTTGCAAGTACAGGAGATGTTGCACTTGAAGATATTGCTATTAATATTGGAGAACGATTGACAATAGCAGGAAATATAAAATTACAATTAGATTTATCATCTACTATATTAACTAATTTATATCTAATATTAGCCTCTTGATAAATTTTTTTATTAAGAACGTTATCATTAGTTGCTGCTATTACTAAAAATACTTTATCTATTTGTATAGGATCAAATTTAGTAGATATCCATTCGATGTTATATATTGTTATTAATTTTCTTAGTTCATTACAAATATTACTAGCAACTATTTTTATATGTGCACCAGCACGATGTAATTGTTCAATTTTTCTTTTAGCAATAATTCCTCCACCAATTACTAAGACTGGACGACAATTTAAATTAACAAAAATAGGTAAATAATTCACTTTAACCTTAATATTAAAATATTTTGTTAATTTAAATTATACTTATATGTATTTATTGAAATTAAATGATGAATTAGCATTAGTAGTTACTGAAGAGAATAAATGGGAATATCCTAAATTGATGAGATACTTTAATTCAAATAATCCTAATACATTATTAATAAATAGGATTTTAATCTTCGTGAATCCCGCATTCACGCTTTATTCCAAAAAAACGTGTTTCTTCTTCTTTCATACCTGGTTTCCAAGGTTGTGTCATATGTACATCACCTACTGATAAGTAACCTCTATCCCACAAAGGATGATATTTCAGGTTATACTTTTTCAAATATTTATGAACTTGTCGATTATCCCAGTCTATAATAGGCAATACTTTAAAAATACCACGTTGAATTTGTAATATAGATAAATCTGATCTACTAATGGATTGAGTACGCCTTAATCCGGAAAACCAAGTTTTTATACCTAAAGATTTAATAGCATAATTCATAGGTTTTATTTTGTTTATCAGATTATATTTATTAATACCTTTTATACCTTGTGTCCATAATTTACCATAACGCATTTCTTGCCAAGCTGGTGAAATTTCAGATCGAAAAATATGTAAATTTAAATTAAGTTTATCAACCAATTCATCAATAAATTGATATGTTTCCGGAAATAAATATCCAGTATCTATTAGTACTATTGGAATATTAGGTTTTAAACTTGTAATTAAATGTAAAGAAACAGCAGATTGAATACCAAAACTAGAAGACAATGCATATGTACCTGGTAAATTTTCTAACGCCCAAATAATACGATCTTTCGCTACAATAGTTTCTAATTGTATATTAATATCATCTAATTTTTTTTTACACTCTGCTTGTGGTATTTTATTAAACACTGAAAGATCTAATTGAAGCATTTATTTTATTCCCAAAAATCATTTGCTGGATTTAATACTGGTTTTATTATTCCAACTCTTATTACAAAATCACCAAAATCTTCTTCATGATAGCTTTCTTTAGACCATTGTTCTATTAATTCAGAAATAGTAGCAATGATTTCAGTTTCATTGATATTTTCACGATACATTCGTGCAATTCTTGTACCTATCCTGTTACCTCCAATATGTAAATTATAGCGACCGATTGCTTTTCCTACTAAACCAATTTCAGCCAACATAGCACGTCCACAACCATTAGGACAACCAGTAACACGTAATATTATATATTTATCTCCTACACCATAAGATTGCATGATATTTTCAATTTTCGTTACAAAACTTGGCAGAAAACGTTCAGCTTCTGCCATAGCTAAAGGACATGTAGGAAATGATACACAAGCCATTGAATTTTTTCTCTGCAAAGATATATTATTTATTAATCCATATCTGTATGCAATTGATTCTATTTTCTGTTTTTTGTCTTCTGATATACCAGTGATAATTAGATTTTGATTGGCAGTTAAAAGAAAATTACCGTTATGAAATTTTGCTATTTCATTAATACCTGTTTTTAAATGATATCCTGGATAATCAAGGATACGCCCATTTTCAATAAATACAGTTAAGTGCCATTTGTTATCTATACCTTTGATCCAACCAATTCTATCACCACGACTAATTATTTTATAAGGGTAACTTGGTTTAAACTCCATATTAGCACGTATTTCTATCTCTTTTTTAAACTTTTCAATACCTACACGATCTAACGTATATTTTGTTCTGGCATTTTTGCGATTACTTCTATTACCCCAATCACGTTGAATGGTAACAACTGCAGTAGCTACTTCTAGTATATTGTCAACTGAAATGTAACCAAAATCAGTAGCGGTACGAGGATAAGTATCTTTATTACCATGTTCTATCGATAAACCACCTCCTATCAATACATTAAAACCAATTAATTTACCATGTTGTATAATAGTTATAAAATTAAGGTCATTTGCATGTAAATCAACATCGTTATAGGGAGGAATGACTATTGTAGTTTTAAATTTTCTAGGTAAATATGTTTTACCTAAGATAGGTTCTACATCTGTTGTATCTATCATTTTATTATCTAACCAAATTTCTGCATAAGCTTTAGTACGAGGTAATAAATGTTCAGAAAGTTTTTTTGCTAAATTATAAACTTTTTGATGCAATTTTGATTCAAGAGGATTTGAAGTACAGAGTACATTACGATTCACATCGTTAGCGGTAGCTAATGAATCTAGACCTATTTGATGCAATATTTTATGACTTAGTTTAATATTCTTTTTAAGAATGCCATGCAATTGAAACGTTTGACGATTCGTTAAACGAATGCTGCCGTAAATAGTTTTATCATTAGCGAATGCATCAATAGCTAGCCATTGTTGTGATGAAATAATTCCCCCAGGTAATCGACAACGAAGCATTACAGAATGTAATGGTTCTAATTTTTGTTTTATACGTTCAGTTCTAATATCTCTATTATCTTGTTGATACATACCATGAAAACGAATTAATAGAAAATTATCTCCACTAAAACCACCAGTTATTTCGTTTTCAAGATCTTGTACAATAGTACCACGTAAGTAATTACTTTGTTCTTTTACGCGTTCCGCGTCTTCTAATTTTCCCTTAATAATTAAAGGATTTTCTAAAAAATTTGCAGTCATTAGTAAATGTCTCGTTGATAACGGTGTTGAATACGTAATTCACTTAAGAAATGTTCAGCTTTTTCAATGCTCATTTTACCATAATTAACAATAAGTTCTAATAACACTTTTTCAACATCTTTCGCCATATTATTAGCATTTCCACAAACATAAATATATGCACCTTCTTTAATCCAATACCATATATCCATACCGTTAATACGAATTTTATCTTGTATATAAATTTTTTCAGATTGATCACGTGACCATGCTAGATTGATTTTATTTAAAAAACCTTTTTTTACATACTCTTGCCATTCTATTTGATATAGAAAATCTTCTGTAAAACGAGGATTACCAAAAAACAACCAATTTTTACCAGAAGCATTATCATATGCACGTTGTTGCATAAATGCACGAAAGGGAGCAATACCAGTACCAGTACAAATCATGATTATTGGTACTGTTTTATCTAGTGGCAATCGAAAATTGTTGTTGCTTTCAATAAAAACCCTCATATTATCTTCTTCTATGCGATTAGATAGCCAAGTAGATGCACCACCACCGCGAATATAATCATCAATTTTAAAATTAACTATATTAACGGTAATATGTATTTCGTTTTCAACTTCAGATTGTGCAGAAGCAATAGAATATAGTCTGGGGGTTAGAGGACGTAATATTTTGGTTAACTGTTCTGCTGTTAATTTAACAGGTGTTAAACGCATCATATCTACAATTGGATAATTACTTACATATTTATGTAATTTATGTCTATCATGTATGATAGACAATAAATTTTTATCATGTGTTAAAATAGCGTATCTTTCAACTATTTTACTGCTATTTTTTGTTAAATCGTAATGATTTTTTAAAGCTTCTTTAATCGATATAATATTATCATTAACTTTAACAGTTTCTTCACCCTTTAAACAAATAAAATTTAATATTTCTGTAATCAAATTATCATCATTTTCATACCATATACCGATTGAATCACCTGGATGATAAACCATTTTGGAATTATTTATATCAATTTCAATATGACGAACATCTTTATCTGAATTGCGGCCTGTAATTTTTTGATTTAATAAACAAAAAGCATTGAAAGGATTTTTTCTGTTGTAATTATTAATATGTATTTTTTGTTGGTTTATTAAATTTTCTTTTTTTTGATCTAAACAGTTGTTTTTTATTTTGTTCTTAAGATTTTTTTTTAACAAATTAAACCATATTTTTATTTTATCTTCGTAGTCAATATCAGCATCAACTCTATCAATTAAACGTTTTGCACCTAATATTGCAAACCTATGATCAAAATCTTTTCCTGCTTGACTAAAAAATTCATAAGAACTATCTCCTAAACCAAATACTGCGAAATAAGTACTGTTCATTTTTGGAGCTCTTTTTGACATTAAAAATTTATATAATGCCGCTGCTTCTTCTGGAGGTTCACCTGCACCTTGAGTAGAGATTATAAGCAATAATATTTTTTCTTGATTAATCTTTTTAAACTTATAATTACCTGCATTAATCAAATTTACATTAAATGTATTTAATTGAAGTTCTTTATAAAGCCATTCTGATATTTTTCTAGCATTACCAGTTTGTGATGCGGATAGAATTGTTATAGTTGATATTTCTTGTTGTATAATTATATTTGTTTTTTTATTTATATTTTGATTAACTACACCCCATAAGTAACCTGAAACCCATAGTAGCTGGTTATCTGATAAATCTTTTATAATTGAATTTAATTGATTTAATTGTTCTAAGTTAATTGGAGTTGTAATATTTGAAGTTAGTGATTTATTATTCATTGAATTAAAAGCTTCACTATTTATTAAATTTAATTGCAAAGTTTGATATAATAAAATTAAAATTAGCAAATTAAAATTTAATATTTAAATAAGCCTTAAATATATTAAATAACTAAAATGTTAATAAAATAATTTACTATTAATTATCTGAATAATTGTATTCACAGATATTTAATTATATATTATGCAATTAAATTTTTAACATATAATAATTATATTTAGCATCAATTACTATTAACAAGATAAGTATCATACATGTCAATAACATTATTTAAACAATTCAAATTTGAAGCAGCACATTCTCTACCTTATGTTCCTATTGAACATAAATGTAGCAGGATACATGGACATTCATTTGTAGTAAAATTAGAAATTACTGGAGAAATAAACAAGAATACAGGATGGGTAGTAGATTTTTCTGAAATAAAAAATGTGTTTCAGCCAATTTTAAAAATCCTCGATCATCATTATCTCAATGAAATACCAGGATTAGAAAATCCTACGAGTGAAATATTAGCAAAATGGATTTGGAATAAAACAAAACCAAATTTCCCTATTTTAAGTGCAGTTATAATAAAAGAAACATGTACATCAGGATGTATATATAGAGGATAATATCATGATATTATCCTTTTATTAAAAAGAGATTAATTTATAAATTTATATTTAATTTTAATATATCTAAAAGGTTTTAATCATAATAAACATACAATATAATTTTAATAATAAAATTATATTGTAATTATTTAATACTTTATAACACTTATAATTTATTTAGATTATAAGTGTTATATTTGATCGAATAGTTCTAAATATCATTTAACATTCAGGTACTTATGTACTTGAATGGATAGATGCCAATTGCGTATTAGACAATATTGTATGCAAATATTAGTTGCTGTATTACTACAACTAACAGGTTGTAAAGAAATAATCCGCTTTTTATTATTTTTTATATTTGATAATAATGTATCTAAAATATTAATATCACTTTCTCTTTCTATAATAAATTTAATTTCATTAGATCTATTAATTGCTTGCATTAATATTTTATTACCATTATGTGTATTTAATTTTGGTGAAACAGTCACCCAAGTATTTTTTGAACAATAAATTTTATAAGTACCACTAGTTTCTAATTGACAGTAAAATCCATCTTTTTCTAAAGCGATTGTTAATGGACGAAGATCAAAAATTGAAGGTTCACCTCCTGTAATAACTATATGATTTGTATTCCATTTTTGTTGTTTTATTGTCTGTACTAAAGTTAAACAATCTACATTACACCAAATATTATTTTCTTTATCTTTAAATAAAATATCTTTTAACAAACCTGTTTTATTTTTTAACTTTTTCCAGGTATATTTAGTATCACACCATCTACAATGTATAGTACATCCTTGAAAACGAATAAAAATAGCTGGAATACCTGTATAAAAACCTTCTCCTTGTATAGTATGAAATACTTCGTTAATTGAATAAATCATTATTTACTTTGATATAACAAAAATAGTGTTTGTTTTTTGAAGTATAACAATTAATAGCTATAGCTAGCATGATTATTTATATTTTCTTCAATACGAATTAACTGATTATATTTAGCTATACGTTCTGAACGACTTAATGATCCAGTTTTGATTTGACCTGCTGAGGTACCTACAGCTAAATCAGCAATTGTTGTGTCTTCTGTTTCACCTGATCTATGAGATATTATTGTTTTATAACCAGAATCTTTTGCCATCTTAATAGTTGCTAAGGTTTCAGTCAATGAACCAATTTGATTGAATTTTATTAATATAGAATTAGCAATTCCCTGATTTATACCTTCTTTAAGAATTTTAGTGTTGGTTACAAATATATCATCACCTACTAACTGAATTTTATTGCCTAAAATTTTTGTTTGATAAGCAAATCCTTTCCAATCAGACTCATCTAATCCATCTTCAATTGAAGTTATAGGATATTTTTCAGTCAGTTTCTGTAAAAAACCAGTAAAATCATTAGAATCAAATATTTTATTTTCACCTTTTAAATAATACAAACCGTCTTTGTAAAATTCTGAAGCTGCACAATCTATAGCTAAAGTAACATCTTTACCTAAAGTATAACCAGTAATTTCTACTGATTCAATTATAATTTCTAAAGCTTCATTATTAGACTGTAAATTTGGCGCATATCCTCCTTCATCTCCTACATTCGTACTCATACCTTTTTTCTTAAGAACAATAGATAATTTATGAAATATTTCTGCACCTATACGAATAGCTTCTTTAATACTTTTAGCTCCAATAGGTTGAATCATAAATTCTTGTATATCTATATTATTATCAGAGTGTTTTCCACCATTAATTATATTTATCATAGGAACAGGCATGGAATATTGTTTTGGAGTATTATTTAATTCAGCAATATATTCATAAAGTAATAATCCTTTTGAAGCAGCAGCAGCTTTAGCTGTAGCTAATGAAACTGCTAAAATAGAATTGGCACCAAGATTGGATTTGTTTTCTGTACCATCTAAGCTAATCATAATATTATCAATGTTTGCTTGATCTCTAGCATCCTTATGCTTTATCGATCCTCCTATAACGCTATTAATTAAAGAAACAGCCTTTACAACACCTTTTCCAAAAAAACGAGATGCATCACCATCACGTAATTCTAAAGCTTCTCTTGATCCTTTAGAAGCACCTGATGGCACTGAGGCTAAACCAAAACAACCGTTTTCTAAATGTACTTCTGCTTCTATAGTAGGATTACCGCGTGAATCTATAATTTCACGACCGATTACTTTTATTATTTTAGACATTATAGTATTCCTTAGTATTAAAACGATAAAAACAAACAAAATAATATTGTTTATTGATTTTGATATTTGTAAGCTGCCTTAATAAAATACTTAAATAATGGATGACAGTAACGTGGATTTGATTGAAATTCAGGATGAAATTGACATGCAATGAACCAAGGATGATTCGGAATTTCTATTACTTCAACTAGTTTATTATTTTTGGAACGTCCAGTAATTTGTAAACCTGCTGCTTCAATTTTACTTAACAACAAATTATTTACTTCATAACGATGTCTGTGACGTTCAAAAATAATATCAGAATTATAAATTTGCCTTATTTGACTATTTGGTAGCAATATACATTGCTTACTACCAAGTCGCATATTACCAGCCAATATACTGTTTTTTATACCAAAATTATTATTTTTTTTATTATAGTGTTTTATCATTGATACTACTGGGTATTTGCAATGTGGAGCAAATTCTGTAGAATTTGCTCCTTTAATGCCAGCAACATTACGAGCAAATTCCATGATTGCTAGTTGCATACCTAAACAAATACCTAAATAAGGGATATTATTTTCACGTGCATATTTTATAGTGACCAATTTCCCTTTTATTCCACGATAACCAAAACCACCTGGTATTAAAATTGCATCTAAATTTTTTAACAATGATATACCATATAATTCAATATCTTTAGAATCAATTAATTTTACATTAACAGTTACTTTATTTTTTAATCCGCCATGTTTTAGTGCTTCGATAACTGATTTATAAGCATCTGGTAAAGCAACATATTTACCTACAATTCCAATTGTAACTTGACCTAAAGGATTAGATTCTTCACGAATTACTCGATCCCATTCTGATAAATTTGCTTCTGGTACTTTTAATTTAAAAAATTTACATATATAATTATCTAATCCTTGAAATTTTATCATACCAGGTATTTTATAAATAGAATCAACGTCTTCTAAAGAAATAATAGCTTTTTTAGGTACATTACAAAACAAAGAAATTTTAGATCGTTCATTTTCGGGTATTCTCTTATTAGAACGACAAATAATAACATCAGGTTGAATACCAATTGAAAGTAATTCTTTAACAGAACGTTGTGTTGGTTTGGTTTTTAGTTCATTAGCTGTAGATATATAAGGTACTAAAGTAAGATGTATATACATAATACACTCACGACCAATATCTACTGACATTTGACGAATTGCTTCCAAAAACGGTAAAGATTCGATATCACCTACAGTACCACCAATTTCAACTAAGATAATATCATAACCTTCTCCTCCATTAATGATCTTTTCTTTAATAGTATTAGTTATGTGAGGAATTACTTGAATTGTAGATCCTAAATAATCTCCTCTACGTTCTTTAAATAAAACTTCTGAATATATTTGACCAGTAGTAAAATTATTTTTACATGACATTTTACTATTAATGAATCGTTCATAATGACCAAGATCTAGATCAGTTTCAGCTCCGTCTTCTGTAACAAATACTTCACCGTGCTGATTAGGATTCATAGTTCCAGGATTCACATTAATATATGGATCCAATTTTATTATAGTTACGTTAAGAGAACGAGCTTCAAGTACAGCTGCAATAGATGCTGTTGTAATACCTTTACCTAGAGAAGAAATAACTCCGCCGGTTATAAAAATATAATGTTGTATCATAATAAATATTTAAAAGTTAGAGTTAAAAAAGTGTGATAACCAAGACGGGATAATATTATATATCAAATATATTTTAGTCACAATTAATTACTATTTTGTTTAGCGCTATTTAATATTTATTATTTTCGAAATATTTTATTTTTTAAATAAAATAAAGTTATTAATAAATTTGAATTTTTAGTTAATTTCTAAACTATTTAGAGTAGTTATTGCGATAAAAAAATATATTAATTGGTACAAAATAATTATAATTCATAATATAAATACTATATATTCTTTTTCAAAAAATATTGAGTGCATGTTATTTAAAAAACAGATAATATATTTTTTAAATCATATTTAAAATAGTATAAAAATATATATTTTATATAATTTATGATGATTGGAAATAGTGATGACTATAAATAAAAAAAACAAAATAAAAAATAACTTCATGTTAAATAAAAATGTAATTTATACAAAAAAAAGGAATCGTAATATATTAAAAGTAATACCACGTAATATTCATCGTGAAATTATTGGTTTATCTTTTCCAAAAATGCCATTTTTAGGTAATGATATTTGGACTTTATATGAATTATCTTGGTTAAATAGTAAGGGATTACCACAGATTAGCATAGGAAAAGTAATCTTTAATGCTGATAGTAAAAATATTATAGAATCAAAAAGTTTAAAATTATATCTGCATAGCTTTAATAAAATGAAATTCGATAATTGGAGTGATATTCGTCAGATTTTAGAATATGATTTAAGTATTTGTACTGAAAGTAAAGTTTATGTCTCATTATTTCGTTTAAATGAAATAAAGGTACAGTCTATAAATCACTTTAATGGTTATTGCATTGATGAACAAGATATAGAAATTAAAGATTATTGCATAAATTCTAATTATTTATGTGGTGCAGCGAGTAATAAAATGGTAAAAGAGACTTTAGTTAGTCACTTATTCAAATCAAATTGTCCAATTACCAATCAACCAGACTGGGCGTCAATTATGATTTCTTATAAAGGATTGAGTATAAATTATGAGGCAATTTTACGTTATTTAATTTCTTTTCGTAATCATAACGAATTCCATGAGCAATGTGTTGAAAGAATATTTAATGATATATCATATTTTTGTTATCCAGAAGAATTAACTGTTTATGCAAGATATACTCGTCGAGGAGGTATAGATATCAATCCTTGGCGTAGTAATATACCTTTTGCGCCAACATGTTTACGTTTAGTACGTCAATAATATATTAAATCAAAATTAATTTATATAATAACTGGACTAGTATAAATTAAAAATATAATAGATGATAGTAGTATATTTACATTTAAATATCAATTAATAATATTTAAATGTAAATAGTTATTTTTAAATAAAATATATATTATCATCAAATTTTTTAAGATTTTATATTGCCATCACTAATTAATTAAAAAAATAAATAAAAATATTTGTATTTAAAATATCTAAAAGATTTGCAATAAAATTTAATAATAAGTATAATACTATTTATCGCGGGGTGGAGCAGTTTGGTAGCTCGTCGGGCTCATAACCCGAAGGTCGCTGGTTCAAATCCAGCTCCCGCAACCATTTCTTTGATATTTAAAATTACTAACTATTTATATAAATATATAAATATGATCCTTGTCATTAATGGTTTCAAATCTTTTTTTTAAAATAACTATAAACATGTGTAATATCATTTGCTCTTGTTTTCATTGTTATCTTTTCTACTAAATTTTAGCAAATAGTACTTAAAACCATTTCTGTTTTAATTGTAATTACATTTAATAAAAAAGGTTATATGTGAAGAAAAGCAGTAATGCATTGGTTCGTAGTTTTCGACATGCTGTACCATATATAAACACACATAGAGGCAAAATATTTATTATTATGCTGAGTGGCCAATCAATTGCTCATAATAATTTTTATAATATTATTAACGATATCGGTTTAATTCATAGCTTAGGAATTCGTTTAGTATTAGTTTATGGCGCAAGTCCACAAATAGATAAATACTTATTAGAATACAATATTAAATCAATCTATCATAAATTTAATCGTATTACTGATAAAAAATCGCTTGAAATTATAAAACAAGTCGCCGGTCGTCTTCAATTGGATATTACCTCTTTATTATCTATGTCTCTAAATAATACACCTTTACAAGGAGCAAATATAAATGTTGTCAGCGGCAACTTTATTACCGCTCAACCATTGGGTATAGATGATGGAGTTGATTATTGTCATGCTGGTAAAATTCGTCGTATTGACATAAAAGCAATTCATTATCAACTAAATAATAATGCTATTGTTTTATTAGGACCTATAGGAGTTTCTGTAACTGGAGAAAGTTTTAATTTAAATTCAGAAGAAATAGCTACACAATTAGCTATTAAACTTAAAGCAGAAAAAATAATAGGCTTTTGTTCTGGAAAAGGAGTTATTGATAATAAAGGTAATATTATTTCTGAATTATTTCCAAAAAATGCTCAATTATATATAGATAAGATAGAAAGTAAAAATAATTATTTATCAGAAATTACACTTTTTCTCCGAGCTGCAATTACAGCTTGCCGTAGTGGAGTATATCGATGTCATTTAATTAGTTATCAAGATGATGGTGCTTTATTACAAGAATTATTTTCACGTGATGGTGTTGGTACACAGATAGTTATGGAATCAGCAGAACAGATAAGAAAAGCTAATATAAATGATATTGGTGGAATTCTAGATTTAATTCATCCTCTTGAACAACAAGGTATTTTAGTTAGGAGATCTCGGGAACAATTAGAAATAGAAGTTGATAAATTTACAATAATTAAAAGGGATAATTTAACTATTGCTTGTGTAGCGCTATATCCTTTTATAAATGAAAAAATAGGTGAAATGGCTTGTTTAGCAGTGCATCCTGATTATCGTAATTCATCGCGTGGTGATGTGTTATTACAAAATATATCAATTCAGGCTCGTAAAATAGGATTAAAAAAAATATTTGTTCTAACCACTAGAAGTATTCATTGGTTTCAAGAACGTGGTTTTAAACCAGTAAGTATTGAATACTTACCAAAAATTAAGAAAGAAATGTATAATTATCAAAGAAAATCGAAAGTACTTATGATAGATTTAAATAATTGAATTTATTCTTTGTAAATGTAAAAAAATTTTTTATGGTTTTTTGCCAATAAACTGGTCTAATTTTTCAATTAAATGTCTATTAGGTAGTACATTCATGATACCATTATTGGAGTTTTCATTAATATTCCTTAAAAATAAATAAAACACACCTCCAAAATATCTTTCATAACTATAGTTTTTAACTCTTAATTTAAGATAACGATGAAATGCTAATGTACACAATTGATATTGTAAGTGAAAACTTTTATTTTTTAAAGAACATATATTACGACAATAATAATTTTTTAATCTATCTATTTTGTAATATAATAAATAATATTTATTTTTCCACATAAATACTAAATCTATATAACCTCGAATAATTCCTTTTACTTCATTACAACTAAATTGATTTTCTTGTATAAATAATATGTTTTTACTATCAAGGAGTACACTCAAATCTGATATTACTGAAGTATTTCTAATGGGAATAAAAAATTTCATATCTTCTACATAATTGATATTTTTAATAGCTATTAAATTAAGTCCTTTTGAATCCAATTTTTTATATAATATTATTTTCAGCCATTTATATATGGGTTTTAATAGATTTAAAGAATATCCATTTATATTTAATTGATATTTTAACCATTCTTTTTGGTTTAACTTATTAAAATCTATTGATTTAAGTAAGTCAATTATAAATTTATTAAATTTTAAGGTATATGGAAACTCATTATTTGTTAATGACAAATCTTTTTTAGATGATATATCAAAAATATTCATATCATTTTTATTTTCAATATTCAAATAATTTGTAATCAACCAACTATCATATAAAATACGATTAATTTTAAGAATATTTAATGCAGTATTAATTTTTACTTGTTTTTGTGATTTATTATTTTTATTTTGTTTTTCATTAATATCTATATAATTTATATCTATGCCATTTAGTTTGTTAATGCAATTTTTTAATGTTTGTAAGTTAATATTTTTATTACATTGCAATAAGTAACCAAGTACGCTTTTATATAAATTATTGGAGTTTTCTTTTTTATTTGAATTTTTTATAAAAGTTGCAATACCAATACTACAGTGATAAACAGCTCTAGTAACTGCTACATAAAAAAGACGTAATTCTTCACTAAATCTTTCTTTATTTATTTTTATTAAATTGTTAACATTTGAATTACACGATAAAATATTGTCCTTATAATAAGGCATATTACTATATTCACCAAAACCTGTAGCAAAAGGTATCCATACTAATGGATACTCTAAACCTTTTGATTTATGTATGGTGATAATACGTATAACATTTAGATCCTCTAAACGTATTTGTTGATCAATAATTTGATTATCTTGTTTAAGAATTTGTTTTGAAAAAAAATTTAAAAGATCATTGGGACCAATTAATGATGTGTATTCTACTTGTAGTAGTTCCCCAATGTGCATCAAATTTGTCAATCTACGCTTACCATTTTTTGAAGCTAAAATATTTACTGCTATACTATCTTTTGATAGGATAGTACGTAACATAGTTAATATGCCATATTTTTGCCATATTTCTTTCCATTTTGAAAACTTATCTATTAAATTTATTTTCTTACTGTTATCACTTGTTATTGTATCAATATCTTTTGAATTAATTGAAAAAATAGAAGTTGCTAGTGCAGTACGTAATAATTTTAGTTTTGTTGGATAGTGTATTGCTTTTAGCAAATATAATAATTCACGTGCTTCAACAGTATTATAAACACTATCAGTATCAGATAAATAAACTGATGAAATATAAAATGCATTAAGTGCATTACGTATTAAATTTGCCTCACTACGATTACGAACTAGTATAGTTATATCAGAAGCTTGTAGTATGTGAAATTCATCATATCTTCTTAAAAAAGCTTGTTGTTGTTTGCTAGCTATCAACCAATTATTTATTTCAATAGCACATTGCTTTGCCATATCGTATTTGTAATCAATTAGACTAATTCTATCTCTAGGATGTACCCAAAAACGTAAAGAAGGATAATTTTTTTTATTAAAAATAAATTTTAATTGTTTGTTGTTAATGGCCGATTTAATCGGTATAAAGGGAATTTCTGGATATATAAAAGGTAAATTTGTTTGCGAAAAGAGACAATTTACGCTTTCAATCATTTCCGATGATGAACGCCAATTTGTTTGTAAAGTATAGATATCATTAATTTCATAACGCATATTAAGATAAGTGGATATATCTGCACCACGAAATGAATAAATAGCTTGCTTAGGATCACCAATAATTATTATTGCTTGATTAGGTTGATTTATATATATTTTATGAAAAATGCGATATTGTTGTGGATCTATATCTTGAAATTCGTCAATTAATAACACTGGAAAATTATTTCTAATATTCTCAGCTAAATAATCACCATTCGGCTGTTTTAAAGCCTTATCCAAATAATATAATAAATCATCAAAACTTAGTAATCCTTGTAGATATTTTTCTTTATTTATAGAATCAGTAATTTCAATTATTGCTTGTTTGATGAAAGTATCTCTTAAAGACAAATGTTTAACTAAAAATTTTTCTATTTCCTCAAATAATTTAAATGTATTAATTACACCTGTTTGATGTATCTCAATTACAGAATATCTGAATCTGGTAAGTTCTTTTGGTATTTGATAATCTAAAGTTTCACTTTTAGACCATGTTGTTATTTTATTAATCCAATTTGTTAAGTTTTTATTACTATAAATACGTTTATTAATTTTCATAGAATTAATAATTTGAAATATATCTTTATGAAACATTATCCACATATTTTTTATTGAAATAATATCAGATATATTTTTAACATGTTTTAGTTCTAAATTTTCGTTAAAACAAGATGAAAAATCAATAAATTGCATTTTTTTTTGAAATAAAGGATATAAAGTGGATATGAAATCCTCGGCACTATTCCATTCATTTGAAATGATACGCGCTACATCTAATGACATTAAAAAACAACGACGATGCCAAAAATCCAATGTAATTTTTTTAAATAAAGTATATTCATCAGATAATATTTTGTTTTGAAATAATATATTTAATTCATAATTAAAAAACTTTAGTACCTTTCTACAAAAACCGTGTATTGTATATATAGCCGCATTGCATATATTATTTTCTGCAAATAATAATATTTCAATAGCTTGATTAATGTCATCAATTTGTTCAATTAATAATTGATGCATAGGATTATCGCTTCTTCCTCGTATACAACTTAAACGTAACTGACGTATATCATTAAGTATACGATTGCGTAGCTCAATTGTAGCAATTTCAGTAAAAGTTACTACTAAAATTTCTTCAATAGATAAAATTTTGTAATATGCATTTTCATTTTTTAATCCTAATATTAATCTTAAATATAATAAACTAATTGTAAAAGTTTTACCTGTACCTGCTGAAGCTTCAATTAATTTGCTACCTTGAAGTGGAATTGTTATAGGATTCAATGGATTGATATTTATTTTATTCATTGAATATTGCTTATTCCTTTAATTAATGTTTTTATAGTAAATAATATGTACTATAAATAGAGATAATCTTAAAAAAATAATATAAATTAAATATTTAATTAATATTTCATTTTTTTATTAGCTATAAGAACTGGCAAATACCAGCGTTTTGCAGCTTTAATAATTTGATTGATTTTTGTATCATCCAAAATATTATATAAACGTTGTAAATAAGGATCTGTATTTTCTCCTCTTGATATTTTATATTGTCCATTCCAAGCTGCTACTAAACGATTGTTTGCTTTCATAATAGTATGATGATCAGTAATTAATTTTTTATCTCTTTGGTCATAACAACACATTAACCAAGCATTTCCGCTTTTTTTTAACAATGGTATAGGTTGGCTCATTCCATGAATATAACCATTGATATAATTATTTAAAAGATTAATAGCTTTATTTTGAGATAAATTATCGAAACACCAATAACTTTTAGATAAACCAAACATCTTACTAGTACCAGAACCACCTACTGCACAATATATTAGATGTTCTATCCAAAATAACAATCCTTCTCTAATAGTAAGAACATTTGGATGCCAACGTAATAAACCATTTTCTTGTATTGTTGTTAACCAACCTGTTAATGTTGATTTATGAAATTTTAATTGAATTTTACAATGTTTATTATTTCTAATATTGTTAACTACATTTATTGCTATTTCTTGCATTTTCTGTTTTTGAGATAACCAAAATAATTCTGAAAAAACACCTGGAGGTAAATTACCTATTTTTTTATGAAACATATACATATCATTAATAAACCCAACATCATTTTCTATTAATGCGTTAAGTAATTTAGATTTAATTCGCAATAATTGTAAATTATCGCAATGGTAATATTTATTTTTTATTGAAAGTTGTTGTATAGGAAAATATATATTTAACCTATTATTAAACCAAGCACGTACTGGATGACTCCAAAAATGTAATAATTCTTTTATATTTATAAAAGGTATTTTATGAACATTTAATATACTAATAAAACTAGGTTGTACCTTGCCTGTTTTTTGTACTACTGATAGCCATTCTATAGCAAAACTTTGTTTATTATAATTTAATTGGCAATTTTCTTGAGAAAATGGTGCTATACTATGGTATTGTAATAAATGATTTTTGATATTTTTATGACTTTCATTGATTTCAGTATCTTCATCTCCTTTTAGATAGAAATTTTGTCCAATATATTCTATTAATTCTGTAATTAAATTAGATGGATGACATTCTGTATTGTCATGTATAGATTTACCAATGTAACTTATATATATTTTATTTTGAGCAGCAATTATGGTATCAAGAAACAAATAACGGTCTTCGTCAAGGAGATTATAATCTCCTTGACGTGGTTGTTTATACATTAAATTTAGTTCATGAAGATTTGATTTTCTTGGATATAAATCATTATTCATGCCTAATAAACATATCACTTTAAAAGGAAAGGAACGCATAGCCATTAAATTACAAAAATTAATTTTTCCAGCGAGAAAAAATTGGCTAATACGATGTTGAGCAAGGCGATCATAAAAAATATTTTTTATTAATTTTATTGATAACTTACGAAAAAATATATTTATACCGGACTTTATCATTTTACTCCAATAATCTTCTAATAGAAATAAAATTATTTTAGATTCATTGTTTATATTAAAAAAATCTTTAATTATATTTCCGCATATGGGTAACCAATCTTTCAGTAAATAAGATTTTTGTAAAATTATATTCCATTTATTTAATTTCATTATAATTTTACTTAAATTTAATAACAAATTATCTAGTATATTTTCTATTTCTTTTTTTTGTAACATATCTGGAAAAAAATTATTTTTATTTTTATATATATAGACCAATAAATTAGCTTTTAACTCACAGATTATAACTTCATTTTCTTTGTTTTTTAACAATATTTTTAATTCATTTAATTTTTCGTAACAATATGTATTATCAATCAAATTTTGTAATAAAATCAATTGATTACAGTCAATCAAAAAATGATTTGCTAAACACTTTAAATCTAATAACGCCAGTATATCTTCAATAGTAGAACAATTATCATCAATCGCTAAAAGTTTAAAAAAAACAATAATAATCGAATGTTCTTTACTCAAAGAATTATCTGAAATTGTAAAAGGTAAATCTAAATTATCTGATATATGAGAAAATGTTGATTTAATAAATGGTATGTAAGTATCAATATTAGTGGTCATCACTAAAATATCGCTTGGTTTAAGCTCTAAATCAGCATTCATTAATCTTATCAAATAATCTTTTAATGCTTCAACTTCTCGCTGAATACTATAACAAATATTAATTGAAATAGATTTATCATGAATATCAATACAGCGTTTTTTGATATTGCATTTAGGTTTTTTATAAATTAACTCAATAGGAACACTATTTTTTAAATGAAGAATATCATTTTGAATATTATGTAGTAAACTATCTTCATTAATATCAATAAAAGCTTCTATTTGGTTATTAGGTTCTAATTGATTTAAAATTAATAAATTATCGGAACCTAGTTTACCCCATGATACTAAAAGTGAATTACTAAGATGACTATCATATTCTTCTTTAAAATATTCTGATGTGTATTTATTAGATTGATCTTGAATATCTCCCCAATAACTACGGCAAGGGTTAAAAAAAAATAAGTGAATATCAATATAATTACTAATCGTATTTAAAACTTGTAAATGATATGGAGGAAAGGAAGATATACCAAAAATAAATAGACGTGACGGTAGAAATGCTAGTACTCTTTTATCTTGATGTATTTTTTGAATAAAAACAGAGTAAAAGTTATCTAAGTTAGATTTAGATGATTCTGAGTAATTTCCATAATTAAATATTAAATCTCTCCAAATTGCAGCTTGCCACAATTGTTTATCTCCAATATTCTTAATTAATTTGCCAGATTCCCAAATATCAAGCCAATCTGGCCTGTAAATCAAATATTTTTCAAAAATATTTGCAATATTTAAGCTAAATTCAAATAAATTCTTTTCATGTTGGCAATTATCAAGATAATTTGAAATAAAATTAAATTTATTATCTTTTAAAATTATTGGCATACGAGAAATAATCATCCAACAAACAATATTTTTATCAAAAAATTTATTAATAGAAATATTTGGTTTTATTTTATAAATTATATCCCATATAAAATCAGCAAATATGTAAAATTTAATATTTGCAGCAATATCTAAATCTGAGGCTATTCCTATTTTTAACCACCTTGCCATATCTAAATTATTTACAATTATTAAATCTGTTTCAAGAGGATTATCGTTAGCATTATAATTTATTACTGAGTTTAATAAAGTTTTAAGAACATCAAGTTGATTAGAATGATATATATAAAACATGAAATTCCTGATTGTTATTTACTTTAGTACAACATTAAAATTTATTGCATTGTTACAATGTAAATATTAATTTTAATTTAAAAATATACATATTCGAATAATTATATTTCGAAGTAAAAAATAAAAATATTAGATATCTAAAATTTTTATTTTATATTAAGTTATGTATTTTTTTCAAATTTTACTGTACTAAAAAATATTAAATAGCTATGGGAGCTTTAATTATTGGATAAGGATAATAACCTTTAATTTCAAAATCATTAATATTATAGTTAAATATTTTATTTGGTTTCCTTTTTATAATTAAATTAGGCATTACACGTGGTATACGAGTTAATTGTAAATTAGCTTGATTTAAGTGATTTTTATATAAATGAACATCACCACCACTCCAAATAAATTCCCCTACTTTTAGACAACATTGTTGTGCTATCATGTGAACTAACAAAGCATAACTTGCAATATTAAAAGGTAAACCTAGAAAAACATCACAAGAACGTTGATATAATTGACAAGATAATTTATTATTTACCACATAAAATTGAAATAAAACATGGCAAGGTGGTAATGCCATATCACTTAAATCACCCACATTCCAAGATGAAACAACAAGACGACGGGAATGTGGATTAAACTTTAATTGATTAATAACTTGTTTAATTTGATCAATCTTGCCTTTTTTTGTATTCCAGTTACGCCATTGTTTCCCATAAATTGGACCTAAATCTCCTTTCTGATCAGCCCACTCATTCCAAATAGAGACATTGTTTTTATTTAAATATCCTATATTAGTATCTCCTTTAAGAAACCATAATAATTCATGTACTATTGAACTAAAATGACACCTTTTAGTAGTAATTAACGGAAAACCACTATTTAAATCAAAACGCATTTGATAACCAAAAATAGAAATAGTGCCAACACCAGTACGATCAGGTTTTAATGTTCCTTTATTTAAAATATATTTCATTAGTTTCAAATACTGTTGCATTTATTTAATTCTTACGCTTTAACCCAGAATTAGACCAAATAATAATTATTATACCTATTACCACCATTGGTAAAGATAACATCTGTCCCATACTAATTTTATCATAAAATAGTCCTAGTTGAATATCTGGTTGACGAAAAAATTCTACTAAAATACGAAATGCACCATAACATAATAAAAATAAACCAGATGTACTTCCTATAGGTCTATTTTTTTGAATAAATATATTTAGTATAAAAAATAAAACTACACCTTCAAGAATAAACTCATATAATTGAGAAAAATGACGTGGTAAGCCACCATAAGTTTTTAATAATGAATAATATTCCAAATGATCCATTGAAAATATTAAATCTTCTTGATATGCATTAGGAAATAATACTGTTATTGGAAAATTTGGATCCACTCTACCCCATAATTCACCATTAATCAAATTACCTAAACGACCTGCACCTAATCCAAATGGAATTAATGGAGCTATAAAATCTGATATTTTAAAAAAATTGAGTTTATTTTTATGAGCAAAGAAAGAGATTGTCAAAATAACACCTATTAATCCTCCATGAAAAGACATTCCACCATCCCAAATTTTAATCAAATATATGGGTTGTCTTATAAGTAATGGCAAATTGTAGAATAACATGTAACCTATTCTACCGCCTATTACTGCACCAAAGAAACAGTAATATATTAAATTTTCTATTTCTGTTATTTTCCAATTGTTATTATTATTTATACGACGCTTAGCTAACCATAAAGCAAATATCAATCCTATTAGATACATCAAACCATACCAACGAAAAGAAATCGGACCAATAGAAAAAATAATAGGATCAATTTTAGGTAGAATTATACATTTTGTATTCATTTTAGACTTAAATAAAATAGTAAATAAAATATGTTATATGATATAGTCTCTTTTTACTAATTTATATAATATTTTTAGATATTTTATTAAACTAAAAATGCTTAATAATTTATATATTTAATATTAGTAATATAAATTCTATGATTTTTATACATTTGAAATGTACATTATTTTAGCAAAACATCTATGTTATGCATGTTTCACTATTATAATATTATATAATTAATCATGTAAGATAATTCTTTCATAATTTTAAGATGTATTTTATTTATATATAGTTGATTTTAAAAAAATACTAAATAATTAATTTTTATTATTTTTTTATTTATAAGCTGATATAATGATATTAAATTAATAAAATGTTAATTTAATATCTAATCTAATAATTAATTGATTCTATAATTTATTTATAACTATTTAAATTTACATCATGAGATATTTACCAAATACACCAAAAAATATAATTACTTTATTAGCAAGAGCTCATGCTTTAGCAGGGTTTACAATAGAAAATCTAGCATATAATGCTGGTTTGTTAGTTCCTGACAATTTAAAAAATAATAAAGGCTGGATAGGGAAATTAATAGAACTTTATTTAGGTGCAAATTCAAAAAATAAAGCACAACAAGATTTTATTAATCTTGGAATAGAATTAAAAACTATACCAATAGATTCATTTGGTCATCCTATACAAAATACTTTTATTTGCACAGCTTCGATTAATAATATTGCTGTCAATTGGGAAGATAGTAATATTTATAATAAATTATCAAATATATTGTGGATTCCCATAGAAGGAACAGTCAGTATTCCTTTAAAAATACGTAAAATTGGTAAGCCTTTGCTGTGGAGTCCTAACATAAAAGAAAAAATAATGTTACGTAAAGATTGGGAAGAAATTATAGATATGATTGTTTTTGGTAAAATGAGATATGTTACTACATATCAAGGAACATTATTACAGATAAAAACTAAAAATAATAATAAAATGTTAATTAAAAATATTGATAGTAAAATCAGAAATATTTTAAGTACAACTAGATCTTTTTACTTAAAAAGATCTTTTACAAAAATAATAATGTCGAGTCATCATATTATATGATAATTACTATTATTCTTAATAATGTATTTTTTTTTAAATTAACTCTAAAGATAACAAATCCTGAATAGTTTGAGCTTTGCGAATTTCCCTATATTGACCATTTTCAAATAGTACTTCTGGAATTAAAGGACGACTATTATAATTAGAAGACATGGATGCACCATATGCACCAGAATCATGAAATACTAAATAATCTCCTACTTGTGCTGAAGGAATAACACGCGTTTGTAATATAGATCCTTCTGATTGCGTGAATATATCGCCAGATTCACATAACGGTCCAGCTATTACACTATTAGTTGTATTTTTCTCATCTATAAGACGATTATCCTGAGTCATTAGAGATATATGATGATAACAACCATACATTGACGGACGTATTAAATCATTAAAACCAGCATTAACTAAAATAAAATGTTTATTGCCCATATTTTTTATTGCACGTATTTGAGCTACTAATACACCTGATTCAGCAACCAAAAAACGACCAGGTTCAATTTCTAATTGAACTGAGTGACCTAAATAATTGGAAATATATTCCCTAGTTTTATTCCAAATATAAAAATAACGATCAGTATCAATTTTTTTTTCACCATAATGATAAGGAACGGGCAGTCCTCCACCTGCAGAAATACTTTCTAAGTCGTGGTTTAATTCCATCACTATACGAATCATTGAGTTACACACTAACTTTAAGTGATCATAATTTACTCCAGAACCTATATGTATATGAATACCTAATAGACGTAATTGATACTGCCTGATTAATGATAACGCTAAAAATAAATGTTCATACCAAATGCCATGTTTACTGTTTTCCCCTCCAGTGTTTGTTTTCTGATTAAAACCATGACCAAAACCAGGATTTACACGTAACCAAATTTCATGTCTAGGAGATATAGAACCAAGTTGTTTTAACATATCAATGGATCCAACATTCACCTGTAATTTCAATTCAACAATACGTTTCAATGTAATTTCATCTAATATATCTGAAGTGAATATTATATCATCATTATGAATTTTATATCCAGCTACTAATGCTCGTTCTATTTCGCCTAAAGAAACCGAATCAACTTTAACACCTTCTGAACGCATTAAACTTAAAATATGAATATTTGAATTAGCTTTTTGGGCAAAACGTATAATATCAAAATTACGTAACTGGGCAATACGAGATCTTATAATTTGAGCATCGTAAGCCCAAAAAGGACTTTTGTAACGATGTGCTAATGGCAATAAATTATTATAATTAAGTGCAGTATCTAGATTATTTAAAGGATTTGGCATAATTAATCTCCTGTACATTTAAAATGTTAAATATGAATAATACTTGCCTAAAAGACCAAATTAGTATCAGTGAAATATAATTTTTCTATAATATATCATTATATAAATCTGATGGTTTATTGTTTTGGTCGAAGTGTAGGAAATAATATAACATCTCGAATGTTATGAGTATTAGTAAATAACATAGTAATACGGTCAATACCCAAGCCTAATCCAGCAGTAGGCGGTAGACCGTATTCTAAAGCTGTAATGTAATCTTGATCATAAAATATTGATGAACTATCGTTATTATTTTTATTTATAAATTGTTCCATAAATATTTTTGCTTGATCTTCTGGATCATTAAGTTCTGAAAAACCATTGCAAATCTCATAACTATTAATAAACAATTCAAATCTATCAGCTATTTCAGAATTTATGTCATTTCGACGTGCAAGAGGAGAAACTTCTGATGGGTATTCAGTAATGAAAGTAGGTTGAATTAGATGTGGTACAACATATTTTTCAAATATTTCATTTGTTATACTACCTATGCCCCAATTATTTTCAATTTTAATATCTAGTAATTTAGCAATTGTCTTTATTTCTTCATAATTGTTTAAATTATTTATATTTATTTCAGAACAATATTTCTTTATTGCATTATGCATAGTCAATATTTCAAATGGTTTACCAAAATCAAATTGCACTTTACCGTAAGAAATAGTAGTGTCTCCAATAATATTAATAGCAATTAAACGAAATAAATTTTCTATTAATTTAATTAGATCTTTATAATCAGAATAAGCCATATATAGTTCCATCATAGTGAATTCTGGATTATGACGTGCTGATATTCCTTCATTACGAAAGTTTCTATTTATCTCAAATACACGTTCAAATCCTCCTATGACTAATCGTTTTAAATATAATTCTGGTGCAACACGCAAATACATATCGATATTTAATGTGTTATGATGAGTAACAAATGGACGAGCTATTGCACCTCCTGGAATAGTCTGCATCATAGGAGTCTCTACTTCTATGAAATTAGATTCAAACATGAATTTACGAATAACATTTATTATTTGAGAACGTATCTTAAATATATTAAAAGATCTATTATTTACAATTAAATCTAAGTAACGTTGACGATAACGCGACTCTGTATTGTTAAGACCATGAAATTTATCTGGTAAAGGACGTAGTGATTTAGTTAACAAATAAATCTTAAAACAATTAATGGATAACTCTCCAGTTTTTGTTTTGAATAATTTACCGCTAGCACCAATAATATCGCCAATATCCCATCTTTTAAAATTATTGTTATAAATATCATAAGATATATTTTGACAATTTATATATAATTGAATACGACCACCAAAATCTTGTAGGGTAACAAAAGAAGCTTTACCTAATATACGACGTGTAATCATGCGACCAGCAACACTTATTTCAATATTTAACAGATCTAGCTCTTTACTCATGCTACTATCATATTTACGATGTAAGTCATCGGAAATGAAATTACGTCTAAAATTATTAGGAAAAGCTATACCATTATTACGTAATATTTTTAATTTTTCTCTACGTAATTTTATTTCATCATGATGATTGCTATTCGATTTAAACTTACTTTTATAAACATATTTTTTTTTCTCATCCATATTTGCTTCCTATAAACCTAATTTTAAACTTTCTTTTATAAATGGATCTAAATTACCATTTAATACTTCTTGTATATTACGCATTTCTATACCAGTTCTTAAATCTTTAATACGAGAATCATCAAGTATATAAGAACGAATTTGGCTACCCCAACTTATGCAAGATTTATTATCTTCCAAAGATTTTTTTTCATCGTTTTTCTTTTTTATTTCAATTTCATATAATTTTGCTTTCATTTGTTTAATTGCTTGTTCTTTATTTTTATGCTGAGAACGATTATTTTGACATTGAGTTACAATACCAGTAGGAATGTGAGTAATACGCACAGCTGATTCCGTACGATTAACATGTTGACCACCAGCACCTGATGCTCTATATACATCAATACGCAAATCTGATATATTAATGTCAATATTGATATAATTATTTATTTCAGGATAAACAAAAACTGAACTAAAAGAAGTATGTCGACGATGACCTGAATCGAAAGGACTTTTGCGTACTAATCTATGAATTCCCGTTTCTGTACGTAACCATCCGAAAGCATAATTTCCAGATACATGAATTGTAGCAGATTTTATTCCAGTTATTTCCCCTGGGGATTCTTCAATTATTTGAGTTTTTAATCCCTTATATTCTAACCAACGCAAATACATACGCATTAACATAGTTGTCCAATCTTGGGATTCTATTCCTCCAGAACCAGATTGAAGATCAATATAACAATCACATTGATCATTTTCACCGGAAAACATACTATTAAACTCTAATTTTTTTAAATCGTTTTCAATAATTTTTAATTCTATTATGATTTCTTTAATTTCTTTATAATCATTAATATTGATAATTAATTCAAATAAATCTTGAATATCATTTAATTTCACTGAAATTTGATCTAAATCTCTAATAATCATTGTTAGAAAAGATCTTTCTTTACTTAATTTTTGTGCACGTTTATGATCATTCCAAACATTTGATTTTTCTAATTCAATATTGATTTCGTTAATTCTATCTTTCTTATTATTATAATCAAACATACCTCCTAACTTGATTATTTCGTTCATTAAGATCACTAATGATATTACTTACTAATTGTATTTCAGTCATAAATCAATACCTCTTAATATTTAAAATTAAAAATTTAGAATTTTAACATACTTATGTAAGACTTATAATTATATTTAGGTCATAATTAATTTTTTATGAAAAAAAACAATTAAAATTATTTATTATGTAAACAATATAACAATTTTACAATAAAATTTAGTATTGCATCAATTTATAGGCCATAAACATTCAATTAATAATTGAACAAAATGTTTATTACTATATTTATTGATATCTAATCTGTATACTAATTCAACTTTATTGATATTTTTGTTTGGCCAACTTTTTGTATCTACATTAAATAATATCCCATTAATTAATGGACCGTTATTAACAATCCTTAATAAAACATGTAGATGTTTTTTATTTATTAAACGTTGTTGAATTAATTCAAATTTACCATCAAAAGTAGGTTCAGGAAAAGATGACCCCCATGGTCCTGCTTCACGTAATAAATTTACTGTTTTAACAGAAAAATCAGAAGGTTCCAGAGATCCATCTGACCAGACAATATCTGAAATTATATTATCTTTAAATGATTTTTGTACTATATTTGAAAAATGCTGACTAAATTCTTCATAATGTGATTCTTTAATAGATAAACCAGCAGCCATAGCGTGACCACCGAATTTTATAATTAACTGTGGTTGCAGCAAGTTTAGATGTGCAAGTATATTTCTTAAATGAAAATTTTCAATAGAGCGACCAGAACCTTTTAAAATACCATCTCCTATACCAGTAGGTGCAAATGCAATTACTGGACGATGAAAACGTTCTTTTAAACGTGATGCTACAATACCAACTATTCCTTGATGCCATTTGGGATGATATACAGTAAGACCTAAAGGTAAGTTATTATCTTTTTGTTGTAGTGTATTACATAATTTTAATGCATCATTTTGCATAACTTTTTCAATTTTTTTACGATTTTGATTTAATTTGTCTAATTCATTAGCTAAAATACGTGCTTGCATTAAATTATCAGTTAATAATAATGCAACTCCAATTGACATGTCATTTAATCTTCCTGCTGCATTAAGACGAGGTCCTAATACATAACTAATATCATCTGTAGAAAGATCTTTTCTATTACATTTAGATTTTTCTAAAAGAGCTGTAATACCTGGACGACACATCCCAGAACGAATACGTTTTAATCCTTGCCATACTAAAATTCTATTATTTATATCAAGAGGAACTACATCAACAATAGTGCCAATAGCAACTAGATCTAATAAAATAGCTAAATTTGGTTCAACAATGTTTTGTTGCTTAAACCATTTTTTATCCCGCAAATAAGTTCTTAAAGCGATCATTAAATAAAAAGCAACACCTACCCCTGCTAATGAACATAATTGAGAAGAACAATTTGAAATATTAGGGTTAATAATCACTGAAGCATCAGGAAGGTTTTCAGGAGGCAGGTGATGATCAGTAATTATTACAGGTATACCATAGTTTCTTGCACATTTTATCCCTTCATGAGATGAAATACCATTATCTACAGTAAGTATCATTTCAGCACCTATCATATATAAATGTTTTACCATTTTTTCACTTAAACCATATCCATCTTCAAACCGATTTGGTATTAGATATTGTATATTTTTACTACCCATACTTTTTAGAGCTAATACTGTTAATGCAGTACTGGTTGCACCATCGGCATCAAAATCTCCTACTACTATGATTTTGCGATCTTTTGTTAACATGTTATATAATATCAAAACTGCTTTATCAATTCCAGATAATGATCTAAATGAAGATAAATATTTTGTACTACGTTCCAAGTGTTCTGGATAACATAATCCACGATTTAAATAAAGACGTTTTATTAATGGTGCTAAATCTGTTGGTAAACTATCTTTAACGGTGATTTTACGCCTACGTAATTCAATTTTATAATTTAACACTTTTTATTCACTATATTTAAAAAATTTTTATTAAATAAAATATCCATAATGTTTTTATAAAAAACTATTATTTAAATATTGTTTATATAATTATTTATATTCATAATGCTATTTTTAATAACATTAATAAATTATTAAAAATAGAATGTTAAGATATTTACTTTGATGATTATTAACTTATTTTATTAATATCTCTTAATCATACCATATCATTATTAAATTTTAGTAAAAATATCTAATTTATATTGATATTTCAAGAAAGTACTTGTATTAGTTTTAATGTCTTATTTAATAAATAATATTATTACAGAAATAATATAAATAAAATATTAAATTTTTTAAATTAACAGTATAAATATTTTTGATTGAATAATATAATTGATAAATTATTACAATCAAGGAATATATTAAAAAATATTAAGGTTAACTACTAAGATGTTTATAAAAAAACCTGTAGAATCTAAATATCTAACATCAACTTTAATGTATCTTGATGATTGGATATCTGTTTCAATATCTGGTCGTGATACAATTAAATATTTACAAAGTCAGTTAACGTTAGATTTAACAAGTATCAATGAAAATCAGCATTATATGGCAGCACATTGTAATTCTTTTGGAAAAATGTTAAGTAATTTACGTCTTTTTTATTTTGGTAAAACACTCACATATATCATACGTAAAGAATTACTTAAATTTCAATTAACAGAACTTAAAAAATATGCAATATTTTCAGAAATAAAATTTTCATACGGTGATAAATTATTGTTAGGTTTTGCCGGATATAAATCAGAAAAAATATTAAAACATGTATTTGAAAAAGTTCCTAATCATAAGATACCCGTAGTACAAAATAATGATACTGCTATTTTATGGTTTAAAAATCCGATTGAACGTTTCTTGATAGTTACTAATTCTAATAAAATTAACGTTCTGAAAAAACATTTAATGTGTTATCAAACGCAATTTAGTGATAATCAACAATGGTTAGCATTAGATATTGAATCTGGTATTCCTATAATAGATATAAAAAATAGTGGTAAATTTATACCACAAGCAACCAATTTACATATGTTAAATGCTATTAGTTTCAATAAAGGTTGTTATATAGGACAGGAAACAATAGCTCGTGCTAAATATCTTGGAATTAATAAATATAGGTTGTGTTGGTTAACAGGACAATGTAAAAATTTACCTTCAGCAAATGATCAATTGGAAATTAAAGCTAATAATATCTGGCGATGTACTGGTAAAGTTTTAGCTTCAGTAAAACTAGATAATAACTTAAGTTGGATACAAGCAGTATTAGATAAAAATGTTCATGTTGGTAATGTTTTGCGAGCTCAACAAGATAATACTGGATATTTAAAGATTAAATCTTTACCTTATTTATTAGAATATACTAAATAGTATTTTTAAATATTAATTTTCCTTAAAATAAAATTTACTTTATCAAATATATTAATTTATTTTTTTTAGTTTCATTATATCTTCAATTAATTCAATTTCTTTCACTGCACCATTAGTAAAACATTCATTACCCGTCTCAGTAATAAGAATATTATCTTCTATGCGAATACCAATACCACGATATTCAATAGGTACATTTGCATATGGTGAGATATATAATCCTGGTTCTACTGTTAGCACCATATTTGGTTGTAATATTTGATTTTTCATTGATTTACCGTATCTACTAACATCGTGAACATCAAGACCTAACCAATGACTTAAATTATGCATAAAAAATTGTTGATATGTACCTTCACTAATTAATTCATCTACTTTTCCTTTTAATATTCCTATTTTAACCAAATTATTTACAATAATATTTATTACAACATTATTCACTTCATCAATAATAATACCAGGTTTTAGCATTAATAATGCAGATTTTAATGCAGTTAATACAATATTATATAACTCTCGTTGTTGTTTATTAAATTTTCCATTTACTGGAAAAGTACGAGTAATATCACTAGCATATTCTTTAAAACTGCATCCAGCATCAACTAATACTAAGTCTCCATCACACATTTTATTTTTATTTTTTGTATAATGTAAAATACAAGCATTATTTCCGGAACCAACAATAGTATTGTAAGATGGAAATTTGACTCCATGATAACTAAATTCATGGTGAATCTCTCCTTCTAATTGATATTCAAACATATTAGCATGACATGCTTTCATTGCTCTAGTATGTGCTAATGCACTTATTTTACCAGCAATACGCAATAATTCAATTTCTTCTGGTCCTTTAAATAAACGCATCTCGTGCACTAATGGACGCCAATCAATAATAGTACTAGGAATAATTGAACTATGCGATTTATCATTGCGAATATTATTAAGTGCATCAAAAACTAATGTATCAGCTTCAACATATTCTCCCCATGCATAATATATTGTATTTAAACCAATTAAAAACCTATAAATATTTTCATTTATAACATTCCATGGCAAAGCATAATCAACATCTATTTTAGTTAAAGCAGAATCTTGACCTAAATTACTGCCAAACCAAATTTCATTATCAGGATCTTTTGGTTTATTAAATAATATTTTCTGAGTAAATTTGTCATCTTTTTTTACTATAATAAATAATGCATTTGGTTCATTAAAACCAGTAAAATACCAAAAATCTTTATTTTGACGAAATTGGTATTCATTTTGCCTTTTAATATTTTCCGGTGTTGCAAATATTAATATGGCACTTTTAGCAACCATTTTTGATATAAGTATATCACGACGTTTCTTTAGTATGTTTACTGAAATCATAATATATAAGTCTCTAAGCGATACGTATTTCAGTTATATTTATAATTAAAATAATATTTTTATAAAAATTTAATATTTAATAAATAATAATATATTATTATAACTTTCATTAAAAAAATATAAGAAATTATTTAATCAAAAATATATTATTTTGCAAATAAATTTTACAATTAAATAACTTTATTGATAATGTGAAGTTTTTAAAAGATATCTTTAATATTTTTTATAGAAATGGAAATTAATATGTTCGAAGATAAATTGTTAAAGCGTAAGTATATTAGAAAACAAATGCGTTATTTAAGACGTTCAATTACAGAACAACAAAAAAAAAATCAGCCAATCAAATAACGGAACATTTAATGAATTATCATCCAGTGATAAAAGCTAAAAACATATCTTTTTTTTTATCAGTAGATGGTGAAATAGATAGTAGCCTCGCAATTAATAATTTCTGGAAACAAAAAAAAATGGTTTTTCTTCCAGTATTAGATCCTAATATTTCTGGCCATCTATTATTTATAGAATATAAATCACAAACTAATTTAGTCTTAAATAAATTTAAAATTTTAGAACCTGAGATAAATATATATAAATCAATATCACTTAATAAAATTGATATTATGTTAGTCCCACTAGTAGCTTTTGATATTAAAGGTAATCGTTTAGGTCTAGGAGGTGGTTTTTATGATCGCACCTTGAACAACTGGAAAAGGAATAATTTTTTACCTATTGGAATAGCATATGATTTTCAATTAGTAAATAATTTGCCAAATGAAAAATGGGATATACCATTACCTGTTATAATAACACCCTCAAAAATATGGCAGTGGTAATATAATAATATTTTATTGTTTAAGATAACAAACGAGTTCTAATAGTTCCTTGAATAGAGCAAATTAATTCTAAAGTTTTTTTCAATACCTTTTTATTAGCATTAACATCTATTACTACATATCCTATAGATGGAGAAGTTTGAAGATATTGCGACGAAATGTTAATATTTTCGTTTGCAAAAATTTGATTTATATCTTTCATTATTCCTGGACGGTTTTCATGTATATGAATAAAGCGACTATCATTGTTTTTATGTACTGGAAGCGTTACTTCTGGAAAATTTACTACTGATAATGTAGAACCATTATCAAAATATTTTATTAATTTACTGCTAACTTCTATTCCAATATTTTCCTGTGCTTCTTCTGTAGAACCACCAATATAAAGAGTAAGAATAACATTATTAAATTTACTAAAAGAAGAAACAAAAGAAATATTATTTTTTTGGTTCATAAGGAAATACATCAAGAGCTGCACGAGATATCTTTTTATTTAGTATAGCATCATATAGTGCAGTAAGATCGACTACACTGCCACGGGAAGTATTAATTAATAATGCTGTTGGTTTCATATAAGAAATTTCTTTTAGGCTAATCATATTATAAGTAGATGTTGTTTCTGGTACATGTAGACTTAATATGTCACTTATTTTAATTAATTCATATATATTACTAACTTGAATGGCATTACCTACAGGAAGTTTATTCTGAATATCATAAAAAAAACATGCATACCTAAAGATTCAGCTAATATAACTAATTGCATTCCAATATGACCATAACCAATAATTCCAATGTTTTTACCACGCGCCTCAAAAGAATTTTTTGTAATTTTGTTCCAAATATTACAATGCATTTTTGCATTTGCTTTAGGAACTCCACGCAACATTATCAACATTTCACCGATTACCAATTCTGCAACAGAGCTGGTATTAGAAAATGGTGCATTAAAAATAGGAATACCTCTTATAGTCGCATGATGTAAGTGCACTTGGTTAGTACCTATACAAAAACAACCAATAGCTAATAATTTTTTTGATATTTAAAAAATATCTTCATTAACTTGAGATCTAGATCTAATTCCAATAAAATGAGTATTACTCAAAGAAGTTTTTAACTTTTTAACATTAAGTGCAGTATCATAAAATTCAATATTAGAATATCCAGCAGAATGTAAATTATTTACTGTATTTTGATATATATTTTCTAATAATAAAAATTTAATGTGATCTTTTTTCATAGTACATATTATTTAAAATTTTTATAAAAAATAAAACTAATATTAATTTTATGTTAAAAATGGTAAGTATTGCAGTAAATAAATTATCTTTCTGATAAAATAATTTCGCATATTTTAAACGATTATTTTACAATAATGTCAATGCCATTGTAATTACCAACCAATAAAATATCTGCCCTACGAGATGCAAAAATTCCAACAGTGACAACCCCAGGTATAGAATTAATATATTGTTCCAATAAAATAGGATTTGAAATAAGTAGATTATGTATATCTAAAATAATATTTCCGTTTTCAGTTATAACATTTTGACGATATTTTGCAATACCACCTATTTTCTCTAACTCATAAGTCACAAAATTACGAGCTATAGGAATAACTTCAATAGGTAATGGAAACGTTCCAAGTGTTTTTACTTTTTTAGAAATATCTATAATACATATAAATTTATCTGCCACTGATGCTATAATTTTTTCATGTGTCAAGGCTGCACCGCCACCTTTAATCATACACATTTGACTGTCAATTTCATCTGCGCTGTCAATATAAATTGGTAAGTAATCAATTTCATTTAAATCTAAGATATTTATTCCAATTTTTCTTAATTTTTTTGTTGATTGTTTTGAGCTAGAAACAACACCTTTAATTTGATGTTTGATAGAACCCAATGCATTTATCAAATACCCAATGGTTGATCCAGTACCGATTCCAATAACACTATTAGTTTTTATAAAATCAATAGCAGCCTGACTAACAGCTTTCTTTAAGCTATTCTGATTCATGATGTATTTAAAAATCCAATAAATGATAAAATTTAATACTTACCTAAAGTAAATCGAATGTATTACTATTTAATATATTTAACAATCATTATAAAACTTTAATTTATGTACCGAATGAATTTAAAAATAATAATTATTAAAATATATTCAAGATATCAATATAAAATATTTGTATATTTTATAAAAATTACACATCAATTAATTTTAACATGAAATTATTAATAATATTAAGACTCGATATTAATTTTTAGTGTTTTTTAAAAAAAGAACACTAATTTTTTTAGAATCTAATACTGATTTAAAATTTTTTAATAAATCCCAATAAACATTTTGTAAATCACTAGTTTTACACCAACATCTAACGATGAAATTAATAGATGATGTATTAATTTCATTTAAACCAATTTGAATTTCTTTATCTTTTATTACTCGTTTATCTATTTCAATAACATTTTTTAGTAGTTGAATAACTTCGTCTACATTCGCTTCGTATGCTACTGTAATAACAAATTCATTACATCTAAATTGTTCTCTTGAAAAATTAATAATAACACTACTTATTATTTTACTGTTAGGTAAAATAATAATCTTACCATCTGCACTTTTTAATGTAGTAGAAAAAACTTGAATATTTATAATATTACCTGCTATTCCTCCTATATCGACAAATTCTCCAGAACGCACTGGATAAAATGTTATTAATAAAATACCCGCAGCTAAATTAGATAATGAACCTTGTAAAGCTAAACCTATGGCTAAACTAGCAGCACCTAGCACAGTGATTATCGATGTAGCTTGTATACCAATTCGACTTAGTGCTGCACTAATAGCACAAGCAATAATACCATATCTTGTTAGGCCAGCAATAAAATCTGCAACAGTTATTTCAATATTACGTATTAATAATATATGTCTAATTCCGTTTGATAGAATACGAGAAATTAATACTCCAACTATAATTATTGCCATAGCTGCAATTGCATTAAAAACATTAATATAAATAATGATTTGATTGTTTGAAATCCAATTGTTTAAATCATTGATTTTATTAAGTATATATGAATTTATCATAATTGAAATATATTCATTCTAAAAATAGAAAATTAATTTAATAATAATTATCTTATAATAATACAACATACTCATGTATAGTAATCAGCTATAATATCAAAAAAATATATAAATATATTTAATAGATTTAAAATATATTAATAGAGTTAAGTTTTTTAAAGTAATTTTCTAAACAAGAATTTAATGATAATTGAGTATGTCGTAACCATATTCTTGGATCATAATATTTTTTATTAGGTAAGTTTATTCCTTTCGGATTACCTAATTGGTTTTGAAGATAGTCAATATTATTTTTATAGTATTGAAGAATACCTTTCCATGTTGCCCATTGAACATCTGTATCTATATTCATTTTAACTACACCATAATTTATGGATTCTCTTATTTCTTTATCTGATGAACCAGAACCGCCATGAAAAACAAAATCTATTGTATTACCAGGTAAACCGTGTTTTTTAGAAATTAATTTTTGAGAATCGTATAATATAGTTGGCTTTAATTGAATATTTCCTTTTTTATAAACACCATGAACATTACCGAATGATGCAGCAATAATGAATTTATCACTAATACAACTTAATTTTTCATATGCATAATTTACATCTTCGGGGTTTGTATAAAGTTCGGCAATACATATATTGCTATTATCAACTCCATCCTCTTCACCACCAGTGCAACCTAATTCAATTTCTAAAATCATGTTGATTTTTGACATTTTTATTAAATAATTACTACAAATTTCAATATTTTTTTTTAATGGTTTTTTTGAAAGATCAATCATATGAGAAGAAAATAATGGTTTACCAGTGTTTGAATAATGTTGTTTACCAGCTTCTATTAATCCATCTATCCAAGGCAATAAATTTTCTGTGCAATGATCAGTGTGTAAAATAACTGGTACTTCGTATTTTTCTGCCATAAAATGCACATAATTAGCTGCAGCAATAGCTCCCCAAATTGCTTTGTTTTGTGATTTATTAGTTATTAAACCTTTACCAGAAAAAAATTCTGCACCATTATTAGAAATTTGAATAATAACAGGAGATCTAACATTAGATGCAACTTCCAAAACAGCATTTATAGAATCAGTATTAATACAGTTTATTGCTGGTAAAGCAAATTTATTTTTTTTTGCAAATTTGAAGATCTTTTTTATATCATCACCTTTAACAACACCAGAACTGACAAAATCTAAAATTTTAGACATTAGTGCACCCTATGATAATAATACTTACTATTTTTATAGTTGTTCTTTGTAAAAAGGATTATATTCTTAACAATATAAAAAACACATTATTTAACTCGCTGTTTTATTATAGAAATTATAGGTAAATTGTTATCTTCAATAAATTTTAAAAATGCACCTCCACCAGTAGAAATATAAGATATATTGTTTTTGACACCAAATAAATCAATAGCAGCTAATGTATCTCCACCACCAGCGATGGAAAAAGCATCGCTATTAGCAATAGTTTGCGCAATCATTTCAGTACCTTTACGAAAATTTGGAAACTCAAATACTCCTATTGGACCATTCCATAAAATGGTCTTAGCTTGATTTAATAATAAAATTAGAGAATTTATTGTCTTATCACCAAAATCTAAGATAAAATCATTATCTGAGATATTATTAGTTTGTTTTATCTTTGCTACAGTATTTTCAGAAAATTCCGTTGATACACGTACATCAATAGGAATTTGAATATTGTGTTTATTAAGCAATATATTAGCTGATTTAACAAAATTTGGTTCATGCAAGGATTTACCAACATTATTGTGTATAGCTAAAAAAGTATTTGCAATACCTCCTCCTACAATTATCGAGTCTGCAATCTTTGATAAAGAATTTAATAAATTAAATTTAGTAGAAATTTTAGAACCACCTAAAATAGCAACTAACGGACGACTAGGATTTTTCATAACTCTAGTCAAAACTTCTAATTCTTTAAAAAATAACGGTCCAATACAGGAAATTTCGGCAAACTTAGCTAATCCACAAGTAGATGCATGAGAACGATGTGCAATACCAAATGCATCCATGACAAATATATCACATAACTTAGCATACTTTTTTGCTAAAACTTCATCATTTTCCTGTTCTCCTTGATTAAATCGAACATTTTCTAATACTGTTAATTCACCAATATTTGCCTTAATACCTCCTAAATAATTTTTTACTAAGTTTATTTGGATATCAGGTAATTTATTTTTTAAATATTTAACTATTGGAAACAAAGAAAATCTATAATCATAAGATTCTTCAGGTGGACGACCGAAGTGAGACATAATTATGACTTTTGCATTTCTCTTTAAAGCTGTTTTTATAGTAGGTAATGAAGCAATAATGCGTGTATCTGATATTATTTTTTCTTTTTTGATTGGTACATTAAAATCCACTCTTATTAAAACACGTTTGTTTCTGAGATCTAATTCATTCATTTTTAACATAAATAAAATATATCCTGATACTTAATGATATAATAATTAAAAAATAATTAATTTAACTAAAACCACTCAAAGCCATATAAATTGCTGTATCTATCATTCTATTTGAAAAACCCCATTCGTTATCACACCAAAGTAAATTTTTAATAAGATGACAACCACTAACTTTAGTTTGAGTTCCATCTATAATAACGCTGTGTGAATTATGATTAAAATCTATCGAAACTAAGGGTAAATCATTATACTCAATAATACCTCGAAGTGATCCTTGTGCAGCATGCTTAAGTAATGTATTCACTTGTGTAAAATTAGTTGATTTGCTAACTAATATATTAAGATCAATTGCAGTAACATTAACAATTGGCACACGTATAGATATTGCCTTAAAACAATTATTAAATTTAGGCAAAATTTTAGAAATACTTTTTTCTAAATATGTATTTATTGGAATGATAGATTGATTAGCAGAACGCGAAAGACGTAAATCACTATGATAAATATCAGTTACTTTTTGATCATGCATTGATGAATGTATTGTAGTTATCGTTCCAAATTTAATTCCTAATTCATCATCTAATAATTTAATAACAGGAATAACACAGTTCGTAGTGCAAGAACCATTGGAAACAATGCGATGTCTTGATGTAATTGTTTTTTCATTGATTCCAAATATTATGGTATTATCAAGATCATCAAATCCAGGATGACAAAAAAGCACTTTTTTAGCGCCTGATTTTAAGTGAGCTTCACCATCTTTACGTGAACCATAAATTCCAGTACAGTCCAATACAATATCTATATCTAACTTACGCCATGGTAATTTACTTATTTCATTGTAATGGAAAATTTTTATAGCTTCTTTATTAACCCAAATTGTATCTTTTTTCTGATATACATCATAAGGAAAAATCCCATGAGTGCTATCATACTTCAATAAGTGAGCCATTGCAATTGAATTCGCTATTTCGTTAATAGCTACTATTTGAATTTTATTATGGCGATTAGTTTCATATAATGCACGAATTATATTACGTCCAATACGACCAAAACCATTAATTGCTATTCTATAGATCATATTTTATGCCAATAAACATTTAAAAGGTAATTATATTTTAAGTATCGTTTAATATATTTTCATGAATATTTGATATATATTCTTTTTAAAGAAAGACACAATGTATAATTTTAATAATTAAAAATTATATTAATATTAATTAGATTATTTATAATGAATGTTTCACTATTACTAAAAATAATACTATTTACTGAATATTATAATAAATGGTTATTTATTTTTTTAGTTAATAGTTTATTAGCAACTGATATAATGTTATCAACAGTAAAACCGAATTTCTCAAATATTTTACCAGTTGTTCCAGATATACCAAAACTATTTATACCTACAATTGCACCTTCGTGTCCAACATATTTAAACCATAAATCAGGACTACCAGCTTCTATAGCAATTTTATTTGTTATGTTCTTTGGAAGAACTGATTCACGATAATGTTCTGTTTGTTGATCAAATATATTAGTTGATGGCATAGATACTACACGAACTTTTAAACTATTAGATAATTTATGGTAAGCAGAAACTGCTAATTCTACTTCTGAACCTGTAGCAATTAAAATTAGATCTATTTCTTTTGTATCACAATCTTTTAATATGTAACCACCTCGTTCTATATTTCCTATTTGATCAGATGTTCTATATTGCTGTATTAAATCTTGACGAGATAATATTAAAATACTTGGACCATTTTTTCTTTCTATAGACAATTTCCATGCTATTGCGCACTCAATTTGATCACAAGGACGCCATAAATTTATATTTGGTATAATCCGTAAACTAGATATTTGCTCAATTGGCTGATGGGTTGGTCCGTCTTCTCCTACCCCAATAGAATCATGCGTATAAATCATAATATGACGAATTTTCATCAATGCTGCCATACGTATGGCATTGCGAGTATACTCACTAAAGATAAGAAAAGTAGCAGTATATGGTAAAAAACCACCATGTAATGAAATACCATTAGCAATTGCAGTCATACCAAATTCTCTTACACCATAATGAATATAATTACCTTCTGTATTTTTATTGATTGGATTAGAAGCAGACCACGTAGTAAGATTGCTAGGTGTTAAGTCTGCAGAACCACCAATAAATTCTGGTATACCTTTACCAAATAATTCGATAATTTTTTGTGAGGCTTTCCTAGTAGCTATATGTTCTGGATTTTGTTTCAAATATTTTATGCAATTTTTTGTTAGCTTATTCCAATTATTTGGAAGATTATTACTTAAACGGCGTTTAAATTCATTAGCCATTGTTGGATATGACTTTAAATAAGAAGACAATTTTTCATTCCATTTTTCTTCCAAATTTCGACCAGTTTCTTTTGCATCCCAAGCACTATATATTTCTGGTGGAATTATGAAAGCTGGATGTCGCCAATTTAGATACTTTCTAGTTAATAAAATTTCATTGTCACCCAAAGGTGCACCATGACAATGATGTGTTCCTCCCTTATTTGGTGATCCAAAACCGATAGTAGTTTTACATATTAATATTGAGGGTTTGTCTTTAATATTTTTAGCTTCTTCTATTGATGTCATAATATTATGTGAATTATGTCCATCAATATCTTTTATTACATGCCAATTATAAGCTTCAAATCTCTTAGCAGTATCATCTGTAAACCAATATTTAGTATTGCCATCAATGGAGATACCATTATCGTCATAAAACAATAATAATTTACCTAGTTTTAAAGTTCCAGCTAATGAGCAAACTTCGTGAGATATACCTTCCATCATACAGCCATCACCAGCAAACACATAAGTATTGTGGTTTACAATATCATAACCAGGACGATTAAATTGTGCTGCTAAGGTTTTTTCTGCAATTGCAAAACCTACTGCATTTGCAATTCCTTGTCCTAATGGACCAGTTGTGGTATCAATTCCTACTGTATGACCATATTCAGGATGACCAGGAGTTTTTGAATCTAATTGGCGAAAATTTTTTAATTCATTTATTGAAAGATTATAACCAGTAAGATGTAAAAGACTATAAATTAGCATTGAACCATGACCGTTAGACAATACAAAACGATCACGATTAAACCAAAGTGGATTAATTGGATTATGATTGAAATAATTTCTCCATAATACCTCAGCAATATCTGCCATACCCATAGGGGTACCAGGATGACCAGAATTAGCTTTTTGTATTGCATCAATTGTTAGTACTCTAATAGCATTAGCAAGTTCTTTATGAGTGGGCATATCATACTCCAATTTAGTGTAATCATTAATCATGTTTATGTATTTTTAGATAAAGATTATAAATGTGTTATAAATTAAATATTTTCATCAATAATAAAAGTTTTTATTAAGAATAATATGTTGTATTTATTATATTTTAAATATTTTTTATTTAAAATGTAGTATTTCATCATAGTTAATAATGCATTATCTTTATTTATAATAAATTAGAAAACAAATATTAACTAATATTCTATGTTTTGCCTACTTTAAATAATATATATTTTAATAATTTATAGTTATTTATTAATTAACTTGTATATTATTATTGTTGCGATAAAAAATATATAAATATTAAATATAGACTTAATTAATTTATTTTCTTAACATTAGTAATCAACAAAAACTTATATTAAGGTATATAAATTTAATAATATAATTATTTTAAACATCTTAATTATTTTTTACTTGTTAATGTGAAAAATACAATTATATATGATATGATTGATACTATTGCTTACTTGTTAATAATGATTCTTATTTAGAACTCAATTAATTGAAAATAATTATTATTGTGGTGTTATATATAAAAAATATACCAAAAAATAAATTTGTTGATAGTTACTTAAATTTTATTTTGAAATATTAGATTAAATGAAAACTATTTTATAAGGCATAGATAAGAATAAAATGACTATAACTCTGTTTACATCTGAATCTGTATCAGAAGGTCACCCAGATAAAATTGCTGATCAAATTTCTGATGCAATTCTTGATGCAATTATTGAAAAAGATAATAAATCCCATGTAGCATGCGAAACATATATTAAAACTGGTATGGTTTTAGTTGGAGGAGAAATTACTACTGATGCTTGGGTTGATATAGAAGAAATTATTCGTAACACAATTCGTGAGATTGGATATACAAGTTCAGATATGGGTTTTGACGCAAATTCCTGTGCTGTTATAAATGGTATTGGAAAACAATCTCAAGATATTAATAATGCTATTAACAGCAACAACCCCTTAGATCAAGGTGCAGGTGATCAAGGCGTAATGTTTGGTTATGCTACGAATGAAACTGACGTATTTATGCCAGCACCTATTACATATGCACACCTTTTAGTTAAACGTCAAGCTGAATTAAGAAAAAATGGTACAATGTCATGGCTACGTCCGGATGCAAAAAGTCAAGTTACTTTTAAATATGAAAATAATAAAATTATTGGAATTGATAATGTTGTATTATCTACTCAACACGCAAAAGATATTAGTCAAGTAGATTTACAAGATTCAGTTATGGAAAACATTATCAAACCAGTATTACCTCAAAAATGGTTAAATAGTAATACCAAATATTATATCAATCCCACTGGAAGATTTGTCACTGGTGGTCCTATGGGAGATTGTGGTTTGACTGGTCGCAAGATTATTGTTGATACTTATGGTGGTATGGCTAGACACGGTGGTGGTTCTTTTTCAGGAAAAGATCCATCAAAAGTTGATCGTTCAGCAGCTTATGCTGCACGTTATATAGCTAAAAATATAGTTGCTGCTGACCTTGCAGATCGTTGTGAAATTCAATTATCTTACGCTATAGGGATTGCTAATCCTACATCTATTATGATCAATACCTTTGGCACCGAAAGAACTTCTATAAAAAAACTAAATTTAGTAATACGTGATTTATTCGATCTACGTCCCTATGGACTTATACAGATGCTTGATCTATTACATCCAATTTATAAAAAAACAGCATCTTATGGTCATTTCGGTCGAGAAAAATTTTCATGGGAAAAAATTGATAAAGTAGGAATTTTGAAAAACGAATTGTATTAGATGATATTATAATAATTTGATCTATAATCCTGATAATAAATATTAGTTAAATTTTAAAAATTTTTAATTAATTTTTATTGTATTATTAACATAATAGCATTATATACAATCTATATTTAAAATAGTTATAACTAATCTTTAAATTAATTTTAATTTTGTCTTTTTTGCAGATGGAGAAGTCTGTTACGGATAATATAATATTGTTCATGTTTTCTAAAAAACGGCGTAAAATTTATGCTACATTTATTCACTGGTATGAATATAAATACTGCATTGTTATTGATCTTAGCTTTAATATTTGTATTGTGTTATGAAGCAATTAATGGTTTTCATGATACAGCTAATGCAGTTGTAACAGTGATTTATACACGTACTATGCGTGCTCAACTTGCTGTAATTATGTCTGGAATATTTAATTTTTTTGGTGTTTTATTAGGAGGATTAAGCGTAGCATATACAATAGTCCATTTACTTCCTACAGATTTACTGTTAAATGTAGGATCATCTCATGGACTCATCATGATATTTTCCATGTTACTAACAGCTATTATTTGGAATCTTAGTACATGGTATTTAGGATTACCCACTTCCAGTTCTCATACTTTAATAAGTACCATTATTGGTATAGCTTTAACTAATACAATAAGAACTAATACTTCGTTATTTAATGTGCTAAATATCTCTCGTATTATAAATGTTTTTAGCTCATTAATAATATCTCCAATTATTGGTTTAGTAATTTCAGGTGGACTCATTTTTATTTTACGTCATTGCTATAGTAATAATAAAAAACAAGCACGCATTCACATGACTCCTTTTAATCGCAAGAAAATTGATGGAAAGAAAAAACCTCCATTTTGGACTAGAGTGATTCTAGTGATATCAGCTATGGGTGTAAGTTATTCTCATGGTTCCAATGATGGACAAAAAGGAATTGGTTTAATTATGTTAGTTTTAATTAGTGTTGCACCTGCAGGATTTGTAGTAAATATTCATTCTTCAAATTATGAAATTACACGTACTCACGATGCAATTATTAATCTTGAAAATTATTATAAACAACATAAAAATTTCTTAGAAGATATAAATCAATTAAATAAATATAGCAAATTAATATCAACTAATATCTATCCTATGGATTACAAAAGATTTCACTGTAATTCAATTAATGCATTTAACACAATAAAACAAACTAAGATACTATTAAATCATTTGCAGAATTATAGTGAACTGTCAGTTAATAAAAGGATACAAATTCGTTATTTGTTATTATGTATGGCTGACACTATTGATAAAGTAGTAAAATTACCAAACATATCTATAGACGATAAAAGCTTACTTAACAAATTGAAAAAAGATTTGTTAAGTACTATTGAATATGCACCGTTATGGATTATAATCACAGTCGCCTTAGCTATAGGAATTGGTACTATGATTGGTTGGCGTCGTGTAGCTGCTACAATAGGAAATAAGATAGGTAAAAAAGGTATGACATATGCTCAAGGAATGTCTGCACAAATAACAGCAGCACTTTCTATTGGTATTGCAAGTTATACTGGAATGCCAGTATCTACTACACATATCCTTTCTTCGTCAGTAGCAGGCGCCATGTTAGTAGATGGAAAAGGATTACACTGGCGCACTATTAAAAATATTCTAATGGCATGGATATTAACTATTCCAATATGTGTTTTGTTATCTGGTTTGGTATATTGGATTATGTTAAAGTTATTATTAATCTAATTTAATATTAATGGCATGTTTATATTTTAACCATGCCATGGTAGAATATAGTTTTGATATAATAAAAAATTTTTATAATGAAATTTCATATTGTTTCAATAATGATTGAATACTTGGTTCATGACCACGGAAACGTTTGAACATATTATCAAAATCTTCTGAGCTACCACGCATTAATATATTTTCTAAAAAAGATTTACCGGTTTCTTTATTAAAAATACCATCTTCTTTAAAACGAGCATACGCATCTGCAGCTAAAACGCTAGCCCATAAATAACTATAATAACCTGCAGCATAGCACCCACTGAAAATATGATTGAAAGAATTAGGAAATCTATCTTCTTTTACATATGGTAGAATTGAAATCCTATTTCTTATATTTTTTAATATCTCTAAAACATTTTTATTTTTTTGAGGATGAAAATTATAGTGTATATTAATATCAAATAAACTAAATTCTAATTGACGTAAAATAAATATAGCTTTTTGATAATTTTTTGTTTTTAATAAATTATTTAAAATATTACTGGGTATTGGTTTACCAGTTTTATAATGTCCTGAAATTAGTGAAATGATTTCAGGTTCCCAGCACCAGTTTTCCATAAATTGACTAGGAAATTCAATTATGTCTAATGGTACTCCATTTATACCTGAAACACCTGGAACATCTATTGTTGTCAAAATATGATGAAGACAATGACCAAATTCATGAAATAAAATTATCACTTCATTATGAGTCAAAAGTGCTGGTTTGTTTTGATCTGGATGATTAAAATTGCATATAATATATGCTACAGGTTTTTGTATATTTCCATTGATTTTACGCATTCTATTAACACAAGTATTCATCCAAGCACCACTACACTTATTTTTACGCGCATATATATCAATGTAAAAACTACCTAATAAATCTTTTTGTTTATTGAGTATATCAAATAAAACTATATCAGGATGATATACATCTGCATTAGTACGTTTAATAACGGTTACTCCGTAAAGACGATTTATTAATTCAAATAAACCAGATAAAACAATTGTTTCAGGGAAATATGAACGTAATTCTTCATCTTTAAATTTATAAAGATACTTTTTTTGTTTTTGGCTATAATAGGCGAAATCCCATGGATTTAACTTGTGGACGCCATATTTTTTTTTAATAAAAAATTTTAGTTCTGCTATTTCTTCTTTTGCTTTCTTATATATTTTATCTAATAAGATATATAAGAAATTAATTACTTTCTTTGGTTTTTTAGCTGCTTTATCAACTAGAGATTTATCAGCAAATGATTTAAAACCTAATAATTTTGCTAACTTATATCTAAGTAATAATTGTTCATTAATAATATCACTATTATCCCATTGATGAGCATTAGGTCCTTGATCAGAAGCACGTGTTGAATATGCTAAATATATTTCTTTACGTAATTTACTATTATTACAACATGTTAATACTGATAGATAGATTGGAAAATTTAATGTTAATACCCATCCTTCTTTATTATTCGATTTTTCACGTATTTTCGTTAATATATTTTTAGATATTCCAGATAATTCTTTCTTTTTTACAACTAACTTTTCCCAGCCCATACTAGCATCTAATAAATTATTACTGTAAATTATTTCTATTTCTGATAAACGATTAACTATCTTACAATATTTTTCCTGTTCATATTTGTCTAAATCAATTCCAGATAATTTAAAATTTTTTAATACTTTTGTTATATATTTTTTTTGAATATCATCTAATAATGCATAATTTTTTTCTTTTAAAAATAAATATGCTTCATATAATTTTTTATTTTGTAACATCCAGGTATCTGATTGCAGAATTAGTGCGCAAATTTGTTTATAAATTTCACGTAATTCTGGATTATCTATAACTGTATTTAAATGACTAATTAAGGAAAATACTTTATTAAGACAATCATTTATTTCTTCTATAGGATACATCATATTATCCCAATTATAATTAATTTGTTGAGATAATATTTTTTCTACTATTATTTGACGATTTTTTAAAATTTGAATAATAGCAGGCATAATATGCTTATATTGAATTTTAGAAAAAGGTGGTAATATAAAAGGATTAAGTAATGGGTTAGTCATAGTATTATATTTCCTGAAAAAATTTAATGATACAAATCCTTCTTTTAAGGATTATTCAGATATTATATATTTTATAAAATAGATGTATATTAAATATTTAAACAATAAAATTATGATAATCAATAAGTTTTATTATTTTTTTAAATAATTATCTATAAAATGAACATTATTAATTAATGTATTAAAGATTATCTTTAATACATTAATAATGTTAATATAATATTAATAATATATATTAATTAGTTTGATATAATACAATAAATAGTTACAATGTGTTTTTTTGTTTACAATTTTGTGATAGAATTTTAATTAAATAACTTGTAATTTAGCCGTTCTATTTTTAAGAAAAAATCATTTTTACGTTATAGATATATACTTAATATTATAGAATTAAGTAATATAAATATTATACAAAAAACAAAATAAAATATTTAATAATATAATGTCTCAAGGTATATTACATATAGTTTCTGCTCCTAGCGGAACAGGAAAATCTAGTTTAATTCAAGCAGCACTAAAAACACATATGTTATTGAATTCAACACGTTTATCAGTATCATATACTACACGTAATATGCGTCCAGGAGAAATTCATGGAAAACATTATTACTTCATTAAGAGATATGAATTTAAAAAAATGATTGATGAAAATAATTTTCTCGAATATGCAAAAGTATTTGAAAATTATTATGGAACTTCTTACAATGAAATCAATCAAATTCTTTCTAAAGGATTTAATGTTGTGCTAGATATTGATTGGCAAGGAGCTAAACAAATTCGAAATAAAATACCTAATACAAAAAGTATTTTTATTTTACCGCCATCACAACATGAATTAAAAACAAGATTATGTAAACGTGGTCAGGATAATAAAGACGTAATTACGCATAGATTAGAAAAAGCAATAGAAGAAATAGGTCATTATAAAGAATATGATTACTTAATAATAAATGATGACTTTAATATAGCTTTAAATGACCTTAAAACAATTATTCATGCTACACGTTTGAGTATATCAAGTCAAACAATACGTTATAGTAATTTAATTGGTAATTTGTTAAATAATTTAATATAATACTAGATAACGTAATAATTATGAATGAGTTAATATTAAAATGGCACGTATAACAGTTCAAAAAGCAGTAGAAAAAATTGGTAATCGATTTGATTTGGTATTGGTAGCTGCACGTCGAGCACGTCAAATGCAAATAGGAGGACAAGAACCTTTAGTTCCACCGGAAAATGATAAACCTACTGTGATTGCACTACGTGAAATAGAAAAAAATTTGATTACAAAACAAATTTTAGATATTTGTGATCATCAAAAAAAACAAAAATAAAAAATTATTAGTTGTTTCAGATGATTCTACTTAAAAAATTAATAAAATTAAGTAATTTTTATGTAATGTTTGTTGTCTAATTGTAATAATATTTTTGTTGTTTATAAACGTATATTATCTTTATCATATTGTAGATAATCTGAATTAACTAAAAATTTTTAAGATGTTTAAATAATAAAAATCTAAATTTTAATATGTATTTATCTCTTCTTGTCTTCATTAATAAAATATATATATTTTTTAAATAATTATAAAAAATATATATGACCATCAAAAACAACGAAAACAGTTGCATTTATCCTAATAGAATTATTTAAATTAATTTCTGTAATATCAATAAATTGAATAGGAGATCATTATTTTATGTTTGTGATTAATAATAAACCACATAATATGTATTATAAAATATTATGCGTTATATCAACATATATGATTAATCTCAATCAAAATGAAAAATAATCTTCATAGATAAAAACCTATTTACAATAGAAGTAATGATTAAATATGAACGAAAATTTTTTAAACCATATATCTATAAAGACATTAAATAAAGTTAATTTTTTGCAAATAAAAAAATTAGCTAAAATGGGTTTGCAAACTGTCCAAGATCTATTATTTCATTTCCCTATACGTTATGAAAATCGTACACAGGTATGTTCTATTAAAAATCTAGTATTTGGCACGTATGCCACAGTTATAGGGAAAGTAATAAAAACAAAAATAATTTATAATTCTCGTCGTATTATGTCATGTCAAATCACAGATGGAAGTGGCATTTTAACAATTAAATTTTTCAATTTTAATAATAAGATAAAAAATATTTTTATTCCAGGTTACTATATTGTTGCTTATGGAGAAATTAAAGGTCACAAATATGGTATTGAAATTATACATCCTGAATACACTGCTTACAAAATAGAAAAAAATATAAAAATAAAAAAAGTTTTAACTCCTGTTTATTCTACAACTGAAGGTATAAGTCAATTAGTTTTACGTAATTTAATAGACCAGGCATTAATTATATTAAATGATTATAAACTTGATGAATTAATTCCTAAAACTATAAATAAAAGTTTAGTTAGCTTCTCTGAAGCTTTACATACCATACATCATCCTTCATTGGGTATAAATCTAGCGAAACTAGAGAATAAGATTAAGTTAGCAAACTACAGATTAATTTTTGAAGAACTATTAGCTCATAATCTTAGAATACTAGCAGCACGTGATACTATACATAGTTATAATGCTATGCCAATACCTAAAAATCATAAGTTAATTAATAAATTATTATCTACTCTTCCTTTTTCTTTAACAAATGCTCAAAATAAGGTTTTACAAGAAATAGAACAAGATTTATCTAAAAATTATCCAATGACACGTTTATTACAAGGTGATGTAGGTTCTGGAAAAACTTTAGTAGCTGCTCTATCAGCACTAAATGTTATAGCTCAAGGTAAACAAGTGGCTTTTATGGTGCCAACTGAATTGTTAGCAGAACAACACGCGGATAATTTTCGTCAATGGTTTTCACCACTTGGTATTGAAATTGGTTGGTTAGTTGGAAAACAAAAATATAAAGAACGAAAAATACAAAAGGATATGATTGCTAATGGAGATATAGCTATAGTAGTTGGTACTCATACATTATTTCAAAAACATATGCAATTTAAAAGATTAGCACTAATAATAATAGACGAACAACATCGTTTTGGCGTTCATCAACGTCTAGCATTATGGAAAAAAGGTGAAGCAAAAAATATTAGGCCTCATCAATTAATAATGACAGCAACTCCTATTCCACGTACTTTGGCAATGATTGCTTATGCTGATCTTAATATTTCTATTATTGATGAAATTCCTCCAGGTCGTCATCCAGTACTAACCATAGTAGTGCCAGATATTCGCCGAAATAAAATTATTAAACGTGTTAAAAATATTTGTTTAGAAGGTCGTCAAGTTTATTGGGTATGTCCTATTATTGAAGAATCGGAATTGCTAGAAGCGCAAGCAGCAGAAGTTAATTGGAAATTGTTAAATAAATCCTTGCCTAATATAAAGATTGGATTAATTCATGGTAGAATGAAATTATCAGAAAAACAAGTGATTATGAATAATTTTAAAAATAATAAATTGCAATTATTAGTCACTACAACTGTAATAGAAGTTGGTGTAGACGTGCCTAATGCAAGTTTAATGATTATAGAAAATGCAGAACGTTTAGGTTTAGCACAATTGCATCAGTTAAGAGGTCGTGTAGGAAGAGGATCTTCAGTATCTTACTGTGTTTTGTTGTATAAACCACCTCTTAATAAAATTGCTATCAGAAGATTAGAAGCAATAAGAAATATTAATGATGGGTTTATGATTGCACAACTAGATCTAGAAATTCGTGGTCCAGGCGAGATACTTGGTACAAAACAAACAGGTGCTGTTAATTTTAAAATAGTAGATCTTTTACGTGACCAAATGATGATATCTGAAGTACAGCAGGCAGCATGCTATATGCATAAATATCATCCTAAAAAGGCTAATAGTATAATTGAACGTTGGATATCAAAAAAAATTATTGATACTAATATTTGATATTAAATTTATTTTTTAATAAAAATTAAAAAACAATAATATGCTAGTTATTTTATGGAAATTATAAAAATAGAATTTTTAATAAAATTTTCATATTAATAGTTATTACGTATGGCTTTTTTTCGTTCACTTTCTTTTAAATAATTTTTCCTAATTCGAATTGATTTAGGAGTTACTTCTACAAGTTCATCATCATCAATAAATTCAATTGCTTGTTCTAGTGTCATTATTAATGGAGGAATAAGAGTGATAGTATCATCACTACCCGAAGCTCGCATATTAGTTAATTTTTTACTAGCTAAACAATTAACAGTTAGATCATTTGAACGATTGTGAATGCCAATTATTTGTCCTTCGTATACTTCTATACCTTGATTAACAAATAAATTACCCCTATTTTGGAGATTGTATAGTGCAAAGGCAACTGTTTTACCTTGACTATTAGAAATTAGAACACCATTTTTACGTCGACTAATATCACAGGTACATAACTCATCGTAATGACTAAAAGTAGCATATAAATTACCACTACCTGAAGTCATTTTCATAAATTTGTTACGAAATCCAATTAAACTACGACTAGGCATTATATAATGGAGTCTTATACGTCCTTTACCATTTAAATCCATATTTTTAAGATGACCTTTACGTATTCCTATCTCTTGAATTATTGGTCCTTGATGTATTTCTTCAATATCCAATATCAATTCTTCAAATGGTTCTTGCCTACAACCATTAACGTCACGAAAAATTACTTTTGGACGAGATACTGCAAATTCGAAACCTTCACGACGCATATTCTCTATTAGAATAGAAAGATGTAATTCTCCTCTACCAGACACACAAAAAACATCAGAATTATCAGTTTCTTTAACATGTAAGGCTATATTATATGTAGATTCTTTTTTCAGACGTTCAAAAATTTTACGTGAAGTTAAGTATTTACCTTCCTTACCACAAAATGGTGAAGTATTTACGCTGAAATACATACTAACTGTTGGTTCATCAACTTTTAAATCAGGAAGTGATTTAATATGTTTTGGATCACAAATAGTATCTGAAATATTTAATTCATTTAAACCGGTAATTGTTATTATATCTCCAGCTTTAGCTATATCAATATTGATTTGTTTTAATCCAAGATAACCTAAAATATTATGAATTTTACCATGCATTATTTTTCCATTGTTGTTAGTTATAACAACGTTTTGATTTGGTTTGATTGTACCATTTTTTAAACGTCCAATACCCATTAATCCTAGGTAATTATCTTTATTTAATTGGGATATTTGCATTTGTAACGGAGCATCTGTTTCACCTGTAGGTGGTGGTGTATATTTAACAATTGCTTGATATAAAGGAGTCATATTTGTGGACATGTTATTATAATCTAATCCTGCAGTACCATTTAACGCTGAAGTAAAGATAACAGGAAATTCTAACTGCTCATCGTTAGCATCAAGATTAAAAAACATATCAAATACTTTGTTGACAACCCAAGTTGGACGTGCACCATTTCTATCAATCTTATTAATAACTACTATAATTTTTAAATTGTATAATAATGATTTTTTAGTTACATAACGTGTTTGAGGCATGGGTCCATCAATAGCATCTACAAGTAACAAAACTGCATCTACCATTGATAAAATGCGTTCAACTTCACCTCCAAAATCAGCATGTCCTGGAGTATCAATAATATTAATGCGATAATCATTCCATTTAATAGCAGTATGTTTTGATGTGATTGTTATTCCTTTTTCCTTTTCTAGCTCATTTGAGTCCATTATACGATCAATATTTGCATGGTTAACATCAACAATACCAGATTGTTGAAGTAATTTATCAACTAATGTGGTCTTTCCGTGATCAACATGAGCGATAATTGCTATATTACGTAATTTATTAATCACAATTTTACCTCTTTAACTAATAAAATAATTTATTTACAATAAATTATTAAAAATATTAATTATAGTTTAAATATTTTTGAATATTAATGATAAATTACATCCTTTAAACTAAAATCAATTCTTACGTAAAAATAAATTTTTTGTATGCTTATTCAGCGTTAAACACTATTTACATTGAAGGATATTAATTATTTTAATAAATTAAATTAAATATATAAAAGTATTAATTAAAATCGATATATACAAAAATGATTTTTTTGATTATTATTGCAGTGTTAGTAACAAATATGATAAATCTATTGAATTACAACATTTATGATTTTTCACTATATATCACATATAATTTATTATCATATTAATTTTTAAGGAAATTTACTTTGAATTACAATAGTACACGTTTTGTTATAAGCGCTCCCAGTATAAAATATTTGCCTCTGAATAGTAATACGACTGAAGTAGCGTTCATTGGTCGTTCTAATTCTGGAAAATCTAGTTTATTAAATAAATTAACAAATCAGAAACATCTAGCACGTACTAGTAAAAACCCAGGTTGTACAAAACTAATTAACTTATTTGAAGTGATACATAACAAATATTTAGTAGATTTACCAGGATATGGTTATGCTAAAACATCTAAAAAAAATAGAAACATATGGAAAAATATTCTCATAGAATACATAAAAAATAATAACAACTTAAAAGGATTAGTATTACTAGTAGATATTAAGACTTCAATAAATGATTTTGATGAAGAAATAATTCGCTTAGCAAATAAAGGAAATATTTTTTTACTTATATTATTAACAAAGGCAGATAAATTAAGTTTATCTCAACAAAAATTAAAATTAGTTACAACCAGAGAAATTCTATCAAAATTTATATTTAGTATTCAAGTCGAATTATTTTCATCAATCAAAGGTATAGGTATTGATACAATTTATCAAAAATTAAATGTATGGTTTCAAAAATAATTAATACAATTTCATACTCTAACAATACTAATTGTAGATTAATACTTTGCTAAGTAAAATATAATATTTAATTTATGGAAATATTTAGTATATAAAATAGGATATTTATATTATTCAGTTGCATATATTGTAAAAATAATCAAACAACTTATTTTCATAAGATTATTTAAAAAGCAATAAATCTATATTTTATATTAAATAATTCAAAAAACTTCTAAATTCATAACGATTAAATGCTTTTTTTAAAGCAACAATATTTATATCTTTAATGGCTAAATCTTCATAATCTAAATGTATTACAACATCTGTTTTAATTTTTGCTAAATTATATGACAAGAAAGCTAAGTCACGATATTGTTCTAGTTTAATAGCAGTATTTTTTGCACCACGAAAAGAAAGAGATGATATTTTATTCAAATTAGAATATATAGATTTAATGTTACCTAATGTTTTTATTAAATTTATTGCTGTTTTTTGTCCTATTCTTGGTATTCCAGGAATATTATCTGATCGATCACCCATAATAGCTATTAAATCTACAATCAATTCAGGTAAAACACCGTATTTTTGCTCAATTTCATATGGACCTAATATTGATTTGGTATTACTAATTAAATTAACATTTGATCTTACTAATTGTGCCATATCCTTATCGTTACTACTAATTAATATTGAAAAATCTAATTTAGTATACTTAACTACTAAAGTTCCGATAACATCATCTGCTTCAACATCGGTGACTGTAATAACTCTTAAACCCATTGCTGATATAATATCATACAGTGGTTCAATTTGTATAACTAAATTACTAGGCATCGGTGATCTATTACATTTATAATTTACAAATATCTTATTTCTAAATGTTTTTTTTGATATATCAAATACGATACCTATATGAGTTGAATTATATTTTTTTATTAAGCTTTTTAATACATTAATAAAACCAAAAATTGCACCAATTGGTTCACCTTTACTATTCGTTAATGATGGAAAAACGTGATAGGCTCTATAAAGAACAGATGATCCATCAATTAAAATTAAATGTTTCATTAAAAATTAGCACAATGCTTCTACCTAAAAATTATTTTTTAGATAGGAAATTAATTATATCAAAATAATTTATGGTAGCATCTTGTGATTCTATATCTAAATTATCAATTTTTATCATATATTTCCCATTGACAAATGCAGCAGGTATAGTACTGACATTAAAGTCTATAGCTGCTTTTATTTGTTTTTCAATCAATAGCTTTACTGAAAAACTCGTCCATAATTTTTCATATTCTTCAGAAGAAATATTCAATTTTTTTATAAAAATATCTTTTAATATTTTTTTGTTAACAAGATTTTTCATGTTTTGAACACTACTGAAAATTGGTTTAATTAGTTTATTTTCGGCACCTAAAGCTATTGCAATAGCCCATGCATGAGTTAATATAGAACCTTTTTTTATAAAATCAATATGATATTTAACTAATTTAATATTTTTTGGTAATTGATGAATTCTAAATTGATTTTCGAATTTATAGCAATACTGACAAGAAAAAGAAAAAAACTCTACAACTTGAGGTTGATTTAAAATTGGTTTAGATAAGGTAATATAATGTTTACCATCAATAAATTGTGTAGCATATGTATTAAAAGTTATAATTAACCCAAAAAATATAATATAGCATTTTTTCATACTAAAATTTTCCTTTGCAAATCATCAAAAAAATTATACCCTGATTTAGATTTATTTATATAATATTGTTAATTTTTCAGTTAAAGCAAATTCAAGTATAATACAGGATTATTTATATGATTGTTTTTAAATTATGCATACATTAACTGGAGTAATTTTAGCTGGTGGAAAGGGTTTGCGTATGAATGGTAAAGATAAAGGTTTAATATTATTACATGGAAAACCAATGTATCAACATATTATTCAAAAGCTAGAACCTCAAGTAGATAATATAATAATCAGTGCTAATCGTAATATTAATATTTATAAATTAAGCGGCTATGAAGTCATTAAGGACTCATTTAGAGATGTTTTAGGTCCATTATGCGGTATATTAAGTACATTATTATTAATCAAGAGTAATTGGGCAGTATTTTGCTCTTGTGATACTCCTAATATACCATTAAATTATGTAAAAAAACTATTAGAAAAAAAAAATGATTCACAAATACTATGGGTACGTTCAAAAAAAAGAGATCATCCAACTATGGTATTAATTCAAAAAAAAATAGTAGAACTATATATGAATAAACCAAAACATTTTAATCAATATAATTTAATTGATTTCTTTAAATCTTATGGTGGACATCCGGTCTATTTTGTAGATAATGAATTTCTTTTCTACAATATAAATACCCCTTTAGATTTAAAAAACTATCTTCATCTTAATTTATCTTAATAAAAATTTCAAACAAAACTAATGTATTAGATAATTAATGCCTGGCAGTTTCCTACTCTCACATGGAGAAACTCCACACTACCATCGGCACTACGACATTTCACTTCTGAGTTCGGCA
>NZ_PDKT01000005.1 GCF_002933315.1 Candidatus Pantoea edessiphila
AACAAGGTAACCGTAGGGGAACCTGCGGTTGGATCACCTCCTTATATTTATAAAATACTTTTCTACGTAGTATCTACATAAATTGTCTGATAATATGTTATTGTTTGTTTAGATGTTTTGACTTATTTAATTTTAAAATAGCCTGAATCGTAATAAATTGGATTTTTTGCTACTTTGCGAGCTAATAGATCACAACGGTTATTTTCTGAATGATTTGAATGACTTTTAATCCATTTCCATTGAATGTTATGATAATTAATTGCAGTATCTAGACGTTTCCAAAGATCTATATTTTTAACTAGTTTTCTATTAGTAGTTTTCCAATTGTGTTTTTTCCAATAATGAATCCAATTGGTAATACCGTAACGTACATATTGACTATCAGTGCTTAATGATATTTTATATGGTTGTTTTAATGTTTCTAGTGATATAATAGTTGCCATAAGTTCCATTCTATTGTTTGTAGTAAAATAATAACCAGCACTAAAAATTTCTTCATAACAATTATATTTTAAAATAAAAGCATAACCTCCAGGCCCAGGATTTTTAAGACAAGATCCGTCTGTAAAGATTTCTATTTCTTTATACATTATTATAATATACTCTAATTAGTTATTTACGATAAAAATTTTTATATATGAGAATTTATGACTATTATATGCAATCGTCAAATATTTTTAGATACTGAAACTACTGGCATCAATAAAAGTGGTATTTATTATGAAGGTCATAGGATAGTAGAAATTGGTGCTGTTGAAATTATTAATCGTCGTCCAACAGGTAATAATTTTCACAAATATTTAAATCCTGGTAGATCAGTAACGGATGAGTCATTTAAAATTCATGGTATTTCAAATGATTTTTTAACTAATAAACCGACTTTTAGTGAAATAGCTAAAGAATTGATTGATTATATTCGTGGTGCTGAACTAATAATTCATAACGCATTATTTGATATTGATTTTATAAATCATGAATTATCTCAATTAAAATTGGATATTAAGATCGAGAATATTTGTAATAATATTATAGATACTCTTAAAATGTCACGTAAATTATTTCCTGGTAAAAAAAATAGTCTTGATGCTTTATGTTTACGTTATAACATAAATACTAATAAACGTAAATTACATAGTGCAATACTAGACGCCCAGATGTTATCTGAAGTTTTTTTAATGATGACTAGTGGTCAATTATCTTTATCATTTGTGAATAAGGAAATTTTTTTTGAAAAAAAACATGTTAAAAATTTCAAACATGTTGCCAAAATTCCACCTTTGTTAGTTATTATGGCTAATGAAAAAGAAATGTTAAATCATGAAATGACTTTAGATTTAATAAAACAAAAAAGTGGTCTCTGTTTATGGAGAGGAGAATATAAAGTCACCATCAACAATAATAGCTATGAATGATTCTAAATCATACAATATCCCGTTTATTTCTTTCATGTTTATTTATAAAAACATTTATGCAAAAATTAACTTTCTTAAGTTTTAAATAATAACATTTATTGATTTATATTGAATATTTTTATAACAATCAATGTTATTTTAACAAAACAAATATATTATTCCATAGGTGAATTTATAATATTTTATTGATATAAAGATAATCTTAAGTTCATATTAGTAAAATACTAAGAGTTCTTTTTTAAAAATTAAAATTTATTACAAATTGTATAATAAATGTTATGTATCACGTTGGTATATTATTTGTAGTCATTGTAATTCAATAAACTTTTAGTTAGGAAGAAGTAATGTCATGAAATTAATTCAAGTAATTAATCCGAATACTAACAAAGATGTTACCAAATTTATTAATCAAATAGCTAATAAATTTAAATCAAATTACATTAATATTTCTGTAGTTTCACCAAATATAGGAGGGGTAACATCAATTGAAGGAAATTTTGATGGAACAATTGCCTCCATAGGTATATTAGATCAAATAAAAAATGGTAAATTGCAAGGTGCTCATGGTCATGTTATAGCCTGTTTTGGTGATCCAGGTTTACTTGCATCACGTGAAATAGCTATAGGACCTGTAATTGGAATGGCTGAAGCAGCTATGCATGTTGCTACATTGATAGCAACTAGATTTTCTATAATAACAACATTGCCACGCACAGTAATGATTATTAGACATTTATTACAACAATATGGATTTACAAAATATTGTGCTGCAATACATAATATTAATTTTTCAGTATTAGAATTAACTAAAAATAAAGAGCAAGCAAAAGAAAAAATAATGAAATATTGTATAGAGTCAAAAAATAATGATAGTGTTGGAGCTATTATTTTAGGTTGTGCTGCTATGTCTGATTTATCATCTACACTAACAAAAGAACTTGAATTACCAATTATAGATGGTATTAGTGCTGCAATTAGTATTGTTGAATCACTAATTAAATTGGGTTTCAATACAAGTAAGCATGGTGATTTAGATTTTCCTTCAAAAAAGGAATTGAGTGGTATATTTAAAAATTTTTATTAATTTATTTACTTAAATATTAACAAAAAATTTATTATGAATAATAAAATAAAAAACAAAAAACAAACTTTTGATCAAGATTATCCTCGTGATTTGATTGGCTATGCATCTAATCCACCTTTTGCTGATTGGCCACAAAAGGCCTACATAGCAGTACAATTTGTTTTAAATTATGAGGAAGGTGCTGAAAGTCATATATTACATGGTGATGATTGTTCTGAAAAATTCCTTTCTGATCTTATTAGTACTGATAGTTACACAGATCGCCATATGTCCATAGATTCACTTTATGAGTATGGTTCACGTGTTGGATTTTGGAGAATTCATAATGAATTTCAACAACGAGGATTACCATTAACAATATTTGGAGTATCTATGGCTTTAGCTAGGAATCATGAGGTAGTTAAAGCAATAAAAGAAGCTAATTATGATATAGTAAATCATGGATGGAGATGGATTAATTATCAAAAAATAGATATTGAAACCGAACGTAAACATATTAATAAATCTATTGAAATATATTTTGATCTATTTGGAAAGTTCCCAACTGGTTGGTATACTGGCAGAGATAGTCCAAATACGCGTAATTTATTAGTAGAACAAGGCGGATTTACTTATGATAGTGATTACTATGGAGATGATTTACCTTTTTGGATATATATAAAATGTCACAATAATACTTTAAAAAAACACTTAATTATTCCTTATACATTGGAATGTAATGATATGCGTTTTACATTACCACAAGGATTTAGTAATGCTGAACATTTTTTTATTTATTTAAAAGATACATTTGATATTTTATATACAGAAGGTAAAACTACACCTAAAATGATGTCGATAGGTATGCACTGCAGAATATTAGGTAGACCAGGAAAATTTAACGCATTAAAAAAATTTCTAGATTATATTCAGCATTATAAGTATGTATGGATTTGTACCCGTCAACAAATTGCAGACCACTGGATTAATATGCATTCTTGTTTTTGATAAAAAACAAATGTTAACAATTATACATCAGCATATTATTCAAACTAAAAATTTTTTATATTGTTTTATCATTTATACTTATTTGTGGCATAGTTAATCCTTGTTTTTCTAAAAAATATGCCGCACGTAAGGTTATTTCTTCTTTAAATGGAGCAGCAATTAGTTGAATGCCGACTGGTAGTCCATTTTGTGTTTTAAATGGGACAGTACAAACGGGCAAGCCTAAAAAGGAAATAGGTTGTGTTAACATACCAATACTAGATTTTGCTGGTAAAATATGCCCTTTAATATTAATATCTAGCTGACCTATATTAATTGCAGTACATGGTGTTGCTGGAGCAATGAATATATCAAAATGTTTAAAAAGAGGTAGCACTTGCTGTTGAAAATATCGACGAAAACGTTGTGCTTGTATATACCAATGACTTGGTATAATTGCTCCAGCTAATAAACGTTCACGTGAATTGTGTTCGAATTTTTCCGGTATTTGACGTAATGCGGGTAAATATTGATTACCACTTTCTCCAGCTGTTATTATAAATGCAGCAGAACGTGCTAATTCAGTTTCTGGAATCACTATCTCATCATTTGATTGTAATGCTTTACTTGCAATAAGCATTACCTTATAAACATCTTCATTACACCAATATGAAAAAAAACCTCCCAATGTAGCACATCTTAATTTTTTGTTGTATTTTTTTAAATGTAATAAAGTTTTTATTATAGGATAATCAGCCTGAAATGGGTCTTTAATATCTATCCCTTGTATATAATCATATACAATAGCTAAATCTTCTGCTCTGCGTGCAAATAAACCTATGTGATCTAAACTAGGAGCAAAAGTATGTACTCCACTACGAGATAATCTTCCAAAAGTAGGTTTTAGTCCAAAAATACCACATAATGAAGCGGGTACTCGAACCGAACCATTAGTATCGGTACCCAATGAAAAATGAATTAACCCTGCTGCTACGGCAGCAGCAGAACCACCAGAAGAACCACCTGCTATAAGTTTTAAATTATGTGGATTATGTGTAGTACCGTAATAACTATTTTCTGTAGTAAATCCATAAGCATAAGCATCCATATTTAACATGCCGGAAAGCATTGCACCTGAACTTGATAATTTAGATATAACCCAAGCATCATCTTGAGCTACAGGATGAGTGATAAATATACTGGCACCAGATATCGTAGTATATCCAGATACGTCAAATATGTTTTTAACAGCGTAAGGAATACCAGATAATAATGTTAATTTTTTACCTGTTTTATGTTTTTGATTTACTATTTTAGCCTCTTTTAAAATACGTTTTTTAGTAATTTCAGTCCAAGCATTTAATATTGGGTTATACTCTCGTATCATTTCGATAGTTTTATTTGCAATTTCATTTACACTGATATCACCATTCTGAATTGCACTATTTAAATTTAAAATTGACATGTTATTTAACTTCATGCTTTATACACTCCTGCAATAGACAAACGATCTTCTAATGGAAATGACATTAAAGGACTAGCAATATATTCAATGTATTTCATTTGTTTTATTAATTCAGAACGAATTGATTCATCTAAATTTAAATTCATTAAATATTCCATTTGAATTATATAATTTTTCCAATTGATATTATTATTCATTATTGAATCCTAAATTAAAAAATTATTTTTTTATTTCTAAAAACCTGAAGCACTACCATTACAACGTGGATCACTAGCTCCTTCTAATATACCGTTATTATGACGTACTATAGCTCCAGCATGACCAACTTCTTCACTAAAAGCAGGTAAGATTTCTATTTTATGACCTAAATATTCTAATTTTTTTACTGTATTCAATCCAAAACGTTTCTCTATTTTTAAAGAATCTGAAGAGTCTCCCCATGTTCTTCCAAATATCCACCTTGGCATAGTTATTGATTTTTGAAGTTGAATATTTTGAATTACATATCTAGCAAAGATAGTTGCTTGAATTTGAGGTTGACCATCACCACCCATTGAACCATAAACTATAATACGATTATCATGAAGTCTGGCAGCTGCTGGACTCAATGTATGAAATGGCTTTTTACCAGGAATTAATGATAGGATATGTTTAGGGTTAAGACTGAATGCAACACCACGATTATGCCAAATGATACCTGTATTTGGTATCACTACTCCACTGCCAAATTCATGATAAATACTTTGAATGAATGATACAGCTAGACCTTCTTTATCTATTGCGCCCATCCATACCGTATCATTAGGATAATATCCTCTATGATTCCAAATTGAAGCTTTTTTATCATCGATTTGATTAGCTAAGTTAATAAGATTTTCTTTACTAAGAAAAGTTTGAATATTTTTAATCATATATCTAGGATCTGTAATGTACTTGTTACGCAATACAAACGCTTTTTTCGTTGCTTCTACAATTCTATGTATTGTTTGTATTTTATCAGCATTAACCATATCTAATTGATCAATGATTCCTAAAATTAATAAAGATGCTAATCCTTGCGTTGGTGGCATGGTGTTCCATATTATCCCTTTGCTATGAGAAATATGAAATGGTGTATATCTCAAAGCATGATGTTGTTCAAGATCTTGAAGTGTAATTGGTATTTTAAGTTTTGACATTTGTTTTGCTAAGTAACGAGATAAATTCCCACGATAAAAAGTATCAATACCTTCTTCAGATATTTGTTTTAGTGTTCTTGCCAATTCTGGTTGTAAAAAACGACTGCCAACCTTAGGTATTTCTCCTTTAGATAAAAAAGTTTTAGCAAAACCAGGTTGTTTTTTTAGTTCTATAATTTTCATTTTAGTAGCATTAAATTGTGATGTAGTTACTGGTATTCCATCAATAGCATATATAATTGCATCATTTAATAAACTTGATAATGATATTAATTTAGATTTTTTTTTAAATTCTGAAGAAATACAAAGTGCTTCTTTCCAACCACTTAAAGTACCAGCTACCGTCAATGCTGCTTTTATTCCACGATTTGGAATAACAGAACAATTATTGTAAAAATTAATATTAGCTAAAGAACCGGCAGCACCACTTGCATCAATAGCTATTGGTTTACCTTGAGGAGGAACTATTAACCAAAAACCATCTCCACCTAATCCATTCATATGCGGATAGACAACCGACATAGTTGCAGCTGCGGCAACTATAGCTTCAATTGCATTACCACCTTCTTTTAATATTGTTAGTGCTGTTCCACTTGCTAGATGGTGAGGAGTAACTACCATACCCAATGAAGACATATTACTATAAATCATTATTTTTTATTTTATTAAATAACTAATATATTCACTGTAAACTAAAAATATTTTTTTTAGAAGTAAATATATATAAAACATAGTATTTATTTTATATATATTTATTATTTTTTAAATAATAATTCTTAATTAGTGAATTATTTGGTGAATTATGATAATGGATTTATATGTAAGTTAGTAAAAAACTTTGTATAAACTAATTATTATTTTTAAAAAAATATAAAATCAAATCAATTCATTTTGTATTTAGAACATTATATTTTATTGTAGTTAGTTAATATTAGTTTGTTTTGTAATTAATGATCATCACACAACATATTTCTAAAATATATACAATGATAAATATTTAACGGAAAACTAAATATGGATATCACTCAATACCAGCAAATTAATTCACCAAAACGTTTACTCATGGGACCAGGACCTATAAATGCAGATCCACGTGTTCTTCGTGCCATGTCAAGCCAATTAATAGGTCAATACGATCCTGCAATGACTAATTATATGAACGAAGTTATGATACTTTATCGTAATTTATTCCAAACAGAAAATCGTTGGACTATGTTAATTGATGGAACATCAAGAGCAGGTATAGAATCTATTTTAATATCTACAATTCATCCAGGAGATAAAGTACTCATTTTAGTTTTTGGTAGATTTGGGCATTTACTATGTGAAATTGCGCGTCGTTGTCATGCAAAAATTTACACTATAGTAGTTCCTTGGGGAGAAATTATTATACCTGATAGAATAGAAGATTCTATAAAAAAAATTCAACCAAATTTACTACTTACAGTACATGGAGATACATCAACTACCATGTTACAACCTCTAAAAGATATAGGTACAGTATGTAAACAATATAATGTATTATTCTATGCTGATGCTACTGCATCATTAGGTGGTAATTTATTGGAAACTGATAAATGGAATTTAGATGCGGTATCTGCCGGAATGCAAAAATGTCTTGGTGGTCCTTCAGGTACTTCACCTATTACTCTAAGTTCCAAAATAGAAAAAATAATTCGAAAAAGAAACTGCGTAGAAGAAGGTATTAGAACAGACAAGCATGAAAATGGCTGTAATGAAATGATATATTCCAATTATTTTGATCTTGGAATGATAATGGATTATTGGAGTCCGCAACGTCTTAATCATCATACTGAAGCCACTACAGCTCTTTATGGAGCTCGTGAATGTGCACGTATTATTTTACAAGAAGGACTTTATAATAATATTCTTCGTCATAAAATACATGGTGAGGCTATGTTAGAAGGAATAAAAGGCATGGGTTTAGAAATTTTTGGCAATATAAAATATAAAATGAACAATATTTTAGGAGTAAAAATTCCATCCAGTATTAATGGTGATCAAGTAAGAAAATTGATGCTAGAAGATTTCTCAATTGAGATAGGAACCTCTTTTGGTCCATTGGAAGGCAAAATATGGCGTATCGGCACCATGGGTTATAATGCCCGAAAGGATTGTGTAATGCAAACTTTATCTGCATTAGATGCTGTATTGAATCATCTTGGATATCTTACAGTACAAGGAGCTGCATTACAAGCTGCATGGAATTATTATGAGAATAAATAATGATAAATATTAGTGAAGCTAAAATATCTGCAACTCGTATTATGTCTCGCTGTGATGAACTAGCTAAAATAACATGTGCAACATCTGGAATCACGAGAGTTTATTTATCTAAGGAACATTTAATTGTTAATCAATTAGTTGGTAAATGGATGAAAGAAGCTGGTATGTCAGTTTGGCAAGATGCAGTAGGTAATATTTGTGGTCGTTATGATTCAAATATTATCGATACACCAGCAGTTATTTTAGGTTCACATTTAGATACAGTAAAAAATGCTGGTCGTTATGATGGTATATTAGGTGTCTTAAGTGCTATTGAGATAGTATATTGGATGAATAAAAAACATATTGTTTTGAAATTAGCAATTGAAGTAATTGGATTTTGTGATGAAGAAGGTACTAGATTTGGCATAACTCTTCTTGGTAGTCGTGGTATTACTGGTACTTGGGAAAGAAAATGGCTTAATTATACTGACAATAATGGAATTACTATACATCAAGCTATGATAAATTTTGGTCTGCATAGTAACAATATTAAAAATGCAGCTAGGAATATAAAAGATATTGTTGCGTATATTGAATTACATATAGAACAAGGTCCTTGCTTAGAAAAAGAAAATTTATCTCTTGGTGTTGTGAATAGTATAAACGCAGCTAGTCGTTTTAATTGTAGATTTATAGGAGAATCTGGACATGCTGGTACAGTACCAATGTCTTATCGTAAGGATGCTCTTACTGCCTTTGCTGAATGGATAATATTCCTTGAATACACTACTGTTAAACAATATCCTCAATTAGTAGCTACAGTAGGAACTGTAATCTGTAAACCTGGTACAACAAATGTAATTCCTGGAACAGTAGATTTTTCATTAGATATTAGAGGTCCTCAAGATATACTTATAGAATCTTTGTCTTCTATCGTTTTTGAAAAAGCTAAACAAATTGCTAAATGCAGAAATTTGTTTTTTGAATACAAAGAATTTTATAAAACTTCTGAAACAATATGTGACATTAACTTACAAAAAGTTTTATGTTATGCAGTAAAAAAAGTTCAAGGAAGCAACTTATTGTTATCAAGTGGAGCAGGCCATGATGCAGTTGCTATCTCTAAATGTTGGCCAGTGGGTATGTTATTTATACGTAATTATCGTGGTATTAGTCATCATCCGAAAGAATTAGTTAACATAAATGACATAATATTAGCTTTACAAGCTTATTCTGAATCAGTATGTAAATTTATTGAAATAAAAACAAATAATTTAATGTAATTACAAATGCTTGTATCAATTTTTATTTTTTATGTAAAAATAATTATATATTAGTAATATAAATTACTTGCTGATAAGTATATAGTGATTTTTATTATATATCTTTTATTATTAATATTAAATAAATATTGTATTATTAATGCTACATATTTTTTTATTTAATTACTTAATATATAAATTATATTTATCTAGTAAAGTTAAATCGAAAATACTATACTGGTCTAGTATGTACTTTTTTTAAGTTTATCTTTATTTAAAAAACATCCGCTAGTTAATAAATATTAAATCAAAATTATTTACTTGCTAAGTTTAGTACTTTTATCATTGGAGTATTAAATTAATCTACTAAATATTATTATAATGTGATTTTAATATATAATATTAATTTTTTAAGAAAAAAAGATAAGTTAATTTATCTTAAATAAAAAATAAATCTTTAGTTTTTAAAAAATATAAAAACTAAAGATTTACTTATTAATAAATTATTAGTTCTTTAAACTTGTGTATTATTACTGCAATAAGCTAAATATGTGAATACTCTGATATTTAGTCATTCCTTTATAGATGTGTTAGTATATTTAAATAATACGTACGTAAAAGTAATTTCATATAGGGAATCAGCATGCATCATCCAACTCCATTGATTAATACTATTGTAGGTGCATTTATTTTAGCTTTTATCTTTGGAATGCTAGCAAATCGTTTAAGAATTTCTCCTCTAGTAGGTTATATAGCTGCTGGTGTAATAGCTGGTCCATTTACTCCAGGTTTTGTTGCAGACATTAATTTAATACCTGAATTAGCAGAATTAGGAGTAATTTTATTAATGTTTGGTATTGGTTTACATTTTTCTTTAGTAGATTTGCTTGCAGTAAAAAATATAGCTATTCCTGGAGCCATTGCTCAAATTACTATGGCAACCATATTGGGGATAGGTTTATCTTGGCTAATAGGTTGGTCATGGATAACTGGCTTAGTATTTGGTTTGTCGTTATCAACTGCAAGTACAGTAGTACTGATGCGTGCATTAGAAGAAAGAAAAATAATTAATACTCAAAGATGTCAAATTGCTATAGGTTGGTTAATCGTTGAAGATATAGTAATGGTACTTACGCTAGTATTACTACCCACTATAGCAAGTATATTAGAAAAAGGTAATACAAGTTTTAGTGTATTAATAATAGATTTTTTACTAACAATAAGTAAAGTTATTGCTTTTATGGCATTAATGATGATAGTAGGACGTCGTGCTATACCTTGGATTCTTGCCAAAAGTGCTGCAACAGGTTCACGTGAATTATTCACTTTAGCGGTTTTAGCACTGGCATTAGGTATTGCATTTGGTGCTGTTAAATTTTTTAAAATTTCTTTCGCACTCGGTGCTTTTTTTGCTGGTATGGCACTTAATGAATCGGAATTAAGTAATCGTGCAGCCCATGATACTTTACCTTTAAGAGATGCATTTGCTGTTTTATTTTTTGTTTCTGTAGGTATGTTATTTGATCCAATGATTTTAATTAAACAACCAATAGCAGTATTAGGATCATTAGTTATTATTATAGTTGGAAAATCATTGGTAGCTTGGACATTAGTTATAATGTTGGGTCATTCACGTAAAACTGCTTTAACAATTGCGGTTAGCCTAGCACAAATTGGTGAATTTGCATTTATTTTGACTGGGCTTGGTATTTCTTTAGGATTGTTGAGTGATGAAGTGCGGAGTTTAGTATTAGCAACAGCTATTCTTTCGATAATTATTAATCCGATGCTTTTTACTTTAGTGGAAAGCTATTTAGATAAAATTAAAAACATAAAAAAACAACATGTGGAAAAAATCAATGAAAAAGAAAAACAAGTGCCAGTAAATATTTGCAATCATGCAGTAATTATAGGTTATGGTCGAGTTGGAAGTATAGTAGGAAAAAAATTAAATGATATTGGAATACCATTAGTAGTAGTTGAAAATTCTCTTCCAATGGTTGAATCTTTAAGAAAACAAAATATCAATGCTGTTCTTGGAAATGCTACTCGAGGAGATATTATTAGCTTAACTAATTTAGATTGTGCACGATGGTTGTTACTGACCATTCCTAATGGATATGAAGCAGGAGAAGTAGTTACTATAGTTAGAGAAAAATATCAAAATATTGAAATTATAGCAAGAGCTCACTATGATGATGAAGTAAATTATATTATGGATAGAGGTGCTAATCAAGTAGTAATGGGTGAAAGAGAAATAGCTAATAGTATGTTACAAAAGCTTAAAGATGATATAGATAACAAATAATTAAAAAAATTAATATAAAAATTCACTTACTAATTGATACATCATGTCAATGTGTGTATTTTCAGTATTTAAAGCAGGAATATATTCAAATCTTTCTCCACCAGCATTTATAAAATAATTTCGATTACGACTATTCAATTCTTCTAACGTTTCTAAACAATCAGAAGAAAAGCCAGGACTTATTACTTGAATATATTTTATTCCTTTTGAAGGTAAAGATTTTATTGTTGTATCAGTATACGGAGTTAACCAAGGTTCATATCCGAAACGAGATTGAAAAGTAAATATAAATTGTTTATCATTTAATCCAAGTGCTTGAACTAAAGCATTTGTAGTATCTAGGCAACGTTGATAATAATCATCACCTTCATTCACTAAACGCTTTGGAATACCATGATATGAAATAACTAATAAATCTGGTTTGCCATATTTTTTAAAAGAACGCTTAACACAGATCTTAAGTGCATTAATATAAGCTGGATGTTCAGCATAATCCCTAATAAAGCATATATCTGGTAATGACTTATAATTTTTGAAAACTTTACATATACCATCCCATACTGCAGCTACAGTTGCAGAAGAAAATTGTGGATATAACGGTAATACTATTAATCTATTTATTTTTTGTGCAATTAACTTATCTATTGAGTGTTTTATGCTAGGATTACCATAACTCATTCCAATTTCTACTGGTAAATTAACAACCGAAGCCAGGGCATCTCTCTGATTTTTGCTATATACCATTAATGGTGATCCTTCTTTTCTCCAAATAGATCTATACATTTTTGATAAATGTATAGATCTAAATGGTAAAACAATAAAATTTAAAACAGGCCACCAAATAAATTTTGGTATATTAATAACACGTTTATCACTTAAAAATTGTCTTAAATAACGTTTAATAGCTGGTCTAGTTGGTGCATCTGGAGTACCTAAATTAACTAATAATATACCTGGATTATTTTTTTTCATTTAGTACCTAATAATTTTATAATATTTACTAATCAAATTAAACTTATACAATAATTATTTATTATCTTACAAAAATTTTGATTTATCTAATATTTTAGTTAATTGTGAATGTATTTCATATACTTTTTTAGTACCATCTATTCTATAATAAGAAATATTACCTAATTGTGATTCTTTGACATAATATTCAATTAATGGAGCCGTAATTTTATAGTATTCTTTAAGTCTATTAAATACTACTCCTTTTTTATCATCTTTGCGAATTTTTAATTGTTCACCAGTTATATCATCTATATTTTCTAACTTAGGTGGATTGAATAATACATGATAGACACGTCCAGATGGTATGTGTACTCTACGACCTATTAGTCTTTTGATTATCATATCCTTAGGAACAATAAATTCTAAGACATTATCTATTTTAATATCTGCTTCTTTCATAGCTTCTGCTTGAAAAATGGTACGAGGAAAACCATCTAACAAAAAACCATTTTTACAATCTTTATGATAAATGCGATCTTTTACTAGAGAAATGACTATATCATCAGTAATTAGTTTCCCCTGATCCATAAAATCTTTTGTTGATTTTCCAATATTTGTATTTTCATTAACTAACTTTCGTAACATATCTCCTGTAGAGATTTGAGGAATACTATATTTTTTTACAATAAATTGAGCTTGAGTACCTTTACCGGTACCTGGAGCTCCTAGCAAAACAATACGCATTACGCTAATCTCCTTAACACAGTTAGATAATATTACGATTTATAAAAATATAATTAAAACATATAAAACTTATCTTGAATTATAATAAAAGCAAGGTATTTTTTCATTTATAATAGTTAGTTTTTTTAGTTTGATTTTATGATAAATAAAACGTTTATTGCTTTCAAACTATTTAATAAAAAAATTTTAATTTATTCAAGTTAACACAAATAAAAAAATCACTGTATTTTAATAATATTTTATGATAATAGTAATTTGTTCATTCTTAAAATAAACTTATTAGGATCTTCTAAAGTACCACATTCTGCTAAAAGAGCTTGTTCTAATAATAATTCAATCCAGTTATTAAAATTATTTTCATCTTTAATATTTGATATATTTTTTACTAATGCATGATCAGGATTTATCTCAAAAATATATTTAACATCTGGTAATTCTTTACCTGCTGCTGATAATAATTTTGCCATTTGTGTTGTCATTTCATTTGAGTCAGTAGTGACAATTGCAGGTGTATTAGTAAGGCGGTGAGTTAACCTAACTTCTTTTACTCTATTATTTAATATATTTTGTACACGTTTTATAAATGGTTGTAATGTTTCTTCTATGCGTTTCTGTTCTTTAATTTCTTTATCTAACAATTTATTTAATGAATCATCTACTTTACTAACAGATTGGAAAGATTTACCATCAAATTCGTTTAAATAACTCATCATCCATTCATCTATACGATCTGAAAGTAATAAAACTTCTATATTTTTTTTATGAAATAATTCTAGATTTGGACTGCTTTTTGCAGCAGTATAACTATCAGCAGTAATAAAATAAATTTTTTCTTGACCTTCTACCATACGACTAGTGTAATCTTTTAATGATATAGTTTGTTCACTATTATTATTTTTTGTTGAAGTAAATCGTAATAACTTAGTAATAGTTTTATGATTAATAGTATCTTCAGCTGGCCCTTCTTTTAAAACCAAACCAAATTCTTTCCAAAAAATTTTATATTGTTCATTATTATTTTTTGCTAGTAATTCCAACATATGAAGCACACGCTTAGTCAATGCTATACATAAATTTTTTGTAATTTTACTATCTTGTAAAATTTCTCTTGATACATTAAGTGGCAAATCACTAGAATCAATTAAACCTCTAACGAAACGTAAATAATTAGGTATAAATTGCTTAGCATTATCCATAATAAAAACACGCTTTACATATAATTTAATACCTCTTTTATGATCACGATTCCACATATCAAAAGGTGCATGTGAAGGAATATATAATAAGCTTGTATATTCTTGTTTACCTTCTACTCTATTATGACTCCATGTTAATGGATCTTTAAAATCATTTGTAATATGTTTATAAAATTCATGATAATCTTTATTGGTTATTGTTGATTTATTACGAAGCCACATTGCTTCTGCTTTATTGACTTTTTCCCATTTAGTAGTATTATGTTCTTGATCGTTAATTTCAATTTCTACTGGTAATGCAATATGATCAGAATATTTACTAATAATACGACGCATATTCCAAACATCAAGAAAATCATCTTCTCCTTTACGTAAATGCAATGTGATTTCAGTACCTCGATCAGCTTTTTTAACATTAGCAATCGTATAATTTCCTTCACCTGTTGATTCCCACAATACTCCTTTATCTAAAGATGAGCCTGCTAGTCTAGTACGTAAAGAAACTTTATCAGCAATAATGAAAGATGAATAAAAACCTACTCCAAATTGACCAATAAGTTTATCTTGATTATTGCCATCAGAACTAATCGAATCAATAAATGATTTAGTACCAGATTTTGCAATAGTTCCGATATTATCAATAACTTCTTTACGAGACATTCCAATACCATTATCACTAATTTTAATAGTTCTATTATCTTTATTAATAGAAATTCTCACACGTAATTCATGATCATTTTCGTATAATTTAGAATCAGATAAAGCAAGAAAACGTAATTTGTCTGCTGCATCGGATGCATTAGATATTAACTCTCTTAAAAATATTTCTTTGTTTGAATATAGGGAATGAATCATTAAATGCAAAAGCTGTTTAACTTCAGACTGAAAATCATGAGTTTCTTGTCCTTTCATGATAATAAATACCTCAATTTAAGTTAAAATTAAAAAATAAGACACTATAGTAATAATCAAATAATAATTTTAACAAATTTTATTTATAATAAGTAATTTAATTTAGTAAAAAAGTAGAAAAATAGTTATCCTAAAATCTATAGAAATATTTTTTGATAAAATGGATTCATATTTACATATATTTATTATTTTTTTCATTATTAATGATTCATTTTATTCCTATTATTTATAATTAAATTTACTAATAATATAATTTTATTATGTATTTTGAATAACAAACAATTATTAGTTATTATACATATTAAATTATCAGCAGTTGTTATTTATTTTATAATTTAGAAAGGTATTTTAAAACCTAACGGTATTTGCATATCAGATGATAAGGAAGCCATTTTTTCTTTTTGAATTTCATCGATACGACGTGCTGCATCATTAAATGCTGCAGCAACTAAATCTTCTAACATATCTTTTTCATCTTCCAATAAACTTGGAGCAATTTCAACACGTCTACAACTATGTGCACCATTAATAGTAACTTTAACTAAACCTGCACCTGATTCACCAATCACTTCTAATAATGCTATTTCTTCTTGAACCTTAGACATTTTATCTTGCATTTGTTGTGCTTGTTTCATTAAATTACCTAATCCACCTTTACCAAACATAATCTCCTCTCAATTACCTAAATCTATAATACCTTTATTAATAAAAAATATTAATTTTTCATCTAATTAAAATTAATATATTAAAACAAATTTTATACATATATTTAATATAAGTTATCTACATTATATTAATGAAATATTTTCTATATTTATTTTTATTTTTTCAATTTTCATAACGAAATGCTAATGCTCGTAAGAGTGTTATATCAATTCCAATACGATAACTTGGAGCTATTGATAAATCTTTTCGTCCCATTAAAATAATTTGATAATAAAGCTGTAAATCATTAGGGGATACAGTTTTTGCTAATTTATTTAAACGTGAAATATGATTTTCTTTTGCATTTATTGATTTAGGCAATATTTGAATCACTAAAATACGATGTAATAAAAATAGAATATCTATTAATAGTAAATCCCAATCTATATAACCCATTGATTCTATTGTATTTAATACATCAATGATTTTTTCTCCATCACCTGCAACTAATAATTCTATTAGACAAATAGGATATTCATTATCTGGAATACCTAACATATCTTTGATCCCAATATTAGTAATAAAACCATTACATGTTGCAATAGCTTGATCAGTGAGACTTAAAGCATCTCTCATGCTACCATTTGCTATTTTAGACAATAATTTTAATGAACCTGGTTCACTAAATATTTTTTCTTGTTTTAAAATATAACTAATTTTTTCGCATATCTGATCAGCATGAATTATTTTAAGATAAAATTTCATACAACGAGATAATATAGTTAGTGGTATTTTATGAGGATCTGTAGTAGCAATTAGAAATTTTACATGAACAGGTGGTTCTTCCAATGTTTTTAATAAAGCATTAAAGCTATGACGTGATAACATATGTATCTCATCTATCAAATAAATTTTAAATCTACCTCTTACTGGATTATATTGTATGTTATCTAGTAAATCTCGTATATCTTCAACTTTAGTACGAGAAGCAGCATCAATTTCAATAAAATCAATAGACTTGCCTTGAGATATTTCTAAGCAATTATTACATTCATCGCATGGAATTTCCGTAATACCAATTTCACAATTCAAACACTTAGCCAGAATACGTGCTATAGTAGTTTTGCCTACACCTCTTGTACCTGAAAAAAGGTAAGCATGATGAATCCTTTTTAAGGATAATCCATTTTTTAATGCCATTAGAACATGTTTTTGTCCAACTACATCAGAAAATTTTTTTGGACGCCATTTTGTAGCAAGTACTTTATAAATCATAAAAATATATTTTATTAGTCTCGAATTTTATATGATACAATTAGTTTGGATTATACATGTTCGCTACTTAATATTCAATTGGTATATATAGACATTTTCTGAAAATGATATCACAATTAAATAAGTTTAATGAATATATCAAAACCAAAATAGATAAATAATTTCCGATCTTATTAATCAAAAAATTGTTATAAATAAATTTTAAAAAATAAATACAAATATATTTAATAATGCATTACATAAGCATTTCAGTAATAAAACAATATTATATTAAATAATATATTAAAATAAAATATTATATATGTTGATTTTAATCAACTATTATTCACATAAATATTACATAGTAGTATTCTTAAAATAAGAAAATAAAAATTAATTTCAAGATAAAATTTAACTGTAAACAGTAAATTAATATTTTTAATATTAAATTAAAGTATAATTTAATCTTTTCAAGTAAAGTAATTTTAAATTTAATTTAAAAGCATAATATATAATATTTACTATACTATATATTAAATTATCATCTAGATTAATTATTGTATTTTTATAATTAATTTAAAAAATAGAGCAATTTTAAAAGATATATATTATCTATTAAAAAACATATGTTATGTATAATTAGCACATATTTCAAAATGGTTTATTTATGAACAAATCCATGACAAAAATAGATTATTTAATGAGATTGAGACGTTGTCGTTCAATAGACACTCTTGAAAGAATAATTGAAAAAAATAAATATAAATTACCTGATGATGAACTAGCTATATTTTACTCAGCAGCAGACCACCGGCTAGCAGAATTAACCATGAACAAGCTTTACGACAAAGTACCTAGCTGTGTATGGAGATTTGTACGTTAATTTCTATGTTTTTTATGTCATATCTTTAAAATAAATCTTGAATTAGGCCTTGTTGTAACATTTAGATATTTCGCAAATAAAATACACTCTAGTAGATAATCTAACAGAGACACATTAACCGGTGTCCCTGTTAGTTACATTCCGGCACATGTATCCGTTGCAGTGGCTGCTTCTTTCCAGACCTGACCAGGTTAACAATTTAACATTGCAGAAGAACCAACAGGTACAGCATTAATATTTTAATTATATTGACCAATTCTTATTTATTCTAATTTGCAAATTAAAAGATTGCAAGTTTTACATCAAATATTTTTTAAATACTTATGAAATTTACTTCAATGTTAATTAACTTTCATACTTAAATGTGCAAGATACATATAGTTATAACTACAGTCAAAAATTGTTTAAATATTAAATTTAATAATCATTTTTAGATTTTTGTAATTGATACATTTGCCAATAATGACCTTGGTTAGCTATTAGTTCTTTATGATTTCCTTTTTCAATTATTTTACCTTTATTTAAAACTATAACATTATCAGCTTTTACTATAGTAGATAATCTATGTGCGATAACTACTAACGTAGTATTATGACGTAATGTATTTAAGGTTTTTTGTATAGCTTGTTCCGTGCCGGAATCAATATTTGCAGTAGCCTCGTCTAAAATAACAATTTTAGGTAATTCAACTAGTACACGCGCTAGAGATAATAATTGTTTTTCTCCAGCTGATAAATTACAACCTTCTTCACCTAATTTAGTATGAATACCATTGGAAAGGGAATTAACTAAACTTATTAATTGAACTTTTTCTAATGTATTCCAAATAACCTGTTCATTAATATTTCTTCCTAAACTTATATTTACTAACAAACTATCTGCTAAAATTATTGGTTCTTGCTGCACTATTGCAATACCATGTTTCAGTACAGAATGTGTTAATTGATTTATTGGACGATTATCTAAATAAATTTTACCATAATTAACAGGATAATAACCCATTAATAAATTTGCAAGTGTACTTTTACCACTACCAGTATATCCTACAATAGCAACAAAACTGCAAGATGTAATATGTAAGTTAATATCAAATAAAATATTACTATTATTATAATCAAAATTTACATGATCTATTCTAATACTACCTGAAGCCAATGGACGTTTATCCCATCCATATTGTTGTTTATTGGAATCCATTAATTCAAAAATACGTTCTCCTGAAACAACTGCTTGTTGCAATACTGGTTGTTGAGCAGCAAATTGAATTAAAGGTTCATTTAATCTACTAAGATATGCTATGAAAGCATAAAGAACACCTATTTTAAAAATATCGTTTATATATAAATTAAAGAGTATTAATAAGCCACATAATATTAATGTAGATAATAAATTCAGTAATGGTCTAAGTAAACAGCCATCTAAGCGTAATGTTTTCATTCTGGCTAAATAATGTAGTCTACTAATTTTACGTATACGCTGACTGAAACGTTCTTGTTGACGAAATTGTTGTATTACGTTCATGCCTATTATTGCTTCATTAAAACTATTATTAATATCAGCAAAATAATTTTTTACTTGACGAGTAATAGGAGTACTGTAATATTGATAGATAATTATCACTAATAAAACCATTGGAAACAACAACATAGCCATCAATGCCATTCTCCAATCTAATAATAACATAGCAACTATCATAGTAACAATCAAAATTGTGCTTCTTAGCACTGTAGCAATTACTGTAACATATAATTCCTTAATTACTTCAGTATCATTTGTTACACGAGAAATTATTTGACCAATCGGTTTTGTATCAAATATATTCATTGGTTGATATAAAGTAACCTTCATTAAATCTATACGTAATTTTTGAATTACATTAATAGATACACTATTAAACAAAAAAACTTGCCAATAATGTAAAATAGCTGCTAATAATTGTAAAACAATAACAACTACGATCAAACATTTAAATAGTGTTCCTGGTATTTGATGTTTTGATACTAAATGATCTATAAAATAAGTAATTAAAAGTGGTCCACTTACTTCAATAATTACAGCAATCCATAACATTCCTATTGCATAAAACAAATATTTTTTCCAACGTTTTCCATAATGTAATAAACGTTTTAAAACTGGCCACCAATGTTGCGATGTATTCATACAGCACTCCTATTTAATTTTTGTCTTTATATAGCGCTGCTTCCAACTGTTGATAGCAATACATTTCTTTATACCAACCAAGTTGTGTTACGAGTTTACTATGTTTTCCACGATTTAATATTTTACCTTTGTTTAAAACTAAAATCTCATCGGCTTCAATTAAAGATGACAAATGATTTGTGATAATAATTAAAGTATGATTCTTAATCCAATTTTTTAAATTCATTAAAATATGATTTTCAGTAACACTATCTATTGCAGATAAAGCATCATCTAAAATTAATATTTCAGAATTAATTAATAATGCTCTAGCTAAAGTAATACGCTGCCTTTGTCCTCCCGATAACATCGTACCACGTTCACCCACTTCTGTTTTGTAACCTTTATTTAAAAGTAATATATCATTATGTATACAAGCTATTTTTGCAACATTTTCTATTTCTTTTTGACTAGCACTTGGTTTACCTAAACTAATATTATTTATTATACTGTCAGAAAATAAGAAGGGTATTTGATTAACTATTGCTAATCGACTACGCCAATTATCTAAACTTACATTTTTTAACGATGTTCCATGATAGGATATATGACCTTCTTTAATATCAAAACAACGTTGGATTATACTAATTAATGTACTTTTACCACATCCAGTGGGACCACATATACCTAATATTTTACCTGGTTTAAGTTGAAAACTTAAATTTTCTAATATTAAATCAGAGCTATCTGGATAATAAAATTTGTTAATTGACACTTCTAATATTCCTGGATGATGAGGTAATATATTATTATCATTAATATCTTCAATAGAATTTTTTTCTGATAGTATAGCGTTAATACGATTCCAGGAAGCATTTCCACGTTCGACTATATTGAATGTCCATGCCAATGCTAACATTGGCCAAATCATTAATCCAAGATACATTATAAATCTTGTAAGTTGTCCTAAACTCATTTGATTATGCCATACAAGCCAACTACCACAACCTACTGCTAGAATATTTGATATACCTATGGCAATATAAATAGTAGGATCAAAACGTGCATCTATTTTAGATACAAAAATATTTTTTTTACTATTGTCATCAGCAATTGTAACAAATTTATTTAATCTATTTTGTTCAATTCCAAATGATTTAATCATACGAATACTAGTAATACTTTCTTGTATATAGTTATTTAAAGTGGAAAATGAAGCTTGAGCTAATTTAACACTGTGATGTAGTTTTTCAGCGTAATAGTGAATAAAGTACGCCATAACTGGCATTGGTATTAGTGATATTAATGTTAATTGCCAATTTATTTTAATACTCATAGTTATAAGAACTATTAAGCTCATGATTATAGAATCTACTAATGTTAACACACCTTCACCTGCAGCAAATACTACGCAATCTACATCATGTGTAACACGAGCAACGAGATCTCCAGTTCGATATTTTAAATAAAAAGCTGTTTGTTGTATACTTAATTGATGATAGAAACGATCCCTTAATTCAATTGCTAATTTATAAGATGCTCCAAATAATAAAATACGCCAAGTGTAACGCAGTATATAAATAATAATTGCGGTTATCAACATCAAAATAACCCACATACATATATCTTCGTTACTCATGTGTTTATATGTAACTCCATCTATAACAATACCAACTACATATGGTGGTAATAATTGCATAATAGCAATAATAATCAATAGAATAATTGCACCTATGTAACGCTTCCATTCACGAATAAAATACCAACTTAGTTTATTAAATAATCGCACAAAATTATTCTCATTTTTTTAAAATCATTAAACAGGATAACAAAAATTGATATAAAATATTTTTGTTATGAAAGGAGATGCAATTTTATAAGAATTTATTTTTTATATGATTGACTTAATTTATTAAGCAATCTTTAAAAAGTCATCATAAATTCTATGATAAATAAAAATTCGTAAAATTATTCAAAATTATTTATAATTGATCATTATATAAAGGATCATTGTTATATTTATATTATTCTTTATGTGAATTATATATATATTTTAATTGGTTAATTTAATTTAGATGAATACTTAGGTTGTTTTTTGTAATTGTTTTTGTTAGATCATATTATTAAAATAACTTATTTAATAAATATTATTTAAACAACTGAGTAATTTGAATTATATTGTATTAATTATTACGATATATTAGTGAACACAATCAAATAATATTCATGTTTTAGGATAATAGCGATGAAGCGTGCTGTTGTTATATTTAGTGGTGGACAAGATTCAACTACTTGCTTAGTTCAAGCATTAAACCAATACGATGAAATTCACTGTTTGACTTTTGACTATAAACAACGTCATAGAGAAGAAATTAATATTGCTGATAAGATAGCTTCTGAATTAAAAGTACACACACATAAAATTTTAGATATTACAGTACTTAATACATTAACTATCAGTAGTTTAACGTGCTCTGATATATCTGTACCTAATCATATGGAAAGTACAAATTGTATACCAAATACCTTTGTACCAGGTAGAAATATTCTTTTTTTAACTTTATCTTCAATATATGCTTATAAAGTAAAAGCAGAAGTTATAATAACTGGAATATGTGAAACAGATTTTTCCGGTTATCCAGATTGTCGTGAAGAATTTATAAAATCATTTAATAAAATTATTAATTTAGCTATTTCTAGTAATATTCGTTTTGAAACTCCACTTATGCATCTTAATAAAGCTGAAATATGGGCATTAGCATATTACTGGAATAAATTCTCACTAATAAAAGAAAATACATTAACATGTTATAATGGAATAATAGGTGACGGGTGTGGCTATTGTTCTGCATGTTATCTACGTTCTAAAGGTTTAAATATTTTCCTTAAAAATCAAAATAAAATTTTACAAAAAATAAAATTTAAAAACAATCTTAAATAAGATTATTTTTAAAAATTTTTATATTATAAATTGTATTTAATTTTTGCATTTTTAGATAAATTACTTACCAATGTCTTAAGAATTATTTCAGAGTTATTTTTTATAAAAATTTTAGTAAGATTTTCTATTGTGTCTTGTGATACGTGATATGGAACTATTTTGTTTAACATAATTATTACTACGTTACCTTTAGCATCTTCAGCTATACCCCAAGAATATTTACCTTTATCAGGAGATGGAAGATCAAATGCTCTTTGATCTATTGGATCTTGACTATTGCGACTGATTATCTTACTTTTAGTTAGAGGTATACCAGCTATATTTAATTCTTTTTGAGTATCCATTGCATTTATTAACTGATTTGCTTGTAATTTTGCTTGTTGTTTTGCTTTATCTTTTTTTAACATAGTTATAATTTGCAACTTAACTTGTTTAATAGGCTTGATTTCTTTTTGCTTATGTTCATCGATATGAATTACAATCGAGTGATAGTCGTCTAATTTGATAACATCAGAATTAATACCTGTGCTTATATTGCCTTTATATAAAATATCCATAATAGCACTGTAATCAATTTCTTTAGGCATATTATCAATACTAAACCAATTTGTTTTTACTATTTTAGAGCCTGTAGCTATTTCAACATCTTTTAGAGAATCTCTATTATTAAGTGCTGTTATACTGATTTTTTTATTAAGTTTATCAAATATGTTTTGAATATTTTCTTTCTTAATTTGATTAAGGATATTATCGTGCACTTTTGACAATGGTGTACTTTTATTTGGAATAGTATCTTCTAAATAAACAATTAAAAAACCTTTAGATAATTTGATTATATCTGATATTTGTCCTTTTTTATTTAGATGACTATTTTTTATTTCCTTCGGTATATCTGCAAATTTTATCCAACCTATATCTCCTCCTTTTTGCGCAGAAATAGGATCAACAGATATCTTTTTAGCTAATTCAGAAAAAGGCATACCTGATTTCAATTTATCTAAAACGTATTTTGCATCATTTTCTGTCTTAGTTTGAATTATTTTATAATGATTTCTACCAGAAATATTATATTTAAATTTATTATTATTATACCAATTTTTAATATCAGATTCATTAACTATTGTTTTGATATTATCAGCATTTAACTTAATATAACTAATACGAAACTTTTCTGGTATCATAAATCTATCTTTATACTGTCGATAATATTGTTCTATTTCATCATCAGTTGTATTTTGTTGTTTCTCTAGTTTATTTACATTAATAGTTGCCTTACGGATTGATCTTTTTTGAAAAATTAAATTTGCTAATTTTTTAATTTCACCTGGTAAAATAAAATCACTATTCACTATAATATTAACTAACTGTTGAATAGAAAGTTCTTTTCGTAGTAATTCTATATATTGATCAACGGTTAAACCTATCTTGTTAATAACATTCTTATATTGAGTGTTATCAAATTTTCCATTAATTTGGAAATATTGTTGATTAAAGATAACTTGCTTAAGTTGATCGTCGCTAATACGCAAATTTAAATTGTTTGCATAATTACTCAATAATGATTTATCGACTAAATACATTAACGCTTGTTGACGTATTTTATTTAAGTAAAAATCATTTTTTATTATATACTTAAAATTATCTCCTAAGATTTGTTGTTGATGATCAATTTCATCATTAAATGCTTGATCAAATTCAGTATTAGTTATTTTTTGACCGTTAACTTTAGCTATATAATCTTTATGATCATTAATTACATAGCTGCCAATACCAGTTAAAATAAATAGTAAGATTGTGATGCCTAATATGATTTTAATTGTTATTGAATTAAATAATGTACGAATACTACCTATCATAATATAATAAAACTCAATATGTCTAAGAAAATTTTGAATGTTAAATTCAAAACAAAATTATATATTCCTTTATTATAGAAGGAATATAATTATCAATTAATAGCATTCTTTAGTGTTTTACCTGCACGAAAACCAGGTATTTTACCTGCAGGAATACTAATTTCTTGACCAGTTTGAGGATTTCTTCCTATACGAGCGGCACGATTACGTACAGAAAATGTACCAAAACCAATTATAACAACATCATCTCCACTTTTTAAAGCAGAAGAAATTGATCCTGTAAAAGCATTTAGGACACGACCCACTACTGTTTTAGGAATAGAATAATCTAGAGCAATTTTACTGATTAATTGTGATTTATTCACTTTATTTAAATCTCCCCTGATAAATATTAACATAGGTATTAATTTAGAACGTTTATTAAATAAAATCAGAATTTTCAACTGTTTTATATAAAATTCAAAATTTTTATTAAAATAAAGACGTTTCTCTCTAATTAATTTACATATCATATGGTTTATTTTCTAATGCTAAATTCAACACTTCTTCAATACGTTTTACTGGATAAATAGTTAAATCGGAAATTATGTTTTTTGGTATTTCCTGTAGATCACGTTTATTGTCATCTGGAATCAATACTGTTTTAATATATCCGCGATGTGCTGCTAATAACTTTTCTTTTAAACCACCAATTGGTAAGACTTGACCACGTAAAGTAATTTCTCCAGTCATTGCCACATCGGAACGCACTGGATTACACGTTAAACAAGAAACTAAAGCAGTACACATCGCAATACCGGCACTAGGCCCATCTTTCGGTGTTGCACCTTCAGGAACGTGAACATGAATATCACTTTTTTCATAAAAATCTATGTTTATACCTAATGTTTTTGCACGAGCACGTACTACTGTAAGTGCTGCTTGAATAGATTCTTGCATAACTTCACCTAAAGAACCAGTATAAGTAAGTTTTCCTTTACCTGGAATACATGCAGTTTCTATAGTTAATAATTCTCCTCCTACTTCAGTCCAAGCTAATCCTGTTACTTGACCTATTCTATTTGCATTTTCAGCTTTACCATAATCAAAGCGCTGTATTCCTAAAAAATCATCTAGATTTTTAATATTAATCAATATACTTTTTTTTGTATTATCTATCAACAAAAGCTTTACAGTTTTACGACATAGTTTAGAAATTTCGCGTTCTAAATTACGAACTCCTGCCTCACGAGTATAATAACGAATAATACCCAGAAAAGCATTATCTTCAATAGTAATCTCTCCTGGTTTTAGTGCATTACAATTAATTTGTTTTGGTAAGAGATATCTTTTTGCTATGTTCAATTTTTCATCTTCTGTATACCCTGAAAGACGAATTACTTCCATTCTATCTAATAAAGGTGATGGTATATTCATTGAATTAGAAGTTGCAATAAACATTACATCAGAAAGATCATAATCTACTTCTAAATAATGATCATTAAAAGAAATATTTTGTTCTGGATCAAGAACTTCTAATAATGCCGATGCTGGATCACCACGCATATCTGAAGACATCTTGTCAATTTCATCTAGTAAAAAAAGTGGATTTTTTACTTTTATTTTGGCCATTTTTTGAATTATTTTTCCAGGCATGGAACCAATATAAGTACGCCTATGACCCCTAATTTCTGCTTCATCACGTACTCCACCAAGAGACATTCTAATATATTTACGACCAGTTGCTCTAGCAATAGATTGACCCAATGATGTTTTACCTACTCCTGGTGGTCCTACTAAACATAAAATAGGTCCTTTAATTTTGTTAACTCTGCTTTGTACTGCAAGATATTCTAATATGCGATCTTTAACTTTTTCCAAACCATAATGATCTATGTCTAATATTTTTTGAGCTTTACGTATATCTTTTTTTACTTTGCTTCTTCTATACCATGGTACCTGAATCATCCAATCAATATAACTCCGTACTACTGTTGCTTCTGCAGACATTGGTGACATCATTTTTAATTTTTGTAATTCAGATTCAGTTTTATTACGTGCTTCTATTGGCATTTTTGCAATATCAATTTTTCTTTTTAGAGTTTCATACTCATCTGGAATTTCATCCATCTCACCTAATTCTTTTTGAATTGCTTTCATTTGTTCATTTAAATAGTATTCACGCTGACTTTTTTCCATTTGTTTCTTTACTCTATTTCTAATTCTTTTTTCAACTTGCATTAAGTCTATTTCAGATTCCATCATAGCCATAAGATATTCCAAACGTTCATTCACATCAGACATTTCAAGAACTGATTGTTTATCTCCTAATTTTAATGGAATATGGGCAGCTACAGTGTCAGCTAAACGTGCTGCATCCTCAATACTATTTAAAGAAGTAAGTACTTCAGGCGGTATTTTTTTGTTTAGTTTTATATATCCTTCAAATTGATTAATTGCTGTGCGTACTAGTACTTCTTGCTCACGTTCTGCAATTTTTGGTGAAATCAAATATTCAGCTTCTGCAATAAAATGGTCTCCATTATCAGCCAATGTCTTGATATGAGCTCTTTGTAAACCTTCAACAAGAACTTTAACAGTTCCATCTGGTAATTTTAACATTTGTAAAACTGATGCTATCGTTCCTATTGAAAACAAATCGTTAATTCCAGGTTCATCTATTGAAGCTTCTTTTTGTGCAACTAACATAACTTTTTTATCATGATCCATTGCAGCTTCCAGGCATCGAATTGATTTTTCTCGTCCAACAAATAACGGAATAACCATATGTGGGTAAACCACCACATCCCGTAGAGGTAATACGGGTATTTCAATACTTTTAGAACGCTCAGGATTCATGGAGCTCTCTCTTAATTCTAAATCTGCTAGATGGGAACCACATTTATATTATTTTGTTTAAAAATTCATTTATCTTGTTTTAAAACTTACGAACATTAATCATATGGGGATGATTGTTCAACATTCAATATTATCAATAACAAGAAAAAGGGAAAGTATCAATCCCTTTTTCATTTTGTAAAACTAAAATTAACGCTGTATTGGATTGTTACAAATTTCTTGAGATTTTGAAATCAATTTAGGCGTTGACTTTCCTTCTATTACTAATCTATCAATTAATATTTTTTCTATTCCTTTCATTGAAGGTAGGTCATACATAGTTTCTAATAATATACCTTCAATGATTGATCTTAAACCACGAGCACCTGTTTTGTGTGTTATTGCTTTTTTTGCTATAGCAATTAATGCATTTTCTTGAAAGTTAAGTTTAACTCCTTCTAACTCAAATAAAGCTTGATACTGTTTTGTTAAAGCATTTTTAGGTTTATGTAAAATTTCAATTAAGGTCTTTTCATTTAGTTCATTTAAAATTGTAATGACTGGTAATCTACCAACAAATTCTGGAATTAGTCCAAATTTAACTAAATCTTCTGGCTTACATTGTGTAAGTAATTTATTTTCAGTAAGATATTTTGATTGATCATGTATATTTGCAACAAATCCAATTTCTGAACTTATTTTTACACGTTGAGCAATTACTTTATCTAAACCTGTAAAAGCACCTCCGCAGATAAACAAAATTGTTGAAGTATCTACTTGAATAAATTCTTGTTGCGGATGTTTACGGCCACCTTGAGGTGGTATTGAAGCTACGGTTCCTTCTATTAACTTAAGAAGAGCTTGCTGAACACCTTCACCAGAAACATCTCTAGTTATAGATATATTTTCCGATTTTCTGGAAATTTTGTCAATTTCATCAATATAGATAATACCATGTTGTGCTTTTTTTACATCATAATTACATTTTTGCAATAATTTTTGTATTATATTTTCTACATCTTCACCTACATATCCTGCCTCAGTTAGAGTAGTCGCATCTGCAATAATAAATGGTACATTTAATAACTTTGCTAATGTTTCAGCAAGTAATGTTTTACCGCTACCGGTTGGTCCAATAAGTAATATGTTACTTTTTCCCAATTCAATATTACTATTAATATCTTTACTATATAAGCGTTTATAATGATTATAAACTGCTACGGCTAATACTTTTTTTGCCAGTTCTTGACCAACTATATATTCATCAAGATAACAATAAATATCATGTGGTGTAGGGATTTTTTGAATTTCATGCTTTGGAGACGGTTCTTTATTACTTTCTTCATAAATAATATCTCTACACATAAAAACACATTCATCACATATATAAACTGATGGTCCAGCAATTAATTTACGAACCTCTTGTTGATTTTTATCACAAAAAGAACAACAAAGCAATTTATTTAAAGTTTCTTTATTTTTATCTGTCATCACTCAATTCCCTTCTTTTACTTTTACTATAATACTAGAAATCGGGATGAATGTATTAAATTATTTGTGTTGATTTTATAGTTTATTAATAATATTTTTATTTACGAGAAGTTAGAATTGAATCAATAATTCCATATTCTAATGCTTCTTGTGATGATAAAAAATAATCACGTTCTGTATCATTTTTTACTTGTTTTAAAGATCTACCAGTATGTTTTGCTAGTAATTCATTCATACATTGTTTCACTTTTAGTATTTCCTTTGCATGAATTTCAATATCAGTGGCTTGACCTTGATATCCGCCAAGAGGTTGGTGTATCATTACACGCGAGTGTGGCAAGCAAAAACGTTTTCCTTTAGTTCCTGCAGCTAGTAAAAATGCACCCATCGAACAAGCTTGACCAATACAAATAGTACTAATATCTGGTGTAATAAATTTCATGGTATCATAAATAGATAGTCCAGATGTAATAATGCCTCCTGGAGAATTAATATAAAGATTAATATCTTTTTCTGGATTATCTGCTTCTAAAAAAAGCATTTGAGCAACAATTAGATTGGACATATAATCTTCAACTTGTCCAGTTAAAAAGATGACTCTTTCTTTAAGTAGACGAGAATATATATCATATGAACGCTCGCCATGGTTTGTTCTCTCAACTACCATAGGTATTAGATTGTTTTGCGATGTAGAAAATTTGTAATTACTATATGACACCAACAATGATCTCCTAGATATGTTTATATTATATTTTGTTTTTTGCCTTTTATATATAAAATACATTATACTTAAATAGTGAAATTTACTATATGTTATCTGTTGTTTCTTTGAATTGACTCACTAATGTATTAAAATCTATTTCTTTTTCTATTACTTTAGCTTGACTAAGTACTATATCAATTGATTGTTTTTCAATATTTATATATCTAATATTGTTAATCATATCATCATTGTTTTTATAAAGGTTTATAATTTCTTGTGGATCTTTATAAATAGATGCTATTTCTTCAATCATTTTGTTAACTATTTTTTCATCCGTTTCCAATTTATATTGATTACTTATATTATTTATCAATAATTTGATAATTATTCTTTTTTTGGCTTTATTTTCTAATGATTTTCTTGGTAAATTGCTATCTGTATGTAATTTTTTATTTTTTTTACGTTCTTGTAATGATTGATAATTTATAACATCAATTTCATGATTAACTAATGCGATTGGTATTTCAATTATATTTAATTGTAATATTTCTTTAACTATTTGATTTTTTATCGATTTATAAATCAAAGATTTTGATTCTAGTTCCATATTTTTATGAATTATATTACGAAGACTAGAAACTGACCCATCTTTTATTCCTAAATTGTCAATAAATGATTTATTTAGTTCAGGAAAAATAGGTTTTTCAACTTTTTTAAGTTTTATATCGAAATTTACTGTTTTTCCTCTTAAAAATTTTAAATGATAATCTTTGGGAAAATTCGAATTAATATTAAATTTATCTCCGGGTTTATATCCAATTATATTGTCTTCAAAATTAGGTATCATATGACCTTTACCTAAAATCAAAATAAAGTCAGAAATTTTTCCATCTTTTATTTTTTTACCATCAATATAACTGATAAAATCAATAGTAACTCGATCTTCTTTTTGTGCTATTGTATCCTGTTTGATCCATTTTATATTTTGTTGTCGAATTACATCTATCGCTGTATTAATATCATAATCACTAATTGTAATTAATGGTTTTTCAACTTTAATTTCTTCTAAAAATTTCAATTTGATTATTGGATAAACTTTAAATTCAACTGTATATGTAAAATCACTATTTTCAATATATGTTCCTGGAGTATATATTGGTATATCAATTACGTTAATTTTCTGTTTAATCATTATATTAATAAAGTTTTCTTTCATCAACTTATTTAAAGTATCTTGAACTATAGAATTTTTATACCGTTGAAATATTATTTGCATTGGCACTTTGCCTTGCCTAAAACCATTTATTCGAATTGTCTTCGACATATTAATTAGTTCTTTTTCTATAGCCTTGCTAAGTTTTTCAGAATTTATGGTAATAGTAATTGTTCTATTCAAGTTCTGTGTGTTATCGTCTAAAACTTGCATTTTATTACTCCAAAACATTATATGTTTTCATTAAATACTAGATAACAAATAAAAAGTTAAAATATTATAACTAAATCATTAAAGTCAGTCGAGTAAATAACAATCATATAAAAAAAGAAACGGCCCTTAGGCCGTTAGATAGGATAAAATATCCTAAGCAATTTGAGTTTTACTGCTATTGCAACAAGGTGAATTAGGTACAGCATACTGTAATACTGACCACTCTTTTAATGTATATGTATGTAATGCTAAAGCATGTATATTACCTAAAATATCACTTGCAAGCTCACTATAAATAGCACGATGGCGAATTAAAAAACGCTGACCTTTAAAGTGATTGCTTACAATAATTATTTTAAAATGACTTTCTGAACCTGCAGGAACATTATGTCTATAACTTTCATCATGTACTTCCAAATGAATTGGTTTAAAGGCTAGGCGAAGTTTTTGTTCTATTTTTTCGCGAATCATTATTTTGCTCCTTAAATAGAAAGCTTTCATAATCGCTAATAATTAAATATTAGTATCTTTTAAAACTCTTTCATTAAATACAATTGAGTAATGTACTATTTATTAGTTTATTATTCAGATGTAATATCATAAAATAAAATTTATATTATAAAGCAAAATATTTTTAATAATTTTCATATTTTTATAATACATAAAATTCAAAATGATATCTTTAATGGATTTATTTAATTTGTTATTAAACATCAAATAATTAGAAAATTATTCGGAATTTTCTACATGCTATTTAAATAAAATAGAATATTTATTGTAATTAAATACAAAAAAATTAAGTATATTATTTAATTATAATTACTATGTTGTTATTAAAAATAGTCATATGATTACGTTTATATCTACTATTAAGTATTTTTTTATAAACTAAAATTAGACATGAATTATGTTGAATTTTTATAATAAATTTTTGTTGATTAAATAGTAATTTTATAATAAAAAACAATTATCTATTAATTAATTTAACAAGTTAATTAAAATATTTAATACTATAGTCAATATTTACAATACAAAGAAATTAATATTAGAGTAAATAATGAAATATTTTATTAATATAAGTAATTTCTAAAACGTCTAATAATAGATAATAAATTAATAAAAACATAATAAAATACTTTAGTAACTTTAAAATTAGTATTAAATTATTCAAAAATATAGATTATAATGTTCATCTATAAATATTATATAATATACTGTTATATATGTTGTGCAAGTAAAATTATATTCTGAAAAAATTTTTACAGAAATTACAGATGGTTTTTTCGAAAGATATGCTAGTTATTTAGTAATATTTATGATATTAAATATTTAATAAAAATCTATCAAATAAGACAGTATTGTTTAATATATACCGTAACAAAAAATACATCAATGAACTTAATGTATTTTATTGTTGTTTTGCTTTTTGTAATTATTTTCTTGTAATACATATTAAATAAAAAATTATTAAAGATAATAAATGATATGAAGCTACAACCCGTTGTTAATGAGGTAATTAAATGATATTTAAAAAATGCAAAACAATAAAAAAATTTTTGCTGTTGATCTTGTGTATTCCATTATTAAGTGGATGTGAAAGTGCGTTATTAAATCCAAAAGGACAAATAGCATTACAACAACGTTCTTTGATATTTACTTCTTTCTGTTTGATGTTAATTGTTGTAATACCAGCTATTTTTATGACAATATTATTTGCATGGAAATATAGAGCATCTAACATAAATGCAAAATATAGTCCTAATTGGTCACATTCAAATAAGATAGAAGCTGTAGTATGGACTGTCCCAGTAATAATAGTATTTTTTCTCAGCGTATTAAGTTGGAAATCAACTCATGAATTAGAACCAAGTAAACCAATATCCTCTAAAATTAATCCCATAGAAATAGACGTTGTTTCTTTAGATTGGAAGTGGTTATTCATATATCCTAAACAAGGTATTGCTACTATCAATGAAATTGCATTTCCAATTGATACTCCTGTTACATTTAAAATCACTTCTAATTCTGTTATGAATTCTTTTTTTATACCTACTCTTGGAAGTCAGATTTATGCTATGGCTGGAATGGAAACAAAACTTAATTTGATTGCTAATAAAGCAGGCATTTACAATGGAATATCTTCAAATTTTAGTGGTTCAGGATTTTCTGGTATGAAATTTAATACTATAGTAACTAAAGACAATATAGATTTTGAAAAATGGATTCTTAAAATTAAAAAGTCAAATAATGTGTTAAATAATATGAATACATTTGAAAAAATTGCATTACCTAGTGAAAATAATCCAATAACTTATTTTTCTCAAGTTAATCCAAATTTATTTTTGCAGATAATTGACAAATTTAACATGAACCATAACATGAACCATAACATGAACCATAACATGAACCATAACATGAACCATAACATGAACCATAACATGAACCATAACATGAACCATAACATGAACCATAACATGAACCATAACAAATAAAAAATATTATTAGGGCTTAATAAAAATAAAATATAAATTAAATTAATTATCAAGGTATTTGGGAGGATAGAGAATAATAATATGTTAGGAAGATTAACATTAGATGCAATACCTTATCATGAACCAATTATTATGGTTACAGTATTTTGTATTATATTAGTTGGGCTATTAATAATTTCAGCAATTACTTATTTTAAAAAATGGACCTATTTATGGTCAGAATGGCTAACTTCGTTAGATCATAAAAAAATAGGTGTGATGTATATTATCATTGCATTCATAATGCTTTTACGTGGTTTTGCTGATGCAATAATGATGCGTACTCAACAATTGTTATCTTCTGCTGGTGAAGCAGGAATTTTACCACCACATCATTATAACCAGATATTTACTGCACATGGCGTCATTATGATATTTTTTGTGGCGATGCCTTTTGTAGTTGGATTAATTAATATTATTATTCCATTACAAATTGGTGCAAGGGATGTGGCTTTTCCTTTTTTAAATAGTTTAAGTTTTTGGTTAACGGTAATTGGTGTAATATTAGTTAACTTATCTTTAGGTATAGGTGAATTTGCACAAACAGGATGGTTATCATATCCTCCACTTGCTGGAAGTGAATATAGTCCAGGGGTAGGAGTTGATTACTGGATTTGGAGTGTTCAATTATCCGGTATTGGTAGTACATTAACTGGAATCAATTTTTTTGTAACTATTCTCAAAATGCGAGCTCCAGGTATGGATCTGTTTAAAATGCCAGTATTTGCTTGGACTGCTCTTTGTACAAATGTTTTAATCATAATATCGTTTCCCGTATTAACTGCTACATTATTTCTATTAACACTTGATCGTTATTTAGGTTTTCATTTTTTTACAAATGAAATGGGTGGTAATATGATGATGTATATTAATTTAATTTGGGTATGGGGACATCCAGAAGTATATATATTAGTGCTACCAGTATTTGGAATATTTGCAGAAATAACTGCAACTTTTTCTAGAAAATGTTTATTCGGTTATAATTCTCTAGTATGGGCTACTATTGCTATCACTATATTATCATTTATAGTTTGGTTACATCATTTTTTTACAATGGGAGCAGGTGCAAATGTTAATGCTTTCTTTGGTATTATGACAATGATTATAGCAATTCCTACGGGAGTAAAGATATTTAATTGGATTTTTACCATGTACCAGGGAAGAATCAGAATGCATTCCGCTATGTTATGGACTATTGGTTTTTTGATTACTTTTTCCATAGGAGGAATGAGTGGAGTTTTATTAGCTATGCCTGGTGCTGATTTTGTGTTACATAATAGCCTTTTTTTAATTGCGCATTTTCATAATGTAATTATTGGTGGTGTAGTATTTGGTTGTATGGCTGGCATAACATATTGGTTTCCAAAGATATTTGGTTTTACTTTAAACGAAACATGGGGCAAGCTCTCATTTGCATTTTGGATTATTGGTTTCTTTATCGCATTTATGCCATTGTATGCATTAGGTTTTATGGGTATGACTCGTCGTATTAGTCAAAATATAGATCCTCAATTTCATTTACTTTTAGCTATAGCAGCATGTGGAGTAGGTTTAATTGCAGTAGGTATATTATGCCAATTGATTATGTTTTATGTTTCTATCCGTGATCGTGAAAAAAATAAAGATTTAACCGGTGATCCTTGGGATGGAAGAACACTTGAGTGGTCTGTTTCTTCACCAGCGCCATTTTATAATTTTGCTGTTATTCCTCATATTAATAGTCTTGACGCTTTTTGGAATATGAAACAAAAAGGTGAAGTTTATAAAAAACCAGAAAAATATGAAAAAATTCATATGCCAAAGAATAGTAGTACAGCAATTATTATTTCTGCTTTTGGCACTGCATTAGGATTTGCATTAGTATGGTATATTTGGTGGTTAGCTGCTATATCTTTTTGTGGTATGATTGTTACTTGGATTATAAGAAGTTTTGATTACAATACATATTATTATGTTGCAACAAAAGAAATTGAAGAAATTGAACAACAACATCTTGATAAGATTAACAAAATGGGTTTAAACGATGTCAATTGAAACTCTTAAACATTACAGGGATATAGAATCTAACAAAATCTTCGGATTTTGGATATACCTAATGAGTGACTGTATTATATTTGCAACTTTATTTGCAACCTATGCAGTTATGGTCAATAACACCGCGGATGGTCCTTCAGGAAAAGAGATATTTGAATTACCTTTTGTATTGATAGAGACTTTTTTGTTACTGCTTAGTTCTGTTACCTGTGGTATGACTGTAGTATCAATAAATAAAAAAAACAGCAATATTGTTATTTGGTTGATAATAACATTTTTATTGGGCCTAGGATTCATAAGTATGGAGTTATATGAATTTCATCACTTAATTGAAAAAGGTTGTGGTCCAGATAGAAGTGGTTTTTTATCTAGTTTTTTTACTCTTGTTGGTACTCATGGACTTCATGTTATTTCTGGTTTAGTTTGGATATTAGTAATAATTGCTCAAATCCTTAAATATGGTAAAAGAACAAGTAATATCACACGTATTTTATGTTTTAGTCTTTTTTGGCATTTTCTAGATGTAATTTGGATTTGCGTATTTACTGTTGTATATCTAATGGGGGTTATATAATGAATCATGTTATCAAAGAAGATAATACATCACATGTAAATATAAAATCGTATATTATTGGTTTCATTTTATCTATTATTTTAACGAATATTCCTTTTTGGATAGTAATGGCTGAAAATACTTCTCGTAGTTTTATGCTTGTTGTAGTTGTGAGTTGTGCAATTATTCAGATTTTAGTTCATTTGTTTTGTTTTTTGCATTTAGACAATAAAACTGAGAATGGATGGAATATGATAGCATTAGTTTTTTCTTCAATAATTATTTTAATAATAGTTGCAGGATCTATTTGGATCATGTGGAACTTAAATTATAATATGATGGTTAGATAGGAAATCTATCTTAAATGTTTAAAGAATACTTGCAATTAATAAAACCAAAAATTATTTTTGGAAATTTAATTTCCGTTACTGGTGGTTTTTTGCTCGCTTCACAAGGTATCATTAACTATGAATTGCTAAGTATTTCTTTAATAGGTGTGTCTTTGGTAATTGCTTCAAGTTGTATTTTAAATAATATTATAGATCGTGACATAGATAAAAAAATGGAAAGAACAAAAAACAGGGTATTGGTTAAAGGTACTATATCAATAGAAAATAGTATAATTTATGCATTTATTTTAGGTTTAACGGGATTTTATCTCTTATATTATTATGTTAATTTATTGTCAATGTTATTGGCAATTATAGGATTTACTATTTATGTAATTGTTTATAGCTTTTACATGAAAAGAAGATCTATTTATAGTACTTTAGTTGGTAGCATTGCAGGCGCTACCCCTCCTGTTATTGGTTATTGTGCAGTAACTAATAATTTAGATACATGTGCTTTGATTTTATCATTAATTTTTGGTCTATGGCAAATACCTCATTCTTATGCTATCGCGATATTATGTCTTAAAGATTATCAACTAGCAAATATCCCTGTGTTACCTGTGATTAAAGGTATAAGTACAACAAAAAATCATATCATATTTTATATATTTATTTTTTTTGTATTTACTTCTATTTTAACAGCAAGTGGATATGCTAGTTATCAATATTTAACTATTTCATCATTAGTAAGTGCTATATGGTTTATTATAGCATTATTAGGTTATAGAACATCTGATAATAATATTTGGGCTCGTCAATTATTTGTATTTTCTATTTTTACTATCACAGTATTAAGTATAATGATGTCTTTAGATTCAATTAAGTTAGTGAATTTTAATTAGCTTGCAAACAATTAAATGATGTTTTATAAGATTTATAAATCATGAGAGCATAATGAATGAAAGATAGTAAATTAAATATAACTGAAATACGTGCAAGTGTAGGTCTTGGCATGGTGTTTTCTTTACGTATGTTAGGAATGTTTATGGTTCTTCCTGTACTTACTACTTATGGAATGTCATTACATCATGCAAATAAAACTCTTATTGGTATAGCAATAGGTATTTATGGTTTTACACAAGCATTATTTCAAATTCCATTTGGTTTGATTTCTGATCGAATTGGACGTAAACAGTTAATATTTTTTGGATTATCATTATTAATCTTAGGTAGTTTAATATCTGCTAATAGTTACTCTATATGGGGTATTATTTTTGGTCGTGCTTTACAGGGATCTGGTGCAATTTCTGCTGTAGTTATGGCTTTATTATCTGATTTAACACGTGAACAAAATTTAAGTAAAGTAACAGCTTATATTGGCATTAATTTTGGTATTACATTTGCTATTGCATTAATAATTAGTCCTATAGTTACTCGTGAATTTGGTTTACATGCTTTATTTTGGATAATTACATTATTTACAATAATTTGTATAATTATTGTAATGTTTTTTGTTCCACAAGAAACGAATCATAAATTTAATCGTGAAATTGGCATAATGAGCAATAGCTTATTAAAAATTTTAACTAATGATAAGTTAATTAAGTTAAATATTAGTATTTTTCTCTTACATACATTATTAATGTGTATTCTTATTGTTTTACCAAATCAATTACAATATCTTGGTTTTCCTGTATCGAGGCATTGGGAAATTTATTTAATAACCATGATAATTTCATTTTCTCTTGTAATGCCCATCATTATTTATGCCGAAAGAAATAAATGTATAAGACATATATTTTTATTTGGTATTACTATTATTTTATTATCAGAAATAGCATTAAGAAATTCCATTAATAGTTTTTGGATATTGATAATTGGTTTGCAATTTTTTCTTTTTGCATTTAGTTTAATGGAAGCTATTATACCTTCTTTAGTTAGTAAAGAATCACCATTAGGTTATAAAGGTACAGCTATGGGTTTTTATTCAACTAGCCAATTTTTTGGAGTAGCTTTTGGTAGTAGCATAGGTAGTTGGATATTAACTAGATTTAATATTGAAGGTGTTTTTTTATTTTGTATACTAATTGCTATATTTTGGTTATTAATTAGCTTAAATATACAAGAACCTCAATATATAACTAGTATGAATATAACTTTAAGCAATAAAATATTAGCAATATCTAATTTAGAAGAAAAAATTAAAAAACAACCAGGAATTTCAGAAGTATTAATAATAACTGCAGAAAAAAGTTTATATATTAAAATTGATAATAAAATTACCAACAGAAATAAAATAGAAAAATTTCTTGCTTGTATAGATAAAATTAATAATTAATTATTAAAATATTTTGTGATGGTTCATAAATTTTTACATTATAAAAACCCTGTTCAATTAAATACAATGCTTGAAGGCGGCTCATTACACCACTATCACAATAAAGTAACCAGGTTATATTTTGGTCTAATTTTTTGAATTTAGTATTAAGATTGTAGAAAGGAATTGATTTAATCTTAATATTATTATTTTTAAATACGAGTGGTTTATTTTTTTGTTCATCAATAGAACGAATATCTATGATAACTTCGTTATCTTTTAAACACAATACTGTTTCTAATTTCACTACAATTTTCCTTAAAAAACTCAATCAAGATAACAAAAATATCTAAAGTATGTATTTTTATTTTTTTTAAATAATATTATATCATTATAATTAGTTATATAATATTATTGTAGTTATATTTTTTGTTAAATATTTAAGTAATATTTTAAAGTATTTTTTGTTTTATTGATTTTTTATATATAAGATTTTGTTTTAATTAAATAAAATTTAATGAGCATAAAACTACTATAACAATTTCTAAGATTTAATTATGTTAAAATTTAAAATAATGAGTATTACATGATTTTTAACACTGCACAATATCCAACTTTATCGTTAATAAAGACAGCTAAAGAAATTCGTTATTTAAATATGGAAATGTTGATAATACTCTGTGGAGAATTACGTCAATATTTATTGAATACTGTAAGTCATTCTAGTGGACATCTTGCTTCAGGATTAGGGGTAATTGAATTAACAGTCGCATTACATTATGTATATAATACTCCTTTTGATTATTTAATATGGGATGTTGGTCATCAAGCTTATCCACATAAAATTTTAACTGGCAGGCGTGATCTTATAAGTACAATTAGGCAAAGAAATGGTTTGCATGCTTTTCCATGTAGGGATGAAAGTGAATATGATGTTTTAACTGTAGGACATTCTTCTACATCTATTAGTGCTGGTATAGGTCTTGCTATAACTGAAAAATATAAAAGTGAAGGTCGTCATATTGTTTGTGTTATTGGTGATGGTGCGATTACATCTGGAATGGCATTTGAAGCTATGAATCATGCTGGTGATATTAAACCCGATATATTTGTTATTTTAAATGATAATGAGATGTCTATTTCTAAAAATGTAGGTGCCCTCAATAATAGGCTAGCACAAATTTTATCTGGAAAAACTTATTCAAGAATTCGCGAAAGTAGTAAAAAAGTTTTAACTGGGATTCCTAGAATTAAAGGACTATTCAAACGTACTGAAGAATACTTAAAAAGTATAACAGCATCAGGAGTACTATTTGAAGAATTAGGATTTAATTATATAGGACCTATTGATGGACATAATTTATTAAATTTAATTAGTACATTAAACAATATGCGCAAATTAAAAGGTCCACAATTATTGCATGTTATTACAAAAAAAGGTAAAGGGTATGCTCCTGCTGAGGAAGATCCAATTACCTGGCATGCTGTTCCTAAATTTGATCCAATAAGTGGTATATTTCCAAAAAAATTAGAAAATATACCTACCTATTCAAAAATTTTTGGAAATTGGTTATGCGAAATAGCATCTCAAGATCCTAAACTAATAGCAATAACACCCGCTATGAGTGAAGGTTCTGGTATGGTTAATTTTTCACACAAATATCCTAAACAGTATTTTGATGTTGCAATTGCTGAACAACATGCAGTAACATTCGCTTCAGGAATTGCTATTGGTGGTTATAAACCAGTTGTAGCTATTTATTCTACTTTTTTACAACGTGCTTATGATCAAGTTATTCATGACATAGCCATTCAAAAATTACCTGTGCTTTTTGCTATTGATCGAGGAGGTATTGTAGGCGCTGATGGACAAACTCATCAAGGTGCTTTTGATATTGCTTTTTTACGTTGTATACCACATATGGTAATTATGACCCCAAGTGATGAAAATGAATGTCGTCAAATGCTTTATACAGGATATAAATATAATAAAGGTCCAAGTGCTGTAAGATATCCACGTGGACATGGTTGTGGAATACCACTAACTCCTTTAAAAAGGATACCTTTAGGTAAAGGTGTTATTAAAAGAAAAGGAAAAAAAATAGCAATTCTTAATTTTGGTCCGTTATTAGTAGAAGCTGTGCATGTTGCAGAAATCTTAAATACAACCTTAATTGATATGAGATTTGTAAAACCATTAGATGAAGAACTTATATTTAAATTAGCAATGAATTATGAGGTATTAGTTACCCTAGAAGAAGGTTGTATAAAAGGTGGTGCAGGAAGTGGAGTAAATGAATTTATAATGATTAAAAAATTGAAAATACCAGTTCTAAATATTGGATTACCAGATGAATTTATTCCTCAAGGTAACCAAGATGAAATTCGCAGAGACTATAAACTTGATTCTTACGGTATACAGTTTCAAATTAATGAATGGTTAAAAACATAATACCTGAATTTTACTATTTATTATGATTTTTTTGTTTAAAATGATCATAACCTTCATTACGAAATTTTAGGGGTTTGCCATTTTTAAAAAAAATTAAACCTTTTGATTTATGTACTATCCTACCGATGCAGGTATAGGGTACATTGAAATTATTTAGTGCTATATTTAATTTTTCACAGTTTATCTCTGGTATAGTAAAACAAAGTTCGTAATCTTCTCCACCATTTAATGCCCAATATAAAATTTGATTGAATTCAAAATTTTCAATTAAATCAGAAGATAAAGGAATATTTTCTATATTAATATGAGCACCACAGTTACTGTGTTTTAATATATGACTCAAATCAGATATTAATCCATCTGAAATATCAATAGCTGATGATGCAATATAACGTAGTGCTTGTCCTTGTAAAATACGAGGTATTGGTCTTAAATGACGTTTAATTAATGATTTATATACTTTATTGTTTTTTATTTTTATATGATTTTGTAATAACTTTAAACCAGCAGCACTATCTCCTAAAGTACCAGTAACATAAATTAAGTCATTTAATTTTGCTCCTGAACGTTTTATTGCAAAACCTTTCGGTATATAACCATAAACATTAAAAGTTAAACTTAATGGTCCACGATTAGTATCACCACCGATTAGTTGCATATTATAATAATCTAATAATTTAAAAAGATTATTACTAAAACTGAATAACCATGAATTATTTAATTTAGGTAAAGTTATTGATAATGTAAGGCAAGTTGGATCAGCTCCCATTGCAGCTAAATCACTAATACTAACTGATAAAGCTTTATAAGCTAAATCAGAGGGACGAATATTTTGTAAAAAATGCACATTAGCAATAAAAGTATCATTGCTAACTGCTAAAACGTGATTTTCTGGTAATGTTATTAATGCACAATCATCACCAATACCTAAATCAATATAATTACATTGGTATCTTTTTTTATTAAAAAATTTATTTATTAAATCAAATTCACCCAAGCTCATATTTAATAAATCTCTTAAGAAACTAATAATTTTGAACAATGATATTTATTATTTTTGGTGTAATCTAAATTGCAAAGCAGCTTTATCTAGTACTCCATTAATAAATTTATGACTGTCTTGGGCTCCAAAAATTTTTGCTAATTCAATACCTTCATTAATAGCTACCTTATATGGCATATCATGACATTTACTAATTTCATATAAAGCAATACGCAAAATAGCTTTTTCAATATTACCTAATTTTTCTAATTGACGCGATAAATATGGTTTCATAAGTTGATCTAGATAAACGTTATTTGTTGCAACTCCCAACAATAATTTATGAAAATAATTAATATCAACTCCAATAACATTTTGTTCTTTTAAAAAGTATAATTCAATATCAGATATATCATTATTAGATAATTGCCAAGAATAAATTGCTTGTACAGCACATTCACGAGCACGACGACGAGCGATAAAATTCATAATATATTTCCCTGAATTATTAATTTTTTATGGCTTTTAATACATTTATCATTTCAAGTGCTGCCAGGGCTGCTTCAGAGCCTTTATTACCATATTTCGTGCCGGATCTTTCAATAGCTTGCTCAATATTTTCAGTAGTTAATACTCCAAAAGCAATCGGAATATTAGTATTTATTGAAATTTTAGCAATACTTAAACTGGTCTGATTAGCTATGTATTCAAAATGAGAAGTATTACCGCGAATAATAGCACCTAAGGCAATTATTGCATCATATTTACCAGTTTTGCCTAATTCATATGATACTAAAGGTAATTCATAAGCACCTGGAACCCAAATAACAGTTATATTATCATGATGTACTTGCCCAATACGCTTTAGAGATGATATTGCACCATTTAAAAGGTTATTAGTAATAAAATTATTAAAACGTGCAACAACAATAGCAACATTAGCATCAGTGGCTATAATAGTAGCGTCAATTACTTTCATATTGATTCTCTTTATTATTATTTTGAAAAATATAATTTTTATTTAAATTAATTAATAATTTATTCTGAATATAAATTTTTTATTTTTTTGGCACTAAAGTTAAACGTATATCGTTCCCAATTTTTTTAATATTAGTAAATAAAAAAACGGGTGCATCATTTAAATTACTTAAACCTGGTATTTTACATAAATGTATACTGTCATTTCCTAGTATCTTTGGAGCAACGTATATAATTAATTCATCTATAAGATTTTCCTTGATTAATGCACCAAAAAATGTTGCACCTGCTTCAACTAATACATTATTCATTTGATTTTTACCAAGTAATAATAGCATTTGCGATAAATTAATTTTTTGATTACAAATTGGTAATATTATTTGAATTACATTATCTGGCCAAACATTATCATCATAACTTTGTCTTATCAACCAAGTTTTACCTGGTTGATTAATTATTTTATGTTGAGGTGTTATTTGATTTCTTCTATCCATAATGACTCTTATAGGTTGATGTAAAGATTTTTTACTCGAACTTGATATAAAGTTATTTTTTTCTAAACTTGACCAACGAACCATAAGAGAAGGATTATCAGATAAAACTGTAGTACTGGTAGTAATTATAGCGGAGTTTCGTGCTCGATAGCGCTGAACATCATTTCTTGCATTTATTGAAGTAATCCATTTACTTTCACCATTACGCATGGCAATACAACCGTCTAAAGAGGCAGCAAGTTTGAATTGCAACCATGGCAATCCAGTAGACATTCTTTTAAAGAATCCACAATTTATTTTTTTACTTTCTTTCATCATTATGCCATGACTAACTTCAATACCAGCTTCATGAAGTATACGTAAACCTTTTCCTGATATTTTTGGATTAGGATCCTTTGAACCAACTACAACTCGATTTACTCCAGCATTAATTAATGCCGTACAACAAGGTGGTGTTAAACCATAATGACTACAAGGTTCTAAAGTGACATAAACAGTAGAACCTTTAGCTTTATTACCAGAGGCATTTAATGCATTTATTTCTGCATGATTTTCTCCGATTTTTTCATGCCATCCTTCACCTACTATATTACCATCAAGTACGATCACACAACCTACATTTGGATTAGGAGAAGTACTAAAACCTCCTCTTTTTGCTAATTTTAAAGCACGTGCCATATACATTTTATCTATCACAACTTATCCCTACACAATAGTAATTTATTTTTTCAATTAAAAATATATATAATACATAAAAAACTATTTTATCTATCATAGTGGTTTTTTCTTTAAAAATTCAATAATAGTTTATTATTGTTACTAATTAATAGATTACATGTGCTTTTAAAAAGTATTAAAATATTATTATTTACTTTAATAATGACTAACATTTATTAAACACAAAAACTAATTACTTTAATATTTATTTAAAAAAAATATGTGATATATTTTTTTAAATTAAATCAACATATTTTAATACCAATAACAATATGAAATATATTTAATAAAGTTTTTTGTATTTAATAAGGATATTTCAGTTGACTAAAAAAAGAAAAAGTTAATTACCTACCCTTTTAATGAGGTATCTTGTTATTTTTTATTAATGCTAAAGATAAAGCAATATAAACTGAAGAAATAGTACCAATTATTATTCCAATTAACATAGTTAACGAAAAACCTTTTAACAATACACCACCAAAAATCAATAGAATTGATACCATCATTAAAGTAACAAAAGAAGTCATTAGTGTACGATTTAATACTTGAGTTAAAGAAACATTAATAATATCATAATATGATGATATTTGATTCTTCTTGAAATTTTCTCGTATACGATCAAAAATAATTATTTTGTCGTTTAATGAATAACCTATAACAGACATTAATGATGCAATAATAGTTAAATCTATTTCTATATGAAATAAAGATAAAAATGCACAAGTAATAATAATATCGCTTAATAAAGCAAATACTATTCCAAATGAAATATACCATTCAAATCTAAGACCAATATATAAAAATACAATTATTAATGCAGATACAATTGCTATCGATCCGTTTTTAATTAAATCAATACCTATACTAGGACCGACATAATCAACACGATTAATTTTTATTTTTTGTTTTATATCTTTATTAATAAATGAAATTAATTTACTACGTAATTTATCAATATTTATAGAATCAAATGATGATTTAATTTTTATCATTATATTATTAGTTTTGTCTAAATTCTGCACTATTGGTGATTTAAAACCAAATTTCATCAAATTAGTACGTAACATATCAATATTAATTGATTTTTTAAAATTAATTTCAATTACTGTTCCTCCAGTAAAATCAATACTCCAATTAAATTGGAAAACAAATATCACCAAAACAGAAGATATTATTAATACACCTAGTATCGAAGATACTAATTTATTCCAACGCATAAAATCAATTACTTTATGTTTAGTATTTAATTGATCAATATTATTAATTGATAACACAAGTTATAATCCTATATGGATAATTTTGTAATATTTCTATTACCGTATATTAAATTTACAATAGCTTTAGTAATTAAAATTGCAGTAAACATTGATGTTAATATACCTATTATAGTCATAATAGCAAATCCTCTAATAAAACCAGTGCCAAATGCATAAAGAATAATAGATTTAATTAAAGTAGTTATATTAGAGTCTATTATGCTTGATAAAGCATGTTTGTAACCTTTATTAATTGCTTTTTGAATAGAGCATCCATTATAAATTTCTTCTTTAATGCGTTCATTAATTAAAATATTAGAATCTATGGATACTGCTAAAGTTAATACAATACCAGCAATACCTGACATTGTAAGTGTTATACCTGGCAAAATTGAAATAATACCAATAATAATTATTAAATTTATTAGTAATGCACTAATAGAAATTAAACCAAATTTTTTGTAAAAAAATACCATAAAAAAAACGCAAGACAATAAACCACATACACATGCCTTTAATCCTCTTACAATATTTTGTTTACCCACAGCCGGACCAACAGTACGTTCTTCTATAATATGAATTGGAGCAACTAAAGCTCCTGCACGAAGTAACATTGAAAGTTGTCGTGCATTAGTTATATTTTTGATTCCAGTTATACGAAAATTATTACTTAATTGAGATCCAATATTAGCAACATTAATTACTTCTTCATTTTTTATTAAAACAGCATGACCTTGAGAATCTTTTTTACCGCTGTCTTTATATTCTATAAACAAAGTTGCAATTAATTTACCAAGATTATTTTTAGTAAAACTAGCAATTATATCTCCACCTATACTATCTAATGTAATATCTACTTCAGGATTACTATATTCATCTATATTTACATTTGAATATGTAATATGATCTCCTGTCAATATAACTTCTTTATTTAATACAATTGGTTGACCATTAGTCATATATTTAATTTCAGAATCAAACGGTATAATTTTTTTTGATATTAGTGCTGAATTAATATCAGTATTTACTAAACGAAATTCTAATGTTGCTGTTGCTCCTATAAGTCCTTTAGCATGAGCTATATTTTGAATACCAGGCAAGTTAATTAAAATATATTCAGATCCTTGACGTTGAACTGAAGATTCAGATATACCAAGTTGATTTATTCTATTACGTAAAATAGCAATGTTTTGTTCAATTACTCGTTTTTTTAATTGATTAATATAGGGTAAATTTATAGTTACAATAAGACTATGATCATTAATTTCTATTAATAAATTTTTATGAATTGATCTTAAGTAAACCAAAGCGTTATTAAGATCTTGAAAGTTATTAAAATTAATTTTTACACTATACATTTTATTACTGTATATTTTAGTGTAAGGTATATTTCTTTTAATCAAATCATTACGTATATTATTAATATTTTGGTGTTGAATTTTTTTTAATAAATTATGTATATCAGCTTCAATTAAAAATTGAACTCCACCACGTAAATCAAAACCTAGTTTAATCGGACTAGCTGCAATAACATTTAACCAATTTGGTGTTGCTGGAACTAAATTAAGAGCTACAATATACTTTTTGCTAATTTTTTTAGCAATAGTATCATGTGCTAAAAGCTGAGTATCTATATTGTTAAAAAGTGCTGTAATAATTCCATTTTTTGTTGAAATAGATTTATATTTGATATTATTTTGTTTTAGTAATTTTTTTATAGTATAAAAAATTTTTTGGTTATTAAAATCATTATTTTTGCTGATAATTTGCACAGCAGGGTCTTCACCATATAGATTTGGAATTGCATATAGTGCGCTTATAATAACAATAAGCGATAAAAGGACGTATTTCCACATTGGATAGCGATTTAACACAATGATCACTCTTAAAAAATTACAGTTTTTTTATAGTACCTTTTGGTAAAATAGATGATATAAAATCACTTTTAATAATTACTTCAGTAGTTTCATTCAATGCAATAGTAATATAGCCAATTTTTGTTATTTTTGTTACTAAACCAACTAAACCACTGTTAGTAATTATTTCATCTCCCTTAGAAATAGAGTCTACCAATTTTTTATGTTCATTTATACGTTGCTGTTGAGGACGTAATATCATGAAATAAATAATTATGCTAAATGTTATTAACATAATTATTAAAGAATAATAATTTTTCTGGATAGTTGTTCCTGATGCAGCAAATACATCAGAAATAAAAAAATTCATTAAATATGCCTCACTTAAAAATAATTATATTTTTAACCATTATTTCTTAAAAAAAAGAAGGAATATCTTTACCTAATTTTTTATAGAATTTATTGGCGAATTGTTTTAGTTTCTTATCTTTAATAGCTTGTCTTATATCAGTCATTAAATTTTGATAATAATGTAAATTATGAATTGTATTTAATCGAGCACCTAATATCTCTTTACATTTATCTAAATGATGTAAATAAGCTTTGCTATACTTACAACAAGTATAACAACTACATTCTGTATCTATTGGTGTAATGTCATCTTTATATTTACTATTACGTATTTTGATTATTCCATTAGTTACAAACAAATGACCGTTACGTGCATTACGTGTAGGTATGACACAATCAAACATATCAATACCACGAATAACACATTCCATGATATTTTCAGGCTTGCCAACTCCCATCAAATAACGAGGTTTAACATGTGGAATTTGTCTACAAATATAATCAACTATACTATACATTTCTTCCTTTGATTCACCTACTGCTAAACCACCTATAGCATAACCATCAAATCCAATGTTTAACAAATGATTTAAAGAAATATCACGTAAATCTTTATATATAGATCCATGAATAATTCCAAATAGTAAATTTTTGTTACCTAAACTATTAAATCTATTACGGCTACGCTCTGCCCATCTTAATGATTTTTCCATAGAGCATTTAGCATTATTCCAATTAGTAGGATATTTTATACATTCATCGAATATCATTACAATATCTGAATTAATATCAGTTTGAATTTCAATAGATTTTTCTGGATTTAAAAAAATCTTTTTACCATTAGTTGGAACAAAAAAATAAACACCTTCTTCAACAATATTATTAATTTTACTAAGACTAAATACCTGAAAACCACCAGAATCAGTTAAAATTGGACCCTGCCAATTCATAAAATTATGTATACCACCATGTAATTTTATAATATCTGATCCAGGACGTATGTAAAGATGAAAAGCATTAGACAACATAATCTGTGTACCAGATTTTAATATTTCTTCTGATGTAATACACTTTATAGATCCATATGTACCAACTGGCATAAATGCTGGAGTTTCTATAATACCACGATTAGAAACAAAATAACCTTGGCGAGCATAACCATCTATATTTTGCAATCTGAATATCATAAAATTTTAGATTCCCTTGATTAAAAACATATAAACTGAATAACATAGCTATTATTCAGTTTATATGCCAGATATTTCTTTTGGTGCATTAGGATTTTTAGTAACAAACATTGCATCACCATAACTCAAAAAACTATATTTTTCAGCAATAGCAATTTGATATGCTCTCATAGTATGATGATAACCACCAAAAGCACACACTAACATAATCAAAGTTGATTTAGGTGTATGAAAATTGGTTATCATTGCATCTGTAATTTTATATTTATAACCAGGATAGATAAAAATATTTGTATAGTCAAAAAATGGTGAAATTATTTTTTGTTTATTTGTTTTAGCTGCACTTTCAAGAGAACGAACAGATGTAGTACCTACTGCTATAACTTTTTTACCATTGTTTTTACAATTTATTACTGCATTTACTACTTTTTCTGAAACTTCTACATATTCAGGATGCATATAATGATCTGCAATTTTTTCAACGTGAATTGGTTGAAAAGTACCAGAACCAATATGTAACGTGACAAAAGCTATATCCACACCTTTTTTTCTTAATTTATGTAATAAAAAATTATCAAAATGCAATCCAGCAGTTGGAGCAGCTATAGCACCAGGACAAGTCCCATAAACAGTCTGATATAACTTAACATCAATATCATCATCTAATCGATTAATATAAGGTGGTAAAGGAACATGACCAATATCATTAATTATATCTATTATATTACGATTATCCTCAAAAATAATTTTGAAAAATTTATTATGACGCATTATCAGTATTGCCTTTACATCTCTATTATCTCCTAACTGCAGTTCAGTACCTGGTTTTATTTCTTTTGATGATCGCACATGAGCTAAGACGCAATTACTATTTAGTATTCTTTCTATTAATAATTCAACTTTTCCTCCAGTTAACTTTTTATGACCAAATATACGAGCTGGAATAACACGAGTATTATTTAAAACTAATAAATCTCCTTTTTGAATATTATCTAATATATTACTAAATACACCATGAGTTACAGAACCACTCAACCCATTAAGAAATAATAATTTGCAATTTCTACGTTTTTTAAGGGGAAAATGAGCAATTAAAGATTTAGGCAATTCAAAATTAAAATTATTTACAAACATAAAAATATTGTACTCAATAAATCAAATTATTTCAAATATTGTCTTAATTGGAATATGTTGTATTAATTACAGATAATAATGTATTTATCTATAACCTTTCACTCGATCTACCACAGCAGAAACAATTAATATTATAATTACTGGAAATAACCATGGAATTTCATTAAATAATGTTAAATGAACAAATGTATTTATTTTGTTTTTTAAATAACCAAAATTTATAGCATCTAAGATACTAAACACTAAACTAATGAATATAGTTGGTATGAAAACCCTTGAATTTTTGTACCACCAATTTGTAGTAAAACTTAATATTACTAATATAATACATGGTGGATAAATTATAGTTAATATTGGCATAGAGAATTTTATTAAAATATTTAAACCAAGATTAGATACTAACATTGAAAATATACTTAATATACAAACTAAATACTTATAAGATAATCCAAGATATTTTGCAAAAAAATCAGCCCATGCACAAGTCAAACCTACTGCTGTAACTATGCAAGCAATAAAAATTAATATAGCAAGAAATAAAGTACCCATATGTCCGAAAGTATTATGAACATAAATATTTAAAATACTTGCACCATCTAAGTTTTGATTTGATATTTTGCCAATATTATAACCTAACTTGAAGAGACCTAAATAAACTATTATTAAACCAATACTAGCAATGAATCCTGACATAGTAGCATAACGTATTATTAATTTATGTGCCTGTATACCACGAGCTTTAATTGTATTAATAATAACAACACCAAATACTAATGCACCCAATGTATCCATAGTCAAATAACCATTAATAAATCCACTACAAAAAGCAGATGTCTGGTAATCTTTAGTTGCTAAAACCAATAAATTACCTTCTATTGGCCAAATTATTACTGAAATACTGAGTAAAATTAATGCTATTATTTTTACCGGTGCAAGAAAATAACCAATAACATCTAATAATTTACTTGGATATAAAGAAAGTAGTGTAACAAATACAAAGTAAATTAAACTATATAACAACAATGCAATATTACTATTAGTAGAAATTAGCGGTATAATACCAACTTCAAAAGAAATAGTTGCAGTACGTGGTATAGCAAACATAGGACCAATTAATAAATAACATATAATTGTTAAAATCAATCCTGCTATTTTACCTATTGGAGCACTGATTGTTTCAATGCCTCCACCTGCTCTTGCTAAAGCAACTATAGTACAAATTGGTAACCCAACTGAGGTAATTAAAAAACCAACAGCAGCTATCCAAATATAATCACCAGATTGCATACCAACTACAGGAGGAAATACTATATTACCTGCACCAACAAATAGTGCAAATGTCATAAAACCTAAAGCTATAATATCTTTAAAAGATAAGCGATGTATCATAAAATTTTTATTTATCAAATTGTTGTTTTATTATCGGAATTAACATAAATAATTATGTATTTAATAATCAATTATGAAATATTATACGTATAAAATTAATTACTTTATTTTAAAGCAACAAAAAAATAGATGAAATAAGCTTTTTTGGCTATAATGAAATTTCAAATAAGATATACCAATTTAAATATTTAATTATAGTGTTATAAGTTATCAAACTATTTTAAATAATAATATACGATATGCACTGTATACCATTAATTAGGTATACGCACAACTATTATCAATAATTAATAAAATTTATTTAAATCATATTACACTAATAATATGTATAAAATAATATAGTTTTGTATAAATGAAATTAGGATTAATTGTATAATACTAAATTATATATTAAAAGTATTTTTGATTTTACAATAAATTATTATTAATAATAATAAAGGAAACAGTAAATTGCAAAAGAAAATAGGTTTTATTGGTATAGGTCGTATGGCAAGATCTATCATTGAAGGTTTACTTAAAAATAAGCATATTTCAAGTTCTGTAATATGGATTTATGATCATAAGTTAATGAATATTAAATTCATCACTGATAAATATAATGTTAATTATTGTACAAGTAGTGAAGATTTAGTCCAAAAAATCGATATTCTATTTATAACATTAAAACCTACTATTGCATTAAAAGTATTAAAAAAAATTGCTAATTATATCAAAAAAGATATGATAGTAGTGTCAACTATGGCTGGAATCACTATTAATACTATAGAACAAATAATTGGTGAATATCATAAAATTATTAGGGTCATGCCTAATATTCCATCAATTGTTCTTGAAGGTATGACTGCAATAACTCCTAACAATTTATTAAATCAAGTCGATATTAATCTAATAGTAAATATATTTAAATGCATCGGTAAAACTAACATTATAAAAGAACACTTAATTCATTCTGTAGTCGGTATAAGTAGTTCTGCTCCAGCATATGTTTTTATGTTTATAGAAGCTATGGCTACTGTAGCAATAAAAAATGGTATGACATATTCACAAGCATACCAATTTGCTGCTCAGGCAGTAAAAGGTTCTGCTCAGATGTTATTAGAAACAAAAAAACATCCTGAAGAACTCAAAAATATGGTTTGTTCACCAGGAGGTACAACAATAGAAGCAATAAAAATTTTAGAAAAAAATAATTTTAATGGTATAATAATGGAAGCTATACAAAAGTGTATAATAAAGTCTACTGAATTAAGCAAAATATATGAATAATAAACATCTTGTTTATAGATTAGATATGGCCCATTTAATTGCACTTGAGTATTCTTTAGGCATCTCTGTTATTAAAGCATTTAAAGCTAATCTAAGGCGTTTTTGATCAAAATCTGTTAAATTTAAGTGTCCTACCTTTCTTCCAGCTATAACTTGCTTGTTATACCAGTGGAGATGTAGCATAGGTTGTTTAAGCCAAGCAAAATTTATTAATATGCCAATGATATTTATCATTACTGAATGTCCAAATATTATAGGTTTTGGTAAATCTAAATTTAGTACTGATCTTAAATGTAACTCAAATTGACTGATAGAAGCACCGTTTTGTGTCCAATGTCCACTATTATGTACCCTTGGTGCTAATTCGTTGATTATCAATCCTTTTGAAGTAATAAAGCATTCCATTGTCATTACTCCAATATAATTAAGTTTTTGCATTATTATTTTAAGTATATTTTCTGCTTGTTTCTGATATATTTGATTAATTTTTGGTAATGTGCTGCTTATACGGAGTATGCCTTTTTGATGTAAGTTATTAATAAGAGGATAAAATACAGTCATGCCTTCTTTATTACGTGCACCTATAAGTGATACTTCATGAAAAAAATTAATATTTTGTTCAACAATGCATTTACCATAGCATGAATTAGGTATTTCTTGAAAATGGGTTCTATTAATATACCACTGACCATGTCCATCATATCCTCCTCTTCGATTTTTAACAATAACTGATTCACCTAACATATCAAATATACTTTTCCAGTCTTTTTTATTAGATAAAAATAGCCATGGTACGGTATTAATATGAAGAGAATCTAATAATTTTTTTTGTTTTAAACGATCAACTATAAATGGAAAGGAATTTCTATTTAAAAAAGAAAAATGATTTTTTAAAGTTTCTGTTAAAATATTTTTAGGCCAATACTCTATTTCAGCTATAATAATGCTATCTGATATAGGTATTTTATTAATATCACTATTAAAATTAACTAAATGAACAATAACACCCAACAATTCTCCAGCTTGACGTAACATACGCCCAAGCTGGCCATTGCCTAAAACAACAACTGATTGCATTAACTTTCCTTTGGATCTAAATTTTGCAATATAATATCAGTTTGTGATTGACGCCAATCTATAAGACGTGATGCCAAATCTTTATTATCATTTGCAAGTATTTGTAAAGCTAATAGGGCAGCATTTATAGCTCCTGGTTTGCCAATAGCTAATGTAGCAACTGGAATACCGATGGGCATTTGTACAATAGAGTAAAGACTATCAATACCATTAAGATAAGTACTTGGTATTGGTACACCCAATACTGGAATTATAGTCTTTGATGCTAACATTCCTGGTAAATGTGCTGCACCACCAGCGCCAGCAATTATAACTTTATAATTGTTATTTAATGCATTTTCAGCAAAATTAAATAATTTATCTGGAGTTCTATGAGCTGAGATTATTTCTACATGAAATGGTATTTCTAATTTTTTTAAAATTTCTACAGCGTATTTCATAGTAGACCAGTCACTTTTAGAGCCTATAATAATTGCTATATTAACTGGAATTATACTATAGGACATATCAAATAACTCTTAAAATAAAATATATAATTAAAAAAGATCATTATAAAAAATAGTTTTAATATTAAATGTAAATATAATAAATTAACTAACAAGTACTTTACTTTTTATTATAATATATTAATTAATACAATTAGTAATAAAATAATTATAAGATTTGAATTGTTCTGTTAAATATATTACTTATATTACTTAATTAAATGTGTGATGATATAAAGTTTTACTATTTATTGCAAATGATTTATTTACTTTACTGTATAAAATAAATATATTCGATATAATCATTACATAAATTTTTAAAAGAAATTTAAATTAATTTAACAAACAATTTTCATGAATAAACTTAAATATTAGCATTTAATAATGGAAGTTTTATATGCTTAAAATTTATAATACTTTAAGTCGTAAAAAGGAAATATTTAAACCGATTAATCCAAATAAAATCAATATGTATGTTTGTGGAGTGACAGTATATGATCTTTGTCACATAGGTCATGGAAGAACATTTGTTATTTTTGATGTAATTTCACGATATTTACGTTATATAGGTTATAACTTAAATTATGTACGTAATATAACTGATATAGATGATAAAATTATACAACGTGCTAATCATAATAATGAAAATATTCAAGATATTACCGATCGAATGATTAACAATATGCATAGTGATTTTTTTTCAATCAATATATTACCACCAAATCATGAACCAAGAGTAACAAATCATATAGTAGAAATTATTTATTTAATAGAAAAACTTATTAAACGTGGTTATGCATACATTGCTCATAATGGTGATGTAATATTTGATGTAACAAAATATCTTAATTATGGTATGTTGTCTCGTCAAGATTTAAAAAAATTATATATTACTAACCGTAATGATGTGGCAAAAATAAAACGTAATTTTACAGATTTTGTTTTATGGAAAATTTCTAAAAAAAATGAACCTTACTGGAATTCTCCTTGGGGTTATGGTCGTCCCGGATGGCATATAGAATGCTCTGCTATAAAATATAAACAAATTGGGTTGAACCTAGATATTCATGGTGGGGGGTCAGATTTAATATTTCCACATCATGAAAATGAATTAGCACAATCAATTTGTGCACATGACAATACTACTGTAAATTACTGGATACATTCTGGTATGGTAATTGTAAATAATCAAAAAATGTCAAAATCATTAGGAAATTTTTTAACTTTGCGTGATGTATTATCTAAGCATGATCCAGAAACTATAAGATATTTTTTAATGTCTTCTCATTATCGTAGTCAACTAAATTATTCTGAAACTAATTTAGTTCAGTCTCATATAGCTTTAGAACGTTTATATACTGCCTTACGTGATACTAATGTAAGTACTGAACTTTTAGAACATAATGTAATTAATAGAAATTTTGAAAATCGTTTTTTTAATGCGATGAATGATGATTTTAATATACCAGAAGTCTATGCCATAATATTCGATATGGCACATGAAATAAATCGACTTAAAAAGAAAAATACTGTATTAGCTAATACAATTGCTTCAAAATTACGTGAAATTGGTAATGTATTAGGGATCTTACAACAAGATCCAAAACTTTTTTTACAACAACATTATAAAATCAATACTAATAAAATAGCTGAAATTAATCGTTTAATGATAATTCGTGACGAAGCAAGAAGATCTAAAAATTGGATAACAGCTGATATTGCACGTAACAAACTTAATGAAATCGGAGTGATAATAGAAGACCACTTACATCAATCTACATGGAGATATAAATGACAAATACCATTGCTTTTAAATTAATTAAATTTATTTATCATGAAAATTTTCACATGCTTTTAAAGTATTTTGCATTAGCATGGCTACAGTCATAGGACCAACTCCACCTGGTACAGGAGTAATAAAAGAAGCCCTTTTATATGCTATTTCAAAATCAATATCACCAACTAATTTACCATTTTTGAGACGATTCATTCCTACATCAATAACTATAGCTCCATGTTGAATCCAATTACCAGGAATAAAATTTGGCTTACCAACTGCTACAACTAAAAGATCTGCATTTTTTACGTGTTTATAAAGATCTTTAGTAAAACGATGTGTAACTGTAGTAGTACATCCTACCAATAGTAATTCCATACTCATTGGTCGACCAACAATATTAGAAGCACCTATTATTACAGCATTGAGTCCATAAGTATTAATATTATAATATTTAAGTAAAGTTATAATACCATGAGGAGTACATGGACTCAGTTTAGGTATTCTTTGACATAAACTACCTATATTATAAGGATGAAAACCATCTACATCTTTATCAGGTTGAATTTTATCTAAAATTTTTAAATAATCAATATTTTTTGGCAACGGTAATTGCACTAAAATACCATCAATTTTATTATCATCATTAAGTTGATCAATTAAATTTAATAATTCTGATTCATTAGTATCAATCGGTAGATCATATAAATAAGATGAAAAACCAACTTTTTTACACACACGAAGTTTATTGGCAACATAAATTTTTGATGCTGGATTTTCTCCAATAAGTATTATTGCTAAGCATGGTAATTTTTTTCCTATTATTAGCCGCTTTTTAACTTTTGTAGCTACTTCATATTGTAATTTTTGTGCTATTATTCTGCCATCAATAATTTTTGCTATCATTGATAATTCTACTATGTCATCTTTAGTAAAAGAAAAATCAGTTAATGATATCATAATTAAATACCAATAACATATCCAAAATAAATAAAAATTAAATTTTATCTATAAATCATAAGAAATCTAAAAATAATTATTGATTTATTGGAATTAATATATAATCTATATAATCATGCGCTCTTAGCTCAATCGGATAGAGCAACGACCTTCTAAGCCGTAGGTTACAGGTTCAAATCCTGTAGGGCGCACTTTAAATACAAAAATTCATCAAAAAAATTATTTAATAAATTATATTAAATATATCTTTTTAGTGTTTTTTTAAATTTTTACAAAAAACTTTTAGTATCTTTTATTTAAATTATAATTAAAATTTAATATTTTTTTCTTATAATAGAGATAGATTAAAAAAATTTAATTCTTATATTAATATCAATAAATTAATTATTTATATTTTACGGATTTTTAGTTTGTTGTTGCAAATTATATTAGTTCTATAATATTTTTGATTATTAAGAATAATTTACTTGCTAGTAAATACTATAAGGAATCTTTATGAAAACAAAAAAAGCTATATATCCCGGAACATTTGATCCAATTACATTAGGTCATTTAGATATCATTAAGCGCGCTGCGAAAATATTTGATTATGTAATAATAGCCATTGCAGCCAAATCTAATAAAACTCTTTTATTTACACTAGATGAACGAATTTTTTTAGCTAAAGTAGTTACAAAACATCTTACTAATGTCAAAATCATGGGATTTAATAATTTAATAGCTAATTTTGCACAAACGCAAAAAGTAAATATAATAATAAGGGGATTACGCGCAGTAACTGATTTTGAATACGAAATGCAATTGGCACATATGAATAGATATTTAATGCCAATATTAGAAAGTATTTTTCTTATGACCTCTAAAAAACTTGGTTTTATTTCTTCTTCACTAGTAAAAGAAGTCGCTTATTACGGCGGTGATGTATCCACTCTTCTACCGACAGCAGTTAATCAGGCATTAATGAAAAAAATGAAAATTTAATCAACTTTGACATTCTTGACACCAATAACTACTTCTTCCTTTATATTTTTCTTTTATTATTAAAGCTCCACATTCTAAACAAGGTTTTTTTGCACGTCCATATACTTTTAATTTGTTTGCAAAACCGCCTGGTTTGCCATCACTTTGTAAAAAGTTACGCAAAGTAGTACCTCCTTCTTCAATTGCATTTAATAAAATTAATTTAATATTTTTAACAAGTAATTGTATCTCTTTTCTGCTTAAATGCATTGAACAACGAGATGGAAGGATACCTGTTGCGAAAAGTGATTCATTTGCATAAATATTTCCAATACCAACAACAATTTTATTATTCATTATTGATTGCTTAATACTTGTTTTTTTTAAGTTTAATTTGTTTACTAAATATTGACTGTTAAATTCTTCACTTAATGGTTCTAAACCAAGATGTTTAAATAAAAAATGTGTTGATAAATTATCTACCCAAAGGCATGCACCAAAACGACGTTGATCTGTATATCTCAATATAATTTTATTTTTCATAAATATATCAATATGATCATGCTTTTGTGGATATTCATATTGATTAAGTAACATTAATCTACCAGACATCCCAAAATGGATTATAATCCAACCATGTTGCAATTGTATAAGTAAATATTTAGCTCTACGTTTTATACTGAAAATAAATTGATTTCTTATATTTAAAATTTCTTTTGAAATCGGCCAACGTAAAGAAAGGTTACGCACTACCGCATAATCAATTACTTGATTAATCAAATAAGGTTCTATGTTGCGGCGACAAGCCTCTATTTCTGGTAATTCTGGCATTAATAAAACAATATTTTTCCTGAAACACTATCTGATTTTAGATTCCTTATATGGAACATGCTTTCTTATTATAGGATCAAATTTATTTAATTCTAATTTTAAAGATTTATTACGCTTATTTTTAGTAGTAGTATAGAAATGTCCTGTACCGGAAGAAGATATTAATTTAATTTTTTCACGGGTATTTTTAGCCATTAACTAGATCCTTTATTATTTTTTGATATTATTTAATAGAATATCAATACCTTTTTTGTCTATAATTCGCATACCTTTGGCAGATACTCTTAAAGTAATAAAACGTTTTTTATTTTCAATCCAAAAACGATGATAATGTAAATTTGGAAAAAAGCGACGTTTAGTTGCATTCATAGCATGAGAACGATTATTTCCTGATAAAGGGTGTTTTCCTGTTATTTGACATATTTTTGACATGCTGATTATCCAATCATTATGAATTTGACATTTAATTACAATGCTATATAATTAGTTATATATTATCTTAATGATATAACTTCAATTACCGCATGATATATTATTTTAAAAGTAATATCAAATGAATTTATTTTATTAAAAAATTAAAAGATAATTATATTATTAATAAATAGTAACTTATTATATAAATTTATTAAATTATAATATGCTTTATGAAAGCTCATTGTATTCAAAATCAATATAAGTATAGTTATAGATACTATAATATATTGGTTGATAAGTTATTTACATAAATATAATAAAAGAATTATAATATACCGAATGTGTTGTCTAAATTTTCTGAAATATCATTACAAAAATTTTGTTATTGATTATAATTAAGTAAAATTATTTATCTAATTATATGTATTACAAAAGTTATATTACATTTCTAGTACCTTATAATTAAAATTAGAGTTATTATATTTCCATTACAATTATGGAATATTAAAATATTTGCATCTATTTATTAATATTCAGGTAAATTAAAATTTAAACTTAATATTTAACATTACATATTAATAAGATAAAATAATATTTACATAACTTTAATTCATTTTAAATAAAAAATTCTGATAAAAATAATTTTTAATTATCAGTTACTAGATGAGATTATTAATTTATATGACAAAAAAAATAGATATTAAAATTCTTGATAATCGTTTAGGTAAATTTTTTCCTTTACCTAATTACACAACTCCTGGATCTGCTGGATTAGATTTACGTGCTTGTATAGATAATATTTTAGAAATTAAATCTAATAATACAAAATTATTATCTACTGGTGTATCAATTCATATTGCAGATTCTGAAATTACAGCATTGATTTTACCTCGATCTGGTATAGGCCATAAAAACGGTATTGTATTAGGTAATTTAGTAGGTTTAATAGATTCTGATTACCAAGGAGAGTTAATGGTATCCATATGGAATCGTGGAAAAAGTAATTTTTTTATTCATCCTGGAGACAGGATAGCACAATTAGTATTTATACCTATAATCAAAGTAGAATTTAATTTAGTCAAAAAATTTAATTTCAGTTCACGTGGACAACAAGGGTTTGGTCATTCTGGCAACAAATGAATATTATAAAAAAATCAATAAACAATTATATCTTATTAAAAGTTATTTTTCCTGTTTAAAAAAAATTTAAAACATTTTTTTACTTACAATAACAATAATATAAATATATTTATTCAATAATATATACAATTGCTATTGTTAACACTGTATATATGTATTCAACAACACTGTGTAATTTTTTGATAATTAAACTTCTTGTTAACACAAATATTGTTTTAGATATATTTTATTTTAATAAAGTTATTATTAAAATAAAATTTAAGAATAGATATTGTTATTTTTAAACAAATATACTTACTTAATAAAATATATTCTTAATCTATAGTTCTTAAGAATCTATATTTAAGATTATAAAGGAACATGTTAATGAATCGCAATTTAAAATTCCTTAATTTAGTATTATTAGGTGGAGAAACAGAACAAAAATTAAAAGCAGCACATGCAGCTGGTTTTGACCAAGTTGAAATTTGGCGAGAAGATATAGAAAACAATTCAAATGGAATTTCTTCAATTACAAAATTTGCAATTAAAAAAGGGATAGGTTTTACTAATTTGCAAGTATTAAGAGATTTCGCTGGTATACCTAATGGACAGCATAAACAAAAAAGAAAAGAATTACGTCAATTTATACATCTTGCACAAGCTATTGGTTGCAATGCCATTCAAGCACCTGCTAGTACTCGAGAAGATTGCCTTATAGACAAGATAGATGATGATTTACGCTGGATTGCATCTGAAGCAATCAGATATAAAATAAAAATTATGTATGAACCTATGGCATGGTGTACTGTTGACAACACATTACCATTAGCATGGGAACGTATAAAACGATTAGATCAACCTAATATTGGTTTAGTAGTTGATTTATTTCATATTTATGCATTAGGAGGCGATGCTTTACAATTAGATGGTATTCCAGTAGATCGTATTTATGAAGTACAATTATCTGATATTTCTATAAAACCACCTAAAGATAAGGATAGTCTAATCAATATAGCACGACATGAAAGACAGTTACCAGGTAATGGAATAATTGAAATAGAATATTTTATAGATAAACTAAAAAGTATTGGATATCAAGGACCAATTGGAATTGAAGTATTTAATGATAAACTCAAATGCCTACCACCACATGAAGTTGCTAAGCAGGCATGGTCGGCATTAAATAGATATTGGCCATAATGATTTGCATTAATATATAACTTTTATTTAGATAATTCGTATAAAGTTATTATTTTATCTAAGAAGTTTATTTAAATAAATAAAAGATTTTAACATCAAAATATTCAAACAATTATTCAATATTTTGAATTTGTTCACGTATTTGTTCGATTAAAACTTTTAATTCAATTGCACAAATACTGATATCTGAATTAATAGATTTAGATAATAAAGTATTAGATTCGCGGTTAAGTTCTTGCATCATAAAATCAAGTCTTCTTCCTACCGCTCCCTTCATTTCTAAAATGTTAAATGTTTCTTTGATATGTGTATCTAAACGATCTAATTCTTCTGTAATATCAGATCTTTGTGTCATTATTAATAATTCTTGTTCTAATCGAGAATTTTCTAACTGTAATTCAATATTTTTTAATTTTTGTGATATACGTTGATTTTGTATTTTTAATACTTCAGGCATATAAAAACGTATTTTGTTTATTTCTGTTGCTATGTTTTTTAATTTTTTTTCAATTAAAGATTTTAATACAGCTCCTTCAATTTCACGTGTTTTAATTAAATTACTTATTGCATTGTCCATTGCATTTAATATTTCATAATCAATTACATCATTATATTGTTCGGATTCAAATACAACTCCTGGCCAACGTAGAACTTCGATTGGATTAATAACACCTTCATTATTTCTAATCTTTATTTCATTAGCAACATCTATTATTTGTTGAACTAATTCTTGATTTATTTTCAGTTTAGCAATGTTTTTACGATCAATGTCTATAGTTAAATGTCCTTCTATTCTTCCACGTATTAATCGATTTCTAATGCATTTTCTAATATCTGGTTCTAATCTTTTCAATTGATCTGGTAAATGTATGTATATTTCTAAATATCTTTGGTTAACTGAGCGAAATTCCCAATTAATATTACCTTGACAATTTTTTGCTTTATAACTAGCGTAAGCAGTCATGCTCCTAATCATAAATATATACTCTTAATCATAATTTTATAAAAATACTATATGTAGTATAGAACATTATAATCAAAATTAAATAATATAAAATATAATGTATTTATATAATTTAAATATTATATATTATAATATAATGCATACCTATTATTTATAATGTAATAAATTACACATTAATTATATTTTGACGTATTTTTTAGGTAAAATGTATAAGTTTATTGAAATTACTAAGTATAAATTTATAATAAACGCATTTTATTAATTAATTTTATTAAAAGATAATTAAATATTGACATAGGATAAAATATTTGAGATTAAGAAAGAATATAAAATAATCATAGTGTTTTGATTTAAAATTAATAATGAACAATTACCATTGTAATATACGTTAGTTATAAAACGAGAATGATTTAACTAAATTATAATATTTTTATTTATAAATATTTAAATAAAATATAATATGCTTTTATAATAGAAAAAGATATTAAAGATTATGAGGAAAAATTAATTATTCATAATTATTAGCTGCTCGTAAATCAATAATGTTAAAAACTATCTGAATAAAATAACAAGATTAGTTTTTACATTTTCTTAAATAAACCAGCAGCTTTTTTATTTAAAAATATTACTTCTAAATCTTTATATCTTATATTTTTTTTTCATATCAATCATATAATTACGAAGTTTACGACCAATTATTTCAACTGGGTGGTTTCTTATTGATTCATTTATATTCAGCAATTCATTATTTTCAATGAAATTATTATTTTTATTTATTTCACCTAGATCACCAGATTTTAAATTTTTCATGAATCCTCTTAACAAAGGAATTGCTTCAAAAGAAAATAAATAATTGCCATATTCAGCAGTATCAGATATCACTAAGTTCATTTCATAGAGACGCTTACGTGCTATAGTATTAGCAATAAGAGGCAATTCATGCAGAGATTCGTAATAAGCAGATTCTGCTAAAATACCAACACTTATCATTGTTTCAAAAGTTAATTCAATTCCAGCTTTTATCATAGCAACCATTATTATAGCTTTATCATAATATTCTTGTTCTGAAATTTCTCCTTCATATTGATTACTAAATCTTTCAAACATAGTTTTGCGGGTTTTCTCACGCCAAACTAGCAAATTTTTATCATTATCTTTCCAATCTTGCATCATATTAGAAGAAAATTTACCAGAAATTATATCATCCATATGTTTATGAAATAATGGGGTCATAATTTTCTTTAGTTCTTCAGAAATAGAATAAACTCTAATTTTTGCTGCGTTAGATAATCTATCCATCATTAAAGTAATGCCACCAAGTTTTAATGATTTAGTAATTGTTTCCCATCCGAACTGAATAAGCTTTACTGCATATGATGCATCGAAACCTTCATCTATTAATTTTTCAAAACATAATAACGAACCTGCTTGTAACATTCCGCATAAAATAGTTTGTTCTCCCATTAAATCAGATTTTACTTCAGCTATAAAAGATGATTCCAAAACACCCGCTCGATCACTACCTATAGCAACAGCCCAAGATTTAGCAATATTTATTCCTTCACTTTTTATATCATTTTCTGGATGTACTGCAATTAAAGTTGGTACACCAAATCCACGAATATATTCTTCTCTTACTTCAGTACCTGGACATTTTGGAGCAACCATAATTACAGTAATATCATTACGTATAATTTCTCCAGATTCAACAATATTAAAACCATGTGAATAACCTAATGCTGATCCATATTTCATTAAAGGCTGAATAGATCTGATTACTGATGAATGTTGTTTATCTGGTGTTAAATTAATTACCAAATCTGCTTTTGGAATCAGATCTTCGTAATATCCTACGTTAAAATGATTGGAAGTGGCATTAATCCAAGATAGACGTCTATTATCTATAGATTCTTTACGTAATGCATAAGCAACATTTAATCCAGAATCACGTATATTTAATCCCTGATTCAATCCTTGTGAACCGCATCCTATAATGACAATTTTTTTATTTTTTAAAAAATTAACTCCATGTATAAATTCATTTCTTTCCATGAATCTACATTTACTTAATTGTATTAATTGATTACGTAATGTTAGCTTATTAAAATAATTAGCCATGATCATTCCCTATAATTTTATTATTAAGTAATAATTATTATTTATTAATTACTTAATTTAATTTGTTTAGTTATTAATAAATATTTGTAAAAAATAGATATTGAAATATAACCTGTAGTTTATAATAATATTTATTTCTATTTTTAGAATGAATTAATATTTTATGGAATTAATATTTTTAATTAAAAATAATTAAATTAAATAATTGTTTAAATGTTACAATAATTAATATTATATAAAATACTTACAATGGAAATTTAAATTATTAAATATTTCATTTTGTTAAATTAAATACTAACTAAAATATATTGATTAAATACATATATAATTTTTAAGAAAAATACTTAACATATTAAAAACTAAATACATTTTATCTTATATATATAAAATGTATTTTACAGTGTATTTTTGCATCTTGGATATTTACAAGATAATTTTATTTATAATTTCTTAAAAAGAAGTGAAATGCTGGATTATTTGTTTCTTCATGAAAACTATATCCTAAATTTATTAAGTCTTTTTCAAAACAAAAATTACTATCGTTGGATTCGAAAGATGCTAATACACGCCCATAATCAGTACCATGACTACGATAATGAAATAAAGAAATATTCCAATGAGTACCTAGATTTTGCAAAAATTTTAATAACGCACCAGGTGCTTCCGGAAATTCAAAACTAAATAGACGTTCTTCTATATATTTTAATGGTCTTCCACCTATCATATAACGTATATGCAATTTAGCTATTTCATTATCAGAAAAATCAATAATTTCATAACCTGCATTACACATCTGATTAATTATTTCAATTTTTTCTTGTAGACCATAAGTTAAACGTACTCCAATAAAAATATTGGCTATATTAGTATTTACATATCGATAGCTAAATTCAGTTATGGAACGACTACCTAAAGTTTGACAAAATTTCAAAAAACTACCATGCTGTTCTGGAATTAATGCTGCTAATAATGCTTCTTTTTGTTCTCCTAATTCACAACGTTCTGATACATAACGTAATCCATGAAAATTAACATTAGCACCTGATAGTATATGAACTAATCTTTCATTTTTTATATTATATTGTTGAATATATTTTTTCATACCTGCTAATGCAAGAGCTCCAGATGGTTCAGCGATTGCACGCATATCTTCAAATAAATCCTTCATGGCAGCACATATTGCATCATTATCTACAGTAATAATATCATCTAATAGATATTGCTGACATAAGCGAAAAGTTTCTATACCAATACACTTTACTGCTACTCCATCAGCGAATAATCCAACATGATGTAAATTTACCGGATGACCAACTTTTAATGCTGCTTTTAAGCAAGCAGAATCTTCAGATTCTACTGCTATGATTTTAATTTGTGGAATTAATTGTTTTAATAATACTATTATTCCTGCTAACAAACCACCTCCGCCGACAGGAACAAATACTCTATCAATATGAGCATCTTGTTGTAACAATTCCATTGCTAAAGTAGCCTGCCCAGCTATTATTGCTGGATGATCAAATGGAGGAATAAAAGTGTATCCATATTGTTCTGCAAGTATAAGAGCTTCTGATTTTGCTTCATCAAAATTATTACCGTATAAAATAACTTTACCTCCAAATGAATGTACTGCCTCAACTTTAATATCTACTGTTGCTTTAGGCATTACAATCAATGATTTAATTCCTAATTTATCAGCAGAATATGCTACACCTTGTGCATGATTACCAGCTGATGCTGTAATCACACCACGTAATTTTTGTGCTTTATTGAGTCCTACAATCATTGAATAAGCGCCTCGTAATTTAAAACTATGTACTGGTTGGTAATCTTCGCGCTTAACTAATATTATATTTTTAAACTTTAATGATAATTTTTCCATTTTTTGTAATGGAGTTGTTTTAGTAATTTCATATACTGGTGAACGTAATATTGCACGTAAATATTCAGCACCACATGTTATATTATTAGATGATTGAAATAAACCCATTATTATTAACCTATTAACTTATTTTTATCTCTTACTGCACCTTTATCGGCACTAGTAGCCAATAATGCATAAGCACGTAAAGCATGTGAGACTGTACGTTCACGATTAAGAGGACTGTAGGCTTTATCACCACGTGATTTTTGTTTTTTATCTCTATATAGCAATTCATTATCTGATACCAACAAATTAATTTTTCTATTAGGTATATCTATATCAATTAAATCTCCATCTTTTATTAAGGCGATAGCTCCATGATTTGCCGCTTCAGGAGAAATGTGTCCAATAGAAAGACCAGAAGTACCTCCAGAAAAACGACCATCAGTAATTAACGCACAACTTTTATCAAGACCTGCAGATTTTAAGTATGTAGTTGGATAAAGCATTTCTTGCATTCCAGGTCCTCCTTTTGGACCTTCATAACGAATAACAATTATATCTCCAGGCATGATTTTTCCTTTTAGTATTGCCTGACTAGCATCTTCTTGACTTTCATAAACTTTGGCTATACCTCTAAAAATTAAAATTTTTCTATCAACACCTGCGGTTTTTACAATACATCCATTTTTTGCAATATTTCCGTATAGAACAGCTAAACCACCATCTTGAGAAAATGCAAATTCTTGTGAACGAATACATCCTCTCTTTCTATCACTGTCTAGTAAATCCCAAAAATAATTTTGGGAGAATGCTTTTGAGTTTTGTATGCCTGCTGGTCCTGCACGAAACATTTTTTTTATTTCTAAATCTTTAGTTAAAATAATATCATATTTATCTAATGTTTCACGAAGATTAAGACCTAATACATTATATACTTTATGATTAACTAAACCAGCTCTGTCTAATTCTCCTAAAATACTGATAACACCTCCTGCACGATGAAAATCTTCCATATGATATTTTTTAGTATTAGGTGATATTTTACATATATGTGGCACTTTACGAGATAAACTATCAATATCCGAAATGTTTAATTCAATATTACCTTCTTGTGCAGCAGCTAACAAATGTAAAATAGTATTTGTAGAACCACCCATTGCAATATCTAGCATTATAGAATTCCTAAAAGCATATTTATTGGCTATATTTCTAGGTAATACAGAAGTATCATTTTGCTCATAGTATTTTTTTGTTAAATCGACTATTAATTTAGCAGCATTAATAAATAAATTTTTACGATAAATGTGTGTTGATAATAACGAACCATTTCCCGGTTGAGATAAACCTAATGCTTCAGTTATACAATTCATAGAATTAGCTGTAAACATGCCAGAGCAAGAACCACATGTTGGACAAGCTAAAAGCTCTATATTTTTTCTATTATCATTATTTTTACTAACACCATAAATTATTGCATCAACTAAATCTAATTTATTAATATCATTATTAGAGTTATTAATTTTACCAGCTTCCATAGGTCCACCTGAAACAAAAACAGCTGGGATATTTAAACGTAATGCTGCCATTAACATACCTGGTGTAATTTTATCACAATTAGATATACAAACCATAGAATCAACACAATGTGCATTAATCATATATTCAACAGAATCAGCAATTAATTCACGAGAAGGCAACGAATACAACATACCACTATGACCCATAGCTATACCATCATCTATAGCAATAGTATTGAATTCTTTAGCTATAGCACCATAATATTCAATATTTTGAACAACTAATTGACCAATATTATGTAAATGAATATGACCTGGTACAAATTGAGTAAATGAATTAACTACAGCTATAATAGGCTTACTAAAGTCAGCATCAGTCATTCCTGTTGCACGCCATAAAGCACGGGCCCCTGTCATATTGTGACCTTGTGTAGTAGTACTAGAACGATACTTAGGCATACTTTCACTCCACTGATAATAATATTGTTAGTTTTGTTCTATAAAGGTAAAATAATATTATCAAAAATAAATGACTAGAATTATTTACTAATGTCTTAATATAATTTTGTTGATTAATTATTTTATATTAAATACTTGTTAATTTAAATTAATTAACAATTTTAAATATTGGGAGGTAATATATAAATAAGAAATTTTTAAGGTAATGAAAAAATTTCTTATTTTAAAAAGAAATATTATTAACTAATATATGAAATAAATTTCATTTTTAATATATGTATTTATCTAATATTCATATTAGTTATTTATTATTAATCGTCTAATATTCATGATGTTATTTTATTAAAAATTAAAATAATTTATTAATTGAAATATAATTATTTTAATCTTCAATATCATTATAATCATCTAAATTATCAGTTTGTATCTGACCTCCTGATAAAGTATGAAAACGTTTAGGACGTTTAATACAAGATATGTATTTTAACCATACATGTTCAGCTTCAGTTTGTGGTTCACGTAATCCTTTACATACTTCAATAAATAGACGCTCTTCATCAGTAACTGGTTCACGTTTAGATAAATTTAATTCATAAAAAGCACACCCATAAAGTTCTAAAATCTGCGCTTCTTTGATAGTAAAGTCCCCGTGACGAGCAAATCCATGAGGATAATTTTTATTATCAAAAAAACGATATTCACTAAAAAAACTTTTTATCATAAAATTATTCCTATATTTATAATAAAAACATCGTATAAATAATAATTTAAATATTCAATTATTTCATAGCAATTTTTATAATAAAAAATCACTAAATTATATTTATTCATTATAAATATCTTTTTTGTAAGTGAATAATATATAAAACTAAATTTAAATATAATAATTATAGGAAGAATAGATCATTTTTATACTTTTTTATAATATAAGAGATTAAATAAAAAATAATATGAAATATATGGCAGGGGTGGAGGGATTTGAACCCCCAACAACCGGTTTTGGAGACCGGTGCTCTACCAATTGAACTACACCCCTGAAGAAACAAAGCAAAGTAGCAATTTATGATGAAATTTCAAACAAAACTAATGTATTAGATAATTAATGCCTGGCAGTTTCCTACTCTCACATGGAGAAACTCCACACTACCATCGGCACTACGACATTTCACTTCTGAGTTCGGCATGGTTTCAGGTG
>NZ_PDKT01000006.1 GCF_002933315.1 Candidatus Pantoea edessiphila
GTGTTTTTGATTTTAAGCATTGAGATTAATAAATGTTAATTAGCATTATTGATGTCATTAATAACGTATTAATAATGAATTAAACACTTTTGTACTACTTTTAGCTTGTTCCAGATTGTTAAAGAACCAATTATAAATATACATAAAATTAATTGATTATACAAGATATATTATGGCGTCCCCTAGGGGATTCGAACCCCTGTTGCCGCCGTGAAAGGGCGATGTCCTAAGCCTCTAGACGAAGGGGACGATATAAAAATAATTAAATATGTGATTATTTATTAAAATATTTAATTTAAATATTAATTTAACTACCAATTATGATATGTTTATAATTTTTGCATATTCAATAAATCTTACTATCCTTTGTTTTTAAGAAATAGTCAAGTATTTATTGATAATCATTATGATTCTTTAGTGAATTAAAACTTAAATTACTTAATTTAGATTAATTAAGTAATTAATTATTTTTTAATAAAAAACTCTAATTTATTTTTATAAATTATTAAATTGATTTCATGTAAAAATATATGGATTATTATTTAATAATATTTTTTTCAAAAAATAAATATTGTATTTAATATTTATTAATAACTGTCTTGTTTTTCATATGATTATGTGATGATTGTAAATATTGTCATTGACTCATTAATTTACTTTAAAAATAATTCATTATTAGATATGGAGTTTCTTTTTATGTCTTATCAAAGTAATTTCGATGTTATTGTAGTAGGTGGAGGTCATGCAGGTGTAGAAGCTGCTATGGCAGCTGCACGTATAGGTCAACAAACATTATTGATTACCCATAGTATTGATAAAATTGGTCAAATGTCTTGCAACCCTGCAATTGGTGGTATAGGTAAAGGACATTTAGTAAAAGAAATAGATGCTTTAGGTGGTTTAATGGCTAAAGCAATAGATCATTCTGGTATTCAATTTAGAAGATTAAATCTTAGTAAAGGCCCTGCAGTTAGAGCTACGCGTGCTCAAGCAGATCGCATACTTTATCGTAAAATAGTACTGAATTCGTTGCAATGTCAACCTAATTTGATTCTTTTTCAAGCAGAAGTCACTGATTTGATAATTAGTAATAATAAAATTAATGGCATTATTACTAATACCGGTTTTAAGTTTAAGTCTAATAATATTGTGTTAACATTAGGAACTTTTCTTAATGGAAAAATTCATATTGGGTCAATTAAGTATGATGGTGGTCGAGAAGGTGATTTACCTTCTATTCCATTAGCTAATAAATTACGTGAATTATCATTAAGCGTTAATCGTTTAAAAACAGGGACACCACCTCGCATTGATGCAAGTAGTATAAATTTTGATTCGCTAGTTCCGCAATACAGTGATAGTATTATGCCTGTATTTTCATTTATGGGAGATGTATCACAACATCCCAAACAATTACCTTGTTGGATAACTAATACAAACGAGATAACTCATAATATTATACGTGATAATATAAATAAAAGTCCGATATATAATGGAATAATAAAAAGTATCGGTCCTCGTTATTGTCCATCAATTGAAGATAAAGTGATCCGTTTTTCAGATCGTTTATCTCATCATGTTTTTCTTGAACCAGAAGGATTAAATAGTAATGAAATATATCCAAACGGTTTATCTACTAGTTTGCCTGTTGAAGTACAAATTAAGATAATTAAATCGATAAATGGTATGCAAAATGCAAAAATAGTAAGACCGGGTTATGCTATAGAGTATGATTTTTTTGATCCGCGACATTTAAAACAAACTTTAGAAAGTAAAAATATTGAAGGTTTATTTTTTGCTGGTCAGATTAACGGTACTACTGGATATGAAGAGGCAGCTGCTCAAGGATTGTTAGCTGGTTTAAACGCAGCACGAAAATCTATAAATCAAGAATGTTGGATTCCTAGCCGAACTCAATGTTACATTGGTGTATTAGTTAATGATCTTTGTACGCTTGGTACTGATGAACCATATCGTATGTTTACTTCACGTGCTGAATATAGATTGATTTTACGTGAAGACAATGCTGATATTCGTTTGACACAAATAGGACGAAACCTAGGTTTAATTGATAATACTAGATGGAAATATTTCAATCAAAAATTACAATTAATCGAACAGGAACACAAACGTTTAAAAGATATCAATATAAATTTACAGTCTCATTTTATTGAAGATATTAACTTTATGTTAAATAATCCTCTAATAAAAGAAACTAATGTAGTATCTTTATTACGTCGGCCAGAAATAACTTATTCGAATTTAATGAAAATTAAAGAACTTGGTCCTGGATTATTAGATAAACAAGCATCTGAACAAGTGGAAACTCAAATAAAATACGAAGGTTATATTGCACGTCAAAAAGAAGAAATTTATCGTCAACAAAAAAATCTGAATGTATGTCTACCACCAAACATTGACTACTATAAAATAAAAGGACTGTCTAATGAAGTAATAGTTAAACTGAATTATCATAAACCGAATTCGATAGGTGCAGCTCTTGATATTCCTGGAATTACTCCATCATCAATTTCTATTTTATTAATTTATTTAAAGAAAATATGTTCTACAAAAAAAGTTAAATAAATTAGCTTTTTATTTAAAACTTAAATATATAATTTTAATTTTATTATAATAATATGTTATATTTTTCCTTTTAAATAAATATTTTATTTATTAAATTAACATTTTTTATAGGAAGAATATCTTAGTATGTTAATATAATTTGTATTTTTTGTATTTCATTTAAATAATTATATTGAAAAAATATTTTTTTATTACAGTATTTAAAGGTTATTCTAGTATATTACTTTTGATTTCGTTTATTTTAATATTTTTCTAAGGATTTATACTGTCTTTAATATTGCAAAATGAATAATTTATTTTATAAACATTAAATCAATTGTAAATTGTTATTTTATTCTTATACTGCTAACTTTAAAATAAAGATATATAGTTTTTTGAATTTATTTAATTAGAAGTTGATTATACTTTAATTAAGTACAAATAAATTAAATGGAGACAACATAATTTATTTAAAAATTATTAGATGATTTCATAAAATAATCTTAAATATAATCATTAGTAACTTAATTATTTGTTAAGTAATTAGCAAATGATTTTTCTGTTTGTTATGTTCTTAATTATAGTTTAGAATGTTTTTCTATTTCCGTTTATCATTTAGTAATGTTATTAGTTTTTACAAAAAATTGATAACAATAACATTAAGGTATATAAGCCACTATGGCTATAGATAAAATTCCTAATTCACATGAATATATAAGTCACCATCTTATAAATCTTCAGCTAGATATGCGTACTTTTAAGTTAGTAAGCATTAATGATATCAATCTTTCTAAGAATTTTTGGATATTAAATGTTGATTCAATATTTTTTTCTTTATTTTTAGGATTTTTATTTTTATTTATATTTTATAAAATAGCAAAAAAAGTTACTACTGGTGTTCCTGGAAAATTGCAATCAGCAATAGAGTTAATTATTATTTTTATCAATAATAACATCAATGATATTTATCATGGAAATAGTAAGCTTATTGCTCCTTTATCATTGACAATTTTTATGTGGTGTTTTTTGATGAATTTAATGGATTTAGTTCCAACTGATTTGTTACCTTATATTAGTGCAAATGTGATGCATTTACCTGCATTGCGTGTAGTACCTTCTACAGATATAAATATTACTAGTGCTATGGCAATAGGTGTGTTTTTTTTAATTTTATTTTATAGTTTTAAAATTAAAGGTATTGGTGGTTTTACAAAAGAATTGACTTTATACCCCTTTAGTAATCCAATATTTATTCCTATCAATATAATTTTAGAAGGTGTTAGTCTTATCGCTAAACCAATTTCTTTAAGTTTGAGACTATTCGGTAATATGTATTCTAGTGAATTGATTTTCATTCTTATTAATGGTTTTCTACCATGGTGGATACAATGGATATTTAATGTACCATGGGCTATATTTCACATTTTGATCATTTCATTGCAGTCTTTTATTTTTATGGTTCTTACAATTGTCTATTTATCTATGGCATCTGAAGAACATTAGAATTAATAATATTAATAATTTGAGGACAACATGGGAAAATTAAGTATAGATTTTCTTTATTTATCTGCTGCGATAATGATGGGACTAGCATCTGTCGGAGCTGCAATTGGTATAAGTATTCTTGGAGGTAAATTTCTAGAAGGAGCAGCACGTCAACCTGATTTAATTCCTGTACTACGCACTCAGTTTTTTATTGTTATGGGTTTGGTAGACGCTGTGCCTATGATAACTATTGGATTAGCTCTTTATTTAATGTTTGCTCTTACTTGATTGTTAGGTTCATGCTTTAAGTTAAATAAACTTACATTTGATGTCTTATGCTATATTTAGGTTAAATATTTAAATTAGAGGTGTTTGATAAAGTGAATATTAATGCAACTATACTTGGTCAAACTATATCATTTATTCTATTTGTCATATTTTGCATGAAATTTGTGTGGCCACCAATTATTGGTGCTATTGAAAAAAGACAAAAAGAAATTGATGAAAGTCTAATATCTGTTAAAAATGCAAAAAAAAATGCAGATTTAGCATTGACTAGTGCAAATGATCATTTACAACAAGCAAAAGAAGAAGCTCGATCGATTATTGCTCAAGTTAATAAACATCGTATGCAAATCTTAGAAAAAGCTAAAATTGAAGCTAATAACGAACGTACTCGTATTATAGCAAGTGCACAAAATGAAATTAATTTAAAGCGAGATATTGTTTGTGAAGAGTTACGTAAGCAATTTGCTTCATTAGTAATATCTGGTGTTGAAAAAATAGTAGAGCGTTCTATTGATGCAAATATTAATAAGGATATTATAGATAAATTAATAGCTGATCTGAAATAAAGGAAATATTAATGTTTAAATTAATTACGATAGCTCGACCTTATGCTAAAGCTGTTTTTAATTTTTCTGTCGAAAGTAAAAGTATTGAATATTGGCAGCAAACACTAACATTATTTTCTGCAATAGTTAATGATAAGGAAATGAAAAAAATTTTTCCTAGAAATTTGTCATCGAAAGATATGTATACAATTTTCATTAAAATATGCGGTAATAAGCTAAACAAATACTCCAAAAATTTAATTAAATTAATGGCTGAAAATAAAAGATTAGATATATTACCTACTGTATTGAGTGAGTTTATTAAATTACGATATCATTACGAATCGACATCAGAAATAAATTTAATTTCCGCTAGTAATTTAAATAACAAGCAATTGACAGATATTAAAAATGTTTTAGAAAAACGTTTATCATGTAAAGTTAAATTAAACCATAAAATTGATAATTCTCTAATATCTGGAATTGTTATTCATTTAGGTGACTTGGTTATTGATAATAGCATAAGTGGTCGTCTCTCTCGTTTAGCAAATTTTTTGCAACTTTAGGAAGACTAAACATATGCAATTAAATTCTATAGAAATAAGTGAATTAATAAAAAAACGCATTTCTCAGTTTAATCTTGAAACTCAGTATCATGAGGAAGGTGTGATTGTTTCCGTTATTGACGGAATTATTAGAATATATGGCTTAAATAACGTAATGCAAGGAGAAATGATTGCTTTACCTGGTAATCTGTATGCTATAGCTCTTAATTTAGAACGTGATTCAGTCGGCGCTGTAGTAATGGGACCTTCTACTGATCTTGTTGAAGGTATGAAAGTTAGATGTACTGGACGTGTTTTTGAAGTTCCAGTTGGTAATAATTTATTGGGCAGAGTAGTAAACGCATTAGGCATGCCAATTGATGGTAATGGTTCTATCATTAGTGACGTATTTTCATCTGTTGAAGTAATTGCACCAGGTGTTATAGATCGTAAATCAGTTGATCAACCTATTCAAACTGGTTATAAATCTGTTGATTCAATGATTCCGATTGGACGTGGTCAACGTGAACTAATCATTGGCGATCGTCAAACTGGTAAAACCGCAATGGCTATTGATACTATTATAAATCAGCGAAAATCAGGTGTTAAATGTATTTACGTTGCAATAGGACAAAAAATGTCAACAGTTTGCAATGTTGTATGCAAATTAGAAGAATATCAAGCTTTAAAAAATACAATAGTTATGGTAGCTTCTGCTGCTGAATCTGCTACACTTCAGTATCTTGCGCCTTATGCTGGATGTACAATGGCGGAATATTTTCGTGATCATGGTGAAGATGCATTAATTGTGTATGATGATCTATCAAAACAAGCTATTGCTTATAGACAAATTTCTCTATTATTACGTCGTCCACCTGGTAGAGAAGCATTCCCTGGAGACATATTCTATTTACATTCAAGATTATTAGAAAGAGCATCTCGTGTAACATCTCATTACGTTGAACGTGTTACAGGTGGAAAAATAAAAGGACGTACTGGATCTTTGACTGCTTTACCTATAATTGAAACTCAATCAGGTGATGTATCGGCGTTTGTGCCAACTAACGTAATTTCAATTACAGACGGACAGATTTTCTTAGAATCTAATTTATTTAATGCAGGTATTCGTCCTGCTGTTAATCCTGGTATTTCAGTATCAAGAGTTGGAAATGCTGCTCAAACTGAAATCATAAAAAAATTATCTGCTGGTATTAGAACTGCATTAGCTCAATATCGTGAACTTGCAGCTTTTTCTCAATTTAGTTCTGATTTAGATGAAATAACTCAAAAGCAATTGAAATATGGTCAAAAAATTACAGAACTTCTTAAACAAAAACAATATAAACCAATGTCAATTGCACACCAAGGTATATTATTATTTGCAGCTGTAAATAGTTATTTAGATAATATTGAAGTGATAGATATACAAAAATTTGAAGAATTGTTAATAGATTTCGCTGAACGCAATTATGCTGATCTATTACAGGAAATTAATAAAAATGGCAATTATAATGAAGATATTGACACAAGATTAAAAAATCTTTTCAATGCATTTAAATCAACCCATTCATGGTAACTGTCATTTTAATTAAATCAAATTTTAACTAAAATCAGGATATTATAATAGTACATGGCTAGTATAAAGACAATAAACAATAAAATAGAAAGTATAAAAAATACACAAAAAATAACAAAAGCAATGGAAATGGTTGCTGCATCTAAGATGCGTAAAACCCAAGAACGTGTATTATCTAGCCGTCCTTATCATGATATGATAATTGAAGTTATAAATAACGTTATTTCAAGTAATTTAGAATATAGACACCCTTACTTAATAGAACGTAAGATTAGAAAAGTTGGTTATTTACTTATTTCAAGTGATCGAGGATTATGTAGTGGTTTGAATATTAATTTGTTTAAAAAATTAATATTAGACATACAATCTTTCAGAAAAGAAAAAATAGAAAGTGATCTAGCAATTTTAGGTTCTAAAGGAATTTCATTTTTTACTTCAATAGGTAGCAATATTATTGCACAGATTAGCGGAATAGGAGAAAATTTTGTTTTATCTGAATTAATTGGATTAATTAAGGTTATGGTAAATGCTTATGATGCACATCGTATTGATAGATTATATATAGTTAGTAATAAATTTAACAGTACGATTAATCAAACTCCAAAAATTATTCAATTAATTCCATTAGTAACGATTAAAAATAAAAAACGAAATAAATCAACTTGGGATTATTTATATGAACCTGATTCTAAAATATTACTAAATAATTTATTATGTAGATATATTGAATCACAATTTTATCAATCAGTTTTAGAAAATTTAGCAAGTGAACAAGCTGCTAGAATGTTAGCTATGAAGTCTGCCAATGATAATTGCAGTAATTTAATAAAAGAACTGAACTTATTGTATAATAAAGCTCGTCAAGCCAATATTACTCAAGAGATTATAGAAATTGTTTCAGGAGCTTCTGCAGTTTAATATTTAAAATACTTATCGAGGATATAAAATGATAACTGGAAAAATAATCCAGATTATTGGAGCTGTTATTGATGTAGAATTTGCTCAAGATAAAATTCCATTGATATATAATGCTCTTGAAGTACAAAATGGCAAAAATAGATTGATATTAGAAGTACAACAACATTTAGGTGGTGGTATAGTTAGAACTATAGCTATGGGTTCATCTGATGGTTTAAAAAGAGGTTTAGAAGTAATAGATTTAAAAAAACAAATACAAGTGCCAGTAGGTAAATCTACTTTAGGTCGTATTATGAATGTTTTAGGTGAACCGATAGATATGAAAGGTGAATTTAAACAAGAAGATGGAGCTATTCCAGAATTTATTTCTATCCATAAGTCTGCACCTTCCTATACAAATCAATCACAATCTCAAGAATTATTAGAAACTGGTATTAAAGTAATAGACCTTATCTGTCCATTTATAAAAGGTGGAAAAATTGGATTATTTGGAGGTGCAGGAGTAGGTAAAACAGTCAACATGATGGAGTTAATTCGTAATATTGCAGCTGAACATTCTGGTTATTCAGTATTTACTGGTGTAGGCGAGCGCACACGTGAAGGTAATGATTTTTATCAAGAAATGATTGCTTCTAACGTAATTGATAAAGTGTCATTAATTTATGGTCAAATGAATGAACCACCTGGTAATCGTTTAAGAGTCGCCTTAACTGGTCTTACTGTAGCTGAAAAATTTCGTGATGAAGGACGTAATGTATTATTATTTATTGATAATATATATCGTTATATTTTAGCTGGTACAGAAGTATCAGCACTACTAGGTCGTATGCCTTCTGCCGTCGGGTATCAACCAACTTTATCAGAGGAAATGGGATTATTTCAGGAACGTATTAATTCTACAATAGTTGGTTCAATTACTTCAGTACAAGCAATATATATTCCTGCAGATGATTTGACAGATCCAGCTCCTGCAGCGACTTTTGCCCACTTAGATTCCACTATAACACTTAGCCGTCAGATTGCTTCTTTGGGCATTTATCCAGCGGTTGATCCTCTTGATTCTACTAGTCGTCAATTAGATCCGTTATTTGTTGGCCAGGAACATTATTTTGTAGCCAGTAAAGTTAAATCTATTTTACAAAGATATCAAGAACTTAAAGATATAATAGTTATATTGGGTATGGATGAATTATCGGAAGAAGATAAGTTATTAGTAGCGCGTGCTCGCAAAATTGAGCGTTTCTTATCACAGCCTTTTTTTGTTGCTGAAGTATTTACTGGTTTTCAAGGTAAATACGTTGTTTTAAAAGATACTATTCGCGGTTTTAAAGGTATAATAGAAGGTGAATATGATTATTTACCTGAACAAGCTTTTTATATGGTTGGTACTATTGAAGAAGCTTTACAAAAAGCAAAAAAACTTTGAATTTAAAAAAGTAACTTAAGAGTATTAAATATGGTTAATACCTATAAATTAGATATAGTTACGTCGGAAAAGCAATTGTTTTCTGGGTTGGTACAAAAAATTCAAGTATCAGGTATAGAAGGAGAATTGGGAGTTTTTCCTGGACATTCACCTTTATTAACTATCATTAAGCCAGGAATGATACATTTAGTAACTCAAGAAGGAAATGAAGAATTTATTTATCTTTCTGGAGGTATATTTGAAGTACAACCTAACCATAGTATAGTTTTAGCAGATGTTGCAATTAGAGGTGTTGATTTAGATGAAAAACGTGCATTACAAGCAATGTATAAGGCAGAAAAACAAATTAAAAATAGACATAAAGATTTTAATTATTTAGTATGTTCAATGAAATTGGCAAAGGCTCTTGCGAAATTACGTGTAATTGAACTAACAAGAAAATTAATAAAGTAAAAAATAATATAAAGTTTGATAGTTATTGATTAAGATTATCAAAACTTAATTTGATTTTAAAATAAAGTAATTTAATATTATGCACAAAGATCTAATAAATATAGTGATTCTTGCTGCTGGTAAAGGCAATCGCATGTGTTCTGATATCCCAAAAGTTTTGCATAGTATAGCGGGAAAACCTATTATTAAATATATAGTTGATACAGCTAAAAATATTAATAAGCATAAAATTTACATTATATATGGTTTTAAAGGTGATTTAATCAAAAAAAAATTGAATGATAATTCAATACATTGGATTTTACAAAAAGAACAATTAGGTACAGGACATGCAATTCAGCAGCTTTTACCGTATTTAAATAATAATGAAAACTTATTAATTTTATATGGAGATATTCCATTTATTTCTAAAGCAACATTAGAACAATTATGTGATAAAAAACCAAAACATGGTATGAGCTTATTAACAGCAATATTAGATAATCCAAGTGGATATGGCAGAGTTATTAGAAATAATAATGTTATTGCTGAAATAATTGAAGATAAAGATGCAAATTCACATCAATTGAATATAAAAGAAATAAATACTGGTATTATGTTTGCTAATGTGAAAGATGTAAAAAATTGGTTAAAAAGAACTAATAATGATAATGTTCAAAAAGAATATTATCTTACAGATATAATTAAAATTGCTTATCAAGACAATTATTTCATTAAAGCTATACATCCATTTGATATTAATGAGATTAAAGGTGTAAATGATCGTATACAATTAGCAAATTTAGAAAGAATTTATCAATCTAATCAAATAAAAACATTAATACTTTCAGGTGTTACTTTAAGGGATCCAGACCGCTTTGATCTTAGAGGTACTTTAATATGTGGTATTGATGTTGAAATTGATGTAAACGTTATTATCGAAGGACATGTTGTTTTAGGTAATAGAGTAAAAATTGGAGCTGGTTGTATTATACAGAATAGTTCTATTGATGATGATTGTAACATTCATCCATATTCTATAATTAGAAATTCAAATTTGTCTGTAAAATGTAATATTGGTCCATTTTCACATTTACGTAATAATGCTAAATTAAATCATAATGTATGCATAGGGAATTTTGTTGAAATAAAAGATATTTCTTTAGGTAATAATTCTAAAGCCAAACATCTTTCTTATCTTGGAGATTCAGAAATTGGGTCTAATGTCAATATCGGTGCAGGTAGTATAACTTGTAATTATGATGGTAAAAATAAGTTAAAAACTATCATTGGAAATGATGTTTTTATCGGTTCTGATACTCAATTAGTCGCACCATTAACTATAATAGATAATGCTACTATTGCTGCAGGAACAACTGTTTTAAAAGATATTAATACTTCAGATTTAACATTAAACCCAAAAAAACAAATATATAAAGAAAACTGGAAACGTCCATCAAAAAAATAAATTTTATTTTTTTGATGTTATTAATTAATAATAATTAAAGAAAATATTTTTATGTGTGGAATTATTGGTGCAGTATCACAACGTAATATAACAAAAATTTTACTCAATGGTTTATTACATTTAGAATATCGTGGATACGACTCAGCTGGTTTAGCTGTAGTTGATGAACATAGTCATATTAATCGTATACGTTGTTTAGGTAAGGTGCAAAAACTAGTAGACGCTGCAAACAGAGAAAATCTAATTGGTGTAGTTGGCTTAGCTCATACACGTTGGGCAACACATGGTATTCCTTCTGAAATTAATGCACATCCACATATATCTGAATACATAATTGTTGTACATAATGGAGTAATTGAAAATCATGACCAGATAAGAAAAAAACTTATTTCTTACGGATATTCTTTTTCTTCTGAAACAGATACAGAAGTAATAGCACATTTATTAAATATGAAACAAAAACAATACGGTGGATCTTTGCTACAAGCCGTTTTAAAAAGTATTCCTGAAATCAGTGGATCTTTTGGTATGGTTGTCATGGATAGTCGCAAGTCATCAACTATTATAGCTGTAAGAATAGGTAATCCTTTAGTTATTGGTTGTGGTATGGGAGAAAATTTTGTTGCTTCTGATCAACTTGCTTTATTATCAATAGCTAATAGTTTCATTCATTTAGAAGAAGGTGATATTGCAGAGATTAGCTGCAATAAAATTGCTATTTTTAATGTTATGGGAGATATTGTTAATAGAAATAAAGTTAAATTAAATATACATCATGATCATATAAGTAAAGGTATATACAAACATTATATGCAAAAAGAAATATACGAACAACCAATAGCTATTAAAAATACGTTATTAGGTCGTTGTACAAATAAAGAGATAGATTTAAGTGAATTAGGAATAAATATTGGCATGTTTTTAAAAAAAGTTAAACATATTCAAATTATTGCTTGCGGTACATCATATAATTCTGGTATGGTATCACGCTATTGGTTTGAATCTTTAGCAAATATTCCTTGCGATGTTGAAATTGCATCTGAATTTCGTTATCGTAAACTTCAAGTAAGAAAAGACAGTTTATTAATTGCTTTATCACAATCTGGGGAAACTGCAGATACTTTGGCAGCACTGCGTTTATCAAAAAAATTAAATTATATAGGTTCACTAGCAATATGCAATGTATTATATTCTTCCATAGTACGAGAATCAGATTTATATCTAATAACTAAATCTGGAATTGAAATTGGTGTTGCTTCTACTAAAACATTTAGTACTCAGTTGACAGTGCTATTAATGTTAGTAATTAAATTGGGTAGTCTAAACGGTATGCACATAGAAGTTCAAAGGAAAATTATCAAAGCAATTCAAATGCTACCATATCGTATTGAGCAAGTTCTTACTAAAGATAAGATTATAGAAAAAATCGCTAGTGATTTTTTTGATAAAAATCATGCGTTATTTCTAGGTAGAGGTGATCATTATCCGATAGCAATGGAAGGAGCATTAAAGTTAAAAGAAATATCCTATATTCATGCTGAAGCATATGCAGCTGGAGAATTAAAACATGGTCCATTAGCTCTTGTTGATAATAATATGCCTGTGATTGTAATTGCACCTAATAATCAACTTCTCAAAAAACTGAAATGTAATATTGAAGAAGTAAGAACACGTGGTGGTCTATTGTATATATTTACAGACCAAAATGTAGAATTTAGAAAGAACGATGATTATAATATGAAAATAATTCAATTACCATATGTAGAGGATGTGATAGCACCCATTTTCTATACAATTCCTTTACAATTACTTTCTTATTATGTTGCTCTCATTAAATCTAGAGATATAGATCAACCTCGTAATTTAGCTAAATCAGTTACTGTTGAATAAGTTATATATAAATTAATATTCATTTCCGTTAATACGACTACGATAACTTTCCCAATCAAAACATATCCACATACTATTACCAATACGCATTCTATCCATAACCCTTTCTCCTAAAAGAGCATTCATACCAACATGATCTAAATTTGATAGCATACCAGTAGGAAGCTTGGAAGAAGATCTGCGATCAACTATTTGATTAATAATCATTTTTTCATATTTAGATTCACTTTGTATGCCTATTTCATCAATTATTAATAAATCAATACCACTTAAATTTTTGAGTAATTGTTCTTCAGTAATATTACTAATTTCATTGAAAGTAGCTTTTATATTAGACATTAAGTCAGCAACTGTTATAATCAGAACACTTTTGCCTCGTAAGATTAAATCGTTACCTATAGCAGCTGCCAAATGATTTTTACCTGTTCCAGGACGACCAGAAAAAATAAAACTAGCTATACTTTCGTCGAATTCAATTGAATATTGTCTTGCTAGTTTAACGGCTTTGCGCTGCCCTTCATTTTCTATATGATAATTATCAAATGAGCAATTCATATGTAATGCACGAATACCAGAACTACACATAATACGCTGCATTTTCATTGCTTTATTTTCTCGTGCAATTGATGCAGAGTTAAGGCGACCTTGTTCTTGATTCCATGCTAAAAGATCTTCACCTGTAGTGAATTTTGGCTGAATATTAGTTGGTACTATTGTTTTTAATCGATTTAGAAGATCGTTAAATGTTTTCATTAATTATCCTCGAAAACCTTCGGGAATATTAAGACTGGAATTTGATAATGTTGTAATATGATTTTTTGATTTATCATAATTACTTTCACGACTCATTTTTAAGTTACGTGCAAATTTTTGTTGCCACTGAACATGATGAAATAAACTACCTTCGGCATGCCAATATGATATAAATATTGATAATTCAGCATCTGTTATTGGTTTATTCAGATGCACTCCCCAGATAGCTGCTTGACGGATAAAATCAGAATCTGGTTTCCAACCATTATACATAGCGTATTTACCGATAGGTGTATACATATTTATTTTGGTTGTATCATTAATAAAATTATTATCTATTAATATATTATTATTTTGTTTTGATATAGCTTCTATAGTCAATAATTGTGCTAAACGTTCAGGTGTAATAGCATACATTACTGGAGTATAGTTCTTTAATATTGTTAAAATACCTTTATCATTTTCTTTTAAAGAACTAACAGGATTTTGACAAAATGCATCCAAGCTTATGATTCTTGAAGATAAAATTTTTTCTGGCATTAAGTAACCTAATATTTGATAATTGTTATATTTAATTATGTTATGTCTGATATACACTACCAAAAGTTATTTTATTATTTTTGCTCGTAAAATAATAAATAAAATATAAATCATAATATATAAAAGTTAATATAAATATCTAGTACTTTTTTGTTTATTATTATGCAATTTGATTGATTGTATCGTAATTACTATAAATACAAAATTTTCTTTATTAAAAGAATATTAAAATTATCTTTCATTATAATTACATATTGTCAATTTCATGTTTTTTCATCATGAAAAATAATCTTTACTTTATTCAAATGATTCATTTAGTATCAAATATCAATATTATTTACATTTAATGCATTATTTTCAATAAATATACGTCTAGGTTCAACTGTATCACCCATTAACGTGCTAAATAATTGATCAGCAATTACAGCATCTTTAATTGTTACACGTAACATACGCCGAGTATCTGGATTCATAGTTGTTTCCCATAACTGATCAGGATTCATTTCTCCTAAACCTTTGTAGCGTTGAATCGATAGATTATTATTAGCTTCTTTTATTAGCCAATTAATTACCTGTGAAAAATTACTGATTGATTGACTACGTTCACCTCTTTGTACATATGCTCCTTTTTGTAAAAGCTCACGAAAGTTATCATTCAATGTATAAATTTTCTTGTATTCGTAATTATTAAAAATATTTGAGTTTATTGTATATTTTTTAGTTGTTCCATATTTAGAAACAATTATAATAAAATCAAAAGAAGATGTCTCTTTATTCCGATAGATTTTAAATTTATAATCGCTAGTTTTACTTTTATATTTATTTAAATATAAAATTACATTATTTATCCATTGATATACTTGATATTCATCATATATATCAAGTGGATGTTGATTATTAATAAAAGCATTTAATAAACTGTAGGGCAAGAAATGTTTCATATTTTTTATAATTTGTTGCATTTGACTGAATTTATAAATTAATTTTTCTAAATCTTTACCTTTTAAAGGAATGGATTCAGATCTTGTATACAACATAGCACCATCAATTGCATTATTAATTTTATACTTATTCATTTCCATCTCATCCCTAATATAATATTCTTTTTTTCCTTTTTGTATTTTATAGAGAGGAGGTTGAGCTATATATATATGACCACGTTCAATAATTTCAGGCATTTGGCGATAAAAAAAAGTTAAAAGCAAAGTACGAATATGAGCACCATCGACATCAGCATCAGTCATAATAATTACTCGATGATAGCGAAGTTTATCTGGATTATATTCATCTTTTCCAATACCACATCCTAAAGCAGTAATCAGAGTTATTACCTCTTGTGAAGAGAGCATTTTATCAAATTTTGCTTTTTCAATATTAAGAATTTTTCCTTTTAGAGGTAAAATAGCCTGGTTTTTACGATTTCGACCTTGTTTTGCTGAACCACCTGCAGAATCACCTTCTACTAGATAAATTTCTGACAATACTGGATTGTTCTCTTGACAATCTGCTAATTTACCTGGGAGTCCCAATAAATCTAATATACCCTTACGGCGAGTCATTTCACGTACACGACGAGCAGCTTCTCTAGCACGTGCAGCATCAATAATTTTATTAACTATTATTTTTGCATCATTGGGATGTTCCAATAAATATTCTATAAGTTGTTCATTCATCTGTTGCTCTACTACAGATTTTACTTCTGAAGAAACTAATTTTTCTTTAGTTTGAGAAGAAAATCTTGGATCCACAATTTTTAATGAAATTACTGCTACTAAACCTTCACGTGTATCATCTCCAGTAATATTAATTTTGAACTTTTTAATATAACCTTCTTTTTCCATATAAGAATTTAATGTACGTGTCATTGCTGTACGAAAGCCTGCAAGATGTGTACCTCCATCTTTTTGTGGAATATTATTAGTAAAACAATAAATATTTTCTTGAAAACTATCATTCCATTGCATAGATATTTCTACATTGATGTTATCTTTTTCATTAGAAAAATGGAAGACATTGGAATGTATTATATTTTTATCTTTATTCAAATATTCAATAAATGCTTTAATACCCCCATCATAATGGAAATAATCATTTTTATTATCACGTTCATCTAATAGATAAATTGAAATACTGGAATTCAAAAATGATAATTCACGTAAACGTTTTTCTAAAATATTATAATCAAATTTGGTTGTGTTGGTAAATATTTGGTAATCTGGCCAAAAATGTATTTTAGTGCCATTTTCTGTAGATTTGCCAATAATTTGTAAAGGAGATTCAGGTATGCCATAATGATAAATTTGTTGATATATATTATTTGCTCTATATATATTTAATTCTAATTTTTTTGAAAGAGCGTTAACTACAGACACTCCTACACCATGAAGACCTCCTGATACTTTATAAGAATTATTGTCAAATTTACCACCAGCATGTAGTACTGTCATGATAACTTCAGCAGCAGAAACACCTTCTTCTTTATGAATATCAGTTGGAATACCGCGTCCATTATCCTTAACAGAAATTGAATTATCATTATGTATAGTAACTTCAATTTTATTACAATAACCAGCAAGTGATTCATCAATTGCATTATCAACAATTTCAAATACTAAATGATGTAAACCAGTGCCATCATCTGTATTTCCAATATACATTCCTGGACGTTTGCGTACAGCATCAAGTCCTCGAAGGACTTTAATGTTAGAAGAATTATAGGAATTTAACATCTATCATTTCTCATGGATTATGATTTCATAATAATAATTGAAATATTTACTTAAATTTTTATGGTAAGTAAATATATATGTAACATATTAATTTTATTTATAAAAAACAATAAATAATAAAATTATATACGCATTGGCATTACAATGTAACAAGCATATGGATTTTTAATATCCTTAATATATACACTAGATGTAGAATTCATAAATGATAAACTAATTTGTCCATATTTTATTACATTTAATATATCTAAAATATATACAACATTAAAACAAATTTCTAATATATCACCATTATAAATAACTTCTAATTTTTCTTCTGATTCTTCATAATCAGGATTATTTGCCGTAATTATAAGTTGGTTTTTACTAATTTGTAATCGAATACCACGAAATGTTTCGTTAGAAAGAATAGCTGCACGAGAAAGTGCTTGTTTTAACAAAACACAATCTATTTCCAAAGTATTTTTTACATCTTGATGTAATATTTGACGATAATCAGGAAAACAGCCATCAATTAATCTGGATGTAAAAATAATTTCTTTAGTATATATTCTAATATTATTCAAACCCATTTGTATTTTTAAGCTTATATTTTCCCCATTTAATAAACGTAATAATTCAATTATACCTTTACGTGGAATTATTATAGACAAATGTGGTAATTCTTCATTAAGTTTAACAAAAGAAGTTGCTAGACGATGACCATCTGTAGCTACTGCACGAATTTCTTGATCTGCTATTTCAAACATAATTCCATTTAAATAATAACGTACATCTTGATTAGCCATAGAAAACTCAGTTGTTTCAATTAATTGTTTTAATTTATCCTGAAATAAATTAAATTCAACTTTAATATTCCAAGTATCTAAATTTGGAAAATGTTTTGCAGGTAATGTCGATAGTGAAAATCGACTGTTACCGCAATTTATTAACATACGATCGTTTTTAAAGGAAACATTAATAATAGATCCTTGTGGAAGATTTTTACATATTTCTAAAAATTTTCTTGCCGGTATAGTAACAGATCCAGATAAATTAGATTTTATTAATGCTACTTTAGTTACTATTTCAATCTCTAAATCAGTACCTGTTAATACCAAAAATTGATCATTTATTTCTATTAATATGTTTCTAAGTACTGGTTGAATAGGACGATTATTTAATGGACTACTAATTTGTTGTAATGGTTTAATTATTTTTTCTCTTTCAATAATAAATTTCATAGTTCTTAATATGTTCAAGGGGCTAAAATTCTAATAAGATTAAAAAAATCTTTTTTTATATCGTAGTTATTTTTACATAATTGTCTAATTTTGCGACAAGCATGTAATACTGTAGTATGATCTCGTCCACCAAAAGCATTACCTATTTCAGGTAAACTATGATTAGTAAGTTCTTTTGTTATAGCCATAGCTACTTGACGAGGACGCGTAAACAGACGAGATCTATTCTTAGAAAGAATATCTGTAAGTTTTATTTTATAATATTCAGCTACTTTTTTTTGGATACTACTAATTGTTATTAATTTTTCTTGTAAATACAGTAAATCTTGTAATATTTCACGTACAAAGTCAATATTAATCACACACCCTATAAAGTTAGCATTAGCTATTATACGATTTAAAGCACCTTCTAATTCACGTACATTAGAATTTAAATGTTTTGCAATAAATAAAGCTACATCATTAGGTAATATTAAATTGTTTTCATTAGCTTTTTTCATTAATATTGCTATACGAGTTTCTAGTTCAGGAGGATCAATTTTTATAGTTAAACCACAACTAAAACGTGATTTTAAACGATCTTCAACTCCATTAAGATCTTTGGGATAACGATCTGATGTAATAATTATTTGTTGATTGCTTTCTAATAATACATTAAAAGTATGAAAAAATTCTTCCTGAGATCTTTCTTTATTAGCAAGAAATTGTATATCATCAATAAGTAACGTATCTGCTGAACGATAATAATATTTAAAATTTTCTATGGAATTATTTTTTATTGCTTTTACCATATTTTGAACAAAAAGCTCTGAATGTATATAAACTAATTTTATGTTTAACACTCTGTTAATAATTTTATTTCCTATCGCATGAAGTAAATGTGTTTTCCCAAGACCAGTTCCACCATATATAAATAGTGGATTATACTTAATATCTATGCAATTAGCTACTTGACATGCAGCTTTATGTGCCAATTTATTAGATTTGCCTTCAATGAAATTATCAAAACTATACTTTTTATTTAAATTTGAATTGTAAATAAGATTTGATTGTATTAAAACATTATCCCAAATTGAGGCTTTGATATTTTTATCTATAAGGTTATTTTTTATTGATGCAATAGGTATTTCAATATTAACTCTATTATTTTTCTCTAAATTGCAAATACCAACTTTAAAATTCAATAGAGGAGCATTAATACCGCAAAATTCTTTAATTAATTCATTTATATTTTTACAATATTTATCTTTAACCCAGTCAAGCACAAAGCGATTTGGAGCATATAATGCGAGAGTATTTTTGCTTAGCTTAGCTTGTAATGGACGAATCCACATGCTAAATTCAGTAGCAGGAAGTTGATCCTGTAAACGGTTAAGGCATTGTTGCCAAAGTGTAATTGACACTTCAAACTCCAATTCGTATTATAATTTATATAAAATCCTAAGGAACACAATTCAAGTTGATGTTAGAAAACTAGTTTGTGATATAAATAAAATTTTTATTATTAATGATTTTTTATTAAAATTATTAATATCTAGCTAAATTTTTATTTTAATTAATTTAAATTTTATTGAAGATATTTAACTAATGATTTAGTTGCTTGAAAAATATTTACAATAGGATCAATTATTTGTTTTATATTAGAATAATAATTTATGTATTAAAATTTATAATGTTAATTGCTTCCTTTCTTTCAAGTTTTATATTAGACAATTTATATGTAATTATGTATTGTAATTGTGTGTTTTATTACCAATAATTCAAATGAACTTAATTTAAATTCTTATATAAAAGAAAAATTATATGTTATAACTTTAGAAGTTAAATAAATAATAATTTATTTATTATACGAAAAGATATTAATATACCAATTTATTCATTATGAGGTAAAATAATAGATGAAAAGAACTTACCAACCTTCTGTAGTAAAACGTAATCGTTCACATGGTTTTCGTATTCGTATGTCCACTAAAAATGGTCGTAGAACTTTAGCTCGCAGGCGTTCTAAAGGAAGAATTTATTTAACAATATCTCACCATATTTAATTATAATTTAACTTACATCATGACTAATTTAGCTTTCCCTAAAAAATTACGCTTATTAACTTGTAATGATTTCTTTTTTGTGTTTAAAAAACCTCAGTGTGTTTATTCATCACAAATAATTATATTTGGACGTATTAATAAACTAAAATACCCGCGTATTGGGCTTACTATTGCTAAAAAATATGTTAAACTAGCCCATGAACGCAATAGAATTAAAAGATTAATTAGAGAAAATTTTCGCTTAAATAAGTATAGATTGCCATCTATGGATTTTATAGTGGTAGCTAAAAAAGGGATTGCTAGTTTAGAAAATGGCATTTTGTTGAAAAAATTGGAGAAACTATGGCTTCGTCATTATCAATTATTTCACAGACACTAATTACATTGATACGTATATACCAAGTATTTATAAGTTCATATTTAACACCACATTGTCGATTCTATCCCACTTGTTCTCAATACGGTATTGAATCGTTACAAAAGTTTGGAATAATAATGGGAATTTTTCTAATTGCAAAACGCATACTAAAATGTCAACCCTTTAAAGCAGGTGGCTATGATCCTATTCCAGAAAAAAATTTTTATATTTAGAGTATATTTAAGATGGATTCACAACGTAATCTTTTTTTAATTATTTTTTTGGTCTTGTTTATTCTTCTTTGGCAAACTTGGCAAATAGATAATAACGCACAATCATTACATAATCAAACAATAACAAATAATAATGATAATCAGCAAGATTCAAATAATAATATAAGTAAAAATATTTTAACTAAAAATAAAAGCTCAAATATTTCTATAAAAACTGATTTATTTTTATTGAAAATTAATACTAATGGCGGAGATATTTATCAAGCTGAATTATTAAATTTTCCAGAAAAACTGGGTTCTAATAGACCTTTTAAATTATTAGAAACTAACCCTATATATGCTTATCAAATACAAACTGGTTTAAACGGTATTGATGGTCCAGATAATATAAATAAAAATATAAGACCTATATTTACTGTAAAAAAACGTTATTTTGAAATGTTAAAAGAACAAAATGAATTAAAAGTATCAATGAATTATACAAGTAAAAGCGGAGTTAAATACACTAAAACTTTTGTCTTTAAAAGAGGAGAATACTTTGTAAATATAATTTATAAAATTAATAATCTTACTAAAAAATCTATAAAAGTATCTTTTATTGGTCAATTAAGACAAACAATTGAATTACCAGCATATCGTGTTACAAATAATTTTACTTTACATTCATTTCGCGGTGCTGCTTATTCCACAGATAATAACAAGTATAAAAAATATAAATTTAATAATATATTGGAAAATGAAAATTTAAACATAAAAAGTAAAAATGGATGGGTAGCAATGTTACAGCAATATTTTGCAACTGCCTTAATTCTAAATTCTAAAAAAGATATAAACACTATTTATACTAAAAATATAAACAATGATACAGTAGCTATAGGTTATCAATCTGCACCTATAATTGTTGGATCTCATGCTCAAAAAGATATTTCTAATACTATTTGGTTAGGTCCAGAATTACAAGACAAAATGGTTTTAATTGCTCCTAATCTAGATTTAACTGTTGATTACGGTTGGTTGTGGTTTATTTCAAAACCACTTTTTAAATTATTAAAATTTATACATAGTTTTGTTAATAACTGGGGTTTTTCTATAATTATTATTACTTTTATTGTACGCGGTATTATGTATCCACTTACTAAAGCACAATATATATCAATGGCAAAAATGCGCATGTTGCAACCAAAAATCCAAAAAATACGTGAACGTCTGTCTGATGACAAGCAAAAAATGGGTCAAGAAATAATGACATTATACAAAGAAGAAAAAGTCAATCCTTTAGGTGGTTGCTTACCATTATTAATTCAAATGCCTATTTTTCTTGCTCTGTATTATATGCTATCAAGTTCAGTAGAATTAAGACAAGCTCCATTTGTTTTTTGGATTCATGATTTGTCATCACAAGATCCTTATTATATATTGCCAATAATAATGGGTGGTACTATGTTTTTTATTCAAAAAATGTCTCCAGTGAATGTGACTGATCCAATACAACAGAAAGTTATGGTTTATATGCCGATAATATTTACGATGTTTTTTTTATGGTTTCCATCAGGATTAGTCATATATTATATAATTAGTAATTTCGTAACTATTATGCAACAGCAAATAATATATCGTAGTTTGAAGAAATATGGCATATCATAAAAAAATAAAATCAATAACAGTATGATAAATGAATTTATAGGTTAATATGAATCAGTACGATACTATCGTTGCACAAGCAACACCTATTGGGACAGGTAGCATAGGTATTTTACGCATATCTGGAGTTAAAACTGTAAAAATTGCAAAAAAAATATTAGGTAAGCTTCCTAAACCGCGTTATGCTGAATATTTATCATTTAAAGATTATGAAGGTAAAACCCTAGACAAAGGTATTGCTTTATGGTTTCCTAAACCTCATTCCTTTACTGGAGAAGATGTATTAGAATTGCATTGTCATGGCGGACCGATAATATTAGACCTATTACTAAAGTATATTATAACTTTTTCACAAGTACGTATTGCAAAGCCAGGTGAATTCTCTGAACGTGCTTTTTTAAATGAAAAAATTGATTTAACACAAGCAGAAGCAATTGTAGACTTAATTAATGCTAGTTCAGAGCAATCAGTGCGTTCTGCTGTCAATTCTTTACAAGGTACGTTTTCAAAGCATATCAATAAAATCATAAAGGATATTATTAATTTAAGAGTTTATATAGAAGCAAAAATTGATTTTCCTGATGAAGAAATCGAATATATTTCCAATAATAATATTTTAAATCAACTCAATAGTATTATTACAGATCTAGATCAACTGATCTCTGAAGCACATCAAGGATGTTTATTAAGAGAAGGAATAAAAATTGTAATTGCTGGATATCCTAATGCTGGAAAATCTAGTTTATTTAATTACTTATCTAAAAAAGAAAATGCAATAGTTACTAGTATTGCTGGTACTACTCGTGATGTCTTACATGAAAATGTTAATATTGATGGTATGCCTTTACATATATTAGATACAGCAGGTTTGCGTAATTCTAATGATGAAATTGAATATATCGGTATTAAAAAAGCTTTATATGAAATTGAACAGGCTGATCATGTTTTATTTATGGTAGATGGATCAAATACAGATTCTAAACAATCTGTAAAAATATTATCAGATTGTTTATCTACTTTAACAAAAAAAATATCAGTTACTATAATTAGAAATAAAGCAGATGTTACTGGTGAACCATTGGGTCTTATTAAAATAAATGGTTTTTCAATAATTCATTTATCAGTATTAAATAATATTGGAATGAATACTTTATTTGAACACCTTAAAACAACAGTAGGATTTAAATACAATACAGAAGGAAATTTTATTGCTCGGCGTCGTCATCTTCAAGCTTTACAGATAGCACATGATCATTTAATAAAAAGCAATAAAAAATTGTCAAAAAATTGTACCGATGAATTGATAGCCGAAGATTTACGTTTTTCTCAAATGGAATTAAATAAAATTACTGGCAATTTTACTTCAAATAATATATTAAATGAAATTTTTTCTAGTTTTTGTATAGGAAAATAATCTAACTTACAATATCTATTTTTTATTAATCATTGTATAACAGTAGATATAATGTATATAAGATAAATAAAATTATAGAATTTTTTTTAAAATCTTATTAAAAATATGCAAGGTAATATATTTAAAAAATATAATTGCAATATTTATATCAAAATACATCTTAATGAAGATTAAATTTTATTAAAATTAGGTAAAGTTTTGTGGTAAAATATATGTTATTTATTAACTAATATTAGAAAAATTAATTTAATCTCAAATTAATAATGAAAAAATTTGATATAAAAACATTTCAGGGTTTGATTTTAACTTTACAAGAATATTGGATGCATCATGGATTTATGATTATACAGCCTATAGATATAGAAGTAGGCGCTGGTACTTCACATCCAATCACTTTTTTACATGCTCTTGGTCCTGAACCGATTGCAGCTGCATATGTACAACCATCACGTAGACCTAATGATGGTCGTTACGGTAATAACCCAAATCGTTTACAATATTATTTTCAATTTCAAGTTATTATAAAACCTTCTCCAAAAAATATTCAAGAACTTTATTTAAATTCCCTTAAAAAAATAGGTATTGATCCTACCATACAAGATATTCGCTTTGTAGAAGATAATTGGGAAAATCCAACTTTGGGAGCGTGGGGAATAGGTTGGGAAGTTTTGCTAAACGGTATGGAGATTACTCAATTTACTTACTTCCAACAGATTGGTTGTATTGATTGTAAACCTATTACTGGTGAGATTACTTATGGTTTAGAAAGAATTGCAATGTTTATACAAAATATTGATCATGTATATGATCTAGTATGGAATAATGGTATATATGGTATAAATACTTATAAAGATATTTTTTATAAAAATGAATTAGAACAATCAATATATAATTTTGAACATGCTGATATTGATTTTTTATTGATTCGTTTTGAACAATATGAAAAAGAAATTATATCTCTATTAAAATTAGAAAATCCTTTAACAATACCAGCTTATGAATGTATTTTAAAAGCAATTCATACCTTTAATTTATTAGACGCTCGTAAAGCTATTTCAGTAACTGAACGACAGTGTTATATTTTGCGTATTCGTAATTTAACTAAATCTTTAGCTAAAATTTATTATAGTTCTAGAGAAGCATTAGGTTTTCCAATGTGTAATTTAAAAATAATTAAGAGGTGATGATGAATGGAAAAACTTTATTGGTGGAAATTGGTACTGAAGAATTACCACCAAAACTGCTTTGTAGTTCAGCACAATTGTTTTGTGATAATATAACTACTGAATTAAATAAATTTTACTTAATGTATAAAAAAGTAGTTTGGTTTGCCTCTCCTAGACGTTTAGCAGTACAAGTTATAGATTTACAAACACATCAAATTGACAGAACCATCCAAAAACGTGGACCTGCATTAAAAAATGCTTTTGATAATAAAGGACAAATAACTGAACAAACTCAAAAATGGATAAATAAAAACAAATTAATTCTTTCTCAAGTTGAAACACTATACACTACTAAAGGTAAATGGTTGATTTTCAATAAAAAAATTAAGAGTAAAAAAATACAATTGTTGTTACCATTAATGATTGAACAAGCAATAAAACAAATATCATTATCAAAATCAATGAGATGGGGAAATGGTATTATAAGGTTTATTCGTCCAATACATACAGTTACTGTTTTATTTGGTAAGGAATTGATTTCATGTATTATATTAGGAATTAAATCTAAAAGAATTATTTACGGTCACCGTTTTATGGGAGAAAGTAAAATTACTTTAATTGATGCAGATGAATATCTTCAAGTTATTTTAACACGTGGTAAAGTAATTGCAGACTATAATAAACGTAAAGAAATAATAAAAACTGGAATTGAATCACTTGCACATAAAATAGGCGGTAAAGCAGATATAACTGATGAATTATTAGATGAAGTTACATCACTAGTTGAATGGCCAGTTATACTTCATGCAACTTTTAAGAAAGAATTTCTTAATATTCCTCATAAATTACTAATTCACATAATGAAGAAAACACAAAGATATTTTCCAATTTACGATGATCAAGGTATGTTGTTATCTAAATTTATCTTTGTTAGTAATATTGAGTCAAGTGATTCTAATCAAATAATTATTGGTAACGAAAAAGTATTAAACTCACGTTTGGTAGATGCAAAGTTTTTCTTTGATTATGATAGAAAAAAACGTTTATCAAATAATTTAAAATATCTAAATAAAGTTATTTTTCATAAAAAATTAGGTTCTTTAAGAGATAAAACAAAAAGAATAACATATTTATCTAAATGGATTGCCATCCAGATAGGTGCAAATATAAAATATTCCATACGAGCTAGTTTGTTATCAAAATGTGATTTAATAACTAGTACAGTATTTGAATTTACTGAAATGCAAGGCATAATGGGAATGTATTATGCTCGTTATAATGGTGAAAATGAAGAGATTGCATTTGCTTTAAGTCAACAATATAAACCTTGTTTTTCTGGAGATAAAATACCATCTAGTTTAGTGGGATGTGTATTATCAATTTCAGATAAGATGGATACATTAGTAGGAATATTTGGTATCAAACAGTTTCCAAAAGGTAGCAAAGATCCATTAGCACTTCGTCGTGCTGCATTTGGAATATTACGCATAATTCTTGAAAGAAAGTTACCTTTAAATTTAAAGTTGCTTGCTGAAAAATCAGTACATATTTACAAAAATGTTTTAACTAATAAAAATACTGTTAATGATATTTTGGATTTTATGTTTGATCGACTTCAGCAACTTTATCTTAAAAATGGTTATAGTTTGTGTGTTTTTAAATCAGTTTTATCTATACGTCCATTATGTCCAATAGATTTTGATTTGCGTATAAAAGCATTGTCTTATTTTCTTACTCTTCAAGAATCAAATGAGCTAATAATGTCAAACAAACGTGTAGTACATTTTTTAACAAAATCTAATAAAATATCAGTTTATGGTGATATAAATTTATCTTTATTAAAACATAAAGAAGAAATTGAATTAGCTAATCACATATCAAAATTGACAACTGAATTAAAACCATATATTGCTCAAGGTCTTTATAAAGAAGCTTTAATTGAATTAGCTAAGTTAAAAGAAGCTATAGATAATTTTTTTAATAAAGTAAAAATCAATATCAATGATACTTCTGTACATATTAATAGATTGACATTATTATCAAAATTACGATTTTTATTTATTCAGGTTGCGGATATATCGTTATTAAAGTAAAAATTATTAATAAATTATTTAAAGTGATTTTATTGCATATAATTTAAGAATTTGCATAGAAATTATTTCTACTTATTTGACATTGTCATTTTTTTAATAAAGTCATTCATAAAACATAAAATTATTATAAATATTAAAATGAAAATAAACAAAAGACAATTAAGTTTGAATGCAATACAAATTAAAACAATAGTAAAAAAAAAATTTATAAGTATAAATCTGGTCTTTTTAATTTTAAAATTGATCATTTAGCTGAAGAAATACCAGCGGTATTAGTTTACAATGGTATATCTCATGTTGTTATGATGGTTACACCATACAATTTAGATTTATTTGCAATTGGCTTTTCTCTTTCGGAAGGAATTGTTAATAATTACAATGATATTTTAGGAATAGATATAAAGCATAATGAACATGGAATTGAAATTCAAGTTGATATTTCTTCACGATGTTTTGAAAAATTAAAAATTAAGAAAAGAGGAATAACAGGTAGAACTGGATGTGGTATATGTGGAATTGAACAATTAAATCAAATTAGTCAATCAAATATCAAACCTGTACCTTTCACTCAAAAAATTGATCTTAAAAAGATTGATTATGCAATTAAGCAATTAAACATGTATCAACCTATTGGAAAAACAACTCATTGCACTCACGTTGCAGCATTTATCAATATTCACGGTGAATTACTATATGGATATGAAGATATAGGTCGTCATGTAGCCTTAGATAAACTATTAGGTCATATCAGTCAAACAAACAGGAATGGTGCAATTTTGATATCTAGTCGTGCTAGTTATGAAATAGTACAAAAATCAGCAATGTGCTTTATTGAAGTCATATTTGCCATTTCTGCAGCCACGACATTAGCAGTTAAAATAGCAGAAAAATATAATGTAACTTTAGTAGGTTTTGCTAAACCAGGTTGCTATACTATTTATACTCATCCTCAACGATTAATTTAAAAAGGAATATTTATTTTTTAAATTATCTCATATCAAAATAAAATATTATTTTATTTTGATATGAGATATAAATTTTCTCCTAAAAAACAATATTTCATGATATGACAAAAGACAAAACATTATTGAAATTGATATTAAATAAAAAATTTTATTATTGCATTTAATCAATTAAAAATATTTTTTGAAAAAACTCTAATTAAATTGATCTATATAAATAATAGTATTTATTTTAATTATTAAATGGAGATTAAAAATATGAGCTATTCACTTCCAAGATTACCTTACTCATATGACGCATTAGAACCTTATTTTGATAAACAAACAATGGAAATACATCATATTAAACATCATCAAACCTATATCAATAATGCTAATAATATACTAAAAGGTACTACATTTGATTCTCTGTCAGTTGATGATTTACTTACTAGATTGAATGAATTACCTGTGACAATGAAAGAAACATTACGTAATAATGCTGGTGGTCATGCTAATCACTGTTTTTTTTGGGAAGGTTTAAAAATGAATAGCATTTTAAAAGGAAGTCTAAAAAATGCTATTGAAAATAAATTTAATAATTTTTTAAAATTTAAAGAAGAATTCGAAAAAATTGCTTTATCACGTTTTGGATCTGGTTGGGTATGGTTAATAAAAAAAGATAATCAGTTATCAATTGTTTCTACTGCAAATCAAGATAATCCAATTATGGGTGAATCAATTGCTGGCGTTTCTGGTTCACCAATTATCGGTCTTGATTTATGGGAACATGCTTATTATCTTAAATATCAAAATAGGCGTGTTGACTACATAAAAGCATTCTGGAATGTTATAAATTGGAGTAAAGCAACAGAAAGATATGAATCAGATCTTTAATAGATTACTGCTTTAAATAATGAAAAAATAAAAAGTTGAAAGAAATTTCATCGGTTTTTTTATATAAAAGAATTTATTAAATATTTTAAGTATTTTTTTATAAGAAAATGTTTTTAAATGTGAGTATAAACAAAAAAACATATAAAATTCTTAACTAAAAGTAAATTTCATATATATTTCCTTTGACAAAAATCAGTTCATTATCTTTACTTTCATTATAATTTAAATTAAATAGTTGGTTTTTCATTTAAATGTTTTGCGCTAATTCATAGTGCTAACCATAATAAACTATAAATCTAATTGTTTATATAAAATATTAAATTTAAGGAGAAGCAACTATTCATGCTCTTATGATGTTGTATTCTCATATTGTAATCACATGTCTCTCTATGAACATGTCTCTCTATGATGGAGATCATTCAATGTGCATTGATTTGTATTGCAAGAAAAATATGAATTTAAGAAAATATTCTAGTGATTTCTTACATTTAATCAATAACAAAATTATTATAAAGTTTATTAGCGTAATTTTTATATTAATGTCTGCTAATACTCACGCTAAAACTCTAATATATTGTTCTGAAGGTTCACCAGAAGGGTTTAATCCACAATTATTTACTTCTAATACTACTTATGATGCTAGTTCTGTGCCAATTTATAATCGTTTAGTTGAATTTAAAAAAGGAACTAACGAAATTGAATCTGGACTCGCCGAATCATGGAAAATTAGTTCGGATGGTAAAGTTTATACTTTTAATTTACGTAAAGGTGTAAAATGGCAATCTACTAAATATTTTGAACCAACTAGAGAATTTAATGCTGATGATGTAATATTTACATTTGAACGTCAACTTGATAAAAACAATCAATATCACAAAGTTTCTGGTGGCCACTATAAGTATTTTGAAAATTTAGGTATGCCTGAATTAATCAAAAAAATTGAAAAGATTGATAATAATACAGTTAAATTTACTCTTTCTCATTCATATGCACCATTTATATCTAATTTAGCTATGGATTTCTCATCTATCCTTTCTAAGGAATATGCAGAAAATTTGTTAAAAAAAGGTACTCCTGAAAAAATTGATGTTAATCCAATAGGTACTGGTCCATTTCAATTAATAAATTATCAAAAAGATTTGCGTATTACTTATCAAGCAAACCCTAACTATTGGGGAGTTAAACCAAAAATCGATAATTTAATATTTTCTATAGTACCAGATCCTTCTGTTCGTTATGCTAAAATAAAAAGTGGTGAATGTCATATAATGTCTTATCCTAATTTAGCTGATTTAAAAATTATGGAGAAAGATAAAAATATCAAAATAATAAAACAAATTGGTTTAAATGTCAGTCTTCTTGCTTTTAACACAGAAAAAAAACCACTTGATAACTTAGAAGTACGTAGAGCATTATCTATGGCTATAGATAGGGAGGCAATTGTACGTTCTGTTTATAAAAATAATGCTGAAGTTTCAGATAATCTCGTTCCATCAATAATGTGGAGCTATAACAAACCAATAAAAAGTTATAAATATGATCCTACAAAAGCTAGAGATATATTAAAAAAATATGGTTTTAAAAATGGTTTTTCAATTGATTTATGGACAATGCCTATAGAAAATAATTATAATCCAGATGCCCACCGTATAGTTGAAATGATCAAAGCTGATTGGGCAAAAATTGGTATAAAAACTAAAATCATTACTTATGAATGGAATGAATATTTAAAACGTGCAGAGGCTGGTGAGCATCAAGCTATAATAACAGGTTGGAATAATTACAATGCTGATCCAGATAACTTCTTTTCTATGTTATTTAAATGCAATTCATCGAAATATGGTTATAATTATTCCCATTGGTGTTATAAACCTTTCTGTGAAAAAATAGATTTAGCGCGTTCTTCAACTTTTCACAGAAAACGTCTTGATTTTTATAGACATGCACAAATGATCATGCATAATAAAATTCCAGTTTTAGTGATAGCGCATTCTAAGATATTTGAGCCAATAAGTGACAAAGTAGTTGGCTATATCGTTGACCCTTTAGGTAAACATCATTTTGAAGATGTTGATATTTTAGAGTAATATTACAGTCATACACATATGATAACATTAAGAGATATATTTTTATTTTGATAAAACATTTATATCAAGTGTTTGTATTTGTATAGAACATAATATTTTTGTTTATTATTCTGTACCACATTTTAAAGCAATATGTAATTTTTTATCTTCGTGTTGCAATAATATGTGGTATTTCGTTGAATGAATTTGTGTTATAATAATTAGTTATGCAATTAATATATTGAAGCATGATAAATTTATCTGTTTTTTAAATCAAAGAATAAATAATATTTTATATATGTTGATTTTTTTAATTGATTGATTATAATCTGTGTAATATAAGTACTATTAATTTTATTTAATGTAATTCTTAATATATTAGTACAGATTGCGTTTGGCATTCTCTACTTAAAGAGTATGATTTAATTAAGAATTTTCTTCTTGATTTTTATATTTATTTATATAAGATATTTTAAATTTATTATTGTTTAATAATATTAATTTAAGTTCTTTAAAAGAATAAACATGCATCTTTAAACCAAAAGTTTTTTAACAGATAAGGATAACAATATGGATCAGCAAATGAATAAAAGTAAAATTATTTATTTGAAAGATAGTAATTTCGATGAAAACGTTTTAAAAGCTAATTGTACTATGTTAGTTGACTTTTGGGCTGAATGGTGTGGTCCATGTAAAAATATGTCACCAATTCTTGATGAAATTGCTGAAGAATATGCAAGTAAATTGATTGTAGCTAAATTAAACGTAGATGAAAATCCTAACAAAGCTCAAGAATATAGTATTCGTGGTATTCCGACGTTATTATTATTTAAAAACGGCAAAAATTTAGCAACAAAAGTAGGTTCTTTATCTAAAGCTCAATTAAAAGAATTTTTAGATGATCATTTGATAAAATAATCGAAATAGAATCTTTAGTTAAAGATAAAAATCATCTATAATTGATAGATATTTGGTATATTAAAATATAGTAATAAGGTTAATTGATTTATCAAAATAAGCACAACTTTTTAGGATTTTTTAAATTGATATCTATATTCTATTTTAGTATCGCTATTTAAAGTACCAATATTACCAGTTAGATTATTAATATTCATTATATAAATAATAACTATAATTGATCGTAGGTTATTTGTTATGTTATTAGCGAACGATATTTCGAGTAATTTTGACGCCTTCCTCTGATTTTAAGAACTCATCAATATGAATCTTACCAAATTAAAAAATACACCTGTTTCTGAGTTGATTAAATTAGGCGAAAAAATGGGTTTAGAAAACCAAGCTCGTATGCGTAAGCAAGACATCATTTTTTCGATCTTAAAACAACATTCAAAAAGTGGCGAGGATATTTTTGGTAATGGAGTACTTGAAATATTACAGGATGGATTTGGATTTCTTCGTTCAGGGGATAGTTCTTACCTAGCTGGACCAGATGATATTTATGTATCACCCAGCCAAATTCGTCGGTTCAATTTGCGTACAGGAGATACTATATCTGGTAAAATTCGTCCTCCAAAAGAAGGAGAACGTTATTTTGCTTTATTAAAAGTTAATGAAGTTAATTATGATAAGCCTGAAAATTCACGTAATAAGATTTTATTTGAAAATCTTACACCTTTACATGCAAATCATCGTTTAAGAATGGAACGTGGTAATGGTTCTACTGAAGATTTAACTACTCGCGTATTAGATTTAGCATCACCAATTGGGCTTGGACAACGTGGTTTAATAGTAGCTCCTCCAAAAGCTGGTAAAACTATATTATTACAAAATATTGCACAAAGCTTGGCATACAACTATCCAAGTTGTGTATTAATGGTTCTTCTTATAGATGAAAGACCGGAAGAAGTCACAGAAATGCAACGCTTAGTTAAAGGTGAAGTTATAGCTTCAACTTTTGATGAGCCAGCTGCTAGACACGTTCAGGTTGCTGAAATGGTTATTGAAAAAGCTAAACGTTTAGTAGAACATAAAAAAGATGTAGTTGTTTTATTAGATTCTATTACACGTCTTGCACGCGCTTACAACACTGTTGTTCCATCTTCAGGTAAAGTATTAACTGGTGGGGTAGATGCAAATGCTTTACATCGTCCAAAGCGATTTTTTGGAGCAGCGAGAAATGTAGAAGAAGGAGGTAGTCTAACTATAATTGCTACTGCATTAGTAGATACTGGTTCTAAAATGGACGAAGTTATTTACGAAGAATTTAAAGGTACTGGCAATATGGAATTACATTTATCAAGAAAAATTGCTGAAAAAAGGGTTTTTCCTGCTATTGATTACAACCGTTCTGGTACTCGCAAAGAAGAACTTTTAACCTTGCAAGAAGAACTACAAAAAATGTGGATCTTACGTAAAATTATTCATCCTATGGGAGAAATAGATGCGATGGAGTTTTTGATTAATAAATTAGCTATGACTAAAACTAATGATGACTTTTTCGATATGATGAAACGTTCTTAATATATCCTATTTATTTTTATAATGCTAATAAATCTCTTCATAAGAATATACTCTGTATTTAAAAAATGAAATAATTAATAATGGTATGCTATATTTGTATATAAAATATGAATATACAAAATAAATTAAATTAAAATTTAATTTATTTTGTTAAATTTAATAAAATATATTGCATATAAAATAGATATTTGTTGCGCCCGTAGCTCAGTTGGATAGAGCGCTGCCCTCCGAAGGCAGAGGTCTCGGGTTCAAATCCTGTCGGGCGCATTAGTTGATTTAAATAAAAAATAGTAAACAATTATATAAAAATATGATAGAATCTGTTTGAGTGGTGGCTATAGCTCAGCTGGTAGAGTCCTGGATTGTGATTCCAGATGTCGTGGGTTCGAGCCCCACTAGTCACCCAGAATTGTTTTCATCAAAATGATCAATATATTTATAAAAATACGGCGGGTGGCGCAGTTTGGTAGCGCAACTGGTTTGGGACCAGTGGGTCGGAGGTTCAAATCCTCTCTCGCCGATAAAACGTTTCAAGAGTTATTAATCAAATTAAGATAGTATTTTTAATATATGTTCGTTATTACATTTTTCAGTTACATAAATCTCCTTCCAACCTAGTGTCTTAGCCATATTCAAGATACGTTCGCTAAAAACTAACAGTTTGCATTTAAGTAACCATTCTTCACGATCAATTTCTGGAAATAAATAGAATAACTGTTTTAACATATTACTACTAGTAACGACTAAAGTATTAATACCTAATTTTCGTAAACGTTTTCCTTCAGCAAATCCATCATATTTTTTTTTTATAGATTTATAACATTCAATAAAAAATACTTTTATATCAAGATTTGAAAGTTCTTGCTTTAAAAAGCCTCTACTGGGATATCCGCTACAAATTACAGCTCTTTTATTATTATGTACATTTTGTAATATAAGCAATTTAATAAGTTCTTCACTTGTTTCTTGAACTATAGGATAATTGATATTTAATTTGCTAACTTTTTTAAAAGACAAAGCTGTTTTGTAACCAATTGCGTAATAGTTTAAATTAATTGGCCATAACATATCAATTCTTTGTAATGCTGATTGAGCAAAATATACAGCTTGCTGTGATAGAATAAATACTAAATCCCTAGAGTATAACATATTAGTTAGAAAATAAGGTAAAATAGCTAGATCTTTACCTGGTATAAATTCAATTAATGGTAAACTATACGCTTTTTTTCCTGATGTTTCTAGACGTAAAATAAGATCTTTATTAGCGGGTTCAGGACGAGTGATTAAAATAGTCATTTAAATATTTTATTTTTATATAATTTATTCAAAATTTTACTTCCTCCACTGGTAAGTAATTTTTCTGCAAGTAATATTCCTACTTGTTCTGATTGAAAACGAGAACCTCGAATTTCTTTCTTAATCAGGATACTGCCATCAGGTGTTCCAATTAAACCACGTATCCATATAGTATCACCTTCAAGAATTGCTAAGCTTGCAATAGGCAATTCACATCCACCCTGTAAATGCTTATTCATTGCACGTTCTGCTTTTATACATACTTCAGTGTCATCATGATTTAATACTTTTAATAAATCAATTAAATTATTATCATCTAGACGACATTCAATACCTATTGCACCTTGACCAACTGCTGGTAATAAAACACTAGTAGGTAATATTTGATTAATTCTATTTGTTAAACCTAATCTATTTAATCCAGCAGCAGCTATAATTATTGCATCATATTGACCTATATCCAATTTACTTAGTCTAGTACCTATATTACCTCTTATTGAACGTATTAATAGATCTGGACGATAAGAAATAATCTGACATCCTCTACGAAGACTTGATGTACCTATGATTGCACCTTTTGGTAAATCTTCTATAGATTGGTAATTCTGAGACACTATGACATCATGAGGGCTGTCCCTTTCACATATAGTTACCAAACCTAAACCATCGGGAAAAATTGCAGGTAAATCTTTTATTGAGTGTACTGCTAAATCAACTCGATGTTCTATTATTAATTGTTCAAGTTCTTTAACAAAAACACTTTTACCACCTACTTTCAATATAAGCCTATCAAGTATAATATCCCCTTTAGTAACTATCGGAACTAATTTTACCTTTAAGCCAGGATATATTTTATTAAGACGTTTTTTTATATATGTTGCTTGCCATATAGCAAGAGGACTTTTCCTTGTTGCAACTTTTAAAATCTTTTTTAACATATAATCAATTATCTTTAATTATGGTTAATCTTCATATTTTAAAATATCTTAATAATATATACATCTTAGTATACTAATTATAAACAAATTAGAACAAAAATATAAATTTATATCTTTAGTTATATGTTTTTGTTATTGTTTGCAATAAAAATATTACCATTATATAATTAACTAATTATATAATAAATAAATTAATACAGTAATTATCAAGTGATAAAAGAATTTTGTATCCATAATATACACATTATAAATCAACGATTAGATGCTGCTCATACATTTCGCGTTAATCGCACATTATCTACTATAGGTCCTATATTTCAAAAAATTTATAATTTAGTACCAATTTTTTTTCATTATCATCATCCACTAATTCCTGGTTATGTAGAAAATAAAGTACCTTATGGGATCAATCTATTTACACCAGATAAAAATCAGTATCAATTATTGTTGCAATTAATAGGTAATAGTAAATTAAAATCACCAAAACATGAAATGCCAATTACAGGTATTTATTCTATGGGAAGTACATTTTCAATTGGTCAAAACGATAAATCAGATTTAGATATTTGGGTATTCCATAAATCTCACTTGGATAAGCATGACCTTATAAATTTGAATTACAAATGTACTAGAATACAAAAATGGTGTAATTCATTGAGTATAAAAATTAGTTTTTTTTTAATTGATGAAAATATTTTTAAATATTGCAGAGTAAATTGTTTCAGCAAACAAAAAATTAATAGTATTTACAATGTATTTCTTTTAGACGAATTTTATCGTACTTCAGTGAGAATTGCAGGCAAAAGAATTTTGTGGACAGTAATACCAGATAGAGAAGAATATCGATATGAAGAATATGTATATTCATTGTATAGTGATGGCATATTAACACAAAATGAATGGTTAGACTTAGGAAATCTTAAATTAATACAAATTAAAGAATATTTTAAAGAAATCTTATTACAAATAAATAAAAATGCTAATACACCTTATAAATCATTATTAAAAATATCTTTAATTGAATCTTATGTTTTACGATATCCACATACTGAATTATTATCTATGTATACTAAAAAACATTTACATTCAGGAAATATTATTTTTTATGGATTTGATCCCTACTATATTATGTTGAATCGTTTAACAAATTATTTAACTGATATAAAAGATAATATACGTCTTAATCTGATCCGTTGTTGTTTTTATTTTAAAGTAAAAGAAAAATTAAGTATTAAAATAAATAATCAACAAATCAACTGGAAACGAAAAATTCTGTTAAATTTAGTAAGGCATTGGGGTTGGGATGAAGAAAAATTAAAAATTCTTGATCAAAATATAGATTACAAAAAAAAAATTATTAATGAAATAAATAATGAGTTATTAAAAGTAAAAATAAAAAACTCTAATAAATTAATAGGTTTTTTAAACTAAATAACACTAAACAATATATTATTTAAAGTAAATTTAATATGCTTTACATCCAGTGTATCTATTATAACTTCACAAACAATAACTTATTATTCATATTGACAATTATTTATAAAATTGCACATGATATAAGTCTCATGATCAGTTTATTTTTTATTTAAAATTTAAAAAGTAATACTTTAATAATTACTTTTAAATATTTGATAAATAAAAAATAAATTGCTAATTAATTTATAACGGTATTTATATGGAACAAAGAATTCAATTCTCTAAAATGCATGGCATAGGAAATGATTTTATGATAATAGATGCCATAACGCAAAAATTTAATTTATCAAAGGAAATGATTAATAAAATATCTAATCGTCACATAGGTGTTGGATTTGATCAATTATTAATTGTTGAATCATCTCATAATCCTGATTTTGATTTTCATTATAGAATATTTAATTCCAATGGAACTGAAGTATTTCAATGTGGAAATGGAGCTCGTTGTTTTGCTATCTTTGTCAAATTAAAAGGTTTAACAAATAAAAATAATATTAAGGTAACTACAAAAACTACAAATATGATATTAGAAATTATTCATGATAATTTAGTATGTGTAGATATGAATGAACCAATATTTGAACCAAGCAAGATACCATTAAAAATGTGTCAAACTCAAGAACTTTATTCTATAGAAATTGATGATAGATGTTTTAAATTTGGTATGGTATCAATTGGTAATCCACATTGTGTCATTCAAGTACAGGATATAAAAACTGCTCAAGTAAATTTTTTAGGTCCATTAATAGAGAAGCATAGCTATTTTCCAGAATCTACAAATGTTAATTTTATGGAAGTTGTTAATAATGAAAACATTCGTCTTCGTGTATATGAGAGAGGTGTTGGAGAAACATATGCTTGTGGTAGTGGTGCTTGTGCTGCCGTAGCTTGTGGAATCATACAAGGTATTTTATCATCTAAGGTAAGTGTAAATTTAATTGGAGGAACATTATCTGTATCATGGAATGGTATTGGAAAACCAATTTATATGACTGGTCCAGCAACACATGTGTATGATGGTTATATATACATATAATTACAAGTAATATATAATGTAAACTTATAATAAGCTATTTTAACTTTAAAGATATTTATAAATATTGCATAAAAACTAATGATGTATCAGTTATATGTTAAATTAATAGATGATATAATATTTTTATAAACGTTAATAATTTGATATTAAATATATTCATATTTTAAATTGACTTATATTTCTCTCTCATAAAGAATATTTTTTGTAAAATTAAATAAAAAATCAAAAAAATTATTTTTTCATTTATTATAATAAATTTATATTTGTTTTATATATTGTTTAATAATTTGTAATTAAAACATGGAAATTTTAAAAATTCTAGAAAATTTAAATGACAAACAACGGGAAGCTGTTTCAGCACCAAGAAGTAATTTGTTAGTATTAGCAGGTGCTGGTAGTGGAAAAACAAGAATCATAGTGCATCGTATTGCTTGGTTATTATCTATAGAAAATTGTTCTCCAAATTCAATTTTAGCTGTAACTTTTACGAATAAAGCTGTTTTAGAAATACATAACCGTATAAATAAATTAATTAATTTTAATAAAGATAAATTATGGATTGGTACTTTCCATAGTTTAGCTCATCGTGTACTTAGGATACATTATGCTGAAGCGAATTTGCCTAAAAATTTTCAAATCTTAGATAATGATGATCAATTTCGTTTTATCAAATCATTAATAAAAAACATGAATTTTGATGAAAAAAAGTGGTCAGTTAATAGAGCTATGTGGTATATAAATAACAAAAAAGATAAAGGATTACGTCCAAAAAGTATTGAACACAATAATTTTATAGATAAAACTTGGAAATATATTTATCAAGAATATCAAAAAGCATGTGATCGTGCAGGTTTAGTTGACTTTGCAGAAATAATTTTACGTAGTTATGAGCTTTGGCTTAATAAGCCTAACATTCTTGAATATTATCAGAAAAGATTTACAAATATTTTGGTTGATGAATTTCAAGACACTAATAGTATTCAATATGAATGGACTCGTATATTAGTAGGCAAACATGGTAGAGTGATAATAGTAGGCGATGATGATCAATCAATATACGGTTGGAGAGGTGCACAAATTAAAAATATACAACGTTTTTTAATTGACTTTCCTAATACAGATATCATAAGACTTGAACAAAATTATCGATCTACAAATAAAATCTTACGTACAGCAAATGCGCTTATTTCTAATAATAATATACGCCTAGGTAAAAAATTATGGACAAAAAGAACAGAAGGTGTACCTATTTCTATTTACTGTGCTTTTAATGAACTAGATGAAGCTAATTTTGTAACAAATTGCATACAATCACTGTATCAAAAAAATAATAAATTATTAGATTGTGCAATTCTTTATCGTAGCAATGCTCAATCACGTATATTAGAAGAAGTGCTTTTATACAAAAAAATTCCATACCGTATCTATGGTGGTATGAGGTTTTTTGAACGTCAAGAAATTAAAGATGTACTTGCATATTTACGTATCATAAATAATAGAAATGACGACATTGCTTTTGAACGTATAATAAATACTCCTCAACGCGGTATTGGTGATCGTACAATTAATATAATACGTGAATTTGCTAGACAAGAAAAATTAACATTGTGGGAATCTGCTAATATTTTATTAACATCTGATTTATTAACGAAACGTGCAATTGTATCATTGAAATCTTTTTTTGATTTAATATCTAGTTTAGTAAATGAAACTATCGGATTATCATTGCATAAGCAAACAGATAAAGTTATTAAAGACTCTGGTTTATGGTCAATGTATGAGCAAAAAACAGGAAAATCTCATAACCGTATTGAAAATCTTCAAGAACTAGTCAATGCTACTCAGCAATTTAATTATAAAGATGATGATTTAACTCCTTTACAAGCATTTCTATCTTACTCTGTATTAGAAAACGATAAAAATCACACTGAAGATAAATGGAATAATAATGTAGTGCAACTTATGACATTACATTCAGCTAAAGGATTAGAATTTAGTCATGTATTTATCGTTGGTGTAGAGGAAGGAATGTTACCAAGTAGAATGTCTATGCATGAAAATATCATGCTGGAAGAAGAACGTCGTTTAACTTATGTTGGAATAACCAGGGCAATGCTTGAACTTACGTTAACTTATACTAAAACTCGCCGATTATATGGTAAAGAAATTTATTGTCGTCCCTCACGTTTTATTAAAGAGCTACCACCAGATTGTATAGAAAAAATATATAGGAAATAAAAATTTTCTTATTTTTTATTAACTATAATGAGATATATTATGCTTATTTGTTGTTTATATTTGCAATTAATCTTAATATTTTTATAATATTTATCTAGTATATATACTTATAATCAATAATCAAAAAAAACAAAATATTATTTAATAATACATATATCCGTATAGTTGTTAAATATTTTAATTGTTATGTAATTGTTGATAATATTATTTTATTTGTTATTTATATATTGTTTTTTATTAATCAATAATTATTAAAATATTTAATATATTTAATTTAATTAATAAAAATTGTGATGGAATTAATATGCTAAATGCATTTAAATTAAATAGCGGTCGTCTCACAAGATTAGATATTGAAGCAGAAGATAAATTAATATCATCAATTTGGGTAGACCTAGTTGAACCAGAAGAAAATGAACGTAAATTAGTACAATATGAATTAGGACAAAATTTAGCAACACGTCCAGAACTAGAAGATATTGAAGCTTCAGCTCGTTTTTTTGAAGATGAGGATGGTTTGCATATTCATTCATTCTTTTTTTATGAAGATGCTGAAGATCATGCTGGTAATTCTACTGTAGCTTTTATAGTTCGAGAAGGAAGACTGTATACATTACGTGAAAGGGAGCTACCAGCTTTTCGTTTATATCGTATGAGAGCACGTAATCAAACACTAATTGATGGTAACGCTTTTGAGCTCTTATTAGATTTATTTGAAACCAAAATTGAACAATTAGCAGATGAAATCGAAAGTATTTATAGCGCTTTGGAAAAGCTTAGTCGTGTAGTAATGGAAGGTCAACAAGGTGAAGAATATAATGCATCACTTTCATGTTTAGCTGAATTAGAAGATGTAAGCTGGAAAGTTAGATTATGTCTAATGGATACTCAAAGAGCACTTAATTTCTTATTAAGAAAAGGTCGTTTGCCTACTAATCAATTAGAGCAAGCACGTGAAATACTTAGAGATATTGAATCTTTATTACCTCATAATGAGTCTTTATTTCAAAAAGTTAACTTTTTGATGCAAGCAGCAATGGGATTAATAAATATTGAACAAAACCGTATTATTAAAATATTTTCAGTCGTTTCAGTAATGTTTTTACCTCCTACACTTTTAGCATCAAGTTATGGTATGAATTTTGAATTTATGCCAGAATTAAAATGGAGTTTTGGTTACCCAGCTGTAATTTTCTTAATGATTATAGTTGGAGTAGCACCTTATCTTTATTTTAAACATAAAAATTGGTTATAGATTTTTGATTTGTTATTTTTACTAATATTAAATAATTTAAAATTAGTATATATCTATTAAAATATTAGATAGTATTTAATTTTTTTGAAAAAAATCTATCTGTTCTAATAAAATGTATATCTTATGCAAATAATATTACTTAATCAACTAAATAATTACATTAATTTTATTAAAATTAATGTAATTATTTAATCTTTATTATAACGTTGTATTCTTGATTAAAAATTATATTATGAATTAAATATGATATTTTTATTAATTAATTAAGAATGTAATATCAGTTATATCATCAAAATTACGTTTTGTTATTTAAATTTTTATAAATAACTTTATAAATATATTTTATATTTAATAAAATTTAATTTAATAAAAATTAGATATAAATAAGTTTAAAATTATCTTTATTTATAGAAATAATAATTGATTAAATTTGAATATAAAAAATGTTTTTTAAAGGAAATAATAAAATGACTATCATCAACCATACTCTCGGTTTTCCTCGTATTGGTATACACCGGGAACTAAAAAAAGCTCAAGAAAATTATTGGTCTGGTAATATTGATCAAAAAGAGTTACTAAAAATAGGTTATGAACTACGTAAAAGACATTGGAAACAACAAGAAGTATCTGGTATAGATTTATTACCTGTAGGAGATTTTGCTTGGTATGACCATGTGTTAACTACTAGTTTATTGTTAGGTAATATACCGAAAAGACATCAAAATCAAGATAATAATGTAGATATAGATACTTTATTTTTGATAGCTCGTGGTATTTCCCGTAATGGAAAATCTACTAGTGCATCTGAAATGACAAAATGGTTTAATAGCAATTATCATTATATAGTGCCAGAATTAGAAAAACATCAGACTTTTAGAATCACATGGATGCAGTTATTAGATGAAATTGATGAAGCATTATTATTAAATTACAAAATAAAACCTGTATTGTTAGGTCCTATAACATATTTATGGTTAGGTAAAACTAAAGGTAACTATTTTAATCGATTATCTTTGTTGGGAAATATTATATCAGTTTATCAAGATGTTTTATCTGAAATAACAAAACGAGGTATTAAATGGATTCAAATTGAAGAGCCTATATTATCATTAGAACTTACAAAAGAATGGTGTGATGCTTTTAGAAAAGCATATGACATATTGCAATTAAAAAATGGTTTATTACTTACAACTTATTTTGACAGTATTAATCAAAATATAGATTTAATTCGTGAACTTCCCGTGCAAGGTTTACATGTTGATTTAGTTCATGGAAGCGATGATATTAAAATATTAAATAAAAAAATTCCTAAATCATGGGTATTATCATTAGGTGTGATTAATGGACGTAATATTTGGCGCACCAATTTAATTACTTGCTTTAATTACATACAGCCTCTAATAAATCAACGTCAACATTTATGGATTGGAACATCATGTTCTTTATTACATTCTCCAATGGATTTAAGGTATGAAAAAGATCTAGATATAGAAATAAAAAGTTGGTTTTCATTTGCAATACAAAAATGTACAGAACTTTCTTTACTAAGAGATGCCCTTAATAATAATGATAGATCTTTAATAGAAAACTGGAGTAAACCAATTTATTCTCATTCTATTTCAAATAAGGTTAGTAATCCCATTGTAAAAAAACGTATTGAAAATATTTCTATATATAACATAAAACGTAATAGTTCATATAAAGATCGTGTCAAAATACAACGTAAAAGATTTAATTTGCCAATATGGCCAACAACTACAATTGGCTCTTTTCCACAAACTTCTGAAATTCGTAAATTACGTTTACAATTTAAGCAAGGAAAATTAGATCAACAAAATTATCAAGAAAGTATTTTTAAAAACATAAAACAAACTATAATAGAACAAGAACATCTAGGAATAGATGTATTAGTGCATGGTGAATCAGAAAGAAGTGATATGGTTGAGTATTTTAGCAAACATCTAGATGGATTTGTTTTTACAAAAAATGGTTGGATACAAAGTTATGGTTCTCGTTGTGTAAAACCACCAATAATTATAGGAGATATTTCTCGTCCAAAAAATATTACTACTAAATATGCTAAGTATGCACAATCTCTGACTAAAAAACCAGTAAAAGGAATGTTAACTGGTCCAGTAACTATTTTACATTGGTCTTTTATACGTGAAGATATACCAAAAGATATAATAGTTAAACAGATAGCTTTAGCGTTAAGAGATGAAGTAGAATCTTTAGAAAAAGTTGGTATTGGAATTATTCAAATTGATGAACCTGCATTACGTGAAGGATTACCTCTTCATAAATCAAATTGGAAGAGTTATTTAGATTGGGCAATTCATGCTTTTCGTATTACCTCATCAGGTGTAGATGATAGCACCCAAATACATACACATATGTGTTATTGTGAATTTAATGACATCATGAGTGCTATAGCAGAAATGGATGCTGATGTTATAACTATTGAAACTTCACGTTCAGACATGGATTTATTAAAGTCATTTGACTTTTTTAAATATCCAAATGAAATTGGACCTGGAGTATATGATATTCATTCACCAAATATACCTAGTGTAGAATCTATAAAAAAGTTACTAGAAAAAGCTTCTCAATATATTCCACAAGAACGTTTATGGGTTAATCCAGATTGTGGATTAAAAACTCGTAGTTGGGTTGAAGTAAAAAAATCATTAGAAAATATGGTAAAAGCAGCAATAAGTTTACGTAATGAATAAGAAAATTCATTATAGTTTTAGTTTTTATCAGTTAAGAAATATTTTGGCGCTGCTAGGCGCCTTTTTTTATAAATTAATTAGAATATAAATTTTTTGAAACATTTAAAATTATTTTAAATCTATATTAATTTTAATAAAAATATTGTTAATTTAAATAATTAGTATATATTACGTATTAATATATCCTCTTATTATAATAATATAGTATTCAAATATTGTATTAATCAACATTATACAAATAAAATGTATTAATGTATTATTATCTTTTTTATAAAATTGTAATATGAAAATTTTTATTATGTTTATTAAATTTGTATTTTATATCAAATTATTTCGTATTAAAAATTACATATTATCACTTCAAACTAATAAGGAAATATTGTAAATTAAAATGTTATGATTATATTAATATCATTAATTGCGTTAATTACCGGTTTTATAATTTCAAAACTGAGATATAATCGTGAATTATCTAAGCTCTTAACTAAAATTAAAATATTGGAGCAAGACATTCAATACCAACAGAAAAAAATAAAAAAATTTAGGCAATTATTTGTAATAAGTAAAAATAAAATTTATCAATTAAATAAATCAATAAATATTAAAAATAAATATTTACAATACTGGCAAACTAAAAATAATAAACTTATTTTAACAAATAAAATCGAAAAAAATAGAGAAATTATAAAATATGTAAGTAATATAATTAATCCACTACAAGAGCAAGTAAATAAATGCCTTAATCAATTACATGATAGTATTAGAATGGAGGTAAACGAGAGACATATTTTAAATAATGAAATAAAAGAGATGCAAAAACTCAATTCAAATATTACTCAATCAACTATTAACCTTGCAAATGCTTTAAAAGGAAATAGTAAATTTAGAGGAAATTGTGGAGAGATTATTTTAAGTCGCATTTTAGAATCAGCTGGATTACGTGAAGGTTATGAATATGAAACACAAATTAGTATAAAATCTGATCAAAATAGTAAAATTAGACCAGATATAATAATTAGACTACCTAAAGGTAAAGATATAATAGTGGATTCTAAAATGATATTGTTAGCATACGAAAAGTATTTTAATTCAAAAGACGATATTGAAAGTGAAAAAGCTATTAAAGAACATATTAATGCAATAAAAACTCATATACGTTTATTAAGTAAAAAAAATTATCAAGATTTGCCTAATTTACGTTCACTTGACTATATATTAATGTTTATTCCTATTGAACAAGCATTTCTACTGGCAATAGATCGAGAACCTAGTTTATTATTTGAAGCTCTAAAACAAAATATTATGTTGGTTAGTCCTACTACTTTACTAGTAGTTTTGCGAACTATCCATAATTTATGGAATAATGAACATCAAAATCAAAATGTCCATCATATCGTAGATAGTGCATCAAAACTATATGATAAAATAAGATTATTTGTCGATGAAATGAATAATATAGGATATAATCTCGATAAAACATATAATAGTTACAAAGAAGCAATGAAAAAACTTGCAGAAGGTCGAGGTAATATTATCAAACAAACTGAGAAATTTCGTCAATTAGGTGTTGATATTAAGTGTGCTATTGATATAGATTTAGTTAATAAATCTTCTTTAACAGAAAACGTCAAAAAATAAATAGCATATCTTTTCTTTATCTATTATTCATATATTATGAAATAATAAAAATTACTATTCTTAAGAAGAAATTATAAATAAATTTAATTATTTTTTTAAACTTATAATATCAGAAAAATAAATTTTATTTGATTTAGTTAATAGATTAATCATCCTGTATTATTTTATATAATTATTTTAAACAAAAATATAAATTGTAATATAAGTTAATTTAAATATTAATTAATTATTGAAATTAATTAATATATGATTATAAATTTTTATTATTTATAATCAATAAACATATGTTTTTATTATATTTTTATATCGTAAAAACTAATGATTATTCAATATTTTTTATACTGAAATATAGTACATCTTTGATTATTGTTATTTTATAGTTTAACTTATTCTTATAGAAATAATTTACTGCATAAGTCATATCTTGTAATAATAAAAAAATAAATAGTTATATTTTTATTAAAATAATAAATTAATTTTTATGAAAATAAATGAAATTTAAAATACATTTATTAGCCTGTTATTATTTGGAAGGTATTGAATGGATGGCATTAGTATTTGGCAATTATTAATTATTGCTATGATCGTTGTACTATTATTTGGTACTGATAAGTTAAGAAATCTCGGTGAAGATTTAGGTGCTTCTATTCGTGGTTTTAAAAAAGCAATGAATGAAGATGATGATGGAGATAAAACATTAAAAAAAAGAGACAATATAATTATAAATAAACCAAAAAATTTGTTAGATGATGAAAAAAACAATGATAAGGTATAGTTTGTGTTAAATTTTAATTTTAGAGAGTTCATATTATTATTTGTTATAGGATTAATTATATTAGGACCACAAAGATCGCCTATTGCGATAAAAAATACTATAAATTTAGTTAAGATATTTAATAAATTATTATTGAGTATAAAATATGGAATTGTTTCTATGTTTGAATTAGAAAATTTACAAAACAAAATAAAAATAAAAGATGTTATTGATTTGCAAGAGCATTTTACAAAAAAATTTAAATATTTAATGATAGAATATCATAAAAAAGATATAAATAAGAATAATATAGATATTAAAAGTACAAAATTTAATAATATAAATAACTTTATCTTATTATATCAAAATATTAACCAAGCATCTAATTATTTTTCAAAAATTATAAATAATGTTAACACATTATTTAATTTTAAAAATGATAAATTATAAAACAAAAATTAAAATTTAATTTATATAACAATAGTATACATTTTATAATGAGTGATAAATAATAATGATTATTGAAAATAATCAACTTTTTGTAGATCATTTAATTGAACTTCGCAAACGTTTGTTAAATTGTCTTATTGCAATTGTTATAATTTTTTTAGCACTTATATACTTTGCAAATGATATCTATAATTTAGTGGCATTACCACTAATACATCAAATGCCTATTGGCACAAAAATGATCACAACTGACATTACTTCTTCATTTATTACTCCAATAAAAATTACATTTATTGTATCAATTTTTATTTCAGTTCCTATAGTTTTTTATCAAATATGGGTATTTGTTGCTCCTGCATTGTATAATCATGAACGTACGTTATTAAAATATATAATCATATTTGGAACTTTCTTATTTTATATTGGTATAATATTTGCATATTTTATTATTTTACCAACAACATTTAAATTTTTTATTAAAACCTTACCAAAAGGGATTACTTTTGCTACAGATATTACTAACTACTTCAATTTTGTAATATGGTTGTTTATTGTTTGCGGTCTCTCTTTTGAAATACCTATAGTTATTACATTATTATGTTGGGCTGGTATTACTAATACTGAAAATTTAAAAAAAAATCGTTCATATATTTTTATTAGTACTTTTATTATTGGAATGTTATTAACACCAGATGTAATTTCTCAAATTTTTCTTGCTGTTTCATTATACTTTTTATTACAAATTGGTTTATTTTTCTCAAATAAATTTTTAAAAAATAAATTATTTTCTTATTCTCATTACATAGAAAAAAATAATTAAATTAAATATATTGAATTTTAGTATATTTATTATATCAATATTATAATTAAAGAAATTCTATTAAATTAATACATTTTAATATACTAAAATATAATATCTAAACAATATAAGATCCTATAATAAGGATTATCCTAATCATGAAAGCACTAATTATTTTTTGTAGTCGTTATGGGCAAACTAAAAAAATAGCTACTTACATAGCAGATAATATTAGTTATTATCAGTTATGTGATGTAATAAATATTACAGATGCTATGAATATAAATTTTAATTGGAAACAATATGATCGTATTTTAATTGGCGCTTCTATTCACTACGGTCATTTTAACCCTATACTTAATAAATTTATACAACTTAATTTATTTGCTATAAAAAAATTAATTAGTGGTTTTTTTTCTGTTAATCTTACAGCTCGTAAAATTGAAAAAAATTCCCCACGTACTAATATTTATACTTATAAATTTTTAAAGGGTTCCCCATGGAAGCCCAATTGTTGTGCCGTATTTGCTGGGGCATTACAATACTCAAATTATAATTGGTTTAATAAAATTGTAATTCAAATTATTATGCTGTTAACAGGTGGAGAAACAAATTCTAATTGTAATATTGAATATACGGATTGGGAAGAAGTAAGAATTTTCATTAATTATTTTAAAAAATTAAAATAATTATTATTATTAATAAATAAATACTTGACTATTTCTTAAAAACAAAGGATAGTAAGATTTATTGAATATGCAAAAATTATAAACATATCATAATTGGTAGTTAAATTAATATTTAAATTAAATATTTTAATAAATAATCACATATTTAATTATTTTTATATCGTCCCCTTCGTCTAGAGGCTTAGGACATCGCCCTTTCACGGCGGCAACAGGGGTTCGAATCCCCTAGGGGACGCCATAATATATCTTGTATAATCAATTAATTTTATGTATATTTATAATTGGTTCTTTAACAATCTGGAACAAGCTAAAAGTAGTACAAAAGTGTTTAATTCATTATTAATACGTTATTAATGACATCAATAATGCTAATTAACATTTATTAATCTCAATGCTTAAAATCAAAAACAC
>NZ_PDKT01000007.1 GCF_002933315.1 Candidatus Pantoea edessiphila
AAATTTCAAACAAAACTAATGTATTAGATAATTAATGCCTGGCAGTTTCCTACTCTCACATGGAGAAACTCCACACTACCATCGGCACTACGACATTTCACTTCTGAGTTCGGCATGGTTTCAGGTGGTACTATCGCGTTATAGCTACCAGGCAAAAATATATTTGCAATTTTAAAAAAATATTAAAAATCTGATTATTAAACAAGCTAAAAATATTACTTATTTTCAAAAACACCTCTGGTGTTGTAAGGTTAAGCCTCACGGGTCATTAGTACCGGTTAGCTCAACACATTACTATGCTTACACATCCGGCCTATCAACGTTGTTGTCTTCAACGTCCCTTTAGGATTTTTATAAAAAATCAGTGAGAACTAATCTTGGGACAAGTTTCGTGCTTAGATGCTTTCAGCTCTTATCTTTTCCGCACTTAGCTACCGGGCAATGCCATTGGCATGACAACCCGAACACCAGTGGTGCGTTCACTCCGGTCCTCTCGTACTAGGAGTAACCTCCCTCAATTCTCCAACGCCCACGGCAGATAGGGACCGAACTGTCTCACGACGTTCTAAACCCAGCTCGCGTACCACTTTAAACGGCGAACAGCCGTACCCTTGGGACCTACTTCAGCCCCAGGATGTGATGAGCCGACATCGAGGTGCCAAACACCGCCGTCGATATGAACTCTTGGGCGGTATTAGCCTGTTATCCCCGGAGTACCTTTTATTCGTTGAGCGATGGCCCTTCCATTCAGAACCACCGGATCACTATGACCTGCTTTCGCATCTGCTCGAATTGTCACTCTCGCAGTTAAGCCAGCTTATGCCATTGCACTAAATTCACGATTTCCGACCGTGATTAGCTGACCTTTGTACTCCTCCGTTACTCTTTAGGAGGAGACCGCCCCAGTCAAACTACCCACCAGACACTGTCTGCACTCCGGATTACGGAGCTACGTTAGAATATTAAATATTTAAGGGTGGTATTTCAACATTGGCTCCATATAAACTAGCGTTTATACTTCAAAGCCTCCCACCTATCCTACACATAAATATTCAATATTCAGTGTCAAGCTATAGTAAAGGTTCACGGGGTCTTTCCGTCTTGCCGCGGGTATACTGCATCTTCACAGCAAATTCAATTTCACTGAGTCTCGGGTGGAGACAGCCTAGCCATCATTACGCCATTCGTGCAGGTCGGAACTTACCCGACAAGGAATTTCGCTACCTTAGGACCGTTATAGTTACGGCCGCCGTTTACCGGGGCTTCGATCAAGAGCTTTTCCATTACAGATAACCCCATCAATTAACCTTCCGGCACCGGGCAGGCGTCACACCGTATACGTCCACTTTCGTGTTTGCACAGTGCTGTGTTTTTAATAAACAGTTGCAGCTAGCTGGTATCTTCGACTGATTTAAGCTCCAAGAGTAAATCTTTTCACTTTTATATCAGCGTGCCTTCTCCCTAAGTTACGGCACCATTTTGCCTAGTTCCTTCACCCGAGTTCTCTCAAACGCCTTAGTATTCTCTACCTGACCACCTGTGTCGGTTTAGAGTACGATTTAATATTATCTGATGCTTAGAGGCTTTTCTTGGAAGCATGGCATTTATTACTTTAGTATTATTAAGTACCTAGTCATCACGTCTTAGTGTAAAATGAACCGGATTTACCTAGAACATCCACCTACACGCTTAAACCGAGACAACCGTCGCTCGGATAATATAGCCTTCTCCGTCCCCCCATCGCAATAACATCAAGTACAGGAATATTAACCTGTTTTCCATCGATTACGCCTTTCGGCCTCACCTTAGGGGTCGACTCACCCTGCCCCGATTAACGTTAGACAGGAACCCTTAGTCTTTCGGCGAGCGGGTTTTTCACCCGCTTTGTCGTTACTCATGTCAGCATTCGCACTTCTGATACCTCCAGCATACTTTACAATATACCTTCGACGGTTTACAGAACGCTCCTCTACCCAACAATATTTAACTTAGCAACATCAAATGTTGTTGCCGCAGCTTCGGTATATGATTTAGCCCCGTTACATCTTCCGCGCAGGCCGACTCGACCAGTGAGCTATTACGCTTTCTTTAAATGATGGCTGCTTCTAAGCCAACATCCTGGTTGTTTAAGCCTTCCCACATCGTTTCCCACTTAATCATAATTTAGGGACCTTAGCTGGCGGTCTGGGTTGTTTCCCTTTCCACGACGGACGTTAGCACCCGCCGTGTGTCTCCCGTGATAATATTCACCGGTATTCGTAGTTTGCATCGGATTAGTAAGTTTGGACAACCCCTTAGCCGAAACAGTGCTCTACCCCCGGAGATAAATTCACGAGGCGCTACCTAAATAGCTTTCGAGGAGAACCAGCTATCTCCCGGTTTGATTGGCCTTTCACCCCTAACCACAAGTCATCCGCTAATTTTTCAACATTAGTCGGTTCGGTCCTCCAATTAGTGTTACCCAACCTTCAACCTGCTCATGGTTAGATCACCGGGTTTCGGGTCTATACTCTGCAACTTAAATCGCCCAGTTAAGACTCGGTTTCCCTTCGGCTCCCTTATTAAGTTAACCTTGCTACAGAATATAAGTCGCTGACCCATTATACAAAAGGTACGCAGTCACATCTTAAAAAAGATGCTTCTACTGCTTGTACGTATATGGTTTCAGGTTCTATTTCACCCCCCTAACCGGGGTACTTTTCGCCTTTCCCTCACGGTACTAGTTCACTATCGGTCAGTCAGGAGTATTTAGCCTTGGAGGATGGTCCCCCCATCTTCAGACAAGATATCACGTGTCTCGTCCTACTCAATTGAGCATACAAGCATATATATTTTCATATACGGGACTATCACCCTGTATCGTTGAACTTTCCAGATCATTTTACTAATATATAAGTTTATTTTAAGCTCTGGGCTGTTCCCCTTTCGCTCGCCACTACTAAGGGAATCTCTATTGATTTCTTTTCCTCGGGTTACTTAGATGTTTCAGTTCTCCCGGTTTGCTTCGTTAAGCTATGTATTCACTTAACGATGATACTTAAAGTATCGGGTTTCCCCATTCGGATATCGCCGGTTATAGCGGTTCATATCACCTTACCGACGCTTTTCGCAGATTTGCACGTCCTTCATCGCCTCTGACTGCCAAGGCATCCACCATATACGCTTAATTACTTAACCCTACAACCCACAGGTGTTTTTGATTTTAAGCATTGAGATTAATAAATGTTAATTAGCATTATTGATGTCATTAATAACGTATTAATAATGAATTAAACACTTTTGTACTACTTTTAGCTTGTTCCAGATTGTTAAAGAAC
>NZ_PDKT01000008.1 GCF_002933315.1 Candidatus Pantoea edessiphila
ATTAAAAACTTGACTAACAGACATAACAAAGTTAAGATAGCACTGCTGTTGTTCTTTAACAATTTATCAGACAACCTGTGTAGGTATTCGTAGAATTGTATCAATTTTTTTTAAAAACATGTTACACATCTCTACAGAATAAAAATATTTAATCTGTAGAAATAGATTTAAAATTCAAATCGAAGAGTTTGATCATGGCTCAGATTGAACGCTGGCGGCAAGCTTAACACATGCAAGTCGAACGGTAACACAAAAGAGTTTACTCTTTGGGTGACGAGTGGCGGACGGGTGAGTAATATCTGGGGATCTACCTGATGGAGGGGGATAACCATTGGAAACGATGGCTAATACCGCATAATGTTGTAAAACCAAAGTGGGGGACCTTAGGGCCTCATGCCATCAGATGAACTCAGATGAGATTAGCTAGTAGGTGGGGTAATGGCTCACCTAGGCAACGATCTCTAGCTGGTCTGAGAGGATGACCAGCCACACTGGAACTGAGATACGGTCCAGACTCCTACGGGAGGCAGCAGTGGGGAATATTGCACAATGGGCGCAAGCCTGATGCAGCTATGCCGCGTGTATGAAGAAGGCCTTAGGGTTGTAAAGTACTTTCAATAGGGAAGAAGGCAATATAATTAAAACTTATATTGATTGACGTTACCTATAAAAGAAGCACCGGCTAACTCCGTGCCAGCAGCCGCGGTAATACGGAGGGTGCAAGCGTTAATCGGAATTACTGGGCGTAAAGCGCACGTAGGTGGTTTGCTAAGTCAGATGTGAAATCCCTGGGCTTAACCTGGGAACTGCATTTGAAACTGGCAAGCTTGAGTTTCATAGAGGAGAGCAGAATTCCAGGTGTAGCGGTGAAATGCGTAGAGATCTGGAGGAATATCAGTGGCGAAGGCGGCTCTCTGGATGAATACTGACACTCAAGTGCGAAAGCATGGGGAGCAAACAGGATTAGATACCCTGGTAGTCCATGCCGTAAACGATGTCGACTTGGAAGTTGTATCCTCGAGATGTAACTTCCGTAGCTAACGCGTTAAGTCGACCGCCTGGGGAGTACGACCGCAAGGTTAAAACTCAAATGAATTGACGGGGGCCCGCACAAGCGGTGGAGCATGTGGTTTAATTCGATGCAACGCGAAAAACCTTACCTACTCTTGACATCCAGCGAACTTGGCAGAGATGCCTTGGTGCCTTCGGGAACGCTGAGACAGGTGCTGCATGGCTGTCGTCAGCTCGTGTTGTGAAATGTTGGGTTAAGTCCCGCAACGAGCGTAACCCTTATCCTTTGTTGCCAGCGAGTAAGTCGGGAATCCAAAGGAGACTGCCGGTGATAAGCCGGAGGAAGGTGAGGACGACGTCAAGTCATCATGGCCCTTATGGGTAGGGCTACACACGTGCTACAATGGCGTATACAAAGAGAAGCAACCTCGCAAGAGCAAGCAAATCTCACAAAATATGTCTTAGTTCGGATTGGAGTCTGCAACTCGACTTCATGAAGTCGGAATCGCTAGTAATCGTAGATCAGAATGCTACGGTGAATACGTTCCCGGGCCTTGTACACACCGCCCGTCACACCATGGGAGTGGATTGCAAAAGAAGTAAGTAGCTTAACCTTTATTAGGAGGGCACTTACCACTTTGTGATTCATGACTGGGGTGAAGTCGTAACAAGGTAACCGTAGGGGAACCTGCGGTTGGATCACCTCCTTATATTTATAAAATACTTTTCTACGTAGTATCTACATAAATTGTCTGATAATATGTTATT